>NZ_JBMAIQ010000009.1:0-307282 GCF_048573875.1 Rhodococcus sp. SB1D
TTGTCGTGTCGGTCATGCCAGTTCAACTTTCAGTTCGGTGCCGGTTGCGGCGACTACGTCTTCGACGCTGACATCGGGGGCGAGTTCACGCAGGACGAGTGGGCCTTCGTCGCTCACGTCGATGACGGCGAGGTTGGTGATGATCCGATTCACCACGCCCTGGCCGGTCAGGGGCAGGGTGCACGCGTCGACGATCTTGGGGTTGCCGTCGCGGTCGTTGTGCTCCATGACGACGATGACACGCCGGGCACCGTGGACGAGGTCCATTGCGCCGCCCATGCCCTTGACCATCTTGCCGGGGACCATCCAGTTTGCGAGGTCACCCGTCTTCGACACCTGCATACCGCCGAGGACTGCGGTGTCGATGTGGCCGCCGCGGATCATCCCGAACGAGAGGGCCGAATCAAAATATGCTGCACCGGGGTTGACGGTCACGGTCTCTTTGCCGGCGTTGATGAGGTCAGGATCGACGTTGTCCTCGGTGGGATACGGTCCGGTGCCGAGAATTCCGTTCTCCGAGTGCAGGACCACACGAACGTCCGAGCCCAGGTATCCGGGAATCAGTGTGGGAAGGCCGATTCCGAGATTGACGTACTCCCCGTCGATCATCTCTGCAGCCGCCCGCGCTGCCATCTGCTGGCGCGTCCAACCCGTCACTGTCACTGGTGCGGTCATCGTGGGGTTCCTTCCGAAGCGCTGACGGTTCGCTTTTCGATTCGCTTGTTCTGAGGGCCGGTGTGCACAATTCTCTGCACGAAGACTCCGGGCAGGTGCACCGATGCCGGGTCGATTTCACCGGGCTCGACCAGACGTTCCACCTGCGCGATGGTGACCCGTCCCGCCATCGCGGCGAGCGGGTTGAAGTTCATCGCGGTCTTGTCGAACACGAGGTTGCCGTCGGTGTCTCCGAGAACAGCGTGCACGAGTGCGTAGTCGGCGTTGATCGCCTCTTCCATCACGTAACGCTTGGTTCCGAAGACGCGAGTCTCCTTCGGAGGCGATGCAATAGCGATCGAGCCGTCGGCGTCGTAGCGCCATGGCATTCCGCCGTCGGAGATGGGGCTACCCACTCCGGCCGGTGTGAAGAATGCCGGGATTCCGGTTCCGCCGGCGCGCAGACGCTCAGCGAGCGTTCCCTGCGGCGTCAGTTCCACTTCGAGTTCGCCGGCCAGGTACTGCCGGGCGAACTCCTTGTTCTCACCGACGTACGACGCGGTCACCCGTCGGATACGTCCCGCGCTCAGCAAGATTCCGAGGCCGTGATCGTCGACGCCGCAGTTGTTGGAGAACACCTCGAGGTCGGTTGCACTCGTAGCTGCGATCGCGTCGATCAACACGTCGGGGATGCCGCACAAACCGAATCCGCCGACTGCCAGCGTTGCGCCGTCGACGATGTCGGCGACCGCGTCTGCTGCGGACTCGTACACCTTTGCTGTCATGTTCTCTCCCTGCCAGGCGTTCATTGAGTAGACACTCACTCACTTTGATATCCAGTGAACTATCTCCAGTTCACAGGTTCAAGGAATATCGAACATCAACCGAGAACTGATCGACTACTGATCGTCTGAAGAAAATTCGTTCACTGAATGGACGCTAGGATAAAGGCATGCCAACTCACGAGCAATCGCCGGCCATGGTCGCGCGGGTGGCGGCACTTCTACGAGCCCTCGGCGCGTCCGAACCAACGGGCGCTTCCACCACGGAGTTGGGCAAGCTCACCGGCCTCGCTCGGCCCACCGCGCACCGACTGCTCACGTCCTTGGCTGCCGAAGGGCTGGTCGACCGTGACGCACGAACCGGTCGGTGGTCGCTCGGTCCGGAGTTGTACCTCTTGGGGGCGGCGGCCGGAAATCGGTACGACATCACCGACCGCGCTCGCGACGTCGTCGACGAACTTGCCCGGGTCACGGGGGAGAGCGCATTCCTGTCGGCACGTCGAGGTGACGAGACTGTCTGCATCCTGAGTCAGGAAGGCAGTTTTCCGCTGCGATCTCACGTGCTGCACGAGGGGAAGCGTTTCCCGTTGGGAGTCGCGTCGGCCGGCCTTGCCATCTTGAGCCACCTACCGGCGCGGGACGTCGACGACTATTTCGCCCGGGTGAATCTGGATTCGGAATGGGGTGAGATCCACAGTGAGACATCGATTCGAGAGCGAATCGAGTCGACGCGTGTCACCGGGTACGCGGTCAATCCAGCCCTCATCGTCGAGGGAAGCTGGGGGATGGGTGCCGCGGTGTTCGACCGCAACGGTCGCCCGGCCTGGGCGTTGAGCCTGACCGGAGTGGAAACTCGCTTCCGGCCCGCGCGTCATGCCGAGTTGGGAACGCTGCTCCTCGAGCACGCTCACACACTGTCGAACCGATTGAAAACGCATGCAGTGAACTAACTTTCGGGAACCAGGTCTTGTGCAGTAGTAGTTTTTGCCTTCGTGCGCACGTGTGCCTTCTCGCCTTGCGGGCCGAAAAGATGCAAGATTTCCACCACCTGTTCATCGGCAGGCCCGAACCAGTGGGGCTCGGCAGTGTCGAACTCCGCGACTTCCCCGGGGTGTAGGAGAACCTCGTTCGCCCCCAGGATGAGACGCAGATCCCCGGCGAGGACGTAGAGCCATTCGTAGCCGGCGTGGGTGACGAGCTTCGGTGGACGCGGACCGATCACCTGCTTGAAGACCTGCACGCGGCCGGGATAGCGCGTCAACGGAACGACGGCACTGCCGTTCTTGCGTCGGCTCGGGGTGAGGTGAACCCGAGGATCGCCCGTAGCGGGGGCGCCGACGAGTTGGTCCAGCGCGACCCGGTGCGCTCGGGCAAGCGGCAACAGCAGATCGAGGGTGGGACGACGCTTCCCCGATTCGAGGCGTGAGAGTGCGCTGACGGAGACGCCGGTGGCTTCGGACAGGCCCTCGAGGGTCAATCCGCGATCGCGTCGGAGCGTGCGCAGTCTCGGTCCGATATCGGTGATCAACTGCTCGAATTCAGCATCCATGCTGTCCATCTTTGCAGTTTCCGCAAAATTTCTACCGGCTTCGGACGCTGGAGAGCAACGATCCTTCGACAGTCGAGTACGGCAGAGCACTTCGAGAGATGGAGTCCGACCATGAAACCTTCGAGCGGGATCGAACCGCAAGTGATCGGACTCGATGCAGGGCGGCGATGGGGCATCCTGGCGATCTGCTGCACGAGCCTGTTCGTCGTCGGGTTGGACACCACCATCGTCAACGTGGCCCTGCCGACGATCGGTGAGGGATTTCGCGTCGGAACCCGTGGTCTGGAATGGGTCGTCAACGCATACACACTCGTCCTGGCGAGCTTGCTGATCTCGTCCGGAGCAGTGGCCGATCGTTTCGGCAGGAGACGAGTCTTTCAGATCGGGCTCGTCGTCTTCGGGGTGGCGTCGATTGCCTGCGCGCTCGCTCCGTCCGTCGAGATGTTGATCGCGGCGCGGATCGTCCAAGGCGTCGGCGGGTCGATGCTCAGTCCGGTTGCCTTGGCGATCGTCGTCAACGTGATGACCGACCCGAAGGAGCGGGCCAAGGCAATCGGGGTGTGGGCCGCGGTCTTCGGCCTGAGTATGGCGGCAGGGCCGATCGTCGGCGGCGTGCTCATCGAAAGTTTCGGCTGGCGATCGGTTTTCTGGATCAACGTGCCGGTGATCTTGGCCGTGCTCGTCTTGACTGCTGTGTTTGTTCCGGAGTCCCGAGCGCAGCAGTCGCGACGACTCGATCTTCCCGGTCAGTTGCTACTGGTGATTCTTGTCGGCGGGGCGGTCGCCCTTCTGATCGAGGGTCCGCGAATCGGATGGTTCTCTGCCGCGGCGACGGCAGGATATGTCGTTGTTGCTGCAGCGTTGGCCGCATTCATCCGCGTCGAATCACGCAAGCGCGAGCCACTGATGGATCTGGCACTCTTTCGCCGCAGAACGTTCTCGTCGGCTGTGATCGGCGCTGTCGTGGTGTTCGTGGCGTTGAACGCGACGCTACTGCTCGGCACGTTCTACTTGCAGCACTCCCGCGGTATGAGTCCGGCCCTGGCCGGCGCGATCACCCTCCCGATGGCCGTTGCGGCAACGGTCTGCGCGCCGTTGTCCGGAATACTCGTCGGACGCTTCGGCCCGCGGCGACCGCTGCTGATCGCCGGTAGTTTCACGACGCTCGGTGGACTGTGCCTGGTCTCGCTCGACAACAACACGGCGATTCCGATGCTCTTGGCCGCTTACCTGTTCCTCGGTATCGGATTCGGGTTCTCGAATGCCCCGATCACCAACACCGCCGTCAACGGGTTGCCGAGATCGCAGGCGGGGCTTGCTGGTGGAATAACCTCCAGTGCACGCCAATTCGGTGCTGCTCTCGGTGTTGCGCTGGCCGGTGGCATCATCGGCGGCAGTGCATCGGTGGATGTCGCGCAGGCATCGAGGTCGGGATGGATCCTGGTTGCCGGATGTGGGATCGCGGTCCTGGTGATTGCACTCGCATCTCGGAATTCCGAGGAACTCCCCGGCTGATCACCTCGCGTGTTCGTGGGCGCTTCACCCTGCGCGGGTGATTCCAAGCGCGTGCCCAACCGATACAGATGATGGGGTATCAGATCGTCGTATCCGAGCGGGGAGTGCCATGTGCCAGACACCGAAGGACGCAACACCGGCCACAGTCACGGCGAATCGCGAGGCAGTCGCACGGTATGCCATGGACGACCGGCAGGATTTTGCCGACGCGGATCGAGGGTTGATCGCTCCGTTGCCGGGCAAGGTTGTCGCCGATGACGGGCATACGGTCTTCGATCCTGATGCGATGGCATACCTCGGTGACGATGTTGCCGCGCCGGAGACAGTCAATCCGAGCCTGTGGCGTCAAGGACAACTGATGCGCCGAGGTGGTCTGTATCAGGTGACGGATCGCCTTTACCAGGTACGGAACAACGACCTGGCAAATTTGACGGTTGTCGAAGGTGGCGAGGGACTGATCGTCATCGACTGTATGGCGGGGGTCGAATCGGCGCGCCAGGGTATGAAGATGATTCGTGAGCACGTCAGCGACAAGCCAGTTTCGGCGATCATCTACACGCACACCCACATCGACCACTACGGCGGAGTCAAAGGGATCGTCGATCTGGACGACGTGACGTCCGGGCGAGTTCCGATCATCGCACCGGGCACGATCGCGTCGTTCGACAAGTTCGCGATCGGGGAAAACGTCGTCGCCGGAAATGCCATGGCGAGACGGTCCTTCTACGCCTTCGGTGGATTGCTCGATCTCGATGCCAAAGGGATGGTTACCTGCGGCATCGGCACGATCAGCACGAAAGGTCCACTTGTCTCGTATATTTCCCCCACTGACAGCATCACGGAGACCGGAACGAAGCGTGAGATAGCCGGTCTGGAATTCGAGTTCCTCTACGCGCCGGATACCGAGGCCCCGGAGGAAATGCACATCTGGATCCCCGAACTCGCCGCGCTGACCTGTGCGGAGAATGCCAATCATTCGCTCCACAACATCCAGACCTTAAGAGGTGCGCGCACTCGCGACGCTCGGAACTTCGCGCGGTATCTGGACGAGACTCTCGAGCGGTGGGGAGACGACGCGGCTGTTCACTACGGACCGCACACGTGGCCGGTGTGGGGTAACGAGAACCTGGTGCCGTTCATCGAATCGCAAAGGGACACTTACAAGTACATTCACGACCAGGCACTCCGTCTCGCGAACAAGGGGTACACGCCGCTCGAAGCTGCCGAGGTGATCGAACTACCGGACGAACTCGGGCGCAAGTGGTACAACCGCGGATATCACGGCACTCTGCACCACGACGTTCGCGCCGTGTACACCAAGGAACTGGGAATGTGGGACGGCGATCCGGTGTCGCTTCATCCTCATCCGCCGGTCGAATCGGCGAAGAGGTTCGTCGATCTCCTTGGCGCGCAGAAGATCCTGGACGAGGGTAAGCGGGCATTCGACGCCGCGGACTACCGATGGGCGGCAGAGATCCTGCACAAGTTGGTGTTCGCGCAACCGGAGAACGCCGAAGCGAGGAACCTGCAAGCCGACGTCTACGAGCAGATGGGCTATCAAGCCGAAGGGCCGCAGTGGCGTGGGATCTATCTCTCGGCCGCATTGGAACTACGCGAGGGCGCCCAGCCTGCCCCGTACGTCACGGCAAGTCAGGACAGTGTCCTCGCGATGCCCATCGACATCCTCTTCGACTTCGTTGCAATACATCTCATCGGCGGCAAGGCCACCGACGCGGAACTGCGGATCGATTTCGTGTTCACCGATCGCGGCGACGAGGCATGGACTGCGTGGGTCAAGCGCGGTGTCCTCAATGCACGTAAGGGTGCGTCACCGAACACACAACTGACGGTCTCGGGCCCGAAGGCGGCGCTCGTGGGAGCGCTTCTTCAACCGGGCGCGGCCGCCGAACTGGCCAAGGCCGGGCAGATTTCGCTCGACGGAGACGAATCAGCGCTCGAGACGCTGGGAGGGTTGCTCGATACCTTCGATCCCAGTTTCAATATCGTCACGCCGTAACGAAGGGATAGCTTTCGATGTGTACACGCTTGGTCTACTTGGGGCCCAACGACACTGTGATCACTGCTCGATCGATGGATTGGAAGGTCGACCTCGGAACAAACCTCTGGGCATTCCCGCGCGGCATGACCAGAGAGGGCTGTGCAGGTCCGAACTCGATACAGTGGACGTCGAAATACGGAAGTGTTGTCGCGACGGCCTACGACATGTGCACGACCGACGGGGTCAACGAGGCTGGGCTGTCTGCCAATCTCTTGTGGTTGGTCGAGTCCGAGTACCCGACGTATGACGGTTCGACCCCGGGATTGTCGATCGCGGCGTGGGCGCAATACGTCCTGGATCGCTTTGCGACAGTTCAGGAAGCGGTCGAAGTACTCGCGTCGGAACCGTTCACGGTAGTGACCGCTGCCGTTCCCGGCGAAGACCGCCTCGCAACGCTGCACATGTCGCTCTCGGACGCCGGGGGAGACAGCGCGATCATCGAGTACGTCGGTGGACGCCCGACGATTCATCACAGCCGTGAGTACCAGGTGATGACCAATTCGCCGATCTTCGATCAGCAACTCGCCGTCAACGAGTACTGGAAGCAGATCAACGGGACCGTCATGCTGCCCGGAACAAACCGTGCCGCTGACAGATTCGCTCGGGCGTCGTTCTATGTCGATGCGATACCGCAGACGGACGATCCGCGGGCGGCGTTGGCATCCACCTTCAGTGTTATTCGGAATGTGTCGGTGCCCCTGGGTATTTCGACTCCCGATGAGCCCAACATTTCATCGACCCGTTGGCGCACCGTCGTCGATCACAAACGCACGCTCTATTTCTTCGAGTCGGCGATGACGCCCAATACCTTCTGGGTGGACGTGGCGTCGATGGATCTCGCGGAAGGGACACCCGTCCGAAGGCTCGGACTCGGACCGAACGAGAGCACCGTCTATTCCGGTGACTCCACTGACCAGTTCGAACGGGCGGAGGCATTCACGTTCGCGGGAGCATAAGGCTTCGGGGCGTAGTAAAAATCCAATCGTGAAACTTCTTGACATTCCTACTCCGTTCAGATGAAACTTTGTTGCATATTCGGGTTTCGTCAACGGAGGACGGCATGGGCATCACAGTGCAGACACGGAACGATGGTGCGCAGCTCAAACGGCGCAGGGCGCTCGTCGCCGGCTCCGTCGGAAATTTCATCGAGTGGTACGAGTTCGGTGTGTACGGGTTCTTCGCGACAATCATCGCGTCGAACTTCTTCAGCGCCGACGGTTCCGGCGACCTCGAAAGCCTGATCAAGACGTATGCGTCGTTTGCGTTGGCGTTTTTCTTCCGCCCAGTGGGGGCCGCGCTGTTCGGTCGACTCGGTGACCGCATCGGCCGACGTCCCACCCTGGTGATCGTTCTTCTGCTGATGTCGGCTGCGACGACCCTGATCGGTGTGCTCCCCACCTACGAGAGCGTCGGAATTCTGGCACCGCTTCTCTTGACGGTCCTTCGAATTCTGCAGGGATTGTCGGCCGGTGGTGAGTTCGGCGGTGCGGTGTCGGTGATGACCGAGTTCGCTCCGCCCGGACGACGTGGGCTGTACGGCTCGTGGCAGTCGTTCACCGTCGCACTCGGACTGCTCGCCGGTGCGGGTATCGCAGCACTCCTCGCCACTGTCCTCGACCCGTCACAGCTCGGTGACTGGGGCTGGCGTATCCCGTTCCTCCTTGCACTGCCGATGGGGCTGGTTGCCCTGTGGCTCAGGCTCCGGCTCGAAGAAACGCCGTCGTTCGAGCGTGCTCGATCAGTCCAGTCCGAACCGACAGCTGATGCGCCGGCGCCGGTAGTGCAGCCGACTGTCGGAGAGACGGCCAGGGCGATTCTGCTCGGAATCGGGCGGTTGATGGGGTGGTCTGCTGCCGGTTACACGTTCCTCGTCGTGATGCCGACTTATCTTCAGAGTTCGCTCAACGCGACTTTTCATCAGGCACTTGTTGCTTCCGTGCTCGCCAATGCGGGCTTCGCGGTGACCATTCCGATCGCGGGTGGACTCAGCGATCGCATCGGACGACGCGCGGTCATGCTCACCGGCACCGTGATAATTCTGGTCTCGGCTCTGCCGCTGCTCAACGTCCTGCAGAACGAGCAGACGTCTTTGACAGCCAAGGGATTTGCAGTGTTTGCCGCCGGCGCCGCAGTGGGACTTGTTGCCGGACCCGGACCCGCCATGCTCTCCGAGATGTTCCCCACCTCGGTTCGGTACACCGGATTGGGACTCGCATACTCCCTGTCCAACGCGGTCTTTTCGGGCTGCGCCGGTTTGATCATCACGTGGCTGATCAAGGAAACTTCCAATCTCGATATTCCGGCCTACTTCGTGATGGCAACGTGCGCCGTCAGCGCGATCGCCTTGAGTACCTTGCGAGGGAATGCCCACAAGCGGGCACTCGTCGACTGACCGCAGTTCTTCCGAATGCCGAAACGATGCGAGTAAGGGATATTTCATGAGAGTCATCGGTCTGATGTCCGGTACTTCGTACGACGCTATCGATGCTGCCGCAGCAGACATCCGGATCGACGGGGACACTCTTGTGCTCACCCCACTGGGCATGGTCAGCGAACCGTATTCCGGTGAGTTGCGGGCTGCGGTGGCGGCTGCGGTACCGCCGGCGTCCACCACTGTCGGTCAGATCTGCCAACTCGACACCGAGATCGGACAGGCATTTGCGGCCGTGGCTGCGCGGGCGAACGAGGAACTGTGCGGTGGCAGTGCGGAATTGATCTCCTCACATGGTCAGACGATGTTCCACTGGGTCGAAGGAGCGCAAGTAAAGGGCACTCTTCAGCTCGGGCAGCCGGCCTGGATAGCCGAGAAGACCGGATGCACGGTCGTGTCGGACCTGCGCTCTCGCGACGTGGCGACGGGTGGTCAGGGTGCACCACTGGTCAGCGCATTCGACGTATTGTGGCTCAACGGAAGAACTTCGGGTTCCGTCGCGCTCAATCTCGGTGGCATCGCGAACGTCACTGCTCCGGGAGGCGCTCCGACATCGACGGCAGATGGTGCCGCAGTACCGATTGCCTTCGACACCGGCCCCGCAAATGCGTTGATCGACGCTGCGGTAAGCGAATTCACCGCGGGGGAGCAGTGGTTCGATCTCGGAGGTGCTCTGGGCGCAGCCGGCACACCGAACGTCGATCTGCTCGCACAACTACTGAGCGAACCGTATTACGCGCAGCCCGCTCCCAAGAGCACAGGCAAGGAATTGTTCCATCGGGACTACCTACTCGCCGCACTGCGGGGCTACGAATCCTTGTCTCTGGCCGACATCGTCGCGACACTGACTGCACTGACCGCCCGGACCGTCGCCGATTCCGTCAAAGCGCTGGCGGCTACCGAAGTGGTGGTGTCAGGCGGTGGCACCAAGAACCCGACGTTGATGGCGATGCTCCGTGACGAACTGGGCGACATCGCGCTTGTCTCTTCGGACGAGCTCGGCGTCACTTCCGACATCAAGGAAGCATTGGCTTTCGCGGTTCTCGGCTATCTCACCGCACACGGATTGCCTGGAAGCATTGCTTCGTGCACCGGTGCGCGTCACGCCAGTGTGCTCGGATCTCTGACGCCAGGAAGCCGTGGGCTGCCTAGAATCACATCGGTGCCGTCAGCTCCGAAAACGATGCGAATCGAGGCGTTATGACTTTGGACCGGAGTGCTCCGGCGTCCGTCGACCTGCTTGCTCGTATTCGTGCATCACTGAGTAGCCTCTCGCCTGCCGAGCTGCGGATCGCCGAAATCATCGAAGCCGACCCCAGTCTGGCCTCCACCCTGACGGTCAACGACCTCGCCGAACGAGCGTCGACAAGCACGGCGACAGTGGTCCGCACAGCCAAACGACTCGGTTTCGAGGGTTATCCACAGCTTCGTCTCGCGCTGGCGGCGATCAGCGGGTCCGGTACAGAGAACACGATTCCGCTCGGTGTGGACATCGTTGCTGCCGACTCGGCCGGTGAGGTGATGGCCAAGCTCGCCGAGTTCGAATCCGAACAACTCAAGGGCACGGCGCAATTGACAGATCCTGCTGCGCTCGAAGAAGTTGTGTCCCGGATTCGATCCGCCCGCCGCGTCGAGGTCTACGGCATCGGCGCCTCTGGCATCGTCGCGCAAGACCTCACGTTGAAGCTCTCTCGCATCGACGTCAACTGCCGGGTTCATCTCGACCGAGACGCGGCCATGGTCAGCGCCAGCTTGCTCGGACCGGACGACATCGCAGTGGGGATCTCACATTCAGGTGAGACTTCGGATGTCGTGGAACCACTTGCCCTTGCCCGTCGAACCGGGGCGTCGACGGCTGCGATCACCGGAGGGGCGCGATCGACGCTCGCCGTGCAGTCACATCACGTTCTGCTCACTGCCGGTAGAGAATTCGGTTTCCGATCGGCTGCGATGGCAAGCCGCACCGGTCAGCTGTTGGTAGTCGACACAATTTTTGCGATGGTGGCGCACTCGCTGCCCAGCGCACTCTCTGCTCTGCAACGAAGCCATGATGCCATTGCTTCGAAGCGGCACTGACGAGGAGTCGTCGCTGTGAGTACTGACGAGGAGTCGTCGTAATGAATATCGATCGAGGAGGACTCGCCACAATGCAATTGGAAATGCTCTCCACCGAGAGACCCAACCCTCTGACCCGCGATCTCGATGTCATGTCGGTGTCGGGTCTGCTGACGGTGATGAATCAACAGGACGCAATCGTGGCCGGCGCGGTGGCAGCGGTACTACCCGCCATCGAAGCCGCAGTCGACTTGATCGTCGCGGCCCGAGCACAAGGTGGTCGACTGATCTACCTGGGAGCGGGGACAAGTGGGCGTCTGGGAGTTCTCGACGCAGTGGAATGCCCTCCGACGTTCGGGACCGATCCGGGCGAGGTGATCGGCATCATCGCCGGTGGCCCAGGAGCGTTTCTGAACGCCGTCGAGGGGGCAGAGGACGATCCGCGAGCGGCTGGGGTCGATCTCGACGCAATCTCGTTGAACGCCAACGATGTCGTGGTGGGTCTGGCTGCCAGCGGTCGTACCCCCTACGTCATCGGGGGACTCGATCACGCTCGCGAACTCGGCGCTGCAACAGTGGCAGTCTCGTGCAACCGGAACGCGGCAATGAGTTCTCACGCCGGCGTGGCCATCGAAGTGGAGACCGGCCCCGAAATCCTCACCGGATCGACGAGGCTCAAGGCCGGAACTGCGCAGAAGATGGTGTGCAACATGCTCTCCACGGCCAGTATGGTTCGCTCCGGGAAGGCATTCCACAATCTGATGGTCGATCTTCGGCCGACCAATGCCAAGCTTGTCGATCGTGCGAACCGGATCGTCGCGGCAGCCACCGGAGTCGATACCGAGATCGCTGCGGAGACCATCGACGATGCCGATGGTCATGTGAAGGCAGCGGTCGTCATGTTGTTGGCCGAATGCGACTTCGCCGAAGCAACCGAATTGTTGGACCGCGCTTCGGGTTCGGTACGTGAGGCCATCGTCGGAGCGGGCAAGAGCGGCGAGGAAGTCTGAATGGAAATCGTCATAGTTCCCAGTCCGGAGGACGGCGGGCGAATCGCTGCAGATATCGTTTGTGGCGCAATCGAAAACGGAGCGCGGACGCTCGGCCTCGCGACCGGATCGTCACCGCTGCACACGTATCGAGAGCTGATCAAGAGGCATCGAGAATCGGGAGTGTCGTTCGCGGCGATGAGCGCGTATCTTCTCGACGAGTATGTAGGTCTCACGTCCGATCAGCCGCAGTCCTACGCGCACACCATCCGCACGGAACTCGTGGATCACCTCGACATCGACAATGCGCGAGTGTTCAGCCCCGACGGCGGGGCCGCGGATCCCAGTGACGCTGCCCGGCGTTACGACGCTGCCATCGCCGAAAACGGTCCCATCGACGTGCAGATCCTCGGCATCGGCCTGAACGGACACATCGGTTTCAACGAGCCCTCCTCCTCGCTTGCATCGCGCACCCGAGTGAAGACCTTGACCGAGAGGACCCGCGCCGACAATGCACGGTTCTTCGCAGACCCAGCCGACGTACCGCATCATGTGATCACGCAAGGACTCGGAACCATCAGTGATGCACGGCATCTCGTCCTGATCGCGGACGGCGCCCGCAAAGCGCCCGCCGTCCGGGCCGCGGTCGAAGGTCCGGTCTCGGCATTCTGCCCGGCGTCGGTGCTGCAGCTGCATCCACACGTGACCGTCATAGTCGACGAGGCAGCTGCCGGCGAACTCCAACTAGCGGACTTCTACCGCTACACAACCGAGCACAAGCCTGCAGAGCAGGGTTACTGAAAAGCGGGCTGCTGAAAGCGGACTTGATCTCCAGCGCAGTTGAGGTCCTAGCCTCGGGGGATGATCAACGCCAGAGGTCCAGCGGTATCCCCGCCTGCGGCGCCCCGATTCTTCTCACCACCGCTCAGTGTCGCGATCGTCGGAGCGGGGCCGGCGGGAATCCACGCCGCCGGCGCTCTCGCCGAACTTGCGCCCGGCACCAAGACAGACGTGTTCGAGCGTCTACCGACGCCGTACGGACTGGTGCGCTACGGTCTCGTACCAGGGCACCCCGAATCCGAAAAGTTCGCCCATTCTCTGCACACCACGCTGGTCGCCAGTGACTTCCGGCTGTTCTGCAACGTGGAGATCGGAAAGGACCTTTCCGTCGGTGACCTACGTTCTTCCTACGATGCCGTGATCATCGCAACCGGTGCGCCGCGGGATGCACCCTCGACATTCCCGGCGTCGAGCTTCCAGGTTCTTTCGGTGGCGCCGAGTTTGTCGGTTGGTACAACGATCACCCGGACAGCTCGCCGCAGTGGCCGCTGAACGCGGAATCGGTCGCAGTGATCGGAGGTGGCAACGTCGCGCTCGATGTCACGCGGATGCTCCTCGCCGAGGCACAATCGCTGCAGGCCACGGACGTCTCCGACCAAGTTCGGGAAGGGATCGCCGGCAGTCTCATTCGTGAGGTGCACGTCTTCGTCCGACGCGGGCCCGCCGACGCTCGATTCTCACCGAACGAGTTGCGCGCTCTCGGTGAACTGCCCGGAGTTGATGTTGTCGTCGACGCTGCCGATGTCGCGCCGGACCGGCATGTCGAGCGGATGACCAAACAGTTGGTGCACACCCGACTGGCAGTCGAGACACTCCGTGGTTTCGCCGACACTGCGCCTGCCGACCGAACTGCCCAGCGTCGAGTTCACCTGCACTTTTACCGACAGCCCGTGGAGATTCTCGGCAGCGGGAAAGTCGAGGCACTCCGCGTCGAGTGGACTGACCCCGACGGCTACGGTCACGTCACCGCTTCGGGTGTCTGTACCGACTATCCGGTTCAAGCTGTGTACCGGGCAATCGGATTTATCGGGACGCCGCTTGCCGGGGTGCCTTTCGATCACGGACGCGGCATAGTTTCGCACCGGAGCGGCGCGGTGGTCGACGAGAGCGGTCTACCGATCGCGGGCTTGTTCGTGACGGGCTGGATGAAGCGAGGTGCCGCGGGGCTGATCGGTGCGGCGCGGCCAGACGCTCGCCAAACCGTCGAAACCTTGCTGCGACAGTTGGATTCGGCATACGAGCGTCGAGCCGGTCACGGCCGGATCGCGGAGGTCCTCGGGGCCGGCAGAGTGGTGCCCGTCGATTGGGACGGATGGCTTCGCATCGATGCCGCCGAACGTGCCCTCGGCGTGAAGCATGGGCGTGATCGGATCAAAATCAAAGAGCGCGACGAACTCGTTCGCATCGGCACGAAGTCGGCAGTTCACGCCGAATAGATTCGCTGGGGTCTGGAGTACCACCGGGGTTACGCTGAAGTGAGTCACTCCGATTCATTGTGATCGAGGTGCGGAACAGAAGTGTCATGAATGAACGTGGTGCGCAGGCCAGTGACGCGACAATCGCGAGCGGGCCCCTGACCGAACGGGGCACCGTCACCGAGTTGCGCCCTTCAACGCTGCCGGTGGTGCGTGACGGCCAGAACGGTGCAGACGGCCTCGGCCGCCTTGTGGCGGATTGGGAGGAGGGACGAACCCCGTCCGACCTGAGCGACTATCTGCCTGATCCAGCCAAGATTCGTCGGGCGGCGCTGATCGAACTGGTCGGAATCGACATGGAGTACCGCTGGCTGAAAAATGATTGCCCGAAACGGCTCACGGATTACTGTGCCGAGTATCCCGAATTACTCGAAGAACCATTACCGGCCGAGCTCCTGTACGAGGAGTTCCGGCTGCGGAAGCAGGGTGGGGAGGACGTCGCAGCAGCCGAGTACCTCAGCGAGTTTCCCTTGCAGGCAGAGAGTTTCGAGCAGATGTTCGACCGTGATTCGATGGCCGGTCGCGAAGACGTGATGATGTTGGGGCTCTCGGGTTTCGACGAGTTCGAAATCGGGCAGCACCTGGACGATTTCGAACTGGTGTTGGAACTCGGGCACGGCGCATTCGCCCGCGTGTTCCTCGCTCGGCAACTCTCGATGCAGCGGTGGGTTGCGTTGAAAATCTCGCGCAACGTCGGAGTCGAGCCACAGACTCTCGCCCAGCTCGACCATCCCAACATCGTCCGGGTCTTCGATCAACGGCTGCTCGAGGAACGCGCACTGCGAGTCCTTTTCATGGAATACGTGCCGGGTGGGACCCTGCTCGACGTGGTCAAACTTGTCCGCGTGACACCGCAGGCGCAGCGGTCCGGACAACTACTTCTCGACGCCATCGACAAGACCCTGGCGAAGAAGGGAGAGATGAAGCCCAGCGAGACGAGCCTGAGGAGCGAGATCGCTGCGATGTCGTGGCCGGAGACCGTGGCCTGGATGGGGATGCGACTGGCCGATGCCCTCGAGTATGCGCGTGAGCACGGCGTATTACATCGGGACATCAAGCCGGCGAATGTCCTCCTCAGCGTCGAAGGCATCCCCAAGCTCGCCGACTTCAACGTCAGCTCGAGCGAGGAGGTCTCGACCGAGGACGCTGCATGTTTTGTCGGAGGCTCGCTTGCCTACATGTCTCCGGAGCAATTGGAGGCCTGTGCGGTGGGGGCGCCTGGCACACTCGACACCCGTAGCGACATCTATGCACTGGGCGTGATGCTGTGGGAACTCCTCACCGGGAGTAGGCCTTTCACGGACGACGGTACGGGGGAGAGCCCACCGTCGCCCAAGAAGGCGCTCGAGGCCCGCCGGCGCGGGGTGGATCCCGCAGCCGAGGCACGGCTACCGGACGACTGTCCGCCGGCGCTGCGCCGAGTTCTGGTCAAGTCTCTCTCGCCGGAGAGAGACGGAAGGTGGTCTGGCGGCCGAAAGTTGGCTCGTCAGTTCGCACTGTGTCTGGACCGGTCTGCTCGCAATCTGGTGGACCCACCGGAAGGGAGTCCACGTTCGACGCTGTGGAAGTGGGCGCTGCCGATAGTGCTTGCCGCGATCGGAATTCCGAATCTTCTTGCGGCGGGCTACAACTACTACTACAACAAGATGCTGATCATCTCGGGTCTCTCGCCGCAGGCTCAGCAGCATCTCGAGCAGGTTCATCTGGTCATCGGGGTGGCTGCGTTCTCTCTCGGTGCCGCAGCGATCCTGTATTGGTGTCGGCTTGCACTCACCGTGCCTCACGGACTGCGCAACGGTCAGACGTACAGCGCGGAGGTCTTGAACAAAGCGCGTACTGCGACGCTGAACGTCGGACATCGCGCGGTCGTGATCGCATTCGGTCTGTGGGTTCTGGCCGGTATCGCATATCCGGTCGCATTGCAGATTGCCGCCGGCGGAATTCCGCAGCGAGCCTACGTGCACCTGATGTCGTCGCTGGCGGTGTGCGGCGCCGTCGCAGTCGCGTATCCGTTCTTCATCCTGACGTACTACTCGGTTCGATGTCTGTATCCGATCTTGTTGTCACACGGCGAGTTACGAAGCGACGACGGACGCGATATTCGCTCGTTGGGTCGGAGCAGCACGCGTTACCTCGCAGTCGCGGCGTCGGTTCCACTGGTGGGAATCGCGGGGCTCAGTTTTGTCGGTTCGGGTGCCGGTGAGGAACTCAACGCAACAGTCCGTGCGCTGTGTTTGGGCGGTATCGCCGGATTCATCGTTGTGTATCAACTGTTTCGACGGATCGAAAGTGACCTCCGAGCACTGCTGCGCGTCGTGTCTCTCGAGGTGTCGGCATCTCCGTAAGTGCCGAACAACCGTATTCGAGTCGGCCTATGTGGAAGTGCTCTTGCGTGGTCGGCTGCGACGAACTGCTTTGGCGGGAGGCGGAGACTTCTCTTCCGATTCTTCCTGAGGGTCGTCGCGCCAGTGAATCTCGATTTCTATCTCGACTTCGTTGCCGTCGACTTCGATCTCGAGTTCCCACCGAACCTGTTCCGGAACACTGATTTCGATCGAGTCCCCACCCGACCCCAGCTCCACTTCCGATCCACTGGCGAGGGCTTGGCCGAGGGCGATGAGTCGGTCGGCGACTTCCTGCCGTGAGAGTTCTGACTTCCTCTTGATCTCCAGTTTGGGCACGAGCACTCCTGACCTCGGCGGATTCTCCCTTTCACGGTAGTTGGACGACGGGGAGATTGTCGGAGTTTGTGGAACCACACAGCAGGACGCGTCGACGCACAACCAACCTGAAGGCGGTGTGGGGACGCCAGAAAGAGCGAGGAATCCGGCTCACTTCCAGCACGGACGAATCGGTCGGGAGGGCCCTGTCAGCGATGATTTTCGCGAAAGTCTGGGTTCAGTCCAGAAGATTGCGCAATAGTGGAAAGGTGCCTTCGACGCCGGATTATGCAGCCCAACTGCGTAACGCTGAGCTTCGCGTGACTCGTCCCAGAGTCACGGTGCTCGAGGTTGTGCATGCACGCCCACACGCAGCCACCGAGACTGTCTTCGATGCTGTGCGGGCTGTTCTGCCGGGGGTGTCGCGGCAGGCGGTCTACGACGTGTTGCACGCTCTCACCGACGCCGGGCTGATACGGCGGATCCAACCGTCCGGATCGGTGGCGCTGTACGAGTCACGCGTCGGCGACAACCATCATCACGTCGTCTGCCGGTCCTGTGGGGTCGTTGCAGATGTCGACTGCGCAGTCGGAGAGGCACCGTGTTTGACGCCGTCGGCGCACAACGGTTTCGTTCTCGACGAAGCCGAGGTCATTTACTGGGGCCTGTGTCCCGACTGCTCGACAACTCAGAGTTTGCGATCACAAACGTGATCGAAGTCCGTTCTACTCGCTCATGGAGGGATTACCGTGTCCGATAGTTGCCCGGTTGCTCACGACGGAAACACCGAGAGCACCAGCGAAAGTGAAAACCCCGCAATCCCGTCTCCGACGCCTACCGGGAATCGTCCGAGAACAAACAGCGACTGGTGGCCGAATCAGCCGGATCTCTCTGTCTTGCATTCACATTCGTCGAAGTCGAATCCGATGGGTGCCGACTTCGATTACGCCCAGGAATTCGCCAAGCTCGATGTCGAGGCGCTAAAGCGCGACGTCATCGCGTTGATGACGGCGTCGCAGGATTGGTGGCCGGCCGACTACGGGCACTACGGCGGACTCTTCGTGCGTATGAGCTGGCATGCTGCCGGCACCTATCGCATTGCAGACGGCCGCGGCGGTGGCGGCCAAGGTGCTCAGCGTTTCGCCCCGCTCAACAGTTGGCCGGACAACGCCAGCCTCGACAAGGCCCGGCGCCTGCTTTGGCCCGTGAAGCAGAAGTACGGAAAGCAGGTTTCCTGGGCCGACCTGCTGGTGTTCGCGGGCAACTGCGCCCTGGAGTCGATGGGGTTCAAGACCTTCGGCTTCGGATTCGGCCGAGAAGACATCTGGGAGCCCGAGGAGATCTACTGGGGTCCCGAGGACACCTGGCTCGGCGACGAGCGTTACAGCGGAGACCGTGAGCTGTCCGGACCGCTCGGAGCCGTGCAGATGGGCCTGATCTACGTCAATCCCGAAGGACCCAACGGGCAACCGGATCCGGTAGCGGCCGCCCGCGACATCCGTGAAACGTTCGCCCGCATGGCGATGAACGACGTGGAGACAGCTGCGCTGATCGCCGGCGGTCACACCTTCGGCAAGACGCACGGAGCCGGACCGGCCGACCTCGTCGGACCGGAACCGGAAGGTGCTCCCATCGAGCAGCAGGGACTGGGCTGGAAGAGTGCCTTCGGCACGGGTGTGGGTAAGGACGCGATCACCAGTGGTCTCGAAGTCGTGTGGACTCCCACTCCGACGAAGTGGGACAACACCTTCTTGGAGATTCTGTACGGCTACGACTGGGAGCTGACCAAGAGTCCGGCGGGTGCGTGGCAGTGGATTCCGAAGGACGGCGCGGGGGCGGGCACCATCCCGGATCCGTTCGATTCGTCGGCCGGACGCACCCCGACGATGCTGACGACCGACCTGTCCCTACGCCTGGATCCGACATACGAGAAGATCACCCGGCGCTGGCTCGATCATCCGGAAGAATTCGCCGAAGAGTTCGCCAAGGCTTGGTACAAGCTCCTTCACCGTGACATGGGACCGGTCACGCGCTACCTGGGACCTTGGGTTCCCGAGCCGCAGCTGTGGCAGGACCCGGTTCCCTCGGCCGATGATCAACTGATCGGGGACGCAGACATCGCGATCCTCAAGAGTCGACTTCTCGACTCCGGGCTGTCCATTTCGCAGTTGGTATCGACGGCGTGGGCGTCTGCCGCGAGCTTCCGCAGCACGGACATGCGCGGCGGCGCCAACGGTGCGCGAATCCGACTGGAGCCGCAGAAGAATTGGGAAGTCAACGAGCCCGCAGCTCTCTCCTCGGTGCTTCAGACTCTCGAGCGGGTTCAGCAGGACTTCAACCAGGCTGGTGGAGCAAAGGTTTCTCTCGCCGACCTGATCGTTCTGGGTGGTACAGCGGCCGTCGAACAGGCTGCGAAGAACGCCGGACAGGACATCACGGTCTCGTTCACTCCGGGACGTACGGACGCAACGCAGGAGCAGACAGACGTCGACTCGTTCGAGGTACTCGAACCCCGGGCCGACGGATTCCGGAACTACCTCAAGGGAGGCGAGAAGATTCCGGCAGAGATTCTGTTGGTCGACCGCGCGTACATGCTGTCGCTGACCCCGCCCGAGGTGACAGTGATGGTCGGCGGACTTCGCGCGCTGAACGCGAACTTCGGCAATACCCGTCACGGCGTGTTCACCGATCGTCCCGAGACGTTGACCAACGATTTCTTCGTCAACCTTCTCGACATGGGTACCGAGTGGAAGCCGTCGAAGACGGACGAAAACGTCTACGACGGTGTTGATCGCGTGACGGGCGATCCGAAGTACACGGCAACTGCGGTCGATCTCGTTTTCGGATCGAATTCGCAACTGCGTGCACTCGCCGAGGTGTACGCCAGTGCAGACGCCAAGCAGAAGTTCGCCGAGGACTTCGCCGCAGCCTGGACCAAGGTGATGGACCTCGACCGGTTCGACGTGAACTGATCCAGCAGATCGTCGACGACGCCCCGCGAGCTTGTTCTCGCGGGGCGCCGTCATTTCACGCGCACGATAGCGTGGTCGTGTGGCCGATCAATTTGCGCTGGTACCAGCGGTGTACGTGCTGTTCTGTCGAAGCAACCCGGTACAACGGCGCGAGGTGCTGCTGCAATTGCGCGAGGGCACGGGATTCATGGACGGATACTGGGCTCACGCTGCTGCGGGCCACGTCGAACTGGGGGAGTCGGCGATCGACGCTGCCGTTCGGGAGGCTGCGGAAGAACTTGGTGTCGAGTTGCTTTCCTCGGAACTGAAGCCGCTGACCGTGTTGCATCGCCGCCACGCGGACGGGAGCGAACCGGTGGATCATCGAGTGGACTTCTTCTACGAATGCCGCACGTGGTCGGGTGAACCACGCCGGATGGAGCCGTTGAAATCTGCAGATCTGCGGTGGTGGCCGGTTGACGAACTCCCGGAGAAGTTGGTCGACCACGAGCGTTTCGTAATCGAAGCCCATCACTCCGGTCAGCTCGCACCCATCCACAGTTACGGCTTCTGACCGGGTGACGATCTGATTCAGGCTTCGCTGGCAACGATGACCGGGCAGTGTGCTTTTCGAATCATCGCACTGCTCGTGGTGCCGAGAGCGGTGTCGTCGAACGAGCCTCGCCCACGCCGACCCACGACGAGAAGCCGTGCCTCGGTGGAGAGTTGTTCAAGAATGGCAACCGAGGGGCCGTCGAACTCGATCTGACGGATTGCGACGCCAGGGTAGAGCGTGGCCCAACCCGACAGTTGCCACGTCAGCGGCGTCGAGTGCTGGGGCGAGTGCCCGGATGCGAAGTCTCGACGCAGCTCGGCCTCTGGCGGCGCTGCGTGCACGACGACCAGTTCGGTGTTCGCTGCCTCTGCTTCCTTGAATGCGATGGCCAGAGCGCTTTCGCTGTAGGCGCTTCCGTCCAAACCGACGACAACCGGCAAGGCTGCCGCAGCGCTGCTTTCACGCGGTGTTCCGACTCTTGCGAACGAACATGTCGGTCCAGGTGCGGCGGGATCGTCCTGTGTTGCGACGATCAAGGCGGCCTCGGACGTCAACGCGGTGAGGATTGCGGTGTTTTCCCCGGAGATCAGATCGGTCCGGATCCGAAGATCTGGCGACACCGACTCGGCGATCTGAATGGCCTCCATGAACAGGCCGGTCGGCGATGCCGAGGTGTTCAGATCGGCGCTCGGAGCTACGAAAACGATTCGCATCCAGAGACCGTGGCGATGTGCGAACTCAGCCGCCCACGTGATCACGTCGGGGCGCACCGGGGATCCGTCGATGCACACGACCACCGCTCCGTCCGCGGACCACTCCGAGGTGATGAGATCAGTCGATAGTTCGGGCTTCATCGTGAACTCCTCGAGCTGTGTCTGTTGAACGCGAACTAGCTTGCAGGACAGTGCCGAACAGCAATCCTGCGACGACTATCGAGCACGCGGCAGTCGTCAGGGGCAACCACACGAGCGTCGTGACAGCGAACATGAGCACGAGCAACGGGGCGAGGAGATGGCCGGGTTTCGCTCGGCGTTCGTGGTGCTGCTTTTCTGCCCAGGCTCGGTGCTTCGTGCCGTCATTCATGTTGTTTCACCTCAGTTCTCACGTCGGAAACCGACTTGTGACCAAGCAGTCCGACATGCGCCTCGTCGCGCATTCTTTCGACCATGTGGGGGTAGTGCAGTTCGAATGCCGGCCGCTCACTGCGGATTCGGGGGAGTTCGGTGAAGTTGTGTCGCGGTGGTGGGCAGGACGTCGCCCATTCGAGCGAGTTTCCGAAGCCCCAAGGATCGTCGACGGTCACAATTCGGCCGTACCGGTAGCTCTTGAAAACGTTCCAGATGAACGGAATCGTCGAGGCTCCGAGCACAAACGCGCCGATGGTCGAGATCGTGTTGAGAAGAGTGAAATTGTCCGATGGCAGGTAGTCCGCGTACCGCCGAGGCATGCCCTGGGCGCCGAGCCAATGCTGGACGAGAAATGTTGCGTGAAAGCCGATCAGGGTCAACCAGAAATGGATCTTGGCGAGCTTCTCGTCCAACATCCGGCCGGTCATTTTCGGGAACCAAAAGTAGATTCCGGCGTATGTCGCGAACGCGATTGTCCCGAAGAGGACGTAATGGAAATGCGCGACAACAAAGTACGAGTCGGTGACATGAAAGTCCAAGGGCGGGCTGGCAAGGATGACGCCGGAGAGTCCGCCGAACAGGAATGTGACCAGGAAGCCGACGGAGAACAGCATGGGCGATTCGAAAGTCAACTGCCCCTTCCACATGGTGCCGATCCAGTTGAAGAACTTGACTCCGGTGGGAACTGCGATCAGGAAGGTCATGAACGAGAAGTAGGGGAGGAGAACGGCGCCGGTTGCGTACATGTGGTGCGCCCACACAGCGATCGACAGTGCAGCAATTCCCAATGTTGCGTAGACCAATCCGGTGTATCCGAAGATCGGCTTGCGGCTGAAGACGGGGAAGATCTCCGAGACTATGCCGAAGAACGGCAGCGCCAGAATGTAGACCTCGGGATGGCCGAAGAACCAGAACAGGTGCTGCCACAACATGACTCCACCGGTGGCGGGGTCGAACAGGTGCGCTCCCAGGTGCCGGTCCACCCACAGTCCGATCAAGGCAGCAGCGAGCAGCGGAAAAACGAGGAGGATCAGCATGCTGGCGACCAGCGCATTCCACGTGAAGATCGGCATGCGGAACATCGTCATACCCGGGGTGCGCAGGCAGACGATCGTCGAAACGATGTTGACTGCGCCGAGGATGGTGCCGACGCCACCGAGAGCGAGACCGATGATCCACAGGTCGGCGCCCATGCCGGGGGAGTGGAGTTCGCTGGTGAGCGGTACGTAGGCGGTCCAGCCGAAATCTGCCGCACCACCAGGTGTTACGAATCCGGCGGACGCGATCAGGCCGCCGAAGAGATAGAGCCAGTAGCTGAAGGCGTTGAGTCGCGGGAAACACACGTCCGGCGACCCGATCTGCAGTGGCATGAGGTAGTTGGCGAATCCGAAGAATACCGGGGTCGCGTACAGCAGGAGCATGATCGTGCCGTGCATGGTGAACAACTGGTTGTACTGCTCGTTGGACAGGAATTGCATTCCCGGAACGGTCAATTCCATGCGCATGAGTAGTGCCATCAGTCCGCCGATCAAGAAGAAGGCAAACGAAGTCACGATGTACATCAGACCGATCATCTTGTGATCGGTGGTCCTGAGGATCTCGACCAGTTTCGAACCCTTCGGAGCGGTTCGGGGAATTGCATCGGCGGGGGAATCGACCTCACCGACCGGCCGGGGCGCTAGATCAACCACGACGGCCGCCTACGCACATCGACGTGACGAAAGACCGAGAATGCCTGGGACTGTGGAACATAACGCAATGATCGTGGCGACCGGGAACTTGGACGAGGGGAAAAGGTCCCTAGGATCGGAACAGAGGCATGGCGTAGATCACGTGGTCCGGTACGGTCGAGAGAGTTGTCTTCACGAGCGGAAAGAAAGCGAGATGGTCATGGCATGTCGTATCAGTGAACTGGTGCTCGGTTGCCGGGAACCCGAGGTGCTGGGCCGGTTCTGGTGCGAGGTCCTGGACTTCGTCGTGCTCGATCGAATGGACGACGGTTCGTTGGAGATCGGCCCACGCGAAGGGTTCGGCGGTCCGCAGCCGACGATCATCCTCAGTCGCAGAGACGAACCGGAGAAGGGTAAGCCCCGCCTGCATATCGACGTCAACGCCACCGATCGCGATCAGGAGGCCGAACTGGAACGCCTGTTGAGTCTTGGTGCGCGGCCGGCCGACATCGGCCAGACAGGGCACGAACAATGGCATGTCCTGGCCGATCCGGAAGGTAACGAGTTCTGCCTGCTCAAGGCCCAACTGGATCCGCTCTGACGCTCAACGATGCTGGATCGGCAACGGACTTCGCCTGGGGCTCAGCGGAACACGCCACACCAGTTCGGTGACACCGTTCTCGCTGGTGATGTTGCTCGAGCCTCCGCACTGACGAGCGCGGGTCGCCAGGTTGTCGAGACCGTGGATTCTGGTTGCCTGGTCGATTCCCACACCGTCGTCGACGATGCTGATGACAAGCTCCTCGGTGGCCCGGATGGTGACGTCGATGGCATCGGCATGTGCATGCCGCAGAGCGTTGCTCAAGCCCTCGCGCACAACGGCTTCGGCGTGCGGGGCAAGTCGAGACGGGACGGAACTGTCGATGGTTCCCTCGAAAGTGACGCTGGGAGTGATCGACGAGTGGCCGGACAGACCGTTGACGGCATCGAGTAGTCGCCGCCGCAGGCTTGTGGGAGTAGACATCTCGCTCGTATGGAGGTCGAAGACTGCGGTGCGGATTTCACGGACTGTTCGATCGAGTTGATCGACAGAGGTGTCCAATACGGTTCGAACGGTGTCCTCGTCGCCTGGACGTTGCAGCACCCCCTGCAAACTCAACCCGGTGGCGAACAGCTGTTGGATGACGTGGTCATGGAGATCCCGCGCGATTCGGTCGCGATCTTCGAGGACGTCGACCAGTCTTTCTTTCCGTTGCTGTTCTGCGAATTCGACAGTGACAGAAGCGATGTCTGCCATCGCCGTCAGTTGCTCGATCTCGTCCACTCCCCACGGGCGGTTGCTGCGGCGTGACGCGAAGAGAACACCGCCGCCGAACGAGGTCCCGGAGAGGGGGAGTGCGACCACTGATTCGTCGCCGGAAACATTCAGTGCCGGAACGGAACTGCCATGTGGTGCAGAGATCGGCCGCCGGCTCCGCGCAGCGTCGTCGATCACGGTCCCGGACAGATCGACGGCTGATCCGGTCGCGGGGACAGGCTGGGAATCAGCAGCATCGGCGACGTGGACTACCGGCTCTCTGCCGAGGTCGTAGCGAACGACGCACACAAGATTTCCATCCGTGAGGTGCCGCGTCGTCCGAACCAGTTCCGATAGCGTCTCGTCGCGGGATCCGCCGCTGAGCAGACGTGCATTGACGGCGGCGACGGCCTTGAGCCAGGCTTCTCGCGTCCGGGATTCCTCGAACAGACGCGCATTGTCGATGGCGATGCTCGCAGCATTTGCCAGAATCTGGAGTACAGCCTCGTCGCGGTCGTCGAATGCAGTCCGTTCCGAGCTGTCCGCGAGGTAGATGCTGCCGAACACCTCGCCCCTGACGAAGATCGGAACACCGAGAAACGTGTCCATCGGCGGATGATTGGTCGGAAACCCTGCCGAGGACGGATGCGAGGAGATTCGGTCGGTTCGAACCGGGCACGGTTCTCGAACGACCAGGCCCAGCAGGCCGTGTCCTTCGGGAAGATGCCCGATTTTGGCAACCTGCCCCTGAGTCAAACCGGAGTGGATGAATCGGGACAAGCGTCCGTCGGGGGATTTCACGCCGAGCGCGCCGTAGTCCGCTTCGAGGAGATGTCGCGCGACGTCGACTATCTGTTGCAGGGTTTCGTCGAGCTGGAGTGTGGACCCGACGGTCAACACGGCACTGAGCAGTTTGGGAATTGCAGTCGGGTTGAGAGCAGTCAGCTCCGCGCTTCCGGCGATGTCGCCGAAAAGGCTGAGCATGAGCGCGTCGCGGCTACCTGGCATGGTGCGTGCCCGTGGTGGCGGAGAAGGGCGAGCCGGACGGCGTCAGCAGGTGAGTGGTCGCCTGGCCGGAAGGATCCGGGTGCGAAGTGCCCGCACGAAGCTTTGTCGCCAGAACTGCGGCCTGCGTTCGACGTTCGAGACCCAGTTTCTCGAGGATGCGTGAGACGTAGTTCTTGACTGTTTTCTCCGAGAGTTCTGCGTGCGAGCTGATCTCTCGATTGCTCAGTCCCTTGCCGATCAACTCGAAGATCAAGAGCTCCTGATCGGTCAACAGGGCTGCCGCAGTACCCGACTCCTGTTCGGACCGGATGCGCCGGACCAAACCGATCACCGCCTGGGTGTTCAACAGCGACTTGCCGGTAGCAACCGTGCGGATCGCCGACACCAGGTCGTGGCCGCGGATGTTCTTGAGGACGAATCCTCGTGCGCCGGCGATCAGGGCGTCGAGCAGTGCGTCGTCGTCGGAGTACGACGTGAGCATCAAAGTGGCGGCGCTCGGGTAGGTCGACGCCAGTTCTCGGCACAGTTCCACGCCGTTACCGTCGGGAAGTCTGACGTCCATGACAACCACGTCGGGTCGGCATTCGGGTATTCCGGCCGAGGCTTCGCGAACACACGACGCCTCGCCAACAACGTTGAATCCCGGTACCTGATTCAACAGGTCTGCCAATCCACGACGGACGATCTCGTGGTCGTCGACCAGATAGATGCCGATCGTCACGGTGGTCACCTCTTCCAGCTCACGCCTGCCGTCGATGTTACCGGACGGTAATGTCCCGACAGGATCGGGTTGTCCGACCGATGGTCGACAAAAAACCCGCGTCGAAGGGTGCGAGACCGAGTCTCGATTGCACAGAGTCAAAGGTCCCGACCGTCACGAGATCTGAATCACCCAGATCTCGTGAGGCGGTGGGTGTGAGCTGAATGTGATTGCACCGGTGGCTGTTCGATCCGCTCAGTCGACGGGAGCGAGTTCGACGGAGACGTAGACACCCTTGCCTTTTCGGTGTGCGAGTGCCTCGCCGGGGCGATCGATACCGTCCAGTTGGAGAACGATCGGACCTTGTTCCGGGTAGAAATTGCGCCACCAACTCTTCTTGTCCGGCATGGCAACGCCGATCGTCACATGGTCGCCTTTTCGTTTGTAGGACACGGGCGCGCTGAAGGTGCGACCGGACTTGCGTCCGACGTAGGTGATGACGGTCATGGAACGGCCCAGTAGTTTGCCTACGATCGGAGCGCCGATCAGTGGTTGGACCACTACGTTCACGGCGGCGGATACACGTTGGAAAGTGTTCACGAGAAGCCCTTTCACGACGAATGCTGCACGAATTCGAATCCTGCACGGAAATGGTGCGTGCAGTAGTTCTATCCTGCTCGACCGGGATTGTCGCGTGGGCAGAAATTGGTACAAACCGGTGTGCCGAAGCGAGTAGCGTGGGGTACGTCGAGGGTCATTCGAATATGCGCGGTCAAGCCATGTCGTCCTCGACGCCAACCCGGTCTGTGGTCGAACGGCCGAGAACTGGAGCGCCTGTATGGCGTCGAACCCGTCCGATGTGTCGAATGCACGAGGGCAATCCGAGTCGACTGACGAGGATCAGAAAACACCGTCGATCTGCCCGGCGTGTCAGCACAGTATGGAATCCCACGATCCGCTCGGGGTTCGCTTCTGCGCAGTGACTGCCGACCGCGGTCTCGATCGAAAGTGCATCTGCGCTGCAGATCGCGAGGAGATGCAGCACTATTCGCGCTACTGAGGTGCATCCTGCATCCCAATCGGAGACGCACCGACCTGTAGTCGCCGACAGTGCTGGATGCCCCGAACCCGCCCTCGTCTATCGACGATCAGCACGTGGTGGTGATGTGTGCGTAGTGCACTTTTACCTGTACGACGTGCAGGGCTGCAATGTGTAGGTGCGCTGCCCGCCGCGCTCAGAGGTGACCGGATAGACCGCCGGTCGCGGTGTGTGCTCGCTTCGCCGAACGACTACCTGCTCCAACGCTGCCGTGCTTACTCGATCAGATCCACCTCCCAATTCGTTCGTTGAATCTGTGTATCGACCTCGCGAATCTCGCGGGCGAGGTCGTCCGCGATTGCCCGAAGTTCGGTGACGGGGACTGCCGCGACATAGACCAATTCTGATCGGAGTTGACGACCGTAACCTCGCTCTTCGCGCCCGGACGCGGCGTCCGCAGCGGCATTGACTGCAGAGTGTCTCAGACGCAGCACATCTCGATGGGCGAGTGCATCTGTGACAGTGCCGTTTCCGAGGATCGCCTGCGCATTGGTTCGATTGATCGCGCGCATCAACCGTTCGAGTTCGCTCAGAGTTGACGTCAGCACTTCGAGAAGGACGGCGGCGTCTTCGGCGGGAACTTCTCCCTCCTGGTGGCGTGCATTGTCGACGATCCGCTCGCGCAAGTGCGCAACCTTGCGAGTGGTGTCACTTCGTAGCGCCAGTGCCTCTGCCAGTTTCATGGATGAAGCTCCTGCTCTGACCTGAATCGGGAACTCCAAGCTAGCACTCGATTGACAACCTGGGTCGGATTCCATTGTCTTGCTGCGTTCTTCCCAGTTCAGCATTCGAATCATCTTGGAGACAGCTGGTGCTGCGTGTCCTTCGATGAAGCGATGCAGCCGGTGGAGCACGCTGCGCACGGTCTCGGGTCGACGGGGCGGGCGAGGCATACGATGGTCCGCCGTCGATCTCGCGGTTCAGACTGAAATAGTCGCCCCGCGACGAGTTAGAGTGCGCCTTTCCTATTTGTTCGTCTTCGGGAGGCCAGGGGGATTGACCAGCGACTTGTCGACTGCCTCGTTGGTGATCTTCCATCGCTCGAGAACTTGCTCGTATGTGCCGTTTTCGATGAGATGATCTATCGCCTCGCTGATCGGTTGTACCAAGCCGTTGTCTTTCTTGACCAGTACACCGATCTGGCCCAACGCGGCCTCACCGGCTCCGGAGAACTGACCGATCACTTCGTTCTCGCCAGACTGTGCAGCGTGAAACTGCGATGACGGGTTGGGGCCGAAGTAAGCGTCGATTCGACCGGAAGACAGCGGCAGGTAGTAGTCAGTGGTCTTCTGGTACACGGTGATTTCAGCGGGAGCACGCCCAGCTGCGAGGTTGTCCTCATTCCACTTCACCAGCAACGCCTCCTGATTGGTGGCAGCGCCGACTCCGATCTTCAGTCCGGCGATGTCTTCCGGCTTCTCGAGTGAGAGATTCCTGTCCTTTCTGACCTCGAACGCGAGAGTGTCGAGGCGGTACGTCGCGAAGTCGTATTTCTCTTTGCGCTCTTCGGTGACCGTCACGTTGGAGATGAACGCATCTGCGTCTCCCGAATCGATCCGCACCGAATTCTGCGCCCAATCCGCGACCTGAAGGTCGATTTTCAGCCCGAGCACCTCTGCAATCAAATACGCGAAGTCGGTCTCGGAACCGATGACAGTCTTGTCGTCGTCGGCATAGAAGCGCAACGGTGGAGCGGTTCCAGCGTTGCCGGTGATTCGGATCGTGCCCCGGTCGCGGAACTCCTGAGGGACCTTCGCTGCGATCGAATCAACCTTGTCGGTGCTGATGCGGTTCTGCTCGGCCGACAAGTTGATACTGGATGTTGTTGCACCGGAGTGTTGCCCGGTCGATTCTTCATCTGGGCTTCCGCAAGCGGTACCCAGGAGAGTAACTGTGGCCAGGGTAGAGATCAGAAGCGTTGCGGTGCGAGGACGGGTGAACATCGGGTTCCTTCCGGGAAGAGGGTTTGTCGAAGCAGGTTGTCGAGATCACGAAGTGTGGGCTAGCTCTTCCACGCATCCACGAAGTCCACCGAGTAGAGATCGGCTTGGATGCGCAGGTCGTGAACCGCGGGAGTCGTCGCGTAGATCAGCGAAGAGGCGTGCAACGGGATCGCCAGTGCCTGATCGGCAATCAGTTCCTGAATCTCCTTCAACACTCCGTTTCTCGCATCGACGTCTACGGTCTGAGATTGTTTGACCAGCAATGCATTCAGCTCCGGAGTCGAGGCGATGCCTTTGGTCGAGCCGAGAGTGGGACTGAACACCAGCAGTACGTCACCGTCGGCGCGCAAGCTCTGGAAGTAGATCGATTCCCATGTGCCGTCGGTTCTCGCGGCGTTGTCCTCGGCAGTCGAGCGAGGTTGCAAGTTCACTGCAACTCCGATGTCGCGCAGCTGAGATTGGATCAGTTCGAACTGCGATTGGGGGAGGTGGTTGCGGTAGGCCAATTCGACGGTCAGTTTCTCACCGTCCTTGGTTCGGAATCCGTCACCGCCGACTGTCCATCCACTGGCGTCCAGCAGTGACTTCGCACCCGACGGGTCATAGGTGTACTCGGACGACAGATCGGTGTAACCGGGCGCTTTCACCGACAAGATGCTTCGCGCTTTCTCGTCACTCGGTGTGTAGGTGGTGTCGATGATCTGCTGGGTATCGATGCCCTTCACCAAAGCACGCCGCACGTTCAGGTCCGCAAGTACCGGCGCGAACGTGGGGTTGAGCAAGAGCGAGTCGTTGATGCCGGCAGCAAGGGACGGGATGACAGTGAGTCCGGCGCCTTCTGCCCGGTCGACGTCTGTGCTCGGAATGTCGATCGCGGCGTCCAGTTGTCCTGACGTCAAACCGCCGATTCGCACCGAGGATTCGGGGACCACCAAAAAGGTGATCGAATCCAGATAGGCCTCTCCCTTGTTCTTGTTGAGTGAGGATCCCCAGTGGTACCCGTCCCGACGAGCGAGTACGACCTTCGCGTTGGTCTCCAGTTCTTTCTGTACGAACGGGCCGGAAGCGATAACGCCCTGGGCGCAGCGTTCTTCGGGCGTCTTCTTCAACGATTCCGGTGCGATGATGGCGAGCGTGTCGGAGCGGGCGGCTTGAAGGAAGCCCGCTGACGGTTCCGAGAAATTGAGTGCGACAGTGGAAGCGTCGAGTACCTCCGCTCCAGTGAAGTTTGCGAGATGTGACTTCGCAGTGGTCGCGAAGCCACTGTCTCCCAGTCTCTTCTGGCTTTCGAAGTTGTCCGCGACAACCTGCGCATCCAGACGCTCGCCGTTGCTGAAGGTCACGCCGTCCCGCAGAGCGAAGACGAATCGTCGACCGTCGTTCTGGACCTCCCAGGACGTCGCCAACCAAGGCACTATCTCCCCGGTCTCGAGGTTCTGGTCGACGAGTTTGTCGTAGAGTGGATGGAATGCCGTAGCAGTTTGACCGTTCAGGGTCTTGTCGATGCACGGTGGAAACGTATTGATCGCAAAGGTCAGATCGCCCCCTGACACGGGCTCGGAGTCGGCGCTCGCAGCTGGCGTTGCAGTGCTGCAGCCGGTTGCAACTGCAAGCGTCGACGCCAGGATGGCGACTCGGATCGGTATGGATGAAAGCCGCGACGTCGTCATGGGCTGAGTTCCGTTCATCGTGGGGAAGTGCGAGTGGTGTCGAAGATGTGGGACCGCAGGGTCGTTCCGGTGTATTCGCGCCGGAACACGCCCCGATCTTGCAGAAGTGGCACGACGGAACTCGCGAAGTCGTCGAGCCCCCTGGGGAAGTGGGTAGCGGTCAGGATGAAACCGTCAGCTGCTCCCGATTCGAAGAGGTGCGTCAACTCGTCCGCCACTTCTTGCGGCGAGCCGACAATCTCGGGAGTGAGATCATTGCGCGCGAACAACTCTGCGGTTTCGGCGATGGTGAGATTTCGGGATTCGATCAGGCGTGCCAATCGACGCGAGGGGCCACTACCGCGGTTGAGAACTTCGGCGATCGGAGTGGACGGATCGAACTGCGACAAGTCTAGTCCTGCGGAGTGGGAGACCCACTCGATTGCCGCATCCGGATGGATCAAGGATCGCAGGTACTCCTGCCGTTCCTTCGCGATGCTCGTCGTCTCGCCGACTATCGGTTGCACAGCGGCGACGAGGCGCACCGAATCAGGGTCGCGTCCGGCCTCTTCCGCGTAGCCGCGAATTGCCTTGCGCTTCGCTCGAAGATCTTCCTCCAACGGGTCGATCGCAAAGACCAGATCTGCCCACCGCCCACCGAATTCGCGCCCTCTCACAGATTCACCTGCCTGGATGAAGACCGGGCGGCCCTGAGGTGATTGTGGCAAGGTGAGTGGACCCTGCACCGACAAGTATTTGCCCTTGTAGTCGGCCGCGTGAATCTTGCTTGTGTCTGCGTAGATTCCGCTGTCGCGATCGGCCGATACGGCGTCGCCGTCCCACGACGACCAGAGTGCGGTGGTTGCTTCGAGAACTTCGTCGCCGCGCTCGTACAGTTCTTCTCTCGGAAGCCGATCGACTTCGGGAAAGTTGTCGTTAGCCGGGCCGGGTGCCGTCATCACGATGTTCCAGGCCGCGCGCCCACCGCTGAGTATGTCGAGGCTGCCCAGAGTTCTCGCCAGGTTGTACGGGCTGTTGAAGCTTGCCGAAAGGGTTACGCCGAGACCGATACGATTTGTTGCGCCGGCCACCACTGCAGCCAACTGCGTCGGATCATGTTGAAAGCCGGTCAGCAGACCGTATTTGGTGTGGCCGTCGACGTAGTGCACACGCTCAGGTATCAGTATCAGGTCGAATTTTGCTCGTTCCGCTGCTTGCGCGTATCGCTCGTAGAGCGCTCTGTCCTCGAAGGCATTCTCCGAGTACGAATGCCGCCACATTCCGGCACTGTGCATACTCGGAAAGACCATGTAGGCGCCGAGGATCATCTGTCGTGTCATCGCTGGTCCGGATTCCTTGGTGTGTGATGGATGTCAGTGGAGACGGGTCGTTCGGGGTCGGCGCTCCACCCCGACCACGACGCGACGTAGACCGCGGAGCTGATGCCGACCGCTGCAAGCGCCAGTGCGTTGTGCGACGCGGCAACTCCGCCGCCGCAATAGGACACGACGGTGGCACCACGCTCTATTCCGAACTGGTGGAAGTATTCTCGTAACTCGCGGTCGGGAAGTAGGAATCCGTTGTCGTCGAGTAGGTCAGTTGCCGGCGCTGAGATAGATCCGGGGATGTGGCCGGCGCGGAAACTGCTCGATCCTCGGGCGTCGAGCAATCTGCCGGCCGATGCCGCGCGCAGGGCGTCTTCTGCGTCGGCGAGTGTCGTGCTAGTGGTGGAAGGTGGTACGGGAATCGAATCGTTTGTCGATATGCGTTTCCGGGCTGTAACCCATCCGGACGATCCGCCGTCCAAGTACCGCACTGAACGTCCTGCCCAGCGAAGCGTGAACCACGCGCGGGCCGCAAGCAGGGGGCTGTGCGAACTGTAGACCACGATGTGAGCATCGGCGGATACTTTCAGATCGTTCAGTGTTCTTCCGAATGCGTCGAGGTCTGGCAGCGGTCGATTCCCGTCAGTCCCGCCGCCACTGCTTTGAAAGTCGTTGATCGACAATGTGATGGACTGCGGCGCAGTAATGATTCCGGCTCCGCCCTCGCTGTTGTCTCGTACCACGTTGACGACGACGAGCGTCCGATCGGAACGAATGAGTTCGCGGAGTTCGGTTGCGGAAACAATGACTGCGCGACGCTCGATTCCCCCTGCTTCTGACATGAAAGATATTGTGTAACAATTGCTTCAGTCAAAAAAGGGATAAGATCGTGGCAATCTTTACTCATGGCGCCACGGCTGCCAGCACTTGTCCGGCATCGATGACATCTCCCACCGTTACTGTCACCGTCGAGACGATTCCGGGTGAGGAAGCACGAAGGGCAGTCTCCATCTTCATTGCTTCTACGACCGCGACGACATCACCTTCCGACACCCGCGTTCCAGTCTGCAGCACTGCCAGCACGGTTCCCGGCATCTTCGATGTGATCTCTCCGTCGCTGAGATCGGAATCCTTTGCTGTATAGACTTTCTCGTCCACCTTCACGGTCCAGCCACCAACGCACACCCATGTACCGGTGCCGACTCCGAGGCGCCCAGCGGTGGTTGTCAAACCATCGGCGACCAGGCTGAGTGTCACTTCGTCGGTTCCACCCCTGACGACCACCGAAATGTTCCGGCCGTCGGCGGCGACAATCCAGTGGTTGCTTCGTTGTGAGATGACGGTTGTCGGCACGACGCGGCCATCGGCAATGAGTTCGCGTCCGATCGGGTCGGATCCCACCTTGCGCAATGTCTCTCGATGTAGTCCGTGGGGGCCGGTCCATGACGACCCGGTGACCGGCGATTGTTCCTCGACGGAAGTCCACACCATCGCAACAGCAGCGGCGGTGGCCTGGAGCTCTGCAGAATCCGGGATCAACCGAGTGAGGTGCTCGTCGACGAAGGAAGTGTGAATGTCATCCGCGCGCACAGCCGGTGTCGCCAAGAGAAGTCGGAGGAAACCGATATTCGAGGTTCCACCGAAGTAACTCGAGTCGGCCAAAGCTCGGTCCAATGATTCCAGTGCGGTTGACCGCGTCGGACCGCTTGCTATGACCTTTGCGATCATCGGATCGTAGAACGGCGGAATGCTGCCGGCACCCTCGAAAGCACTGTCGATGCGAACCCCCGACGGCCAGGCTATGTCCACGGAATGTGAAGGTGCGGGCCGAAACCCGTTCGACGGATCCTCGGCGTAGATTCTGGCTTGCACCGCGAAACCCCGCAGCGCGATATGGCGCTGCTGTAACGGCAAACGGGCGCCGAGGGCGATGTCGAGTTGCAGTTCGACGAGATCGACGCCGGTCACTTCCTCGGTGACCGTGTGTTCGACTTGTAGGCGCGTGTTGACTTCGAGAAAGTAGTAGCGGTTTTCGGCGTCAACCAGAAATTCGACGGTTGCCGCATTCACGTAGCCGACGCCTCCGAGTAGTCGCAGAGCGTCGTGCTGCATGGCTCCCAGGACCGATTCGGGGACAGAACTTGCCGGTGCCTGCTCGATGATCTTCTGGTTCCGACGCTGTAGGGAGCATTCACGGGTGAAGAAGTGAACTCCTGTACCGAAGGAATCGAAGAGGACCTGAACTTCGATGTGACGCGGACGCTCCACCAGCGTTTCGATCATCAGGTCGCCGCGGCCGAAGTTCCTTTCGTTCAAACCGATTGCAGAGGTGATGACCTCTCGTGCGTCATCACCCGGATGTAGTCGAACCATCCCCTTGCCGCCGCCCCCGAACACCGGTTTCAGCAGCACCGGCACGTCGAGAGATCGAACGTGACCGAGGACGGTATCGGGATCGGCGCTTGCCTCGCCCCACGCGGTGAGAGTCGGGATGCCGGCGTCAGCGGCGGCCTTCTTCGCTCTTGCCTTGTCTCCGAGTAGAGCGATGGATTCAGCGGCCGGACCGACGAATGTCAGACCTGCAGCGACGACGGCTTCAGCGAAATCGGAGTCTTCGGAGAGGAATCCGTAACCCGGGTGCACGGCATCGCAATCCGCGGCCAGCGCGGCCGCAATGATTTGATCCGAATCGGTGTAGGACTCCGAGGGGATGTCTCCGTCCAGAAGCACGGTGTGATCGGCGAGGCGATGCCACTGTGCGTGTGAATCGACGGGGGAGGAGATCGTCACTACCGACATGCCGAGACGACGGGCCGTGCGCGCGATGCGCGTGACGATTTCACCCCGATTGGCGATGAGAAGTCGAGTCATGTTCTCACATCCTGAAGACGCCGAAGCGCGTTGTTCCGTGATTGCGGGGAAGCATGGACAGCGCGAGTGAAACCCAGGATCGCGTGTCGACCGGGTCGACGATCGCGTCAACCCATAGCCTGGATGCGACGTACACCGACTCGCCCTGCCGGTCGTAACCTTCGCGTATCGGCCGTTTGATTTCCTCGATTTCCTCTTCCGTGAGCGGAGTTCCGCGTGTGCGCGCAGATTCGATCTTCATCAATGCCATCACCGACGCTGCTTGCTCGGAACCGACCACGGTGGTCTTCGCGTTCGGCCACACGGCCATGAAGTCAGGACCTATCGAGCGTCCGCACATCGCGAGGTTTCCCGCCCCGTAGCTTCCGCCGATGACGATGCTGAGCTTGGGAACCCTGGCGCAGGCGACGGCATTGACCAGTTTCGCGCCGTGTTTGGCGATACCTTCCGCCTCGTACTGCTTCCCGACCATGAATCCGTTGACGTTGTGCAGGAACAACAATGGGATGTCTCGTTGTGAGCACAGTTCGACGAAGTTCGCGGCCTTGAGGGAGTCCTCCGAAAAGAGCACACCGTCGTTCATGATGACCCCGACGGTGTACCCCTCGATGTGGCCGGTCCCGCAGACGATGGTTCGGCCGTAATTCGCTCGGTACTCGACTAATTCGCTGGCATCGAGCAGGTGGGCCAGAACGTCGCGCGCGACGATCGGGGTTTTCGAGGAAGCCGGGATCACCGTGTCGAGCTGCTCGGGGGAGTGAAGAGGTGGTCGCGGAGATCGTGACGGCGCCCGTACCTCCCGTCGATCACCGCGGGCGACGATGTCGGCGATCATGCTCAGAGCCTCGATGTCGTCGTTGGCGATGTGATCGACGACGCCGCTGATCACCCCGTGCACGTCGGCGCCGCCGAGCTCTTGCGGTTCGACGTCGACACCGGTTGCAGCCTTGACCAACTGAGGGCCGCCCAGATAGACGGTGCCGGTACCGCGGACGATGACGGTCTCGTCGCACATCGCTGGGATGTATGCACCTCCAGCCGTGCAGGAACCCATGACTGCTGCGATCTGAACGATGCCGTCTGCCGACATTTCGGCGATGTTCTTGAACATCTCGCCGAAATGGTGCTCGTCGGGGAAGATCTCGTCCTGCATCGGAAGGAAAACACCTCCGGAATCGACGAGATAGACACACGGCAGCCTCAGCCGACGAGCGACGGATTGCAATCGCAGTTGCTTCTTGACGGTCAGCGGGTAGTAGGTGCCGCCCTTGACGGTGGCGTCGTTCGCGAAGATGGCGCAGAGTGAGCCGCGGATGAGCCCTACGCCCGTGACCAGACCAGCCGACGGGAGTTGCTCGTCGTACACCTCGAATCCGGCCAGTTGTCCGATCTCGAAGAACGGGGACTGCACGTCGAGAAGAGCATCGATGCGTTCGCGAGCGGGCAATTTGCCGCGAGCCCGGTGCTTGGCGACCGACCGCTCGGGTGCCCCGTGAACGGACAAGTGTTGCGCGTCCGCAACTCGCTCGCGAATTTCCTTGTATGCCAGTAAGTTTTGCTCGCGGGTACCGGGGTCGAGTTGTGCGGTGCGTTCAATGACGGGCATGGGACGTACCTACTGTCGGTTCGGAGGAAGCTGTGCGGAGGGAGAATACGAGCGCAGTCGCTGCTGCAGTGATCAGTGCGACGATTGCCGACCACACGCGCTCATCGGATGCGAGAGGTCCGACTACAGAGGCGATGCCGGCAATTCCCTGCTGTACGAGTCCGCAGTACGCGACGGCGATGGCTCCGCCTTCAGCAAAATGCGTCACTGCTGATGCTGCCGAGTTCGGGAAGAGAAGCGATTGCCCAAATGTCAGTGCGATGTATCCGAGCAGGAAGACCGCGAGCAACGGCGTGGAACCGAGTGGGGGATACCAGCAGAGCATGAGGACGAGGCCGGCAAGCAGCATGCACAGCGCACCTCGACGCATCAACTTCTCTGAACCGACGGTTGTGGCCCTTCGATTGACGTAAAGCGCGCCGCTGAAGTAGGCGGTTCCGTAGAGGATTCCGAAGGCTCCGAATGCCCACGGTTGCAAGTCGAATCGATCGCTGAACAGGAAGGGGCTCGATTGCTGCACAAGGACTATCGCGCCGAAACCCAGGCCCCCCGCAATGGCTGGTTTGTAGAACTGGGGTGTCAGGACTATGGCATTCCACCGAACAACGCGTTCGTTGTTGTCGCGGACTGTGGTGTTCTCGGTCCTCAGTGCCACCGCAGCGAGTGCTGCTCCGAGTACTCCGAGCACGCCGAAGCCGGTTCGCCACGAGGTGAACGACGCAAGAGCGCCGCCGATCAGTTGGCCACCGCCCAGTGCCACCACAAATGCCATCGACAACAGCGACAAGCGGCTAGCCAACTCCGAACCGGTGAACTTGTCCTTCACCATCATTCGCACGATGATGGCCGCACCTCCTGCTCCGATGCCTTGAACGATCCGGCCGATCAGTAGTACGGCGGCGCTCTGGACCAAAGCCAATGCAATGCAGGCGATCACGAACAATACCAAGCTGGACAACAGTGCCGTCCTGCGTCCGAGTCGATCTGCCAACCGCCCCCACACGACCACCGGAAGTGCGGCACTGATCACGAAGAGTGTCACCGACCACTTCACCACGGAATCTTCGATGCCCAGATCCGTCGCGATCTTCGGCAGTGAAGGGAGGTAGATGGTCGTGGCCATTTGTGCTGTCAACACGACGGCACAAGCCAGCGGTGTCACTGCGACAGTGCGGTCGTCGCTCATTCCGTGACACTTCGTAGGACGTCGGCGAAGCGCTCGATCGTTGCATGTGGAAGGTCCGCCCGAAGCATCAGTCTCAGCCCGGCTTTGCCCCGGCCGATGACAGGGAAGAAGACCGCCGATGTGTAGAAACCGCTAGCCAGCAGTTTCTGTGCTGCGGTGATGGTTTGTTCTTCCTCGTGGAGCGTGACGAAGCGGATCGGGAGTCCATCGCCCGATGCCGGCGTGTCGACGAGCGAATCGAACAGTTCGACAACCGTGCGGAGTTGCCGCTGCCGCTTGTCGACCTCTCCGCTGCGGTGGAGCTCCACGGACGCCGCAATAGCACCCAGCCCGGCTACGTTCACACGCTGCGACCACGTCAGCGGGCCGCCGTAGCGAAGTGCGAGATCACGATTTCGACTGCCCCCGTTCCGACCGAGTGCGATCGCACCGCCGGAAGCACCGAATCCCTTGTTCAGTGATGTCAGCAAGAATGTTCGATCATTGAGGCTGCCGATGAGATCCAGGACCGCGCCACGCCCGTTGTGTCCGATGACCGAGGTGCTGTGCGCCTCGTCGAGAACGAGAATCAGTCCGTATTTGGCCTGTAATGCAAACAGTTCGTTCAGGGGCGCCTTCCCGCCTGTGCTGTAGACGGTGTCCGCCACGTATGCCACCTGAGAATTTGTTCGGCAAAGACTTTCGAGTTCATCGACGTCGTCGTGCCGAATGGTCACGATCGTCGTTTCGTCGGCGACGCTCGCCTTCATCGCATTGAGGCAGAAGTGTGCGTTCTTGTCGAACACCATGAAAGGAGGTTCACCGCCGGTGAGCAACCCGGACGCAACGAGGGGGAGCAAACTCCACGCAGCGTTTGCGGCGGATCCGAGGGTGAGCACATGTGCGTCAAGCAGTTCGCTCAACGCGGCCTCTGTGTCGTCGAGAAGGCTGGAGTGGACTCTCATCCGCGAGATGGAACTGTTCAACGTTCGTTCGCGCTCGAGAGCGGCGATCGCACCCGAACGAATTCGGTCGTCGGTGTCGAGCCCCAGATACGAGTACGTGGAGAAGTTCTCGAATTCGTATCCTTGGATCGTCCGGTGTTCGAAACCTGCGACGCGATCGGCGGTGATATCGGCCAGACCCTCACTGACTGCGCGATCCCAGAATGGGTTGCTCAAATCAGCAGCACGCCTGAGGTTGGAGTACAGATTCCTATCTTTCAAGCTCTCGGCAACCGTCATTTCGCGGCTGGTCCCTTCACTGGATTCGATAGCGGAATTACTGCGTTGATGCACTGAGATGCATCATCGTCAGTTGACATCGCTCATTGAGAACGAAAGACAATTCGATGTCAAGCATTACGGAATCGAGACGCCGAGAAAAAGGAAGAAACCCTATGGTTTGGAACTAGTTGAATCTGTAACTTAAGGCGTTGTTGCAGTTCAGAGACGGTGATGATTTATCACGATTTCCCGTGATAAATCGGATAATGCCGTGAGTCACAGACTTGTGTGCACTTCCGCGTGATGTTCGAAGAATATTATGATCCGCATGCGTCAAAGGGTTGGCACGGAAGCGATAAGGCTTCTGTCTCATATTTTTCGAGGATCTCGTGGAGGTTCGGCAATCAGGCGATCCTGTATCTGGAATCGATTTTCTTCTTAATGAATTTCAAAACGTGTTAGGTCCGCTTATCGAATTCTTTACTCGGAGTATGGATGATCCGGCAATGATTCATCCTCGTCGCGACCACTTGCCGCGCAGAAGCATCAGTGCGGTAAGGGTGAGGCCCCATCCGATTGTGGACAGTGCGACGCCCACGCCTGCCTGTCCGGTGACATCGGCACTGGCGTCGATGCTGAATGCTGTGGTGAATCCTGCAGCAGTGCCGGCAGCGGCCGTCATACCGCCCGCCTTCATCCATCGCGAGCAATGTGCGGAACCGAAACACGCCAGAATCACTGTCAGTCCACAGGCGACGACCTGCCAGGTGGGGAACTGTGTCGGGGCAGGCAGGCCGGGGCCGCGGAATCCGCCTTTGTAGTCGGCTGACCAGCTGAGCCAGCCCACACAAGACAGAAAGCCCAGTGCAAAGGCCAACAGGCCGGTGCGCCACAGTCCGAGTGAGCCCGATCCCGTGTGCCCGCCGCCGAGGGCGGTCGTGGAGTGCTCCAGGCCAGTTCGTTCCGAACGCCAGATTGTCCAGATGATGCTCGCGCCGATAGTTGCGGGCACGCCGACGAAGATGAATGCAATCCAGAGAAACTGCGGCCAGGAGAACTCGAGATCGACAGTCATGGTCGGAGTATGCGCGTACTTCGAATCATGTGCGCCCATCTGTCAATCTGGCGAGTTGCGGGTCAACCTTCCTCGACCTTCTCCACATGTGTACTTGTAGGGTCCAGGTCGATATTCCGTGTGTTGATCAGTCGAAGCCTGGGAACCGGATCGCCCGTGGTGTCGTCGATCAAGATCGAGTGTGGCTCACCGTCATCGAAGGCGTGGCGCTCTCCCCACTGTCGCAGGCTAATGATCACGATGAACAGATCCATACCGCGTTCGGTCAGGATGTACTCGTTGCGGGTACCTTGCGCGTTCGGTTGGACTTCGAAGATTCCCTGCTCGACAAGGACTTTGAGCCTGTCCGTGAGAATGTTCTTTGCGATGCCCAGGTTTCGTTGAAACTGACTGAATCTCGATGACCCGTCGAAGGCGTCACGCACGATCAGCAGCGACCATCTGTCGCCGATGATGTCGGCCGCTCGGGCCGTCGGGCAGTGCGGGTCCGTCCATTGTGCGCGATCCGGCATCGAGTTCCTCATTGGTTGCGTTTTGAAACTGTATTGACGTAACCTCCAAATGGTATCAAAACGCAACCAAGTTGAGGTGGAAGTGACTGCACGTCATGCTGTCGAGAACGCGCGGGGCAAGTTGAAAATGTCTCGCGGACTTCGCCTGTTGCTCGCAGTGCTCTGCGGGGTCTCGGTAGCCAACATCTACTACGCACAGCCGCTCCTCGGGCAAATAGGCTCGGATCTTTCCATTCCTCCGGCCGGCCTCGGTTTCGTAGTCGCACTCGCCCAACTCGGTTATGTGGTGGGGTTGATCGTGTTGGTGCCATTGAGCGATCTCGTGAATCGAAAGAAATTGATCGCAATCCAGATCGTCGCTGCTGCAACGGGAACGATGCTTGTTGCTCTGGCCACCACGAATCTGCAGCTGTTGATCGGGATGGCGGTCGCAGGCACGTTCTCGGTAGTTGTTCAAGTCATAGTTGCCTATGCTGCGGCAATCAGTGACCCGGACGAGCGGGGCGCAAACATCGGTGTCATCACCAGCGGCGTTGTCGTCGGCATCATCCTCGCTCGGACTGTCGCCGGCGCAGTTGCGGATCTGGCAGGCTGGCGGGCGGTCTACGCGGGATCCACTTTCATTTCGGTACTGGTCGCGGCCGTCGCGCTGACGATGCTGCCGAAAGATCCTCGTTTGCAACACGATAGGCGTTCGTACGTGCGTGCAATGGGGTCTGTCGTGACGTTGACGCTTACGAACCGACTGTTTCGCACCCGGGCCCTGATCGCCTTGTTCCTTTTCGCGTCCTTTGGTGCTTTGTGGAGCGGAATGGCCCTGCCGTTGAGTGAGGAACCATGGCGGTTGTCGACCACACAGATCGGGCTCTTCGGAATCGCAGGATTGGTTGGAGCATTGGGCGCGGTCGGTGCCGGTCGGTGGGCCGATCAAGGCAAAGCGCAACGCGTCACCGGGGCATCGTTGGTCGTTCTCTTGCTGTCGTGGGTATTCAACGCGCGGGCGACGCACTCGCTGGTGTTACTCGTAGTCGGTGTTGTTGCGTTGGACTTTGCCGTGCAGGCTGTTCACGTCACGAGCCAGAATCTGATCGTCGCGAACACACCGGAATCGTCCGGGCAGATCATCGGTAGTTACATGGTGTTCTATTCGTTGGGCAGCGCGGCTGGGGCGGTTTCCACCACTATGGTTTTCGACGCGGCAGGGTGGGGCGCTGCAAGTATTCTCGGCGGCGCCTACGCGTTTGCAGCCTTGATCGCATGGACGATCGATCGATTGCGGACCCGCAACACTCTAGGGAGTTGGGAGCCACGTCCTGGCCGCGACGACCAAGGCGTTCACACCGATGGTCAGGGTCGGCTCGATCACGGGAGCGTAGTGCGGAGAGTGGTTCGACGGCACGGTTCGCAAAGCCGGATCGGTCATGTCACCTGTCGTGAACAGTGAAGGGTCGGTACCGCCCAACAACCAGTACGACAGTGGCGCACCGGCACTGGTCGCGAGAATGCCGACGTCTTCACTACCTGCTCCTGCGCCGGGATCGAGAATCTTGTTCGTCCCCAACCATTCGGCAAACGCATCAAGTGTCTTGTCCAGCGCCGCCGGGTCATTGACGACGATCGGAAAGTGCTCCGTCTCGGTGATGGTCGGTGGGGTGGGAGCGCCGGCGGTGGCCGCTTCGCCCTGGACGATGCGGTCGACGCTGTCCAGGATGCGCTGACGCACAACTGCGTCGTAGCTGCGGATGTTGAGTTGCAGTTCTGCTTCGCCGGGAATGACGTTGGCGGCATCTCCAGCATGGATGGAGCCGACGGTGAGGACAGCTGTTGCAGTGCTCGGGACCTCGCGTGAGATGACAGTTTGCAAACGCAACACGGTTTCGGCCGCCATGACCACGGGATCGACCGAGTTCTCCGGCATAGATCCGTGGGCGCCCTTTCCGACCAGTCTCACACGAAGTGAGTCCGATCCCGCATACGAGGGGCCGGCGTGCCCGGCGATCGTGCCTGCCGGTAGCGGCGATACGTGTTGGCCGAGAACGATGTCGGGCTTCGGGAATCGCTCGAACAGTCCGTCGTCGACCATGGCTTGCGCACCCGCGCCAAGTTCCTCCGCCGGTTGGAAGACGAGGACAAGAGTGCCGGACCAGGTCGTCGTGTCCTGCGAGAGGATCCGGGCTGCACCGAGTAAGCAGGTCGTATGCAGGTCATGGCCGCACGCGTGGCTGACCGAGACGGTCTTCCCCTGGTCGTCGGTCGTTGTCACGGTGCTGGCGTAGTCCAATCCGGTTTCTTCCCGAACCGGGAGGGCGTCCATGTCCGCACGCAGCAGCGCTGTGGGGCCCGCTCCGTTCTTCAGGACTCCGACGACTCCGGTTGTCCCGACACCGGTGGTGGTGTCGAATCCAAGTGCTGTTAAATGTCTTTCCACCAGACTGGATGTTCGTTGCTCGTGAAACCCCAGTTCCGGATGGCTGTGGAGGTCCTTGTACAGGTCGATCAAATCCAGATCCACGGAGATCGTTTCGTGCACTGACGAGGTCATGAGTGTCCTCTCGGTAGCGTCTTTTCAGGCTAACCGGGATGACGGGTCGGTAAACAGGACCTTAGGTCCCACGGTGCCGGTGATGCGGAGTTCTGGTGCTACGGCACGTAGAACGATGTGACACCTGGGGTGATGATGGATCCGGCCACAGACAGCACGGCAACAGCGACTTGACCGGTCCCGGTCTGCACGATCGCCTCTGCTGGGACTCCGTTGAGACCGTCCGAGAGCCGAGCGGAGCCGGAGGCCCCGGTCGAAAGGTTCAACCAGCGCACTTCGGACGAGAGCAGGCATCCCCACCGGCCTTCATTGCCTCCGGTGATCGTCACCGTGCCAGGTAGTTCGCCGACGACAGCTACGCAGCGGACTGCCGGCGCGTCGAAGCTGCCGTTCGGGTTGCCGTACGGCGCAGGGTTGACCTGGAATGGAATGGTCACCGCGGCGGATGCGAGCGCCACCGACGTCAGAGTAGAAGCGATCACGACGGATGTGCAGACGCTCAGTCGGCGAACGAGATTCATCACGGAGGCCTCCAGCCATGTCCAGGTGATTTACTTGTCTTGCCCGACGTAACGTCTTGGTCGCAGCTTCCCTTCTTGCATCGCCGCATTGAAGACGACAGCCTCACCATATCCGGTTGCACTGGAGAATTCAGGTACTCGTCGCTATTCGCTACATGTGGCGGCCTCAGATGCCGTCCGTCGAACCGCCTCTGCCGTCGTCGAAGCACGTACTACGGCAACCGGTGTTCCGGCTGCGGGATCGAAACTCCAGTCCTGCCGATAGGACTGGAGTAGATCTGGATCTGTGATCATCGCACCTGGCGACAATCGCTGGGCGAGCGTGTTCAAAGCGTCGACATTGACCATGATCTGGTTTCAGCGTTCCGCTCCGAGATGTGAAACTCATTGTGTCCAAGGCATGTCCGTGGACCTGAGAGTTGAAAGTCAGTATCTCGAGTGCGGTTGAGATCCACCGAATATGGCGTACGTCATATGTTGCTGAGGTCGGTCAGTACCTGATCGAAGGCGCCGGTACGTCCAGGTGTGACTACCTTCTGAAACAGTGTCAGGACACATTCGTCAAGGGCGTCCGTTGCCGTGAGGGTTCTTCTGGCGACGGTACTTCTACCCGACCATCGGCCACGTTCCATGTGTGCCAATGCGATTCCGTCACGCCGGGCTGTTGCCTTTCGGCCCGATGAATGAACGAAGAGGTATGTTCTGCCCGCGATATCGACTTCGCACAGCTTGTTCTTGCGGCGCATGGCCTTGGGCTTCTGGTCGATCAGGGTCCCGATCGTTCCGTCGGACAATCGAAGTGATGCAGGTCGGCCTTTGCGGAATGTGAGCCTGGATCGATCCTGCTCGGCTGTTGACGATTTCTTCCGCCCGCCGGCAACGCTCTCCGATCCGTCGTCGGATGCGGGAATCAGTTCGCCTTGAACGTTCCCCGACGGATCGAATATCGATACGGCCGAACCACCTTCGGCAAGGTTGACGAACCAGCCGGTCTCTGTAGGGGTGTTCCATTTCATGTAGATGATTATTCTTCATCAGTGCCGAGGAACATCAGCCGATAGTCCGAGACGAGGATCGCGGTCAGGATTCGACAGTCACCTCGACGACGCCATCGTCGCCGTTGAAGCGAACCGCCGGCCAGTACCCGTCCATGAAATGCAAACCGCACGAGTCTGTCAGACGTTGACAATCGCTTCGACGGCCTGACGGTGAAGAGCCTGGTGCTGCTCGAAGACGTGGCGTAGGCGGGGAAGCATGCCGCGGGCAAGGGTGCCGAGCGTTTCGTCGACGATGCCGAAGCTGGGATTTGTCCTCACGTGAGCAGCGTAGACATCGAAGAAGGCAAGCCGCGATTCTGCTGGGGCGGGCACAAAGCCCGACCCGTGGCAGGAGCCGTTCTTCGCCAATCCACTCGCAATGTCCCGCTGACTGGGCATCCGGAACCTTCTGCGCCGCGACTGCCTTAGCGTTCTACGTCGATAACCACGTGAAGGGATTTGTTCAATGGCGAAGAATCAGGCACCCCCCGCGACACAAGCCAAGGACATCGTTGTCGATCTACTGGTGATCGGGTCCGGTACCGGCATGGCTGCCGCCCTCACCGCGAACGAGCTCGGCTTGTCGACGCTGATCGTGGAGAAGACGCAGTACGTTGGCGGTTCGACGGCGCGGTCCGGTGGAGCGTTCTGGATGCCTGCCAACCCGATCTTGGCGAAAGCCGGTGCGGGCGACACCGTTGAGCGCGCGAAGACATACGTGCGGTCGGTGGTCGGTGATACTGCCCCTGCCCAACGTGGGGAGGCATTCGTCGACAACGGTGCGGCCACCGTCGACATGCTTTACCGCACGACGCCCATGAAGTTCTTCTGGGCCAAGGAATACTCCGATTACCACCCCGAACTGCCGGGAGGTAGCGCCGCCGGACGTACCTGCGAGTGCCTGCCGTTCGACGCGTCGGTACTCGGCGCGGAACGCGGTCGCCTGCGGCCCGGTTTGATGGAAGCCGGACTGCCGATGCCGGTGACAGGTGCGGACTACAAGTGGATGAACCTGATGGTGAAGAAGCCGAGCAAGGCTTTCCCTCGCATCATCCGCCGCCTGGCGCAGGGCGTTTACGGCAAGTACGTACTCAAGCGTGAATACATCGCAGGCGGTCAGGCGCTCGCCGCCGGCCTGTTCGCAGGTGTGGTCCAGGCCGGTATCCCGGTGTGGACGGAAACGTCGTTGGTTCGGCTCATCACCGAAGATGGCCGCGTAACGGGTGCAGTTGTGGTGCAAGACGGACGTGAAGTGACGGTGACCGCTCGGCGTGGTGTCGTTCTGGCAGCCGGCGGGTTCGACCACAACATGGAGTGGCGCCACAAGTACCAGTCGGAGAGCCTCGGTGAGCACGAGAGCCTGGGCGCAGAGGGCAACACCGGCGAAGCGATCGAGGCAGCACAAGAGCTCGGCGCAGGTATCGGATCGATGGATCAGTCGTGGTGGTTCCCCGCGGTGGCAAGCATCAAGGGCCGCCCGCCGATGGTGATGCTCGCAGAGCGTGCGCTGCCAGGCTCGTTCATCGTCGACCAGACCGGTCGTCGATTCGTGAACGAGGCGACGGACTACATGTCGTTCGGCCAGCGCGTGCTCGAACGGGAAAAGGCCGGAGATCCGGCCGAGTCGATGTGGTTTGTTTTCGACCAGGAGTACCGCAACAGCTACGTGTTCGCAGGCGGTATCTTCCCTCGTCAGCCGCTTCCGCAGGCATTCTTCGACTCCGGCATCGCGCACAAGGCGAGCAGTCCGGTCGAGCTTGCCCGCAAGGTCGGTCTTCCCGAGGAGGCTTTTGCCGAGTCCTTCGAGAAGTTCAACGAGGCCGCTGCTGCCGGTAGCGATGCGGAATTTGGTCGCGGCGGAAGTGCATACGATCGGTACTACGGCGACCCGACAGTGTCCCCGAACCCGAACCTGAGGAAGCTCGACACGAGTGCCCTCTACGCGGTGAAGATGACGCTCAGCGACCTCGGCACCTGCGGCGGTGTGCAGGCGGACGAGCATGCACGCGTGCTTCGTGAGGACGGCAGCGTGATCGACGGCCTGTATGCGATCGGCAATACTGCGGCCAACGCATTCGGTCACACCTACCCGGGCGCCGGTGCAACGATCGGCCAGGGGCTGGTTTACGGATACATTGCCGCTCACCACGCAGCCGAGAAAGTAGCTTCGACTCAGCAGTAGATCCACTAGGCAACAACTCGCCGAACGGGAGATCAGCACGCGTTTCCGATGCCGGGAACGTGCACTGGTCTCCCGTTCGGCTTGTAGGAGCAATGCTGCCTGTATGTCCCATCTCGGTAACGCTGACGCGCCAGGTGACCAAGACGCGGTATCGTCTCCAGAAGTGACATGGGGCACTGGCGATTGTTCGAACAGATGCCATCTACCGAAGGCGCGCCTGATATCGACCGGTCGGGTCGAATGCGCAAAAACAGGTATGTACCCAGGTAATTCAACCGTGGTGTGGAGCGTCGTGAAGCGACAGCGTATGAGGTGATTCCTCATCCGCAACGCAAGGATCTCCATGTTCCACCCCCTTTCCGACCATCCGGGTAGACACCCACCCTGTCGATCTTCGAATGAGAAGCCTTCGGTTTGTTCCGGCATTCGTAGTCCTCGATCAACGATCGATTCAGGCACTGCCTCGATGTAGAACCCGTATCTCCTGTGCTGTCACCAGGAGATGCAGACCTGCGGGTCTATGCGCGCGCTCGCGTTCGAGAGCGGTCACCGTACCTCTCTCCATGGCGCGATCCGAACATCTCACTCCAACGGAGTCTTGGTGCGATACACCGAGTAGCTCAGCACGTATTGAGTGCTGTCTGCGGGTAGAGCCTGCACCTGCTCCGAGCACATCAGTCAAGGAAAACATGAGTAAGCACAGAAAACACAAGCCTTCCAGCACAAAACGATTCATCGCCGTAACTGCGGGACTGGGCGCCCTTGTGGGGGCCGGAGCAGTAGCCAATGCAGGTACCGCCGGTGCGCAGGGCTGGTCGGCGAGTTGCAATTGGGAGTGGCCGGTAAGCGGATCACTTTCGCAGGGTTACCACGCGGGACATGACGGAGTCGACTTCGCTGTCAACGTCGGCACCGCGCTCCACGCGCCCACATCGGGCACGATTTCTGTTGCCGGACCCAATGATCCGGGTGGATATGGAACGTACATCCAGTTGGAAGCGGACAGTGGCGAGCAGATTCAGATGGGCCACCTCTCCGAAACATGGGTCGGTGTGGGGCAACACGTCGAGGTAGGCGACGAGATCGGGGCAACGGGTAACACCGGTAGCTCCACCGGCCCACATCTGCATCTCCGCATTCACAGTGGAGGCGCCGTCGATCCCATGTCCTTCCTGAGTTCGATCGGGGCGTGCGATACCGGGTCGAGTATTGTTCCCGCGCCCGCGCCGGCACAGGACGTAGCACCCGAATTTGCACCGGAACCGGCGCCTGCTCCCGTTGTCTACTCTGAGGCATCCGAATCTGTACCGGTAGAAAGCATTCCGGAGTCGGAGACTCCAGCGCCCGGCTCAGAGGTAGTCGTTGCAGCCGGTGATACATTGTTCGACCTCGCGACGGAACGAGGTCTCACCTGGCAGCAGGTGTGGGACATGAATCCGCAGATCGTCAATCCCGATCAGATCCTTGTGGGCGACGTGATCAACTTGTGAGAGTTGATAATTCGATACTGATCCGGGGATGAGTCAACGGCTCGTACACGACCGGTTTCAGTACCCCAGTTGACTCCGAGTTCCACTTCGTGCGCGTGAGCGCTGCAGCCGGGCCGTGCATTTCACGGTCCGGCTGTTTTGCGCGCTCCGAGAAGTGATTCCTACCGAAGTACTGATGTGTGGTGGTTCGCTTCTTGGGCAGCCACGGCCAATCGCTGGGGATCTTGCCGATACTATTGAGCCCGTGAACCGGTCCGCGATCACCTCCCTACGTCGACGTTGGTCAGATGAGGGCGTCGATAATTTACGGGCGCAGCTGCTCGATCAGTCGCGGATCGTCAAGCCGCCCCACACTCTCGTCTCCCCATGGGCGGAGACCGATGACGGGCTGATCGATGTGCGTGGCCTGACAGCGGGTAGCGCTGGATTGGACATCCGGTATCTCACGTTGGAACGGATTGATCTGAGTTACGCTCGGGGTCCGATCTCCGTCTTCGAATCCGAATTATTCGACTGCCGTTTCGATTTCGTGGCACTGACCGGACAGCCCCGTTTCAATCGCCGATTCGAACGGTGCAGTTTCCGGGGTGCGACGCTCTCTCGTCTGGCGCTCGGACCGAGGGTCGTCGATTGCGATTTCACTGGAGCCAAAGCACGCGGGCTCCGCTCCGTGCCCAATACTGTGTTCGAACGATGCGCATTCGACGACACAGACCTGACTGGTGCGCAGTTCGCCGATACCTCATTCGTGGAGTGCACTTTCGGCGGCGCACGATTCTCGGCGGCCACGAGTTTTGTGCGGTGTTCCTTCACCCGGACCGCTGTCGAGTTCTCCGAGGCGCAAGTGTCGCGAACAACGTGTGACGGCACCGCGATTCCGGATCAATGGGAAGGTGAGGCCGATTCAGCAGTCGCACTGGAGCGGTATGCCGGTCGATATGCCCGAGCACTTGGCGTGAAGGACACAGAGGGTATGGCCCTCGATCCTGAAATGGATGATTCGTAAAGGGGGCAGATCGATGACTCGCGGGGTCACGTTCAGGACAGTATTCGGTGGACCGTCGGTGCCGCTTGACTTCATCGAGGAGTTGACTCGGCTCAGACACCGGCTGAGGGGCATCGCGATGCAGTACGACTTCGATCTGTTTGTTGTCGTTGGTGGCGACATCTCCGTGGTGACCGATCCGACCGGGATCCGGCTTCCGCGTGTATTTCTGGGCAGGCGTACCGCTACGGCGCAGGTACAGATGAACACTGACGACGTGATGGGGGTGCCCGACCCGCGTGCATTTCTGTACACGACGATCCATGCGGCACTGACGGAACTGATCACGCGTGTCTCAGACCGCGACAACGACTTCGATGCGGACGGGGAGCGAGCGAAGATCGAGTTCTTGATCCTCGATGACATTGGCGAGCGCGAATCAAAGCTGTGATGGCAAATGACAAATGCTGCGCTCCCGAATTCGTCAGGCTGTTGTCACTCTCTGGCATCAAACACTGCGGTGACCACTTCACAGAAAATCGCCGGGTGCCGGCAATGGACGAACCTCACTATGAGTTCTGCGGTGCGCGGTAGCGGTGACAAGTAGGTAGCGTTCAGCTGCGGCGTAGTCGGTGATCGATGTTCCGTCGGGCCCGGGGGTTTGAGTGATCAGGTCGAGGTATCGGCGGCGATAGAGGTATGCGTCGGGCTGGGTCAACAGGTACTCCGCGGCAGCGACGACGTCCAGGCTCGGTGCGGCTCGTCTGAGCCGGGTGCGCGCCGGCTGGTACGCAGCTCTGGCGTGTTTGGTCGGCCCGGTGGCCGTGTAGTGCCCGTCGCTGTGGTCGTCTCGGGCATTGTCATTCATATCGTCGCCTTGGTGTGAATGAGCTCGACGTTGCCGTTGTAGTAGCCGAGGACACGGTGATCCATCATCCGCCGCCACAGTGGTGGTACGGCAGCGCAGACGATCATCACCGCGTATCCGGCAGGGAGTTGCGGAGCGGTTGGAGCGCTGCGCAGAGATTGGTAGCGCAGACGCGGATTCGCGTGATGGTCACTGTGTCGTTGTAATTGGTACAGGAACAAATTGGACAAGAGATGATCACTGTTCCAACTGTCTTCGGGCCGGGCTTTGACAAAGCTGCCGTCTTGTCTTCGCGCACGGAGCAATCCGTAGTGTTCGAGGTAGTTTGCGGCCTCGAGGAACGTGATCCCGGCCAAGGCTTGCAGGAGCAGCCAGGGCAGTATCTGCCACCCGAATAAGGTGATCAACGTCCCGAACAGTGCGGCGCTCAGCGACCATGCCTGCAAGATGTTGTTTCGAGGCGACAGTGCGGGTGAACCCTGCCGGCGCAGGCGTGCTGATTCGATCCGCCAGCCCGATTTCAGACCTCCGAATACGCTGCGGGGCAGGAATATCCAGAACGATTCCCCGAAACGAGCACTGGCGGGATCGCGCGGCGTCGCAACGTTGACGTGGTGACCGTGATTGTGCTCGATGTAGAAGTGCCCGTAGAACGATTGAGCGAGCACAATTTTCGCCAACCGCCGCTCGAGGCGGCTGCTCTTGTGGCCTAGTTCGTGTGCGGCATTGATACCGACGCCCGCAACGACGCCGACGGTCATCGCCAGTGCGATCTTCTCTCCGGTTGCCATCGGGGCGTGCGCCCAACACCATGCGGCGAAGACGAGGCCAGCGTATTGAAGTGGCACGAACAGGTAGGTACACCAGCGGTAGTAGCGGTCGTCCTGCAATGCCGCGATCACGTTGTCGGGTGGGCTGCGGCCATCTGCGCCGACTGCGACGTCGACGATCGGGATGACGAGAATCAGGATCCAGGCACCGGTCGCCCAGAACAGGCCGAGGTGCAAATATTCGACCAGCAGCCAGGACAGGAAGGGACTCAGCGGGATCAGCAATCCCAACGGCCACCAGTAACGCTTCCGATCCCGCCATGCAGGAGCGTCGACACCTGCTTCGGCGCTCGCTCGAATGTCGTCGGTGTCTGTCATCGAAACTTCTCGAGCACGGGAAAGTGGAATACGGTCATTGCTCTCCAACGGTTCGTGCGGACTTTCGAAGTGGTGTGCTGCGGCGTCTCAGGCGGTTAGGCCAGGTCGGCGAATGCGATGATGTTGTCGTTGTAACTGCGTGCGGTTTCGTCGAAGGATCCACCGCACGTGATGATCCGGAGTCCGGGGTGGTCGATGTCGCCGTATACAACGTCGGTGGGAAAGTCCTCTTTGGGGAAGTGTTCGACACTGGTAGCGGTGAACACTGCGCGACTTCCGTCTTCGCGGGTGACGATGATGTCGGCTCCTGTTTCGAGATTCCGCAGATCGAAGAAGACCCCGTCGGTGCCTTGCCAGTCGACGTGGCCGGCGATGATTGCCGGTCCGACCTCACCGGGGGCGGGAGCGCCGGTGTACCACCCTGCGTCCTTCCCATCCGGTGGGACCTCGAGTGCTCCATCGGTATCGAGTCCGAGATCGATGATGTCGGTGTCGACGCCGATGGACGGGATTTCGAGTCGCGCGGGGCGGTGGTCAGCAGTTACCGGCGCCCTTTCGGGTAGTGCAGAGTCAGTGGCGCGCGGCGCGGATGTGGTGTCTTGTCGAGGCGACGAGTGTGGTTGTGAATTTCCGCTGTCGGATTGTCCACCGGCGCATCCGACCACCGTTACGAGTACTGAAACAGTAAGGGCGAGAGCCGTGATGGCTCGGCGAGTTCGCGGAGCCATCACGGAGTTTTCGTCTTTCATCTATCGACTCGTCCGACGGATGACGAGGGCCGACATAGCCACGACGCTGAAGAAGCCGACGAGCAGGGCGATCCATCCTCCACTGGACTGTCCGCCGCGTTGGGATTGTGTGCTTCCGTCACCGGTGTCGACCGACCCTCGTGGTACCTGCTGCACCTGAGGGGCTCGAACATTCGGGGATTCCGGGCCTACCGGTTGAGTGGTCGGGGCACCCGTTCGAGAAGCTGACGTCGTCGGCACCCGAGACGGGACGGTTACCGTCCCGGGAACGGTGGGGGGTATTCCCGGCAGTGGTGGGAGACCGGGAATCTCGGGTATGGACGGAATGTTTCGGCTGGTCGTGATGATCGGCGGTACGTCCACAGTGGTTGTAGTCGTGCCGTTCGGCCCTGGTGTGGTGGTCGTCGCTTCCACCGGTGTACCAGTCGTGGTTGTAGTCACCTCCGGCGGGACGACCGTCGTGGTTGTAGTCACCTCCGGCGGGACCACAGTCGTGGTGGTAGTTGTCGCGGTGTCAGGCGGGACCGTAGTCGTCGTAGTGGTCGGAGTCGTGGTCGTGACAGGAGGCGTACAGGTCGGGATCGTAACGGTGTTCGTATCCAGAGTGACCGCGCCATTGATCGCCAACAGTCGACCCTCGACGGTTGCCTCGGTTGTGGCAGTAATGTCTGTCAGCGCCAAGAGGTTTCCTCGGAAGACGGAGTTGGTGCCGAGGGTGGCGGAACTTCCAACCTGCCAGAAAACATTGCACGCCTGCGTTCCGTTGATCAGTGCAACGGTGCTGGACGACGATGTGATCAGCGTTGATCCCGCTTGGAAGACGAAGACTGCATCGGGGTCACCTTGCGCGTCGAGGGTGACGGTTCCCGACAGTGCGATCGACGAACCGGAGTTGTAGACACCCGAAACCAGTGTCCGACCGGTCAAGTCGGCTCCCGTCGGTTGTGTGGGTCCCTGACCGGCAAGAGTGTTGTAGGCAGTCAACACGTCGGGTTTCGCTCCCTGCGATACCGCGTCGCCACCATGATTGGTGCCGGTAATCGTCAGGTCCGATACACCGGTGATGGTTGGAGTCGGATACGTGCCGATATCGCCGCCGAGGGTTGTCGGTCCGGTGTTGGTGATTCCTGCTCCGGCAAGGACTGCAAAGGGCTCAGCGGTGCCGAGTCCGACAGCAGTCGCTTCCGCGCCGGCAGTGCCGGCCGGCAAGACGAGAATGCCGACGGAGAAAACGGAAATCGTTGCAATACCCGAGAATTGAAAGAACCGCGAGCGTCGTGTTGCGGTGGGTGCTGTCATGTTCTGTTCATCTTCGATCCTTTGAAGAAGGGACTCATGCGACGAAAGTGAGTCCGTACGTCCGCGCCGACTCCGGCGCCGGGACGTATCGATGAGCGCCCACGTAAATCCGGACATTCCGGGTATACGATGTGTGTATACGTTGTATGCATAGGGCGTATCCGAACAGTAAACCAGCCGTACTGTTCTGTCAACGCGTAGGCATACGATGTATGTTTTGTGGATGACCGGACACTCGCCCGATCGCACTAAGGGTTTGATTCCCGCCGCGGACCGCGAGGAGCCCCTCACCAGGGCGCTCGTACTCTCGACGGCGTTGGCGATCATCGACGAGGAAGGTGCCGACGGCCTCTCCATGCGCCGACTGGGCAAAGCGCTCGACAGAAATCCGATGACTCTCTACAGGTACGCGGCCAACAAGGCGGCCCTGCTGGACGGGGTCGTCGAGACCGTGCTCGAACAACTGGTCGTCGACCCGTCCGATCGCGACTGGAGGGGGCAGCTGCACGCAGTTGCGTACGGGTATCGCCGCCTCGCGCTCGCGCACCCCAACGTGGTTCCTTTGCTGGTCACTCGGCCGCTGTCCACCCCGCTCGGATTGCGTCCTCCCGGGACGTTGCGCTACGTCGAAGCGATTCTCGAACTGCTGATACGGGCCGGTTTCACTCCTGAAGACGCATTACACATCTACCGAGCAGTGTTCGGCTTCCTCAACGGGCACATTCTCAACGAGCTTCAGGAAATAGTCGAAAATCCCGAGGAGACGGACGATCTCTTGCGGCTCGGTCTGCATCGGCTTGCGCTTGCCGAGTTTCCGAGACTGCGGTCGATGGCTACGATCATGGCTCACTACGACGGGCAGGACGAACTCGAGCGCGGTCTGGCAATCCTTCTGGAGGGTCTGGCGACGGCATCTCCTCCGACGAGGGTTGAGGGCTGACCACTTTCAGTTTGGGTATAGACATGAGACGACCTCGACGGCCACACAATTCAGGGGACCGACGAGGTCGGTAAGCGTCAGCGCAGTCACTGACGTCTACATTTCAACCGTACGAGTCACGGTTGGCAGGTGGCGGCGAGCTTCGTCCTTGTTGTGTGAGTGTTTCGTCCTGCTTCGCCCATTTCGGGCGGTTCCTGACCTGCTGCAGGTGATGGCTCTTCGGTTCGGCCGGAAGGCTTCATCGAGCTGAACGTGTGTAGAGCGCCTGTAAATGCCTTCCGTCCGCCTCGGTGGACGGACGGAAGGCATCAATTCATTTGTGGGTGACCGTATTCGGCGAACACGGTCTGGTTTTGTCAGGGTTGAAATTCTTCGTTGGTGGGGTTCTCGGGCGGGGTGGCCGCGAGGATGCGCTTCCACCAGCCTTGCCGCTGCGGGTCTTCGTTCCAGACGACCGGTTCAGCCAGAGCTGCGGCGGGGGCCATGATTGGCGCGGGCATAGTGGACCTCCTGGATGAAAGGCTCTCGTACAGTCGATTTCGTGCCAAGCCGTTCAGGTCAGGCTTCGATCTGTCCTTGGGTTTTCACCTCGGAGTTTGCGGTGCGGGACGGCGGCCCCGACGAGATTTCGATCCGCCGCGGTTTCGCCTTCTCTGCGATCGGCAAAGTCACGGTCAACACGCCGTTGTCGTATGAGGCGACGATCCGTTCGGAATCGATGTCCTCGCTGATGGACAGCTGCCTTCTGTATGTTCCTGTGAAACGCTCACCGGCCAGCCACGTCACTCCCTCTTCGGAAATGGCGCTGCGGTGCGCGGTCAGGGTGAGGGTCGAGCCGTCTACCTGTACGTCCACTGATCCTGGGTCGACGCCGGGAAGATCGGCGTGAAGGACGTAGTGGTCATCGATCTTGTAGAGATCCATCGGCATGAAGCGTGGACTTCGGCTGCTGCCGGTTCCGGTGGCAAGCAGGGACTTGGTGATCGCGTCGATGTCGGTGAAAGGATCGAAACGAAGCACAGCAACACACCTCCCGTATCGTCTAAGAAAGGTCACCGTCACCTCGACGGCGACCGAACTTACTGTGCGAGAACATGATAACCAGCCAAACTGGCACTCTGCAACCTCGAGTGCCAGATTTTTTTCGGTGAACTTCGGTCCGATTTTCGGAAGTATCCGAAAAGGCGCGATCAGTTCGCCAGGGATGTCAGAGGGTCCGGCGAAACACCTTGTCTTCGTCGACTGTGACGGCACCGGATGCGATGAGTCGTTCGAGGTGTAGCTGAGCTGTCCGTCGTTCGACGGCGTCGACGTACGGGGCCGATACGTGGGGGCGGTAGACGAGTCGATGAGCAACTATGTCTTCCAAGAGTTTTGGTTCGCCGAGGAATTGGATGAGACGGTCTTCGCGGCTCAGTAATTTGTCGCGGTATGCGGACAACCGGCGACGGAACTCGTCGCTGCCCTCGACCACGCCCTTCTGATGGAATGTTCCGTACCAGCGTGCGTCGATCGTTGCGACGTGGTCGATGGAGTCGAGGAAGTCGTTGACGCTGCTACCCAGGTCGCCGTACATCGGGCCGAAGGAGGTGAGGTCGATGTCGGCGACGTAGGAGAAGCCGTCTGGTTCGACGAGGACCCCGCAGTGTCCGCGGGTGTGCCCTGGCAAATGAATGACTGTCGCAGTGCGGTCGCCGAGGTCGAAGACGTGGCCGCCCGCGATCCCCGACACGTTCTCGTGGGTCGGGGGTATGCCGTATTGCGTAGCAATCGACTGCTGGACCTCGACTCGTTCGTTCGGAGGAAGGCCGTAATTGGTGAGCATCGTGTCGAGGGATGCGACTGCGGGTGCGTCGAGATGGTGCGCATAGGCCGGGGTGTCGAAATGGCGTAGTCCGGCGATGTGGTCCTCGTGCCCGTGGCTGACGAATACGAGGTCTGCGCCGACGGGGTCGCGGTCGAGGGAGAGCGAAGGGTCGATGACGAGCGTGCTTTCAGATCCGTGCACTACCACGGTGTTCCCGTAGGGGACGGCACCACCGTTCTCAGGAACCAGTACCGAGACCTTGCCGAATTCTGCAGGTGTGAACATCTTTCGCCTTCCTCGTGACGATCGTGTCGTGACGACACCGGCTTGCAGGCTCGAATCAGTGGAGATGTTGTCGAGACGTCTCGACAGTATCCGTTGCCCAAGCGGCGAGGTGCATCGGATAGTGGCAGTAGATCCAGTCAGTGTGCAGTGCCGGCTATTTCGTCGAGAGTCCGTTCGACGGCTCGGGCGATCTTGCTTGCAGGTGGGAGATGCTCGGCATCGGCCTGGATTCCGATCCAGAATGTGTCGTTGTAGGACGCTGCGGTGAAGCCGACGCGGACATTGCCCGCCAACGGGCCCAGAGGCCAGAGTTCGACTAGCGCTGCCCCGTCGAGCGTGAGCGGGCCGCGCGGTCCATGGACGTTGGACGCGACTGCACCGATCATGTGCTGCCGCTTTGCGAGCTTGTCGAAAACGCCGGCGATACGCGGTGACCGAAAGGTTGTTCCCGCAGCGCGTGCGGAAGGTTTGGCCGCAGCGGTTTGCTTCGCGACGATCGCGACTGTGCGTTGTGGGTCGGTTTCACGAAGTGGAAGGTCGATGATCATGAACCCGACGGCATTGCGTGCGCTACCGATCGCTGTGACTGCGACGGGTACCGATACCGCAATCGACTTGGGGATGGGCTCGCCGCATTCTTGGAGGATGAATCGCAGTCCGCCGCCCACCGCAACGAGATAGGCATCGTTCAAAGTGCCTCCCGCTTGCTGCGCGGCATGCTCGATCAGAGAGGTGCGGACGTTGACGGATGAGATCGATCTCGTGGGACCAATGGCGCCCAGCAACACCCGTGATCGGATTGGCCGGTGCAGGAAAGTACCGATTCGAAATCGGAGGAGGTCGAGGGAACCGGCGGCCTTCGGAGGGATGTTCGGCACGGGAGCGCCCGGGTCGGTACTTTTCGAATCAGGTGAGGCGAACAAGCGCTCGAAAAGGTCGCTGGCTCTGGCGCCGTCGAGAACCGCGTGATGCACTCGGATCACAATGCCGCACAGACCCGGTCGAGCTGCAGGAACGAAGGCGATGTGCCACAACGGTCGGGTGGTGTCGAGGGGTTGCATCACGAGTCGACCACAGACGGATTCGAAGTCGGGTTCTGTAGGCCCGCGTTCGTCAAGCGAGAGATGGAGGTCGAAGTCGATGTCGTTTTCCGTCCACCACCATGACCCGTTCCGCATGATCGGTCGCTGCCGCAGTAACGGCTCCTGCGCGATGTGAGCGGCGAGAGTGCGGTGAAGTCGCACTAGATCAGGTCGACCGTCTCGATCGACGAAGCCACCAGGAGCGAGCAGTCCGGCAATAGTGACCAGGTAGGGCTGGACGTGCACACCGAGCTGGAAGCTCGCAGCGTCGACGGGTGATATCGGCACGTCGGGTGTGGTGTCGACCATCTGCTGAGCCTAATCGAGGCGACATGGTGGACGGCGCTGTTTTCGGCTAGCGGATCACCAAGTCGTGGTCGGTGGCGCTGAGCGTGATCGCGGCAATGGGGTTTCCGTGCATCCAGTCCTGCACGAACGCGTCCAGAGCGGGGTTCGATGCCCGATCCGCGTACGCGTCCGACGGGATCTCGATTGCCCCGACGAGGTGGCGCGGATCGGCATCGAGGCCGGATGCGCGGGGAGTCATCCGTAGTCCGTCGGCGGTGTGCAGGACGACCGGAAGAACCGTGCCATCCGGTGCAGTCACGGTCGCGGTCCGCGTGGTGGCGACCGGGTCGAAATGGTCCACGTCCAGTCGGTATCCGGACGGTTGTGCGTGCTGGCCGATCGCGTCGAGCATGCGCGGATCCACCACAGAGTACGGAAACCCGATGTCGATCAGAGTCTGACCGTCGATGGCACCGTCGCGGGCGGGCAAGGTCGTGGACAAGTGCCAGGGGGCAGCGGGGGACAGGGTATCCGTCGACCGGTCTGTCGGCGCGTTTTCGATCAGTGTGCCGAGGAGGGACGCGCCGGTCGGTGTGAACTCCCAGTCGCCGCCGACGAGATCCTTGTGCCAGAAGCCGGATTCGGCGCCGCGGAGACCCTCGACACGCAACTCCCGCCGGTTCGGGCCGGGACCGAGTGAGTGCACACTGATCGCGGATGTAACTTCACCGGGAATTTTGGGCTGGTGCACCCAGTCGGGGGCCGGAAGTTGGATCGCGGCGGTGCTGCGGTCCAGTGTTTCGGCCACGAGGTTGGGTGCCGACGGCTTGTCCGACTGATCTTCCCAGCTGTAGCGGAAGAAGATCGAGTCCGATCCCGAAGAATCGAAATCAAATGTGCGGGTGTACATGTCGCCGTACTTGTTCATCACGAAAGTGGTTGATCCGGCCGCCGACAGCGAGTCCGCCTGGAATCGCCCGCCGAGCGGGCCGCCGATCTCGTAGCTGTCGTCGTTGGGCAGCCACGGGTCCGCGTAGGTTATCCGGCTGCCGTCCCCGGTCAACGTGGGGATCATCGTCATCTTGGCGAGTCCGACGAAGTGAATCCGCCCTGCGACGTCGGTGAAAGTTTGGTTGTCCCAAGGCGACGAGACGCTCAGTGCCCACCCGTTCGGGTGGTCTCCGGGGAGTTGTCGGCCGGGACCGCTCCACAGCGGTGCGCCCCATGCCGAGGTCCAATTCCACACCAGCGGATCCTGGGATGCGTTGTCCATCGTGTAGATCCAGCCGTTGTCGTCGACCGCGACGAGTTCGTCGTCGTCCAGTGATATCCCGACCAGTCGTCCACGCAGGCACTCGGGCATCGGCACGAAACGCCACGGTTGAGCCGTTGATGCGCCTGTCTCTCGCGGCCGAGCGAGTAAGTCGTGGTCGACTAGCGCGAAGTCCCAGAAACGATTGAATTGCGTAGTTGGCGTGCGGATCTGGACCGAGCTGGGGGCGGTTGAACCGGTGAATGTCGGTAGGTTTGCCAACCCGACTCGACCTCCACCGGAGGGCGCACCTGGTGGCAGTTGGGCGGTTCCGAATGATATGCAACTGGCCGGCCCAGGTTCGGTGGGCGCGGCAGCGGCGAGGGGAGTGGACCACAGGAGGGCGGCGGAGAGTAGGACGCCGACGCTCAGCAGTCGCGGTCGGTGCGGGTGCGAAACTCCACTCGCGGTCTCGTTCACCGTCCGATTGTCGCATGATCGGCACGTTGAATCTGCGAATTGTGAGGTTTGTCCATCTGTGTCGGTTGCGGCGAGAGTGCCGATCGCTGCGTTGGTTGTTGTGAGTGGAACGAGAGTGCTTGTACTGCAAAGGTATTCGCCGTTTAGCTGAGTTTGCCATGACCTGCAGATACGGTGGGGTGATGAGAAGGCCGAAGTCGCTGGGTGAATGGTTGGTAGCTGACCCTCCGGAGTCGTCCAAGCCACCGGGGCCGATTCTTTTGGCATTCACCGTTGTTCCGCTCATTGCGTTGGTCTGCCGGCATTACGGTTGGTGGCCTTCGCCGTTCGGGGAGTACAGATGGTTGGATCCCTTCCTCGTCAGCGCCGCGGCTCTGCTCATCTTGATCGTGGTCGGTCTGGTGTGGGCGATCCGCACCCTCTATGTCCTTGGCCAGGACCGGCGGTGGTCGTGGTGGATTCTGTCCTCCCCGATCGCCGTCATCGCTGCAGTAGCTCTGGTGTTGTTGATGCCGCCGGCAACTTTCCTCGACAAGAGCGGAGAGTTCGAGACCATCGCGATTGGTCTTTTGGAGCAGCCTGAATCGACCGTGGAAGAGCTCGAGATCGGCCAGTTCGATATCAGTAGTGCCCATGTCGTGCGGCCGGATGAGGTCCACTTCATCGACAACGACAGCATGTTCATCACCTCGAGTGGGTGGGTGTACTCGCCCAGCGGCCCACCATCGGGGTTCGATGATTTCTCCGCAACTCACCTCGGCGGACCTTGGTACGAGTTCACGGCGGTATGGCGTGACTGATAAATCGAGTGGCCTGTAACGCAGGCCTGTAGCTACCATCGCGGTGTGGATACGTACACGGTGACGCCCCATGGGCGTGAGGGGGTTGTCGGCGTCGTCTTCGCCGGCGACAGATAGCGCATTTCGGACCCGACAGCACTTGGTGCTGATCGGGCCATGAGCTGTACCCACCTTCACCGAGCCACGATTGGTATACACCCATGATCATTTTGACCGATACATCTATTCGTTCCAGCCTCGTCAACGCGAGTCGTAAGGAGAAGTCCGATCTCACCCTGCCGGACGGCTTCGGCACCATCGACTTCGACGCTCTCGACTACCTGGGCTGGCGAGATCCGAAAATGGGCCGACGCGCCTACGCGATCGTCCCGACACTCGACGGGGAGACCATCGGAGTCTTGCTCGTTCAAGCCGAGGCCACTCCGCGATCGCGCGCCCAGTGCTCCTGGTGCCGCGACACGCGACTCCCCAACGAGGTCGTCTTCTACGGCGCCAAGTTGGCCGGGCCCGCCGGTCGACGTGGCAGCACGGTCGGAACACTGATCTGCCGAGACTTCCAGTGCTCGTCCAATGTTCGTAACGACCCCCCGCTCCCGTATGCCGGCTACGATGCCGCCGCTGCGCGCCAGAACCGGAAAGATGAACTGGTGCTGCGGGCTTCGAGTTTTGTCGAGCGGGTGGCTCGGCAGTAGAGCGGACCAAATCGGGGACGAGGTAGCACCCTGTTGCGACGTTCGTCCCCCTTCCTGACTCAGGGAGGGGGACGAGCTGTCTAGACGGGTTTGATCCGACGAGCACTTCGAAACGACGCGACATGTGGCGTCGCACATGATTGCGCGGTCACGGCGTTGCTCGACGCAACGTCGCCCAGGCTCCGGCGATGCACGCGATGGCAAGGGCCAGAGGGAGTAGCGCCATCGGTACCACTCGGGGAGTATCGACAAACCACGAACCGATCGCCGGCCACCACCCAGCCCAGGTGATCGCGATCGCTGACAAGCCGAGCAAGCCGAAAAGCCCGGTGAGGGAGGCGAGTAGACCGGTGATCCTCCACCGCTGGTAGATAGCACCTGCCAGCATTGCGATCGAACTGGTCAGCAGCAGCGTCGCGAACAGTGCGAGCAACTGTACGGCGGTGTTGTCGGTGAAATAGCGTGCGATGCCGAACATGCGCATGTGCACACCCCAGCCGTTGGTGGCGGACTCCAGCACGGACAGCAGTTGCAGCGCGATTGCGAAGACTGCGGACTGTGCCAGCGCCATAACCGTGGTGGCAGTGAAGAACTCGCGGCGGGTCACGCTCAGTCCGAGCGCGAATGGGAACGTCTGCGTCATCGACTGGAGGTAGAACGCCAGCACGAAACCGTAGACCGAGAACACACTGCCGGTGAATCCTTCACCCTCCTCGTTCCCGACGATCGCGTAGATAGTGAAGCTGATCAGGAACGAGATCAACAGGATGCCCACCGGCCAGGCGATCAGCAACGGCCACGCGACCGTGTGCAGTTGTAGGACGGCACCGATCCTGGACCGAGCGGGCGTCTTCGGGACCGTCCGTGGCTCTGTCGTTGCGATACTCATACGGTGATCTCCTTGCGCTGCGTCGAAGTCGCGATGACAAGTTCCTGCAAAGATGCCGGTTCCACTTGGACTCCAGCCTCCCGCAGTCGGTTTCGCTCGGTCTCTGTCACATCGGCCTGCAACATGATTCGGCTGTGGGCGCCCAGTGTCTCCCGGCGCAGGACCCTGCCGGACGCAGCAACGGCATCCACCGCATCAATGGGACCGGATACCACCACGGCGCGGCTACGCAGTGCATCCGCGTCTGCGTCGACGACAATCCGGCCGCCGTCGACGACAATCACGTGCTCGAGTAGATTGGCTACCTCGTCGATCAGGTGAGTCGAAAGCACCACAGTGCGAGGATGTTCGGCGTAGTCCGCAAGCAGGCGATCGTAGAACAGTTGGCGTGCAACGGCATCGAGACCGAGATACGGCTCGTCGAAAAGCGTCAGGGGCGCGCGGGAGGCGAGTCCGATGATCACCCCCAATGCCGACCGCATGCCGCGTGAAAGCTTCTTCACCTTGCGACAGAGGGGAAGTTGGAAGTCGTCGAGCAGTGTCTCGGCGAACGCGTGGTCCCAATTCGGGAGTAGATGGCCGGCGGCGACGAGTACGTGCTTGACCTTGAGGTCTTCGGGGTACGTCTGGCTTTCCTTGACGAAGCACACGTTTGCCAGGACGTCGGCATTTTCGAAAGGGGCAGCGCCGAATACCTCGACGTCGCCGCGGGTGTGCAGGTCCTGCCCGGTCAGTATCTGCATGATCGTCGTCTTGCCTGCGCCGTTACGGCCGAGCAGACCGTAGATCTTGTTGCGGCTGATCTCGAACGAGACGTCCGCGAGCGCGTCGACATCCCCGTACTTTCTGTCCACGGAGCGCATCGAGGCGACAAGTTCAGTTTCGTCGAAACGCCTGACTCGGGGCTCGGTCGTTGTCGTGCTTGCGTTCATCGGTCCGCCTTCCTGTCGTCCAGCATGGATTTGAGTTCGCCGAGGGAAATCTGGAGCCGGTCGGCCTCCGCGACCAGCGGCTCGATGTACTGGCGCGCGAACGCTTCTCGGCGTCTGAACCTGAGTGCGTCGCGGGCACCGACCGTGACGAACATTCCGATTCCCCGTTTCTTGTAGAGGATCCCCTCGCCTACGAGCTGATTGAGGCCCTTGGCTGCCGTCGCCGGATTGATTCGGTGGAACGCCGCCAGTTCGTTGGTTGAGGGCACCTGCCCGTCTTCCGGCAGGGAGCCGTCGATGATCGAGCCTTCGATCTGCTCGGCGATCTGCTGGAACAGTGGTCGTCCGTCGTCGATCACGATGATCGATGCCCGATGTTCACTGGTTCATTACTCATGTAATGAACCATAGAACGTCGTGGGGCATGTTGGCAATGAGATCGCGGAATCTGGCACCGATGACTTGGGTCTCCGAGCGCTACCCATCGGGACATTCATCGCAGTGGCTGATGGAACAGCTTGGATTCAGACCAGTTACAACTTCCAGATCCCCGGGGCGCTGCGCACAGGCATGAACTTCTGCGGAACCGTGGAACGCCAGTAGTGGTCGACCACGGGACGGGGCACCTTCGGGTGGCCGGTAGATATCGCCTCAATGAATTCGGCCACCTCGTCGAAGGCGGCAACTATGTCGCGGGGTCATTCTGCATGGACGTTGTAGCAGGGGAGTTCACCACGCGTTGACGCAAACACCGTCGTCATCTGCAACTCGCCACCCAACGTGAAGCCTGCGAAACCAGAAGCCTCGGCTTCCGGTCGTAACCCGCAGTCGTAGAACAGAAGCCGGACCGCACACCGCGGTCGGGCTGTTTTTCGTCAACCCAAAGACGGAGTCGTATCCACCGCAAGTAGGGACTTAGCGCCCTGTTTTGGTGTTTCTGTACTGATTCGCAATCCCGATACGTACGCTTCCGGCCAGGGAATCGGACACTCGACCAGCAGGGGTATCTATGCCGAATGTGACAGTGAAATTCGGGGGTTCAGACCCGGAAACAGCAGACCTCGCACGCCGGGCACTGCAACCAGTACTCGACAGCATCTACCGCACATACCGCAGGAAACCGCTCCCATTCGTCGAAGCCGCACTTAAACGCGCAGGCCGAGGAAGCTTCTCACAAGCAGGAATTGAACGATTTGCCGACTACATTTCAAGAGGAGACCGACCGATCCTCACCACATAGCGGCCGCTCATGATCACGCCGAAGAGCGAAGCGCTTCCACCGGCTACCTGTTCGACGACCTAAATTGGTCAGTGCCAACTAGGTACAGGTCCATCGTGGTCAACATCAACATCAAGAGACAGCGCCCGCCCGCGTCCGAGATCGGTAGCTTGCCTCACCGTGGCAAGGGCACTCGAGCCAGCAGACGTATTCGATCAAACGGAGCTGAGAAGGCTGATTCAGCAGATGCACATTAATCGACCTCTGTGTGAATTCTGCTCACGGTGCACACTCGCGTGATCAAACCAGTCGGCGCTGTGACATTCGGTTGCTGATCCTATTCGGGGCGGCCTCGACCGACTATTTGAGACCTGTCAAACATAAGCTCCCCTTCCTGGCCAGGTAGGGGAGCTTATGTTTGTGACCACCGCACGATCCACGCATCTTCTGATATGCAGGTTTCAGGCAGAGCTGAAAATGTCATCCACATGCGGTCGGCCGATCTTCTCTACAAGTCGGGAGCGGTTAGTGGCCCTGCGCCTTCTAATGAGAAGGGGATCGTGGAACCGTTCGCCATCGCCACGATCATGTTGACGATAGCAAAGAGGACGTTATCCATTTGAATTCACCTCCTCGCTCCGTCTAGGGCCCGGCAAGATTCGCTACTGCATACAGGGCAGATGTCCTGCTATCGAAATTGGGACCTGCAATGTAAGCGGGCGAGCCTGGACCGAATGAGGTGACTGTCCTGAGATATCCGAGGCGATTCGAGGAGTTGTAGTCCACCAACCAAGGTCCACCAGAAGCACCTGCGCCAAAGTTGCCCGGTTTGGGAGTTGCGTGAGAAGCCGTAGCTCCGAACGTCATAACCAGGGAAGGCGCTGCGATGCTTGCGGGGAATAAGGTTTCGACTCTGGACACCTACGGCCTTCTATCGAATTGGGGCCAATCTGCCGGTTTCTAAAGATCGTCGGGAAGGTAGCACGACGCTAATGTGACATTCCTCGAAACTGGGGTATTTCTTCGAGCTTTATCCGGCTCTCCGGATCCGTGCAGAGCGATGGTCTTACATTGGCACTTACGGTTAGGGCGTCCGATACTGAGGAAGAATACGTACTTGATTCTTTTCGAAGGTGATTTTTGACGGACTTGGGTATTTTCACAGTTGTGATTGTGAGAAGATCTGCATTCTTGCGTGAGTTGTGGTCCCCGGTGTCCGGGTGCGCTACGGCAGATCGGTTTCAAAAACTTCAACTGATAAGCGCGCGGAGTCCGAGCGGAGACAGTTTCCAACCCCATCGGTTGGTAGTCGCGCTCGAATCACTGATGGACGGCAAACGAACCGAGGTACCGGCGACCATCGGCTTCGAGGTCGACAGCACTCTCCTGACAGTGCGCGCAATGGACACCGATTCAGGCCGGGGGACGACCAGTCGGACTGCATCGATGAACTGCAGAATTCCGAGACGCGGTCCTCTAGCACCCCCATTTTCGTTGGATTCACATTGACTGATCACTGAATGGAGGGGGTTGTGTACCTGCCGTGTACCTGTCACAGGATTGGGTCCCAAACAAGCGAAGTTCGACTGCCCCAAAAGGGCTCTGAACTGCGGAGAATCTGTGGAGCCGATGACGGGAATCGAACCCGCGTATTCAGCTTGGGAAGCTGATGTTCTACCATTGAACTACATCGGCGTCGCAGCCGACCGGACGTGTTTTCACCGCCGACCAACATGCTTTCCGAACATTATCAGACGAGCTTTCAAGCAGCGGTGTCCCCGGCCGTCATTGATCAACACAGGCGTGTGGAAGTCAGCGCCTTCGGTAAATGATTTGACCAAAATTTGTGCGCAGGAACACCTTTCGGGATGGAGAACTTGAGATAGGTGGGGCTGGGCTCTCCCGTGGGAGTCCAGAACCCGCGCATCGTGTTCGGTAACCACAGTGTGATCGCCCCGGCGATGGGCCGGCACTGCCCGCAGAACCGGTAACCTCTACCTGTGCTGCTCTCCGATCGTGACATCCGTGCCGAAATCTCCGTTGGACGTCTGGGTATCGACCCTTTCGACGACTCCATGGTGCAACCGTCGAGCGTCGACGTCCGACTGGACGGTCTGTTTCGGGTTTTCAACAACACGCGGTACACGCACATCGACCCGGCACTTCGCCAGGACGAGTTGACCAGCCTGGTCGAGCCGGCAGAGGGCGAGCCGTTTGTACTTCACCCCGGCGAGTTCGTTCTCGGTTCGACTCTCGAAGTGTGCTCACTGCCGAACGACCTCGCCGGCCGCCTCGAAGGTAAGTCGAGCCTCGGGCGCCTGGGCCTTTTGACGCACTCCACCGCCGGCTTCATCGACCCGGGTTTCAGCGGCCACATCACACTGGAGCTGTCCAATGTCGCAAACCTGCCGATCACGCTCTGGCCGGGAATGAAGATCGGACAGCTCTGCCTGCTCAAGCTCTCGAGCGCTGCAGAGTTCCCCTACGGAAGCTCCGAGGCCGGATCCAAATACCAGGGCCAGCGCGGCCCGACACCGTCGAAGGCGTACCTGAACTTCAACCGCGGCTGAACGAACGAACTTCGGGGGGAGTCGCATGATCGGAATTTTCTACGGTCTGGTTTTCATGAACTTGTTGTTCGTGACCAGCACCGTGTGTTTGATGAAGCCGTCCAAAGCCAGTGTTGTTTTGACCGTCTGTGCAGGGGTGGCGTGGCTGTTCTTCAATGGACCGCTGGAAGGTCAGGTCTTGTGGTCGTTGAACAGAGAACACGGTCTGACGGTCTCGGATCTGATGTCGCTTGTTGCCTTCGGCATCGCCGCTCGTGGTTGGAATCAGGTTCGCAAAGCCCGTGAAACCGTCGACGCAGATCGTTTCTGACCTGCGCGCTCAACTGGATTGACCGCCACGATTCGGACAGATGTTTCGACCTGGAGCACAACAGTCGTCGAATCGGGCACAATTACTGGTTATGTGGTGGATTGTCGGAGGCGTACTACTCGTATGGGTCGTGTGTTCCATTCCGATTGCCATCCTGGTGGGGCGGGGTATCGCGCGTCGGGACCGCGCGGAATTCGACGGGCGAAATCAACAGTGGGCCGACGAGGTTGTCAGGTCGATCGAGAAGCAATCGGAGCAGGACAATGCCGATCGGCGTAAGCCACCACTGATCAGCTGACCAGCTGGACTTTTCCGGAGGTGAGTGGGCATGGAACTTCCATCCGATACTCCCGACGACGTCGTGGCCGCGGCCGCCGGCGGACCAAGGGTTCCGCAGTTCGATCCCACAGTGGGGATTCCGGTAGTTCCGCCAGGGGGAGATGCTCCCCACCGGTTGGTGGTCATCGGCGATTCGCTGTCGCAGGGATTCCAGAGCGGGGCGATCTTCAATACCGATCTGTCGTATCCGGCGATCATTGCTCACCAGCTGGGCCGGCTCGACCAGTTCCGCTTTCCCCGTTACGGCGGCCCGGGCGGGCTTCCGCTCAACATCGAACTGTTGCTCCGCACCCTCGAGGAGCGCTTCGGCCCACGGCTCGACCTCTGGGAGGTGCCGCTCGCACTCTTTGCTGCGCGCGCGTTCATGGATCAGGTAGAGGACTACTGGGAACGCGGACCGGGCAGCGAAGCGCCGACGTTCTCGGCAATCAACCACAACCTCTCGGTGTACGGGTGGGATCTTCGTGACGCTCTGACCAAGACGGCGCAGGGCTGCGAGGATGCTCTTCACCAACCGCACGACGATTTGATCAGCCAGATCGTCGAGAACAACGGCGAGCGCGCCGCACTGCGAGTTCTGCCGCGAGGCTCCGACGCCGAGAAGCGTATGACCGCGTTCGACGCAGCAGCGGAGTTGGGCAAGGAAGGCATCGAAACTCTGATCGTCTTCCTCGGTGCCAACAACGCGCTCCGCACCGTCACCGAACTTCGAGTCGAGTGGAGCGGCAACAACTTCCGTGATCCGGTCGGCAAGCGCGACTACACGGTGTGGCGGCCTGAGCACTTCGCGTCGGAGTATGCCGAGGTGCTCGCCGCGATCCGGAAGATCAACGCGCAGCACGTCATCCTCTGCACTGTCCCACACGTGACCATCGCACCGATCGCCCACGGGCTCGGGGGGAAGATCGAAATCGGATCCCGCTACTTCCCGTACTACGCACGACCGTGGGTGCGCGACACCGACTTCGACCCACAACGCGATCAGCACATCACCGGCGCGCAGGCATGGGCCGTCGACAGCGCAATCGACATGTACAACGACGGAATCGAGCAAGCCGTCGCGAATGCCCGTCGGGTGGGGAAGGACTGGTACCTCTGCGATATTGCCGGGTTGCTCGAGCGCGTGGCCTCACGGCGCTACGTCACCGACGTCAATGCGCGGCCGTCATGGTGGACGCCGTACCCCCTTCCCAAGGCGCTGACCGACTTGCAACCCGTGCCGGACTCGCTGTTCCTCTCCGCCGACGGTCGCGGCGGCCGCACTTCGGGCGGTCTCTTCTCGCTCGACGGCGTTCATCCCACGACAGTCGCGTACGGGGTGATGGCGCAAGAACTGGCGAACATCATGGTCACGGCCGGGGTCCAGTTCGACCGTGCACAGGTCGATTTCGACCGACTCGTCCGACGCGACACCTTGGTGCGCACTCCGCCGCAGAATCTCGATTCCACGCTCGGCGTCATCGGCTGGGCCGACGAGCATCTCGGCTTTGCCAAACGTGTGTTCGGCCTCTGAATTCAGCTTGCCTTCGACATCGTCGGTGCAACGATGCGTTCCGCGTACTCCCGCAGCAGTGCCACCAGGTCTGCGTCGTCGACGGAAAGTCTGCCGGTCGGACCTATCGCAGCCAAGGCACCGACGACACACCTTTCCGCGTCGTGGATCGGGACGGCGACGGCGGAGCGTCCGACACGAATCTCGTCGACCTCACGGGCGGCCTCACCGCGCCGGATCCGAGAGAGCTCGAGTTCCAACGCGTCGCCGTCGGTGATGGTGTGTGCGGTGACCTTTCGCAGTGGGGCCTCGGCCAATTCGGGTCGGTTGGCGAGGAGCAGCTTCCCGATAGCCGACGCGTGAACGGCTGTGGCCAGTGTCCGTTCACCACTGAGTTCGTGGTCGGGATCGCGATCGACGAGCCGAATTCTGTTTTCTGCAAACGACGCGAGGTAGACGCCGAACCGTACCTGCTCGCGGAGTTCTTCGAGGAGCACCGAATTGTCGATGGGTGTGGGTTCGGCGGCAGCCCCGGCTAATTCACGGGTGCGTCGGCCCAGTGCGAAGCCGGAGAGGTCGGCGATCCGAACCAGGTAACCGTCGGCGACAAGGATGTTGAGTAACCGATACGCAGTGGCAGGTGGGATGTCGGCCAGGGCGGCAATGTCCTTGGCGGTGGCTCCCGATCCGAGCCTGGCCGCCGACTCGAGGAGGGCAAGGGCGCGCTGAACCGCTCGGGGTTCGTGCCCACCGAGGTCGCGTGGTCGGCCCACCATCAGCGGGCGCCGGCAGTCGGCTCGCCCACCAGCACGATGTTTCCGGCTGCGTCGGTGGCGAACACCCCAGCTCCTGGTAGTACGTCCTCGGTTTCGGGACTGTCGAAAGCTCCGACGTGCAGCAGACTTTTGGGGCTTCGGCGTCGCAGGTAGAACTGCCAGAGTGTGCCCGAAGTCAGGATCACGAGCACGGCGATCGGTGCAACGTACGCGTGGTCGATCGTGTTGGCATAAACCAGGTAACCGAGGACTATCGCTCCGGCACCACTGCCACACGACGCGGCCGCGAGAACGCCGGGAGTGTGCTCGCCGATCCGTGTCAGGAAGACAACGGATGCGATAGCCGTCAGTGCATAGGCCACGATGACGGCGCCGCGAACAGTCAGTCGAACGTCGTCGAAGATTTCTCCGCGCCCGAGAACGGCAAAGGTTCCGCCGCCCAGCAGGACGGTGCAGACCACGGTAGTCAATGCGAAGTAGGGCGTACGGAAGGCACTGTGAACCGAGGCGAACCGGCGGGGGAGTAGGCGCTCGACACCGAACGAATAGACCAGGCGTGACGCAGCATTGGACGACGCCATCGAGGACGCCAGCCACGAGCACCCCAGACCGACGTTGAGCGCGATCACGACACCGGGGCTCACGCCCGTCGCCGTTCCGTGGAGATAGGCGTTGACGAGGGTGTCACTGCGCCCGGACCAAGCGGCCCAGCCCGCGAAGATGAAGAGCGATCCACATATGATCGGAGTGAGAAGGACTGTGCGGGTGACGGTTACCAGCGGACGACGGGCCTCGGGGCCGAAGAAGGCCGCGCTCTCGAATCCGGCGAGAGCGAACACGGCAGCCAGGGCGGTGAGTAACAACCCGTGGCCGGAGGTGGGTGGAACGATCTGTGCTTGTTGACTTCCGGAACCGCCCAGGATCATGAGCCCGACGATGAACAGAAGTGAACAGCTTTCGACGACGAGGATCGCGAGCGCGGCAAATCTGACACTTCGCACGAGAGCGCCGAGAATCAGCAAGGCTATCCCCAGATAGAGCGCGATGACGTGAAAAGTCTTGTCCACGTGCACACCCGCGAAGCCGAGCAATGCGATTGCGGCCTGTCCGCCGTGATAGAGCGTCATCACCGCGCTGCCGACGTACTTGACCAGCATGGCGATGCCGGTGGTCAATGCTGCCCGGGTGCCCAGGCCACGAAAGACGAAGCTGTGCAATCCGCCCGACGCAGCCATTCGGCGAGTGAACTGCGAAACGCAGAAGGCTATGAGCGTCACCAGCACGGTGGCCGCGATGATGGTGATCATCCCGCTCAACAATCGACCGTGTGTCAGCATGGTGACGGGCAGAACGACCATCGACACAGCAGGGGCAGTGGTTGCCACCGACTGGGCCAGCACTTCGGCGCCCGAGAGTTGCCGACGGCCCAACGCCCGCAGCGGTGATCGCGCCGGGGGCTGCTTCTCGCGCGTGGTGAAGGACCGCGCGATGGCTTCGGTGAGAGCGGACATGTCGCGTCACGCTAGTCCGGTTCTGTAACGCCGATATTGCGGGCATGCTTCCGCTGATCGCACTCGGGTGAGAGAGCAAGATGCGAACGCTCGCACGTTTCTCACTCGGTCCCCACCGACTGTTTCCTGCGCGTCAAGTTCCGGACCCAACGCTCCTGAAGTCTGTGTTCAACACCAACCACCCGGGTCACCGGGAGCACACTGGGGAGCTCGAATGCCATACACACGTAGATCTTTCATGCGCAGCCTGGGAATCACCGGCGGCGCCGGCCTGGCACTCGGTGCTATGTCGTCCATCGGCCTGGCGCCGGCAGTGGCGTCGACGCCGAGGCGATTTCAGGCACCTGCTGCGGGTGACCTGATCGGAAAGGTCAAGGGAAATCACTCCGTCGTGATCCTCGGCGGCGGACCGTCCGGGCTGTGCTCTGCCTACGAACTGCAGAAGGCCGGATACAAGGTCACCGTCCTCGAAGCACGCAACCGCCCGGGTGGTCGGGTGTGGTCGATCCGCAACGGCACCGAAGAAACCGACCTGAACGGTGAGACACAGACCTGTTCGTTCTCCGAGGGGCACTTCTACAACCTCGGTGCGACGCGTATTCCGCAAAATCACAACACCATCGACTACTGCCGCGAACTGGGCGTCGAACTGCAGATGTTCGGAAACCAGAACGCGAACACCTTCGTCAACTACACCGGCAACAAGCCGCTGGCGAATCAGTCGATCACCTACCGAGCAGCCAAAGCCGACACCTACGGATACATGTCCGAGCTGCTGCAGAAGGCCACCAATCAGGGCGCTCTCGACCAGGTCTTGAGCAAGGAAGACAAAGAAGCACTCTCGTCCTTCCTCACCGATTTCGGCGATCTCTCCAGCGACGGCCGCTACGTCGGATCCGCGCGTCGAGGGCACTCCGCGGAGCCGGGCGCCGGCCTCAACTTCGGAACCGAGATCGAACCATTCGGGATGAGCGATGTCATCCAGGGCGGCATCGGGCGTGCATTCTCCTTCGAGTTCGGTTACGACCAGGCCATGACGATGATGACCCCCGTCGGCGGCATGGACCGGATCTACTACAAGTTCCAGGACGCGATCGGGATGGACAACATCGAGTTCGGCGCCGAGGTCAGCGGCATGAAGAACGTGCCGGAAGGCGTCACCGTCGACTACGTCGTCGACGGCAAATCCAAGTCGATCACCGCCGACTACGCAATCTGCACGATCCCGCCGCACTTGATCAAGCGGCTGAACAACAATCTGCCCTCCGACATCCTGCTCGCGTTGGATGCAGCCAAGCCGTCGTCGTCGGGCAAGCTCGGTATCGAATACTCGCGTCGGTGGTGGGAGACCGAGGACCGCATCTACGGTGGCGCGTCCAACACCGACCGCGACATCTCCCAGATCATGTTCCCCTACGATCACTACAACTCCGACCGCGGCGTCGTCGTCGCGTACTACAGCTCGGGTAAGCGTCAACAGGCTTTCGAATCGCTCACCCACCGTCAGCGGCTGGCCAAGGCCATCGCCGAAGGCGCAGAAATCCACGGCGACAAATACACTCGCGACATCTCGTCGTCCTTCTCCGGAAGCTGGCGTCGCACCAAGTATTCGGAATCCGCCTGGGCATCATGGGCCGGCGCGGGAGATTCCCACGGCGGCATGGCAACTCCCGAGTACACCAAGCTGCTCGAACCCGTCGACCGGATCTACTTCGCCGGCGATCACCTCTCCAATGCCATCGCCTGGCAGCACGGGGCCTTCACGTCCGCGCAGGACGTCGTGACCCACCTGCATCAGCGTGTTGCGCAAACTGCCTGACGTGCTTCGTTTTCCATCACTTTCTCTGGAGGTCACATCATGAAATCTCGCAGAACCAAGGTCCTTGCAGCGGCATTCGCCGCCACTACGCTACTGGGCTTCGCCACTGCCTGCTCGTCTGACGAGGCGGACGCCGAGACCACATCGAGTTCGTTCGTCTCGAAATCGATTCTCGAAGCGGGGCAGGCAAACCCGATGATCGCTCAGGGCGTCGCGATCGGCGGCGACACCGCAATCTACAAGACCAGCGGCATCGGTCCGTCGGCAGGAAACAAGGCGGCGCCGGAAGGTTCGCCGGAGTCGTACATCGACGGTCAGTTCTCCGGCGGTGTTCTGCCGACCGGTGTCACCGTCACCGAGGCGCAGGGCATCAATGTACTCAAGAAGATCCGCGACAACCTCGAAGCTCAGGGATTGAGTCTCGAAGACGTCGTGACGATGCGCGTCTTCCTCGACAACGCGCCGGGATCGGACAAGGCCGACTACACCGGATGGAATCGCGCGTACCGGCAGTTCTTCGCCAACACCAATCTCGACACGGGTGACACCGAGTTGGTGCCGATGGGCACGGCCGAGCCGATCGCTCCGATCGAGCGAAACAGCGCCCGGCCCACCCGCTTCGCCCTCGAGGTTGCCGGACTGCCCGTTGCCGGTTGGCTCGTCGAGGTAGAGGTCGATGCGGTGTACCCCGACGGCAAGGAACCCGCCTGATGGGCGCGCTCAGCCCGACTCACTGGGCGATCGTCGCAGTAGTGCTCGTGGTGCTGTTCGGTTCGAAGAAGCTGCCCGACGCGGCCCGGGGCCTCGGCAGGTCGATGCGGATCCTGAAGTCCGAAGTCGGTGAACTGCAGTCGGATACGGACCTCGCGTTGGAGCAGCGAGACTGACCCCCGTGCGCGGTTGAGGAGCCCCCACACTCCTCAACCGCGCACAGGTCTACTAGATCAGACCTTCGGAACGAGCTACCGACGGTGGTGACGGCGGACCCTTCACGAAGACATCGATCAGCACGTCCTCGTCCTGGTACGACGCGAACTGCGCCAACCCCGGCGTCTGGCGCACAGCCGAATGAACGGCGTCACCGTTTTGCGGGTACTCCGGTACGACGTGACGCCAATGGGCGCACAGCAGCGTTCCGCCAGGCTCGAGATGCTCGACGACCTGCAGCATTGCCTCGATGAGCTTTTCGAAGGTCAGGTAGTAGCCGACTTCGCTGATGACGACGAGGTCGAAGGTTTCGTCGGACCAGTCGTCACCCAACGCCCAGAGCCGAAATTCGGAGTCATGTCCGGTAAGCCTCGCTCGAGCGCTCTCGAGTGCGGTCGGGACGATGTCGGTGGCGAGAACGCTGTCGCAGCGCTCGGACAACTTCTCGGTGAGAATCCCGATCGAGCACCCCGGTTCGAATGCGCGACGGTATCGAGGTTTCGGGAGCATAGCGACACTGAGTGCGTACTTCCGCTGCTCGTACCAGCGGGATTCGAAATCCCATGGGTCGGACTGTGCGGCATACATCTTGGCGAAGTAATCCGCGGGGAGTTCACGATCGCTCATACGAACACCGTCTCGTACGGCCTCAGTAATCGTTCCATCGCGTGGCGGGGGAGGATGGGTGCATCCGCGGGATGATCGGAAAGCGGAGCGATCTGTGAAGTGAACTCATTGGTGGCAGCAGATTTCGCAGCCTGAACGTCGGAGGGCAAGGTCACCTTTCGTGCTCTTTCCCACGGGACTGCCGCATGATCCGGCGCGGCCCAATGCCACGCCCAGATGGGATACTCGATCAAGCGCGATCCAGTGTCCGCGCACGCCCTCGCCGCCGCGTCTCCGGTGGCTTCGTGGTCCGGGTGGCCGTCCCCGCGCCACGTGGAGGCGCACCAGGTATCCGCCGAGGAATCACCGAGAATCGAGCTGAGGCGGTCGGTCAACTCCTGTCGGTTCTCGCCGATCTTTCCGTCCGGGATGCTCAATCGAACCGGTGTGGGAATTCCGAGGACACGCGCTGCCCGATCCGACTCGGACCGTCGACGGCGTTCCATCTCGGGCTGAGTCACGGTCGGTGAATCGGGATGCGAAGCTCCGCCGTCGGTGACAGATACGACCTGAACACTGATGCCGGAAAGTATTGCCAGAAGAGCGGTTCCGCCCAGACCGAGTATTTCGTCGTCGGGATGGGGAGCGACGATGATCAATCGTGAGCATCCGGTGAGATCCAGTTCCGGAAAACTTCTTCCCCACTCTCGCCATGTCGATTCGGGAGTACCGCCGTCGTCGACAGGCTTCTGCGCGAACAGTTTCGAGTTCACCACGGCCGTTTCCCCTTGGCTGCAATCCGGCCCAGCTCGGCGAGATCCTTCTCGGCGTGACTCTGCCGCAAGTAGACGGTGAGATCGGCTACCCGTGCGGCGTGCGCGGCGTCCATGCAGAGCGGTGCGGCGCCGAGAGCGCGTCCCACCCGATCCAGGGTCTCGGTAGCGGCGCGCTCGACAATTGCGCGCACACGGAGTGCCCGCTGCATGGCCTCGGCATTTTCGTCGAAGGGATCCGCATCGACCTCGGCCGCCGCGACTGCGAGCGCGTTGCGCGCTGCGGCGAGCGATGCATCGACCGCACCGAGGTGTGCGAGTACGTAGGGGTCTTCGCTGCTTGCAGCCTTGTCGTACAACGGATCAGCGACGCCGCAGGCGCCGCCGTACCAGCATGCAGCCACGCCGATCGCGCCGTGCCAGAACCCCGGGCGGCTCAGGTAGTCGCCTGCCGTCCCGACCGGTATGGCCGGAACCATGTCGAAGTCGACCGCGCTGGAGTCGCTTTCGGCCATACCGACGGCCTTCCACGAATCGGGAACGGGATGCACCCCAGGTAGTCCGAGCTCGACCGCGAAGAGGGAGGGGACACCGTCGACCAAGGCGGTGATCAGTGCATGCGTGCAGGTGTTGGCGCCGGAACACCACAACTTGCGACCGGTGAGCGTCCAGATCCCCACGTGCTCAGACGCATTCACCACAGGTTGGGGTGGCTCGGCCGCCCACACTCCCCACAGCTGCCCGGGTTCGGGATCCGGTCCGTCGAGTTCGGTGAGTATCGCGACGGCATCGGTGTGAGCCTCAGCCATCCGGCCGAGAACCACATTCTCCCGTGTGAGCTCTGCCAGGGAGGTCCACCGTGCGGCCGTCGCGCCGCCGCCGGGCAGCGGCAAGTACAGTCCACCTGCGTCCAGGAGTGTGTGTAGTCGTTTCATCGTGCCAGCTCCGCTTCTTCGTTATCGGCGGTCGTACCACCCAGGTTACGGATATGTCCGGCAAAGCCGCCCGGAGTTCGGCCGTCGAGACGCGCAGACGTGGTGACCGCAATGTCCTCTGCCCACGCGATACAGGCACCGGCCTCGCTCAACCGCCGGACGAGATCGACATCCTCGTCTTCTTCGAGATCGCAGAATCCTCCGACGTCCCAGTACATATCGGCGCGGACACCGAGGTTGGCACCGTGGACGTGACCGTGTCGACCATAGGGATGTGCGTGGTACATACGTTCGTACCGTTCGCGAACGGAGTGCGGATGGCCTTCCCAGTCCGCGATGCGAACGGTGCCCGCGACGACGTCCGCAGTACGCGCATACTCCAATTGGCGCGCAATCCAGGTGGGGCCGACCACCGAATCGGCATCGGTCGTGGCGAACCACGCTGAGGCCCCCAAATCCGAGCCGAACGCAGAGAAACCCGTCGCTCGCGAACGGCCGACGTTCTGATGCTCGACGCGGAGTACTTCCACCCCGTCGGGGATGACCCCCGCGGTTCCGTCCGAACAGTTGTCGAGGACGGCAACCACTCGGACGGGGACAACGCAAGCCGACGCCGCTGTTGCGAGTGCACGAAGGCAATTGGGGAGGTCTTCGGCTTCGTTGTGGGCGGGAACTACGACAAGAACCTGGTCGATTGGCACAGTGACGATCCTTTCCTCACCCTGGTACGGTCGGGTCTTCTTTCGTCCCGGTTCTCAACAGATAACCACATTTCGGACGGGTGCCGCCGCGCGACCGCCAGCAGCCGTGCAGGTCGAAAACTGTTTCGGTGAAACATCTCTGGATACGTTTGAGAGATGTGCCGGCGGGGTACAAGACGGGGTTTTGCGACTGTGCTTTCGGGTGCAAAACGGGGTTTTGCACCGAAGAATCTTCAGAACCGGCGGTGGCGCACCGAATCGACGAGCATCCGGGCCACCTCGTGCAGTTTCACGTTGGTGTGCTGCGATTGCTGAACGAGCCGGCTGAATGCTTCGTCGGCGTCGATGCCGTGGATGGCGATCAGCACGCCCTTGGCTTGTTCGATCTCGGCACGAGATTCCATGGCGCAGTGCAACTGTTTGATGTGCTCGTGTGCCTGACGCCAGCGTCGTGAATCTGCGATCGCCGCGCCCGCACCGGCGGTGAACAATTTCATCAACTCTTCGTCGAAGGGCTTGAACTCTGTCGAGGCGAATCCGTAGACGTTGAACGCGCCGAGAAGTTCGGTGCTTCCTTCGCCCATGGTGAGCGGCACGGACAAGTAGGACCGGACACCTTGTTTCCGGGCCTCGGCGGTGAATTCCGGCCATTTGTCGTCGTGATCACCCACCTTCGACCGAACCGACGACATGGTGCGCGCGGCGTCAACGCACGGACCACGATCGGCGGAATGCTGGGCATCGTCTATCGCGGAAAGGTAGTCCGCGGTAGATGCAGCAGTTCGTGGGCCATCGGCGGACAGCACCGTCACGCTGACAGCATCGGCATCCGGCAGCGCTTTGACCGCCGTCTCGGCCAGACGTTGGAGCATGGAGTCGAGATGCGCGTCCGTGTTCAGAGTGGACCGGAGTCCGGCAATCGCTTCGGCGAGGGTGTCGAGCGAATCTGCTGCGGAAGCAAACGCCGCGGCTCCCTGTGGGGTGTCCGCATTGCCTGTCATGATTCAGGTCTACTCCGCAAAATGCGGCGATGTAACCGTTCCAGGCGGTCTTTGTTTCGATGTTGCATGAAATCCGAGGTTCCTGGGTAGCCGCACGCAGCGATGTGCGATGTCGCCTGAAAAAGAGGAGCCGATGATGATCCTGCGTTTACCTGGTGTGTATCCACCGCAACACGACACGTCGTTACTGGCGGATGCGCTGCTGTTCGAGCGCCTCACCGCTCGCAGTCGGGTGCTGGATCTGTGCACGGGGACCGGCGCCCTCGCTGTCGCGGCATCCGCGGCAGGCGCAGGCCACGTCGTCGCGGTCGACATATCTCGCCGAGCGTGTGCCAATGCTCGTCTCAACGGGATCCTCAACGGAACCTCGATCGACTCCCGTCGTGGCGACCTCACCGAGGCGGTGCACGGCGAACTCTTCGATCTGGTGATCTCCAACCCGCCGTACGTCCCTGCTCTTGCAGATGATCTCCCTACCGCTGGAATCGAACGTGCTTGGGACGCAGGCAAGGACGGACGCGCCCTCATCGACAGGATCGCAGCCACCGTTCACGAGGTGCTCGTCCCGGGCGGCACACTGCTTCTCTTGCAATCGGTACTGTGTGGGGTCGACAAGACCGAGGCGATACTCGAAGAACACGGTATGGCCGTAGAGATTTCAGCCCGGAAGTACGTTCCCTTCGGGCCCGTGATGCGCGAGAGGCGCACCATGCTCGAGGCACGAGGGTTGATCACCACCGGTCAGGAAATCGAACAACTCGTGATCATTCGCGCAACGAAGTCTTGCCCTTCTCCCAACTCGATGTGAGGTGATCGCCGAGAAGATCGTCGAACGCCAGGCACGCTGCGGCGCCGAACAAGATGTCATCAGTGCGGTGCGGCTGCGAAGAGGCGAGACCGCCGGCAAGTTCCCGAACGGCGATCTGTTCGTGAACGGAATCCGCTTCCACGTGCTCGTCGTAGAACAGTGTCGCGTCCGAACCGAATCCGAGTCGGCGCAGTCCTGCGCTGTATCGTTTGCTCGGCAGCGCAGACGTGGTCTCGACAGCGCACAGGTGCCCGACCAGCGTTCCGAGATGGCGGCGATGAAAACCGAAGAGCGAGAGAGCATTCAACGACGCCAACGTTACCGCGGGAACAGAATCGATGTAGTGGCCGTAGCGGTCCGAAAGACCTACAGCCCGCATGGTGTCGGCAAAAAGACGCGAATGCATTCGCTCTGCGCGGCCGCCTCCGTACTCGTCGCTCTGCACTTCGACGAGGGCGGCCTTGACGGCACCGGAGAGGCGCGAAATTCCGAGGGTGTGCACATCCGCCTCGCGGAGCTGATTGAGCGAACGGTGAATCAGCACCTCCGAGAACTGATCGATCGTTGCATCCTTCGCCATGAAGGACGCAAGACCGGGGCCTGCACTGGGGGCGGTCATCGACCAGAGGTCGGCCACGACGTCGCCAGACGACTCCACTGTCCCCACGAGCTGCGCGATGGCGGACTCGAAGCGCTCTTCGAGCCGAGACCGCACCGCGAGCAGGTCGGGATTCCACTCCCATTTGTCCGAGACGTTCTCGATTCCCTGCAAATGAAGCTCGTAGAGGAGCGTCAGGGTCAGCTGAGCGTCGTCGTCACGAAGAATGTCGTAGGTGAGGTCGGTGGACTGTGCATCCTCGTACGCGTCAGCGGCAGCCGTAATCTCCCTCGGATCGGCCGAGGAGCGCAGAATGGAAACGAGAGTGGCGCTCAGTGGGCCGCGGGCCTGTGGAACAGGCATGGAAGTGGGCACACCAGTGGCCGAATCGAGAACTGAAGAGGACATATGACCGCGTTTCCCGAATCGTCATCTGCCGAAACACCGAGTGTTCCCGGTAACAACTCCACCATAACCGCCTGCACGGACGGCCCGCTGCTGGTGCGTGGTGACTTCGAGTTGCTCCGTGACGACGGCACTCCGATAGAGAACAAGCGCTCTACGGTTGCATTGTGTCGATGTGGGCGGACCGGCATCGCGCCGTTCTGCGACAGCTCCCACAAGAAGAAGCGGGCGAGAGCGACGTAACCGGTGCCAATTCGGAACAAGCCCGACCCGTGAACCAAGACGATCCGGAAACCAAGAAAAGGCTGGATGCCGGCACCATGCGGTGCAGCGTCCAGCCTTTTCAGTCTGAAGTCAGACTGGGATCGAACTCAGATGGCGCGAACGTTCTGAGCCTGGGGGCCCTTCTGGCCCTGTCCGATCTCGAACTCGACCTTCTGGCCCTCGTCGAGGGACTTGTAGCCGCTGCCCTGGATCTCCGAGTAGTGAACGAACACATCCGGTCCGCCACCTTCCTGCTCGATGAATCCGAAGCCCTTTTCACCGTTGAACCACTTGACACTGCCCTGAGCCATAACCAAATTCTCCTGGATCCATCGAGCCGAGCCCTCCCATCGAGAGTCCGGTCTCACACCTGATCCTGCCATGCTCTTCTTTTTCTGTCTCCAATTACATGCATGGCGAGTTGCAGTATTTGACGGCTTTGTCCCGTTCCGGGACCACGTCGGAAGCAGGTGATTGTTCAACTATGCGCGTTCACCTGCTGTGATGTATTCGTCCCTTCGATGCAGCGTGAAATGACAACACCTGTGTTAAATCTGGATTCGCGGCGCAGAATGCCACCCCGATACCGAGGAGGGGACCAAATACCCAACTCGATCGGGGTCGAGATCAGTCCGAATCGTCGGGTTTGGTGTGCCCGTCGAACGTCACATGGATGTTCTCGTGGGGAACCGCGCGTTGTGCTTTTGCTTGATCGGCGAAGGTGCGCCGATCGCCTTCGATGAGTTCGGTGTTGTCGGTGAACGGAGCCAACAACGCCCGCGGATGGAGTTTGTCGACTCGCACGACGTTGATTTCCGCGCACATGACGATCGAGGCTGCAGCGAGGAACAAGAAGGCCAACAAACCCAGAACGATGGCAAAGACGCCATTGGTGGTGGAGGCACCCCGCACCACAGAGGTCACATAGAGGGCACCGAAGGACTGAAGTGCTTGCCAGAGAACAGCAGCGGCGATCGCTCCAGGTGCCACATCGGCTACCGAGAGCGGGCGGGCGCAGGTGAGCCGGAAAGCGACGATGAAGATGCCCGCATTCAAGACGACTACCGCAAGGGTCAGCAGGAAGCTGAACGAACCGCCCAGATGAAGCGCACCGCCGATGTTGGAGACAGCGGTGGTCCCCAAGATCGCGAGACCGATCGTGCCGAGGAGTAGTAGCCCTTGGAGACGCCCGCGGATGGGATCCGGTCGCATGTTTCGGGGCACCGACCACACCGTGTTCATCGCGTTCTGGCAAGCCAGAGCGACACCGAGGCCACCGTAGAGACCACCGACGATTCCGATCACCAGACCCGTGACACCGCCGCCGATCTGTTGCGCATTGCCCAGGTCGTCACCGATCACCGGAAACTGATGCAGCGCGGAGTCCAAGATCTGTTGCTGAAGCTCAGGGTTGCCCGACAGCACGAAGCCGAGAATGGTCGAGAGCAACAGAAGAAGAGGAAAGAGCGAGACGAAGCCGTAGTAAGCGATCAGCGCGGCTAGATAAACACCTTGATCGTCGAGGAACTTGTAGAGGACCGCTATCGGGAACCCCAGGGCCGGATGCTTCTGTTGCAAGGCATCGAGGCGCTTGGCGATTGTCATTCTCGGTCTCTCTCAGCTCGTCGGACAGCCCGACGAACCTTAGTCGCTGCGAGCGCCTGGCGCTCGACGCCGGGGCAGCCGTGGCGTCAGGAGGCTTCGAGTGACTTCTCTGCTTCGTCGAGCGCGCGCATTGCGCCCTCGACAGAGTTGGTGACCGGGAATTCCTCTTCCGCCCGCGCCGCGCGAAGCAAGCGTCGAAGCGGGTGTGACCCGATCGCGGCCCACTGGAAGTCGTTGGCTCGCGAACGGGAGTTCAGCTCGGCGAACAGTTCGAGGCAGACCGCACCGACGAACAGTGAGTTGGACAAGTCCAGAATGACGCGAGACCACTCCGCAGCGTACGAGTTGAGAAGTTCTCGTAGTTCTGGGGCGGAGAGTTTGTCGAGGTCGACGTCGACCCGGATCAGGACTGTCGAGGGCGCTATCCGCCAGGCCGCGAAACCATGCGTTTCCACGATCGGCCCCAATTGTGTTGAGGGATCGATGGAATCGATCGGTGTGTGGTCGAGTTCATTCAGATTCATGGCAGATCCGGTCTGTGTGCTTTCATCGAAAGGCTGACGACCGATCTGGCGGCGCGGAAAGTGAATGCGTCCAGGCGTGGAAAGCTTTAGAGCTCAATGGAAATGAACAGTACAGATGTGCGCAGGAAATACTCACCTGATCCAGAGCCTTGATGCGAACCGAGCGCCAGTGGCTTCAACCCCGGCTGTATTCTCAACCTCGGTACCGTTCAGTGTAGCTCGAGGGCGTGAATCGGTCCAGGTGAGAGGTCGAATATTAAGCGGTGCAATGTTTTTGGCTCGACGCTTCGGTATGGTGGAAGATCAGCGTCACCGGACGAAGGGAATCAGATGAACGACCGCGATGCACTCACGGCCATCTCGACCAAGCTCGACACACTGATCGGCGCGGAGACCAACGGTTTGCGGGACGAGGTTCCGCCCGGTTCCAGTGTGCAGCGCACCGAGCAGGACGGCGAGCACGGCCGGTGGGGGCACGATTACCGCCTCGCCAACAAGTATCTCGAGGCCCTCGACATCGGCCAGCCCGGTCTCATCGATCGAGACGAGCTGGAACGTCTTGCGCAGGAATACATCTGATCCTCGAGACGTACCTTCAGAAGATTTCACCCATCTCGGTGCGTAGCTGCTTCAGTGACTGAGTGAGGATTCTGGATACATGCATCTGAGAGATGCCGACCTTTTCGGCAATCTGGGATTGGGTGAGATGGCCGAAGAATCTGAGAACGACGATCGTGCGCTCGCGCTCCGGTAGTGCCAGGAGCGCGGGCCGCAGGGTTTCGTGATTGTCGATCCGACTGATCGCTTCGTCGTACTGTCCCAAAGTGTCTATCAGAGTCAGACCACTCCCGTCGCCGGCGGAAGCGGTGTCGAGCGGTGTGGTTCGGTACGAATTACCGGCGGTCAAACCTTGTTCGACCTCGTCCGGTTCGATGTCGAGTTCCTTGGCGAGTTCCGCGACTGTCGGTGCACGGCCGAGCGTCTGGGACAAAGTCGTGAGCGCCCGGTTGAGGGCAAGGTGCCGTTCCTGAAGGCTACGAGGCACTCGCACGGACCAGCCGTGATCGCGAAAATGCTTGCGTACCTCACCCATGACGGTCGGGACGGCGAACGACAGGAAATCCGATCCTTTGTCGACGTCGAATCGCTGCACGGCCTGTATGAGCCCGACGCGAGCAACTTGCTCCAAGTCCTCGAAAGGCTGGCCACGCCCCTGGTACCGGCGAGCGACGTGTGTGGCCAGGGGTAGGCACAGTTCGATGATCGAGGTGGTTATTTTTTCTCGGCTGGGATCATTCGGCGGAAGCGAGGCCATCGAGACGAACAGTTCGACAGCTGTTTCGTACTGGTCCTTCTTGTCCGGTGGGACAGCGGTCACGCACGCTCCTGGGGCAAGCCCTTTTCAAGCGTCATCGTCAGGGTGATGTGACCGTCCGCGTCGATTTCCGACTGTTCCAAGCGGACGGAATCGACCAGCGCTTCGAGAACGAACCATCCGAAGCTGTGCGACTTGTCGGGTATCTCGGAGTGCGCGATCACGGACACGACAGTCCGAAGTGTGCGGCCGACGGTGTCGAATCGGCAAGTCAAGTCGCTGGACGGTATCGCGTGGCCGATGAGGATGCTCGCGACTTCGTCCATCGCCAGAGCAAGGTCGGCTGTTCCGTCGACATCGAGTCCGGTGTTGTTGGCAACCGTTCGGGTGATTCCGCGCAGAGTGGGAAGTTGAGAGTACGACGCGCGGACGCGGAGCGAGGCGATGGAGTCGTGAGTTAGTTCGGTTTCGGTCGGACTCGACAGAGGGATCAAGGGGCTTCCTGTAGGTAGATGTGGCGTAATTCCGGCGGACCGAGGCAAGGACCGGTACCGGCCGTGCGTGCCAGCCATCTCTACCCCGGAAGTATTCATGGCCTTGGATTACCCTTCGCCCGGCGAACTAACCCTCTTTACCCGAACTAGAGGATGAATTGTGAGACACATCACCTGTGGTGCGGACGTACCGAATCCTCATCTTTCATTTTCGCGTCGTTCGGGTACAGCCGCTTCATGGACACCCATTCGGACAGACAGATCCCCGTACACATACGACCGGAAGGTGTCACTGATGACGAGGTGAAGGCGGCAGGAGTGCTGTCGAACGCCCTTGAAACGGTGGAACGGGCACGCGGTGCTCTGTACGACTTCCATCAGCTGATAGGGCATGCCGATCTGATGCTCGACGAGGTCGTCGAGCTACTGCGATCCAGCGGCAACGACGACCTGGCCGATCAGGTCGAGGGCGAGTTGATGGGCCGGAACGTGGTCGAGGGGCGCTGGACTTTCCAGTTGGTCGAAGAGTTCGACGAGAACTACTGGTCGTTTTTTCGTGAATGCGAGAAAGTGGTGCGCGACAAGCTGGCAGGCGGAGTGCCGCACCTCTTCGAAGCCGAGATGAAGGAGCGACGCCGCACGCACGGTTTGCGGCACCACGAGGCCAGGCCCTGAGGTTCCTATCTACTCTCGTGAGCTCGTCGCGGCACTGATCAGTGGTTCAGTTCGAGCTTTGCGCAACGATTCTCGCTCGGTCGCCGTCATGCCGCCCCAGATTCCGTGGGGTTCCCCGGTCTGGATGGCGTGCACCAGGCATCTCTGCACGACAGGGCATCTGGCGCACACCAGCTTCGCCGAACTCTCGCGCTTCGCTCGCCTGGAGCCGCGCTCGTTCGTGTCGTCGTAGAACAGAGCGGGGTCGGTGTCGCGGCAGGTGCCGGACAGTTGCCAATCCCACTCGTCGGCAAGGGGCCTGGGAGATGTGTAGGAGCGCATGAACATGGACGTTCCCTTCGCTGCGTGACGAACTCGACTCGGATCGCGGATCCAGGTCGGGTGTTAAGGCAAAGCTCGGTCCCGCCGGCCTGAACCGGCGGGACCTTCGAGGCTCCTCCCTCGAGGGGGAAGATTTCGGGGGTACCTCTGGTCGGTCATTACCCAGCCGTACAACTTTTGAATCCCGGTCGTCAGGAATTCTTTCGATCCACGGCACGTCGTTCTGCTGCGGCGACAAGACCACCGGCGATGTCGCGCACCTTGACGTTCCATTCCTGCGACATCTGGACCAGAAAGTCGAAGGCTTGGTCGGCCGAGCACTCACGCTCGGCCATCAGTAATCCCTTGGCCTGCTCGATCAAGGGCCGAGAATCCAAAGCTCTTCTCAGTTCGTCATTTTCCGCGCGAAGGCGGGTGAGGACGTCTGACGCCGAACTGGACTGCTGAGCCAGCGGTCGTTGAACCTCGTATACACGATGAAGCACACCGATGACCCTGCCGTCATCATCGGTGACGGCGGAATTCACCGTATTCCAATAGCGGGTGACAAACATCCCGCTCCCGCGCTCGTCGCGCACGTCGTAACGCTGAGTCGGCAGTGCGTCCCGAGTTCGGGACCGCATCGTGCGCTCGAATGACGCTGTCAACGAGAAGATTCCATCGGCAAACGAGTCGTCGGGATTGTCGGGGAAGGCTTCGAACACTTCCACTCGGTGCAATTGATCGAGGCTGCGACCGGATACGGCAAGGTATTCGTCGTTTGCGCCCTGGATACGAAAATCGCTGTCCACGAGCAGAAGAGAAGAACTGCTTGCCGCAAATCGATCGCTACGAACGATCGAGCGGAGAGTGCTCGAACTCATGATTGTGTCGTTTCTGTCCTGTCTTCGACGGTTGCGGCCCCTGATATTTCAGAAGTAGGTGATCGCGAGAACTCCGAGGGCGGTGCCTGCCACGATCGATCCGAACAACAAACGCTGCTGCAACACGAACATCTGATACTCGCGACGTGTTTGTGTCGACGTGCCGCGCGAGTCCGCAGACATGCTCTTGCCCTTTCCTGTTGTGGGGAGTGCGATTTCGGCCGACCCCCGATCGGCCGAAACCGCGGACGGTGCGTCAGTTCTGACGCGCCTCATTTGCGGCATCCTGCTCGGTGGACGCGCCTTCGTGTACGAGGCTGCCACCCGAGTTCTCGAGGTGAGCACGAACGAACCACTGGAACTTTTCCAACTGCGCCGTCTGGCCGATCAACATGTCCTCGGTGATCGGATCGATCTTGCCGACGCTGTCGATTGCGGTGCGACTGTCGGTGATGATCCCGGTGTAGACGAGGTCGAGCGCAGCGAGGTGCGCACGAGCGTCGTCGCGGCCGACGGAGTAGTCGTCCCACGTTCGATCGCGCTCGATTGCTCCCGCGGTGCCCTTGGGCGAGTTACCCAGTGCCGCGATACGTTCGGCCACATCGTCGGCGTAGCCGCGAACCAACTCCACCTGGGGGTCGATCATCTCGTGCACGCCGATGAAGTTGGGGCCCACGACGTTCCAGTGAACGTGCTTGAGCGTGAGGTGAAGATCGTTGTAGGCGCTGAGGCGTTCCTGCAGAATATCGGCGACGGACGAACCGTCTGCGCTGCTCAGTCCCGGTACGGTGAACTCGGACATATGTTTTCCTCTCGTCTTGATGGGGATCGCCCTCCAGTGGGGCGGTCTCGCGCCATCGTCAATCGGATCGCGTGTCGGTCAGGTTCAGTGCGCGAGTGCTACTGGCTCCTCTGTCACCGGGTCGCCGTACATCATCGCGATTCGGCGCTTGACCTCTTCGGTTGTCAAAGTCGCACTTGCGACAGTGATTCCGATGCCGGTGGTGCTCTCGCCCTGTGTGGGCGGGATGTCGATCGTCGTCATCTTGCTCCCGGTGAAGAGTGTGCCGTGAGGGAGTCGGCTGAACCACCGACTCCGACGTCTGGGTGTTCTGCGCCTTCGAGCTCCAGTTATGGCGCTTTCGGGTGCTACAAAATCTATATCAGCCGATGTAGATAATTGGCAAGGCTACTTCGATTCGCGGGCGAAGGAAAGCGCATTGTGCAATCTTGTCGAAATCGGCTTTGATCTGCCATTTCACGCCCTTTCTGCTCGACGATTCTTGTTGTCAGTGGTCCTGGACACGCTTGAATCTATGTCCTGGGCGTCAGATTCACTGCGTGATGGTGCTAAGGTCGGGTGACGCCGATTGAGACAGCCGACACCGAACTAGGAGGTTCCAGTGACGTCGGAATCCCAGACCCGGGCGCTGCGCGGCGTGTACGGGATCTCAGTGATGTCTGAACTGTCCGGGGTAGGACCTCAGACGCTGCGCCTTTACGAGCGAAGGGGCTTGCTCACACCAACCCGTACCGATGGCGGTACGCGCCGGTACAGCGAGGCCGACCTGGAGACGCTCGGACGAATCACCGCGCTGATCGACGACGGAGTCAATCTCGTCGGTATTCGTCTGATTCTGTCCCTCGAGGCCGAGAATGCAGTCTTAGCGGCTCGAATCAGCCAGTTGACCGCCGAGGGGGACTAGTGGTGCTGCTCGAGACGATGCCGTTCAGGATGGAGTTTCGGTGCGGGTAGGGTCGCCGAAGTCCGCGTCGGCGGAGATCTTGTTCCCTGCCGCTGCGATCTGTTCGAGCGCGGCGTCCAACGCATCGACCAACCATTGATGCGACGCCTCCGCGAGGAGGCGATCCGGAGTGTCGGTGTTCTCGGATTGGAAGAACCGCACCAGCCATGATTCTCCGTTGTCGGGTCGATCGGAGAGTCCAGCCGCGGTATTGGTCGCCAGAAGGAACCGGTTGTATTCGAGGTCAACACGAATGGCGTACTCGCCGAACAGGTTCACCACGTTGGCCGGCCGATGAGTAGCGGCAGCGAGCGCAATGAGAGCGTCGTTGTAGGTTTCGGAGTACTTCATCGTGAGGGGCATGGTCGGCCTGTCTTTCTGGGCCGATGCAGCATTGCACGGCTATGTCGAGGAGATCAGTTCGCAGCCGCTGCTTGACGATGAACTGAAACCAATCCTAGCTCGAGTCTCCGAGCGCACTGACGCAAGCCCGTGAGGGTCAGTTGTTGCGCGCAAAGTTCGACTCACGCTCCGTGACGAACTGATCGTCCGGAAGCGGTCCGGGTGGGGCAAGCGCAGTCAGGAACGACTCGGCCCACTGATGCACATCGTGTGTCATGACCTGTCGATGCAGCGCAGCCATACGGCGACGGCCTTCCTTCGGATCCTGATGAACTGCGGTCAGGATCGTATTCTTCACGCCGTCCAAATCGTGCGGGTTGACCAGGTATGACTGTCGTAATTCCATTGCGGCACCGGTGAACTCGCTGAGAACGAGAGCACCTCCGAGGTCGCCACGACAGGCCACGTACTCCTTGGCCACCAGATTCATCCCGTCGCGCATCGGCGTCACGAGCATGACGTCGGCAGCGACGAACAGTGCGATCAGTTCTTCACGGTCGACCGGCTGATACAGGTAGTGAACGACGGGGCGGCCGATCTGACTGTGGTCACCGTTGATGCGGCCCACCTGCTCTTCGATGACGCTACGCAGGTCGATGTAGTGCTGCACGCGTTCACGACTGGGCGTCGCGAGCTGCACCATCGTGTACTTCTCCGGATCCAGACGATCCTCGTCGAGGAGTTCCTTCAAGGCTTGAAGCCGCAGGTCGATACCCTTGGTGTAGTCCAGCCGGTCGACTCCCAGCAAGATTTTCTCGGGATTTCCCAGCTCTTCCTTCAATTCGCGCGCGCGACGCAGGACCGAATCGCTTTTCGACTGGCGCTCGAGTTCGGCAGAATCGACGGAGATGGGAAAGGCGCCCACCTTGACGACGCGAGAATCGAAATCCACATGCCCGAGCGCACTTCGAACACCGACGCCCGCGGTCGTCGTCTTGAGGCCGAGAAGTTTGCGGGCCAAGAACAGGAAATTGTTTGCGCCACCAGGTAAGTGGAAGCCGATCAGATCGGCGCCCAGCATTCCCCTGACGATCTCCTTGCGCCACGGAAGCTGCATGAAGAGCTCGACCGGAGGGAACGGGATATGAAGAAAGAACCCGATCGTCAGATCTGGCCGCAGCTCGCGCAGCATCGCCGGCACAAGTTGCAACTGATAGTCCTGCACCCAGACAGTCGCTCCGTCCGCGGCGCAACGCGCGGTTTCCTCGGCGAACCGCTGGTTGACTGCGACGTAGGTGTGCCACCACGACCGCTCGAACGTCGGAGCCACCAGAACGTCGTGGTAGAGCGGCCACAACGTGTCGTTGGAGAACCCCTCGTAGTACTCGGCGAGGTCCTGAGAGGTCAGCTCGACGGGAAACAGACGAAGGCCGTCAACCACTATCGGATCGACCTTCTCGTCCGCGACCCCCGGCCAGCCGACCCAGGCGCCATCCCGCTGTCGGAGGATGGGTTCGAGCGCAGTGACGAGCCCACCCGGACTTCGCTTCCAGTTCTTGCTTCCGTCTTCGTCGGTTTCGAGATCGACCGGCAGTCGGTTTGCGACGACGACGAATTCGGAGAGCTTTTCGAGATCGGTACTCACGCCGACATCGGCTCCGCCAGGGTCTCGTCCAGGACGGAGGTCGAGGACAGGTACGCGACTGCATCGGCTGTCGAGTCGGTGTACACGATGTCGGTGTCCATCTTCAGAAGAGACAGCGGACGCCTGACAGGGTGCGCTGCGACGAGCGTCCACGGCACGCCGAGCCTCCGTGCCTTGGCCGACAGAGTCTCGATGATGGAAAGACCTCCGACGGAGATGAACTGGACGTCCGAGCAGTCGAGTACGAACGGGTGTCGCTCACCGATCAGGTCGTCGACGCAGGCAGCGAAATCAGCTCGGGACCGGACGTCGATCTCGCCGCTGACCACGAGCGACTGAATGTTTTCGGCACAGGTCGTCGTGAAGGTGGGGGGACTGTCCGTACGCTCATCTGTAGTTCTCGAAAACTCGTTCATCGAAACTCCTGACGGATTGCTCGAAACGGTTCGTTCGAACGGTCTGGTTCGAAACGGTTTCGTTCGAAACCGGGAAACGGCACGGGAAGCAACGCACGAACCGTGCTCGTCTTCAACGGCTGGGTACTCAACCGTGCTGAGTGCCTACCTTACCGCATCGCGAAAACCCAGGTGAAAAGCGTTAGATCCGTACGGATTTCAAGGTCCCGTGAGCGTCGGCCCACGGGACCTTGGTCCCGATGGTTCAGACCTTCCGGGATCAGTCGGTGTCAGTCGCCGGGCCGGTGCTCGAGGCTCCGCCCTCGTCGGCCCACGTACGTTCGCCCGACGGATCGGTCTGAACGTCCTTGGGTGCGGTGTCGGAGCCGGTTCCCGGACCGTGGTCGGTGCCGGTGGTCTGCGGCTCGTCCGTCTGATCCGTGCGGTCGGTGGAATTCTGTTCACTCATGGTGTGCGTTTCCTTCGGGAAGTCGTTGTTCATGTACTTGTCGTTTCCTGCTCACCCGCGAGGGGTACTCAGTAGGGGGTAGTGCGTCACGTCGAGCCAGTACGTCACGTCGAGTCCATACCGGCAAAGTCAGCTGTCACCGAAGCAGGAGATTTCACGTGAACCATATGACCGTGACGACCGAACACCTGCGTGCACTGCTGGGCAGTGGCCCCCATTCGGAACTGGTAGCGGTCGGGGGCGAGATCGAGATCTACGTCCCCGATGAAGAAGGGTTCGGTCTCGAGGGTATCTCGCTTGTCACTCGCGAGCAGTTGGCCGAACGTCTACCGTCCTCACCCGACAACCCCGACGAAGGTGAACTACGTATCGCCGCAGAATCGTTGAGCGAGATGATCGCCGAACTCGGCGGTTGAACTCCGAAGTTCGGGGCAGCCGACGTCAGATCTGCGGGATCGGATCCGGAGGGTACGGGTTCGGTGGCGTCGGAGTCGGTGGCACGGGCGGCGGATTCATCGGATCGGGTGGTGTCGGCGCCGGTGGTGTCGGCGGCCCCGGGTCGGGGGCGGGGCCCGGATCCGGTGGTGGGGGAGTGGTCATGAGTGCCGGGTTCCCAAACACTTGCCGAACAAACACCTAGTGTTCGGAGTGGCTTTTGGTGTTCCCTTCGGCAGGTAGATCATCGACGATGTCGACTACGGCGACGTGGATGCTCTCTGCAGAGACCGGTGGGTCCGTGTCGCCGAGGATCAGGTGAACGACGTCCACGACGGTGAACCGAACCCGGTCCGACAGTTCGGCCAGATCCACTCCGTATGGCGCTGCCAGTTCGATACGTAGTGAACGTATTTCGTGGCCGTCGACGAAGAACTCGATGCTGCTCGGCGAGCAGTGGTGCCGAGAACGTATCTCGGCGGCCAAATGGGTGCGGAGTACGTGATCGCTCACCGACACAGTGCCTAGACGTGGACCTTCCGACGCGTGTGCGTCGAGCGGCCAACCGGACGCCGAGGTCGACCGTAGCGCCCGGATCACCTTGTCGCTGATTCGATCCCAGCCCGGCTCGGGAGCGTTCCGCAGGACGTCGGATGCGTGCGCCATCAATGCGTCGGTTCGTGATTCAGTCATCGCCACCTCGTCATTCGTTCACTCAGGTTAGCCCGTGCACGATGGTGATGCCCGCGCACCGCATCCGGGGTGAGTCTTAGAATCTTGCCGATTTGAACGAACGTGAGCATCTCCACCTCTCGCAGCGTCCATGCCGCACGCTGGCGATAAGGCAGTTCACCCAACGCTTCTTCCAGTGCCTCGAGGAACGCGGAGTTCGAGGTCGTGTCGAACGGGCCGGCCTCGGGAGACGGCACGAGAGGATCGAGCAATCTGTCGTCGATCGGTTGAGCTCTCTTGATTCGATAGCTGTCCACGATCTTTCGGGAACAGATCGCGAAAAGCCATGTTCGCATCGACGATTCGCCACGAAACGAATCGAGTCGACGCCAGGCGGCCACGAAGGTGTCCTGGACTACCTCGAGAATGTCACCTTCGTCTGCGAGCATGCGACGCGCATAGCGGTGAAGTGCAGGTCCGTAGTAGTGCACCAGTGACTCGAATGCTTCTCGGTCGCCGAGTATCGCAGCGTTCACTGTCGCGGTGTCCAAACCGTCAGGTGCTTCGGTGAGCCCCTGTGTATGCGGTAACGCCACAGTCGCTCCTCTCGCGGAAATGCGGAAAACTCGGCTGCGTTCGAAGATTGTTCGCCCGGCCGGGGCGTTGAATGTTACGGACAGTAACTAACAAGTGTCAGTGATGCACGTCACCTGACTGGGGCATTCGGTTTTGCCTTCGAGTGACGACTACACAGGTAGATCGATCAACAGGAGGAGATGACAATGGTCAGCACGCAGGTTGCGACAGCATCTACGAAGGATGTTGCATCATCGAACGACTCGGCTCTCGTGAGTTCGCAAGGAAAGACGTCGATCGCCGACACCGTTGTCTCGAAGATTGCCGGCATCGCCACGCGAGAGGTGAGCGGCGTGTACGACGTCGGCGGCGGAGCGTCGCGGGTTGTCGGGGCACTGCGCGAGCGGATCCCCGGCGCGAGTGTCAACCACTCCCAGGGAGTATCGGTCGAGGTCGGCGAAAAGCAGGCAGCGGTCGACATCGACATCGTGGCCGAGTACGGCGTATCGCTCGCCGATCTGGCCACCGGCATTCGCCGCAACGTCATTGCGGCGCTCGAACGGATGACGGGTCTCGAAGTGACCGAGGTGAACATCACGGTTCACGACGTTCACCTCGACGAGGGCAGTGACGACGAAACCGGCGAGCCCAAGACTGCACGGGTGCAGTGAGTTCCGAAATCGCCGACACCATCGCGGCGGCTGTGACGGGGATACCTGGGGTCGCCTCGCTTCATGCCGGAATGTTCGGCGAGGTTGGCACGTACCTCCCCGGTCGCCGCGTCGTCGGCGTGCGGGTGACGGAGTCGTCGACAGACATCCATGTGTGCATCTTCTCCGACGCCGCCGTTCGAGATACGGCTTTACGTATCCGCCAAGCGGTTTCAGGACTCGTTACAGGCCCCGTGAACGTGACAGTGGAAGACGTAGTCGGTCGTGCGCACGATGCCTGAGCACTCTCGGGGTTCAGTTCCTGATCGCCGATCCGCACGCCGAGAGGCGATCAGGAGCTACCACCCCGACGTGGGCGGGTCTGCTGACGCGCTCAATCGAGCGCTCGAACGCGTCGACCGGGACTTCGCGTCCCCGATCGGTGTGGGTGTGCGCAGGACACTGCGCGGCACGATGCGGCAGATAGCGAAACCCGCTCGGACCCAGTACACGCGTTTGCGCGCTCGGTTTCCGGGTGCCAAGACCTACACCGAGATCTGACTCGCACCAACGAACATCATCCACAACGGAGGATTCACATGACCACCTCGACTGTCGGCCTACTGGCAGGACTACTTCTCGGAGTCGCAGCTGCTGCAGGCGGTTTCACCGGATTCCTCATCGCTCTGGTTCTCGGTGTGATCGGATACCTCGTCGGTGGTCAGCGTGACGGCGAGTTCGATCTCGGTGTGATGCTGAAGGGTCGCGGACGTGGCTGAGACAGCTCGACCGGAGTCGTCTGTGCTTGCCGAGCCGGGCGATCGTGGAACGCTGACGATTCGAGACAGAGTCGCGCAGAAGTTGGTTCTCGAGGCGACGCGCGGGACCCCGGGGGTGCGTCATCACGCCGGCGGCATGGACAAACTGACCGGGCGCGAATTGCCGAGGGCGCGAGTGCTGGTATCCGGCAAGCGGGTACGGGCCAAGGTGGACATCGCGATCGAGTGGCCCGGATCCTTGTCGGTCATCGGTACCGCGGTGCGAGAGAACGTGACAACCCAGTTGCAGTCTGTATCGGGCCTGGACGTAGACGGCGTGGACGTGGCGATCGTGAGCGTTCTCCCGGCATCGACCAAGCGTGACGCGGGAAGGAAAGTGCGATGACCGCCGACAAGGTCGCACCACCCACTGCCTCGAGGGCTGCTGCTCCTGTTCCCCTTGCGGCGCCGGGATCGGCCGTCACGGGATTCCTCATCGCCGCGGCGCTACTTGCGCTCGGCGTGGTCGGCGTCCGCGACGCGCTGGTGGATACCGGCGTGATCACCGGGTCGCAGTGGATACCAAGTGCTGCCGCATATGTGGACGGGCTCGCGTACGAGGGTTGGATGTTGCCGGCGGGGATCGCAGCCGTCGTTCTCGGCCTGTGGTTCGTCATCCTCGGACTCAAACCGCGACGAAAGACTGCCAATGCCTTGGTCGGAGTCGCGAATACGTGGATCGATCCCGCCGATGTAGCGGCGATAGCGTCTGTTCGCGTCGAGTCACTGGCCCAGGTTCGATCCGCTTCGTCACACGCGACCCGGCGCAAGCTGGAAGTGAAGGCCTCGGTCACGCCCGATGGAGCCGCCACCGCTGAATCTGAAATCCGTGCGGTGCTGGGGGACTTGGCCGGGTCGCTGTCACCATCGCCGCGAATCAAGGTTCGTATCCAGACGGGATCGCTGTCATGACTCGGACGGCGACGGCGATGGATCGCGTGGCGACATGCGTCGTGGGGATGCTCGCGATAGCGCTGGGAGTTGCAGCGATCCTGTGGAATCGCGACGTGATCAAGGATTTCCCGGCGCGTATCGAGATCCCGTGGGCTGAAGATCTTGTCGATCACTCGTGGTGGCCATGGGCTGTCGGAGCTGGGGGAGTATTGCTAGTCCTCCTCGCGTTGCGGTGGTTGATCGCGCATGTGCCGCTGCGTCGGGTGAAGGAGATCGCAGTCCATGGGTCGAACTCACACAATTCCATCACCGCGGATCTGGGTGCGGTGGCGGAAGGGGCGAGCGCATCACTGGAGGGCTTCGACGAAGTGTCGCGTGTCCGAGGAAAAGCGTTGCTCGATCGTGGAGTTCGCACGATCGATTTGCGAGTGACATTGAGACGTAGCGTCGTATCCGGATCGGAAACGTTGTCCGAGCTGATTTCTCGCGTCACCGACACGGGGGATCAAGTCGCTGCGGTGGTCGGTGATCCATCCGTCGCGACCAGAACTCACATCGCCGTGGAAAGCGCGAAACACGATGAGCCGAGAACTCTCTGATCAATCGAGGTTTGAGCCTCCCGACGGCCGGGTATTGGTAGACCTCCCGATCGTGCACAGAGTCATGGATGTTGCTGTGGCACTGTGCGTCACGGTGCTCCTGGCGACCGTCACTTCGATGGCGATCGCGATCGTAGTGACGCTGATCATGTGCGCGTCGGTGAGTGTCGTTTCTCGTATGTGGTGAATCGCCAGTCATTTTGGTTCTGTCGTGAACACCTGATAGAAAGGTAAGCAGACAATGTGGCTGCTACTGAGTGCGCGATCCCCCGCGTCGTGCGGCGGAGAGTCCGGTTGTGTACAAACACTACCCGCGATCACGGTCTAGTTGCGCGGGCCGATCGCTCGGAACTCTCCCTTTACCGGCAGTCTCTCATTGCGCCGCCCCTCTTTACTCTAAGGAGTCCAAATGCTTCCTCTCGGTATCATCGCCTGGATCATCATCGGTGGACTGGCGGGTTGGATCGGCAGTAAGATCATGAAAACCGATGCGCAGCAGGGGATCTTCCTCAACATCGTTGTCGGTGTCATCGGCGGTCTGATCGGTGGTTTCCTGCTTCGAGTCTTCGGCGTCGATGTCGAGGGCGCGGGCTGGATCTTCAGCTTCCTCACTTGCCTCCTCGGCGCTGTCATCTTGCTGTTCCTGGTCAAGGCAGTCACCGGAAAACGCTGACACGCATTTGTCCACGCAGTTCGAGTTCGACTGAATCCACGACCGAATTCCACGGCCGAACGCACGACCGAATCCACACCGAATTCAAGAAGGAGAAATACATGTCTGACTTCATCGACAAGGCAAAGCACCGCGCTGAGGATCTCATCGGCGAAGCGAAGGAAAAGTTCGGAAACGCCACGGGCAACGATGATCTGGCTGCCGAGGGTGTTGCCGATCAGGGCGAGGCGAAGGTCAAGAAGGCCGGAGACACTGTCAGTGACAAGGTCTCGGATATCAAGGACAAGTTCACAAGCTGAGTGAGCTTCGGCGCGGTTGATCGGCACGTCCGGTCAACCGCGCTTTTGTGTGCCTCCTCGGCCGTTGCGGCTACCGCGATACGCGAACTTGCGCGTTTCTGCGAGCCACTCCGGAAGCATGCGCATGTGGGCCGGTGTGTTCAGAATCGGATCGAAGGACGGCTGGAGGCAATCCGGGTGGTCCTCGACCTCGTCGAGACAGAGATGCCCGATCGGTATCAACTGAAGTTGAATTCTCGCGAGGTACACGGAGAAGTGCAGCGGGGAATGATCGACCGCAGCTTTCAATGCAGACAAAGAAGTGCCGGCCGGATGGACACCGCGCGGTGTCACGATCAGCCACGCCGCGGCACCGCCCGCGCGTGAGTAAGGAACCAGTGTGCTGTATCTCGCGCCGTTCCACGAGAAAGCCGGAGCTGGAAACATTTTCGAGAAGGTAGAAAGTCCTGATGTTGCGAGAAGAATGTCCCACGGGTTTTCATCTGCGCCGACATCGTGCAACCGAAGCGCCAGGCCGAGTACGTCGGGTAGGTCTCCGGGTGTTCCGAGGGCTTTCGACATTCGAGCGGTGACGGTAATCGTCGACGACTCCGATACCGGCCACCATGGGGTGGCCGGCTTCAATGTTCCCTTCAGTTCGATCCCGTGAGGGTGAAAAACCCTGGCCATGCGCAGCGATGATGCGAAGTGGAACGGCGCACCGACCAGCTTCCCGATCGCACTCCTGCCGGCGGGGATGATCGAATTGATCGTCACAGCTTCCTTTATCTGAGAATTCTCCGCCCGTGAAGCGCCCGGACTGGACGGACGTTCAGGCGTATTGACGGGCTTTTCAGTGGCGTCTTTCGACTTCCCAGTGGTGGTGATTGCTAATCATGTGACATGCCGTAACAAAAGTCTCGCCCGCCGGGATAATTAGCCAAACGCATAAATTGGTCGTTATGGTTTGTTTGTCCGTAACGGTGCGATCGGACCTGCGACCGTCGCGAACTGGCGAGATTGCTACTCGTGATTTGTGTTTGGTGATTGCGCGGAAACAAGAAATGTCGAGGAGACACGCTGATGGGCCACTCTCGAACCTGGCTGACGCGCGCGCTGGCAATGCCGGTGGCTGTCGCGGTCACTTTGTTGCTTCCGCTCGGCAGTGTCGCCTCCGCCCAGGATTTCGAGGACGACGCAGATACTTCGGTGGCCGCCGCAGCCACAACTCCGATCTCCTTCACCGAACTCGGACGAGGAACAGACATCGTGTTCTCCTCCGATGACGCACCCGTCTTGGTGACCGTGCCGGTGCCGGACGGACTCACCGCAACAGCCGTGACCGGAATCCTGACCGCCCCGACCGACTTCAGTAGGGGTTGGCTCGAAGTGACTGCGGACGGCAGATTGGTGAGCCGCGTCGACTTCGACGCCGGGCAGGCCGGAACCGGCCTACCGATTTCGGTTCCGTTGCAAGGTCTCGAAGTGGTCGACCGGAGCGTGACCGTGTCGATGATCGCTCACCTCGTTCCCGTCGACGACCGCTGCTACGACCGAACGAGATACCAGCCCCTTGCGCTCCGGGATGCCTTTGTCGCCTACGACGGTGCCGAGCAGCAGCCCACGACTGTTGCAACCTTCTTTCCGCCGATTTTGAGGAAGGCAACCATCTACGTCACGGATGGTTCGTCACGGTCACAGCAGAGTGCGGCTCTGCAGCTGAGTGCAGCGATTGTCAACAAGTACGGAAGTCAGCCTGACGCCGTGGTGGTGGAACAACTGCCGAACGGCCAGAGTCTGCCGTCCGCTGAGCCGGGACTGTTCGAGAGAGCTGTAGTACTCGGCAACAGTGGGGACGCCGGCATCGATCTCGCGGCTGCTCCGAATGGTGCACCAGTGCTGCGAATTTCAGGGGACGACAAGACCCTCGTTCCTCAGGTCAGTCTGTTGGCGGCGAACTTCGACGGCTACTGGGCGGCGAGCAGGGCGCTCGCGTCACCGGACAACACAGTTGCCCAGATTTCCCAGGACGCCATCACCGTCGGTGAGCTGAAGCTCGGAACGTTGACGGCTTCCGGTCTCAATCACATCGAGGTCGACGTCCCGTTCAGCCAGTCGCAACTGGGGCGTCCGATGAAGGACGTGTCGATCCGAATGATCGGTTCCTATGTACCGCTGCCGAATTCACGCAACGGAGAACTGTCGATTTCGCTGGGGGACTCACGGCTTGCTTCGCAGACGGTGAACGAGACAGGGCGCTTCGACATCGGCGTCGATGTTCCGAACGAACTCCTGCGTCGCGACCTGACCTTCGAAGTCTCGATGGATGTGACCGGCGACTTCCAATGCGGCACCAGTAGCCCGTCTTCGCTCACTGTCGATCCGGCAAGCACCATCACGTCCACTACCGGATTCCCGCCGACGCCTGGAGGATTCCAGGCATTACCGCAGTCGATGCTGCCCACACTCGATGTCGGTTTGAGTCACGGTGATTTCGCAGATCTCGTTCGCGCGCAGCGCCTCGTTGTCGCGATGCAGCGGTTGAGCTATCTGCCGCTGCAACCGCGTGTGCTCCCCTTCGGCGACGCGGCGACCAGTTCGCTGCCGGCGTTGTTGATCGCGGCGGACGGGAAGCTTCCCACTCCGGTGGCTCTACCCATGGACACAGCAGATCAAGGGCTCCTGCGCTTGCAGGGTCTTGAATTCGGTGGACAATACGGTGCCTTGCAGGTGGTTTCGGGTTCGCACAACGAAGTGGTGGCGCTGACCTCTGAGGGTGATGCGGCCGATGCCGACGGTCTGCTCAACTGGTTGGAAAGTGGGAAGGACCGGTTCGCAGAACTGACCGGCGATCTCCTGGTCGCGCCTCGGGGAAGTGAGCCCTTCGATGTCGGAGTCAACGTCGCCCCGTTGGGCACCGCGGCCTCGGCCGAAGAGGAGACCGGACTGAGCGCGGTCACGATCGGCTGGATCGGATTCGGGACCGTGGTTCTGATCGCTGTTGCCGTCGGTGGTGTGCTCGTAGCTCGGCGTCGCGGACAGTGACCGTCACCGATCGCCCGGCCCTGTCCGTCGCGGTCCACGATCTACCGGGCCGCAAGCCATGGCGGATGTTCGTCGCGCTCTTCGCGATCTACACCGCGTTGGGCGTGTGGATGAACGCGGGTATCGGGTTCATCTTCACCGATTCGCTCAGCCGCGTCGCCGCGGTGTCGGCGATGCTGCTCAGCCGTGATCCGCACTTCGCGGCGATCGGGTTCGTGTTCACCCCGTTGACGGCGGCAGTCCAGATTCCGATGGGCCTGATGGGTCATTGGTGGCCGGATCTGCTGCGGTGGAACATCACTGCGGTCGTGATGTCCGCGGCCTTCATGGCTGGTGCTGTGATTCAGGTACGTGGGATCAGCCGCGACCGTGGGTGTGCGCGATGGGTCACCGTCGTCCTGACCGTGCTGTTCGCTGTCAACCCGATGATCGTCATGTACGCGGCGAGCGGAATGAGCGAAGCTCCGTTCCTCTTCTTCGTTCTGTGGGCGACACGTCGGTTGATTCGGTGGATGCGAAGCGACGACGTACACGACCTCATCGGTGCCGGCCTCGCTTTCGCTCTGGCGTACCTCACCAGATACGACGCATTGGCCCCGCTGTTCGTCGCGGTGGTGCTGGTGACCGTGGTGAGTTGGCTTCGTTTCCGCCCGACTGCTGACGAGCGCGGCGAGGGCGCGGGGCCTGGCTTGCGGCTCTGGGCAGCAGCCCTCGACGGTGCCGTAGTGCTGATGCCGGGATTCCTTGCCTTCGCCTTGTGGTCGTTTGCCAGTTGGCTCATCACAGGTCAAGCGTTCCAACAGTTCTCGTCGGTCTACGGGAACAGTTCCATCCTGGAGCAGGCTGGTGCCGGAACCGACTCACCGATCGCCCGTCTTGCGTTCTCGATTACCGAAATGGCCGTACTCGGCCCGGCGCTCCCGGTGCTCGCGGTCCTTGCAATCATCTACGCACTTCGGCGGCGCGACACCGAAGTGGTCGTGCCTCTTGTGTTGTTCGGCGCCATCCTCGGTGCCCAAACCTTGCTCTACGTGATGGGATCGACGTTTCCCCTTCTGCGCTTCTACATTTCGATCATTCCGCTGTGTTTCGTGTTGGTCGTCCTGATCGCACCTCGCGGTGCGCCGGTCGTCACGCGTCGACCGGGGGCTGCTGCGTCACGCTCGGTATCGACGTACCCCGAGCAGTCGGGGCCCTCTCTGCCCCTTGTGATCTCTCTGTGCTTGCTGGTCGGGTCGACGCTGGTCACGTTTGTCGCGATGGGTAATGCGCGGATCGCAGTGCTCGAGCATTCCATTGCCAGTGCGATCATTCCGGGCCGGCAGAACCTGGAGGAGCAGACGAATCTGCGCACGTTTGCGGCCGAGCGTCGCATCGCCAGATACCTGGACGACTTGGCTCTGCCGGAGGGGTCGGTTCTGCTCGACACCGTGCAGAGCTATGCCGTCGTGGCGTCGTCGAACAACCCTCGGCAATTCGTCGTGCCTTCCGATGCGGACTTCGTGCGCGTACTGAACAACCCCGCCGAACATCACGTCGAATACATCCTGTCGGTGCCGAACACCGGTCGCGGTGTGTCGGACGCGGTCAATCGGCGCTATCCGACGATGTACGACACCGGGGCCGGCGGTGTGGGAGCGCTGGTACTCGAGGTTCCCAACGACGGCGGCATGGACCCTTCGGCCTGGCGTTTGTATCGCGTCACCGGTGAACGGCAAACGGGTCGATGAGGCAATTCGTGTGGGAGGATTGTCCGTATGACGTGGATGGTTGTAGATGTCTTCTGAAGAAGTGCGTCCGCGTGTGCCTGGCACAGTGCGTCGCCGTATCGCTGCCGCTGTAGTCAGCTTTGCAACCGTCGCGGTGGTGACAGGAATGTTCACGACGCCGGTGGTTGCCGATTCGCCCAAGACGGTTCGGGTGGGAGCGTCGTCGAGCGGACTGACGCTCGACGGACAGCCATGGTGGCCTACCGGGCTGAATGCTTATCAACTGGCCACTGATTGGTCGGTGAACTTCGGCTGTGGCGCCATGGTCGATCTCGATGCCTACTTCGGTTCTCTGCCACCGAACTCCGTCACGCGTTTCAACGCGTTCCAGGCGCTCGCGGTGAACAAGGTGTCCGGGGAGATGGATTTCGGCCCGATGGACGCGGTGTTCGACGCTGCGGCGCGACACAATCAGTTCACGATTCCGGTGCTCTCACCCCAGGACAGCGGGTGTGATGACGGGCTGTTCAAATCCAGGGACTGGTACACCGACGAGTGGAAGGTCGCGAACCTGATCCCAGGTCGAGCCACCATGAGCTTCCAGGACTGGATGCACACCGCCGTCGACCGTTGGAAGAACGAGCCTTCCGTCGCGGCGTGGGAATTGGTGGGGGAGCCGGAACCGAGCCTGTGTACCGATGCCGCCTGCAATTGGTGGACAAGAACGTGCCCGTCTGATTCCGCGCAGGTGTTGCGGGAGTTCTTCGACACGGCAGGCGCCGAACTTCGGGCGATCGATCCGAACACCCTGATCACGGCCGGATACGTCGGGGGCGGTCAGTGCGGCACTGCGGGTGACGACTACCAGTACGTGAGCGAGTCCGACTTCGTCGACGTTCTGCAGTATCACGACTACGGAGCAGACGGGGTTCCGCTTCCGGGCGACCAGTGGAACGGACTGGCGCGTCGCATCGAACAGGCCGCGAACGTCGGGAAGCCGTTGTTGGTCGCCGAGACAGGCGAATTGGCAGGCAGTTGTGAATCACTGGCGACCAGAGCCACGAATATCGAGACGAAGCTGACGGGGCAGAAGGTGGCCGGTACGGCCGGAGCTCTCCTGTGGGCATTCGTGCCGGATCCACGGCCGAACGAATGCACAATGGATATCGGGCCTGACGATCCACTCTTCGACGTGATTGCTTCACTGGCAAGTTAGGACACTGCTAGTAGTCCACTGGGAGTTCCATCCAGTGGGAGTATGGTCACGATTTGATAACAACCTGAATCTGGTGTTGTGGCGTGATGACCGTATTTCGTTCGTATTCAATGGTATTCAGTGGCATTCACCTGTGGATAACCGAACTTGAAGACGGGTGAAGTCGCACGGGACCATCGATGCGACGCTTCCAGGACCTTCGTCCGGGTCGGCTGGGGACGGTCCGGTTGAGGTGCTGAGTTCGGAAGTTGTGTCGTACCTGTCTCTTTGGCCAGTTGCTACGTCCCGCCGTGGTCAACGTCGAAATACGATCACAACCGTTCGCCGCGGTAACGGGTAGTGCGCGGAGTGCGGCGTGCCCCTCGTGGAAGTGACATCGAGGGGTGGTGTGTAGCTCTCGCGCGCAACGAATTCCGAGTTCGAGTCAACTTGCGGCGGCATCGGCCGCCCGGTAGACCTTGTGCGCAGGCTGTACATGCGATGTGAGCTTTCGGTCGTCGAAATGAGGGGACGACCGCTGCATGCGCGTAACGGTAAGTGTGTGGAGCATCGTGTGAGCGGAGAGGTGAACGATGACTGGGTGCGCTGAACGGCCTTTCAAGACTGCTGTGGTGCCGGCTGCCGGGATGGGGACTCGTTTCCTCCCGGCCACCAAGACGGTTCCGAAAGAGTTGCTCCCAGTGGTCGATACACCCGGGATCGAGCTGGTCGCAAGCGAAGCGGCGCAAGCAGGCGCGGAACGTCTGGTAATTGTCACTGCGCCGGGCAAGGCATCGGTCGTCGGGCATTTCGTCGAGGACCTGGTGCTCGAGGGCAAGCTCGCCGCCAGCGGGAAGCACCATCTACTCGAGCGTGTGCGTCGGGCCCCGGGCCTGATCTCGGTGGAGCCGGTTGTGCAAGAGTCTCCGCTGGGATTGGGACACGCTGTCGGTCTGGTCGAATCGGTGCTGGATGCGGACGAGGACTCGTTCGCGGTGCTGCTTCCCGACGATCTGGTCCACCCCTGCGGCATTCTCGACGCGATGGCGAAGGTACGTGTCGAGCGTGGTGGTTCTGTGCTGTGCGCGTTCGACGTCGCGCCCGATCGTGTTGGGGCCTACGGAGTATTCGACGTCCAAACACCTGTGGAGGGCAGCGATCCCGATGTACTTGCCGTCGTCGGCATGGTCGAGAAGCCGGCTCCTGAGGATGCTCCGTCCACTCTCGCCGCGGCCGGACGATACCTTCTCGATCGCGCCGTGTTCGACGCGCTCAGACGAATCTCACCCGGGCAGGGTGGCGAACTACAACTGACGGATGCGATAGCGCTGTTGATCGCGGAGGGGCATCCGGTTCACGTCGTCGTCCATCACGGAACCCGCCACGATCTTGGTAACCCGGGAGGCTTTCTGCGAGCATCTCTCGACCATGCGCTCAGTCGCACCGAGTACGGACCGGAGTTGCGAGTCTGGCTCAAGGAACGATTGGATCAGCCGGATCCGCAGTTGACGTACTGAATAATGCCGTCCATGACAGCTGAGGTCGAAATATGTTTTGGTGCACGAGAATCTGCACCATGTTCGGCTAGCGCGTATGTGAATGTCGGTAGCCCGGATTCATTCACTTTGTCGGTCGATACCGCGTCGGGTGAGTTCGTCCACCAGGGACTGAGTCGAAATCGTCGCGACGATCGACGGTGGAGTCATCCCCGGCTCCGCTTCCTCAGAGGTCAGATAACCGGCGGCTACGAGGACCTCCATGATCGGAGCGTCGAAGACCTGACATGCCGTCCGCATCGTGTCCTGCGTGGGAGGGCGTTTAGCCGACAGCCATCGACTCAGCTCGGAAGGTCGAATCTTCAGCGCACGCGCAGCTTCCTGGATGTCGCCGAACGAGCGAAGTTCCAGTTGATTCTCGACCCATGCGGAGAAACCACTCATAGCGGTCATATTGCCTGAGCCGAGACGTATATGCCACTTCCTTTCGGCCACGAGTCGAGGACAATTGGATATCTGCCATGTCGTGGCAAAGTTTTGCGTCGACGATTCGCTTATTTGCAGTTACGCGACGTTGCCGACAGAGGATGACTTCTGCGCTGAGCGGGGATTATTCAGCCCGGCGTCGGCGAAGGGTGAAATCGAGGGTGAAATGCAAAAAATTCGATTGTCGGAAGCAGGAACTCAATGACAACGCCGAGTCAAGTCAGACCTCAAGGTCTTCGGAATGATGCCGCTTCGACGGCAGGGCGAACAGGCAGAATTCCTTTGTCGCCGACTACCGCTGTGTGGATGGCGATCGCGATCGCAGTTCCGATATACCGCTCGTTGCCCGGCGCCGTCACGCAGTTGTGGGCGATGGCAGTGCTTGCGGTCATCGTGGCGTCAGTAGCGCTGGGACGAGTTGCTCGGCCGCAGTTTGTCGGCGTCTGGTTGACCGCCGGCTACGCCGCTCTCGTCGCAACGGTAACAGCGACGCGTGGCAATGATATCGGCGGAAATCTTTATGTTGGAATCCAACTTTTCATAGTTCTCGGGCTCGGAATATTTGTGATGGTCGCCAATGTCCGGCGTGATCCGGGTTTTGTCAGGCGTGTATGCATTGCGTTCATAGCAAGCCAATCGGTTTCTGCTCTGGCCGCCGCTATCCAATTGGCCGGTTCATCCGTCTTCGGTTTCGGTGTTGTGAACGGTCGTGCTCCAGGTCTGGCAGGTCACCCGAACGTTCTGGGCATCATGTCCTCGCTTGCGCTGATTCTGTGCCTGGGGGCTGCAGTGCGAAAGGTAGGAAATCGGGTCGTTCTGGTGCTGATATCGATTGTGAACGCGGTGGGACTGCTGGCAACCGGTAGTTTGAGTTCGTTGTCGGCATGCGCGATCGGATTGATCGTCGTGGCGATTTCTTCGCGAGTGAAGATCACCACCATCGTCAAGAGTTTTGTCGGCGCCTCTGTTCTCTTCTGGGTCGCAATCACCTACACCGAGTTCGGAAAGCACCTGGAGACGCCGGCCGATCGATACCTTCAGGTCACAGGGCAGACCAAAGCCGTCAGCACACTCGAGATCCGTAACGACACTTACGGATTCGCTTGGGATGCTATTCGCGCGCATCCGCTGTCCGGGGTGGGTCTGAACGCTGCCAATGCGGCCTCGTTCGACAACGTCACAGTCGTCCACAATGTGTTTCTACGGTCTTGGTACCAAGGCGGGGTGGTGCTTGCCCTGGCTGTGGGACTCATCATCTGCGCGACGGCATTGGTTGCGTTCAGATCGATGAAGTCCGGCAAGAACGCCGCCGCGGCCGGCGTGCTGGTCGCGATGATGACATTCGCACTGACCTCGGCATTTTTCGAGCAGGCGTACTACTGGCTACCGGTCGTACTCGCGTTTGCATGTCTTTCGGCCGGCAGTGATCGGACCGCAAGCTTCAAAGCTCACCCGCGCAACAAGAGTTGATCGGGAATTGAGCTTACGTGTTCAAGCCATGGAAGGTCTTCTCCCAGTAAGACGGGTTGCGTATCAACTGATATGTGCCTTTGATGGCTGCGATGCTCATCAAGACCCAGTAAAGCGGAGCGGTCAGGCAAGCTATCAGCAGCATAGGATTTCGCGTCTCTCGGCATGCCACCAGGTTCATGTAAAGGACTGCGGCGTTACCGAATACGAGTGACACGAGGGCGGGAAAATAGACGTAGTTGGGAAACACGTCGTGGATGACCTCGGGCTGGCCGAGAATCCAACCCAGACTGATCAGCCAGAACGCCATGTTCAGTGTCGCCACAATGGGTGTCCCCGCCATCAAGATGGTGAAGCGTAGAAATCCGACTGTGCCGAGTCCGCGCCACAGTTTCACAGGTTGACGCATGTGAACCAACCAAGTCTGCAGGTAACCCTTGTACCAGCGTGAGCGTTGTCGGATCCAGTTGATCGTGTCGCTGTTGGCCTCCTCCAGCGTCGTCGAGTTCAGAACAGCGGTCCGGTAGCCGCTCTCCGCGATGCGAACTCCGAGATCTGCGTCCTCCGTGACGTTGAAGGGGTCCCAGGCGCCGATCTCGTCGAGCACACTTCGTCGAAGGTGATTGGACGTGCCTCCCAAGGGAATCGGTGACTGACTGCGCATCAGTCCTGGGAGGATGAAATTGAACCAGAGGGCGTAGTCGGCCGTGAACCACGCGGTCAACAAATTCTGAGTCCCGTTGTGAAATGCGAGTTTCGCCTGAACGCACGCGGTATTCGATGGAAGCTTCGCGAAGGTTGCCACCACACGGCGTAACTGGAGCGGATCCGGTGAGTCCTCGGCGTCGTAGATGGTGATTATCTCGCCCGTAGAGAAGTGCAATCCGTAGTTGCAGGCTTTGGGTTTGGTGCGCGGATCTGCAGCAGGGACCTTCAAGATACTCACCACGGCATCGACTCCGGCGGCAGTCGCCGCGTCGATGGTGACGGTGTCATCCTCTTCGAGGAGCAACAGCACCTGCAATTTGTTCGAGGGGTAGTCGATCGCACGCATAGCGGAAATCAGGTCTCCGACTACTTCCGGCTCGTTGTACGCCGGCACAAGGATTGTGTAGTGCGGTAGTTCTTCATCGGAAAGCGAGCTTGCCTCCTGATCGCTGATCGTCACGATCGAGGAGGCATCCAGACCTCGTGTGAACAGCACTAGGCGATCCACCATCGCCCATACGTACCCGAGCGTGCATGCCAATGTGAGAACGATGAGCGTGGGAGTAAGGAAGAAGACCAGACACACAACGGTGATCACGAGAATCAGGAACAGGATGTTGCGCTGCCACGGATAGAACGCAACTGATGCCGACGAAATCGGTTTACGTTCACGCAGTCCGTTCACAGCATCGTGAAGTGCAACTCGTTTGAATTCTTCCGAGCTTTCGTCCTCAACCGAGAGATCGGGATCTACCACTTCTGTGCCTCCACGACAAGCCTTCCGAGGGACTGGAGCATACCTAGATCCTTGTACTGAGATTCGCTGTCGACAGTAGATATCCTGCCTCTGAGTAGAACTGCCAAGGTGTTGCTTCCATTCGAAGCCATCGATGGTTTCGGTTCGGGGAACAAGGCATTCGGTTCATGATTGTCCACTGTCAAGAGTGTGACGCGTTGTGCGGCACCGTCGCCGCGTGTCCACACGAAATTGAGGTTGCTCCAGGTGAGTAGGAGGGAGTCGTCGACAACTGTGTACATTTCCGCGACAACTCCACGAGTCAACTCAACTCGTACGGTGGGGCTGACACGTGCGTTCTGGAGATCATAGGTTGTATTGCTCGGATAGACAGACAGAGTAGACGGGCGACGCACTTGAACAACGTCCATTTGGACGGTGCGTGGTCGCATCTGGGTGTCCCAGGCAGGGTTGGGTGTGTCAGCACGAATTGTCTGGCGAGTGAGTGCCGAGGTGGAACCGAAGTATTTTCTCGGCCAATCGTATTCGTCGGTTGAGATCTCACGCCAACCGGCGGGGACGATGAGGCGTGGATCAGCAGTCGCCGGCGGACCTACTGAGACCGGAACGCTCTGAGTGGTGGGCACTGGCGTAAAAAACATCACGATTGCCGCGGCGAACACCACCAGGATCGTCCAGTTGCTGGTTGACGTCGAGGGATTCCGGAGCGGACGGTCGAACGGCTTCCATGACCTTCCACGTCGCTCGTACAGGTAGAAGAACCCGCCTACCAGTAACGCACTACCTATTGCTGGTAGCAGCTGGACGCTGAACAAGGGTGCAGTCGGGTACTGCCGCGAGAGGTAGTAGACCAAGGCAGCACCCAGGACGGACGAAGCGACGAACCCGGCGAATCCCCGTCTCCAGGTCCTACTGACGGCGATCGTCGTTGCGGCCGAGGCGACCAGCACCATGATGATGCTGTAGTCGAATCGCGTGCCGCCGAGTTCGGTCGCCAGCGTGCGGTAGATGAGCGGCGCCAGGACGATCGGAACAACCCAGATTGCCCAGTAGCGGTTCACCGGACGCAGCCCGAACATGAGAACCGCTGCGCTCCAGACAAATACCCATGCCGCGATTACATCGATATGCATCAATTCATAGTTCTCGGCAAAACGTGGCATGAGGAGTGCCTGTAAACCCAGAGAAACAAGTAAGCCGATACCACCGACAATCTTGTCCGTCTCACGGTCGTGGATCGGAAGGTCCGGGCCGCGTCGCAAATCTGTTCCGACGGCGGCTATCAGGCAGAGCAAAGGGAGGACAAAAACGTATCCGATGGCGGTACCGCTCGCGGTGCTCCTCCACAAATTGGTCCAGGTGGGCCAGAAAGCAAAGATTGTCGCGGCTGCAATCATCAGCCAACGTACTGTGAGGCGGGGGATAATTCCCGACTGCGTGCGTAGGTCGCGAATCTTCAAGATATGTAGTCCTATTCGAACTGGTCGTCCACTCCGGCTGTGTCGGCTGCAGCGAGGTTGTGTCAGCGAACCCGACTTTGGTCGACCTTACGTGATCGATCACAAGGTGCGAATCCGAGCACCGGCCGCTGCGGAACGGCCGAAGCGGGGCAGAAATCCCACATATTGAGACGAAGGAAAATTTTCTTTTCGGAGCTTGCTTGTTGCGAACTGGACGAGTGACCTGATCTTGTTTCGATGTTGAAGCCTGTATCAGCAAGGGCTGTAGGGCTATTCGCCTTCGAATTGCACATCGAATCGGCAATAGGGACCAAGATCCCTGCCGGGGACGTAGGTCCCCAACGGCGCAGGCACCTTATGTCGGCGAAAGTCATTGCGTTGGTTACCAATGGAAATGATCCTCTATTCAGGCCGTATCGGTAATGCGTTGCCCTGTGGCAACCGCCTACTGACGAGTAAGGTCCTTCGCTTTGCCGCACTTTCGTCGAAGTAACGCGATAGTTGCCTCTGAATCGATCTTTCGTTCTGTTGTTCCAGGCGCTCCGCCTCCGAACGGTGAGAGGCAAAGCGCTTGCGTTGCGGCCACATTGGAATAGGTAGGGGTGCGGGCGACTACAGGCCTGAACTGGGGCGACTTTGCGTTTGATCCTGCGCGCGGACAGTGCTGAAATGTAATCCACTCGGAGCGTGAGAGCGTTCCGATTCTCGAACAATTGCACTCTTCGGATCGAAGCGAGCAATTTGCTGTTCCAGTGGATTGCTCAAATCTGGTGAATCACGCTCAACACCTGTCAACGACACACGGATTCAACGACACACGGATTCCACGAATGAGGAAGGGACTGATCACGTGACGGCGCTCGACGTGTCCACACTGGGCAAGACCAAGCACACGCTTCCCCGCGCAGTGCCCGACCTCCGCCGCGGATCGACTTCTCGGAGGGAATGGGAAACGGCGTACCGCAGAAGGCTGTTCCTGGGCGATTCGGTGATCATCGTGGCGACGGTTTTCCTGGCTCAATGGCTGCGATTCGGTGGAGACAGCCGCGCAGTGAGCCCCGGAATCCTCGGGCAACTCAGCTACACCGGTGTGTCAATTGCATTGGCGGCGATGTGGTTATCGTCGTTGGGGATCTTTCGCACTCGCTCGATTCGTGTGATCGGCAGCGGACCCGAAGAGTACAGGCGAATCTTCGTCGCGACAGTTCGCCTCTTCGGACTCATTGCGATTGTCAGCTTGCTGTTGCAGTTGGACATCGCGCGGCTCTATCTGGCCTTCGCATTTCCTGTCGGTCTGACCGCGCTGATGGCGAGCCGCTGGATCTGGCGAAAGGTGATTGCGAGGAAGCGCTCGCGCGGCGATTTCCAGACGTCCGTCTTAGTCGTGGGAAGCCCGGTTGCAGTCAAGAAAATGGCCCAAACCTTCGAACGAGCTCCCGGTGACGGGTACCGGGTCGTGGGCGTCTGCCAACCCAGTCAACTAGGTCGTCGCGACAGAGTCATCGTGGTCGACGGCAACGAAATACCGGTCCTCGGGGACGAGCACGATGTGACCGACGCACTCGACTTGGTCGGAGCCGATGCGGTGGCGGTTACGGCGACGGAACACCTCGGCTACGACGGTATGCGGAAACTGGCCTGGGATCTGGAGTGTAAGGACGTCGATCTTGTTGTGGCACCGGGAATCCTGGATGTTTCCGGTCCGCGACTGTCGATGCGGCCGGTGGCGGGCCTTCCACTGATTCACGTCGAACGTCCGCGATACCACGGTGCTCAACGGTTCGCCAAGACAGCCTTCGACGTCGTTTTCGCATCTGTAATTCTCATTTTGATCAGTCCCGTTTTGATCGTGACGGCGTTGGCAGTCAAGTTCACCAGTCGGGGTCCTGTGCTCTATCGGTCGGAGCGAATGGGATTGGACGGGGTTCCCTTTCCGATGCTGAAGTTCCGATCGATGGTTCAGAACGCAGATACGCAGGTCGACAGCCTGCTGTCGGATAACGAGGGCGCCGGTGTCCTGTTCAAGATGCGTGACGATCCTCGGGTTACCAAGGTGGGGCGCGTCATTCGAAAGTTTTCGATTGACGAGTTGCCTCAGTTCGTCAATGTGCTCCGGCGCGAGATGAGCGTAGTTGGTCCGAGACCGCCGTTGAGGCGTGAGGTAGAGGCATACGACGGGGCCGTGAAAAGGCGACTGCTGGTCAAACCGGGTATCACCGGTTTGTGGCAGGTGAGCGGGCGCTCGGATCTTTCGTGGGAAGAAACCGTTCGGCTGGATCTGTCCTATGTCGACAACTGGTCGATGGTCGGGGACGTGATGATCGTCGTGAAGACGCTCAAAGCCGTAATGGCTAGTGACGGCGCATACTGATCCGTTCAGTCAGTCAGTCAGTCAGTCTTTCGTATTCGTATTCGTATCGCGAATCCGATTCGCCATTCCCGGCGAACCCTGCCTGGGATCCGAAGTAAGGGAACTGCGCAATGCACACTGGCCAATCGGTGGTGCTCGATGAGAACTTTGGGGGAGCAGGCTCGATGTCATCAAAAAAATACTCGATGTATTTGGCGGTGATTCCAACGTATCGGAATCCGTGCATCGAGGTGTTGCGTGAGATGGAGGAAGGAAATCTCGATATTCTGGCTTCGGACTACGGGTTGGATTCCACGGTACGAACTGGCATCGACACGGATTTCTACGACCGCGTTCGACGGATCGGAATCTTCGGTGACAAGGTTCTTCTTCAGGTGGGTTCTTGGAAAAATCCGCTTTCAGCGTCCGTGACTATCCTGGATTTGAACCCCCGTAGTCTCACATCGTGGAGTATTTTGGTCCTTCGACGAATAGCGCGTCGCCGTACTCTTCTTTGGGGCCATTTGCATCCCAGGCAAGGTTCTTCGTCGAAGACGGCTTTCCTTCGGAGAACGATGCGCCGCTTGTCTCAGGGGACCATTCTTTACGGGTACGCCAGTGTGGTCCCAGCCAAGCTCGAGGTTCCAGGCCAACCAGTTTGGGTTGCACCCAATTCTTTGTACAAACGCGCTGACATCAACGCTGGTAACACCGGTGAATCGCGTAAATCAATTGTCTATGTCGGCCGATTGGTTGCCGAGAAGAACGTCGATCAATTGGTTCCGGCTTTCCACCAATCAGGCCTCGTCGACGAGGGTGCCGTGTTGGAAATCGTGGGTTTCGGCAATGCGGTGGAAACGATAGAACGGCAAATTCTCGATTTAGGTCTGGAAGAGTCCGTTGTGGTACACGGACGCATTGAAAGTCCGATCGAACTTGCTGAAATCTACGCACGCTCAATCATGTCGATCTCTCCCGGATACGTCGGGTTGAGTGTCACTCAGAGTTTGGGATTCGGAGTCCCGATGCTGTACCCCGAGGACGCCCCGCACGCCCCCGAGATCGAACTTGCTGCTGTCGGTCCTATGCAGAGTTACTCACCGACGACCGAGGAGTCGCTGGCTGCGGCGCTGCGAGACTACTTCTTGCATCTTGTCTCCAATCCCGTTCCAGCGGAGAAAGTTTCAGCGAAGGTAGGGGATCTCTATTCCGCCGAAACCATGGCATCGGGGATCTCTGCTGCGTTGCGAGGTCAGGTCGTCGAATTCGACAATGAGGGATGGCCCAAGGAGATGGTCGTACGATGAGCAACCGATCACGCCTACCGTCAGGTGTCAGGCGAGCCCTTCGCGGAATAATGAATGGACTCGCAATATCGAACGGGAATGTTTCAGTAGGGCGCGACTTCAACGCCGGCCGTGGAGCCATCATCAGTGCGCCTCACCGGCTGAATATCGGCGATAATGTCAGCGTCGGACCCCGAACCGTTATTCAGGTAGACGGCTCCATCGGATCCCACGTCATGATCGGAATGAACGTCTACATCGTGGGGCGCGAAGACCACGCGATCGACGAGGTGGGTATTCCGATGCTCGCGTCGACGTGGGTGGGGGACCGTCAGCCTGGTGCACGCGATTCTGTCGAAATTGGAACAGACGTATGGATAGGCGCCTGTTCGGTGATATTGAGCGGTGTGAAGATCGGTGACGGTGCGGTTATCGGAGCCGGTTCGGTCGTGACGAACGACGTCGAGAGTTTCTCGGTGAATGTCGGAGTTCCGGCACGGAAAGTCGCCGAACGATTCGAGAGTGACACGCAGAGAAGTGCACACCTGCAAGCTGTGCACGGACTGCCGTCCTGAGTTAGCTGAAAAGGGAAATGAGCACGATGGATAATCAGGGAAATAAAATCCTGATCGTGGGAATCAACTATTCTCCTGAGCCAACCGGTATCGCTCCGTACACGGAGGGTTTGGCAAATGCGATAGCGGATGCCGGTGCTGACGTCAGGGTAGTGACAGGGTATCCGCACTATCCATTCTGGCGAAAGATGGATGGCTTCTCAGGTCTGTCTTCCGTAGAGCAGTCAGAAAATCTGACGGTTCAAAGACTTCGTCATTACATCCCCCGGAATCCCAGCTTCCTGCGAAGAATTCTGATGGAGGCAAGTTTCGCTTTGAGGGCGACCTGGGCGACTCTTTTCCATCGAGCAGACCTCATACTGTGTTTAAGTCCTACACTTTTGTCCTCGGCGGCATTTGTCATCAGGACCAGGCTCCTTCGATCGCGCACACCCGTGGTGCTGTGGGTGCAGGACTTCTACGGACTGGGCGCGTCCGAGACCGGTCAGCTGAGCGGAGGCCTGTCGTCTCTCGTCGATCGAGCCGAATCCTGGATCTTGCGAAAGTCCGATCACGTCGTCGTGATCCACCCGCGGTTCGCGAAGCATGCGCAGGACAACCTCGGAGTCGACTCGAGCAGCGTCACAGTCATCAGGAACTGGACCCACCTGGATCTCTCCGAGTCTGCCTGCACCCGAGAAGATTCGCGAAAGCGATTGGGCTGGGGGCCGGAACAGAAGATAGTTCTGCATGCCGGCAATATGGGTGCAAAGCAAGGGCTCGAGAACGTGGTGAACGCCGCGCATTTACTTGGGCCGCGCCAGTCCGACATCAAATTCGTACTGATGGGGGATGGGAATCAGCGGGCCCATCTCGAAGAGCTGTCCGAGGGATGCACCGGGATCGAATTCATGGATCCTGTTGGCGGCGAGGACTTCACCGATGTGCTGCGAGCAGCGGACGCATTACTTCTCAACGAGTTGGCCGATCTTCGCAGTATGGCCGTTCCGAGCAAACTTACATCGTATTTCGCTTCAGGGGTACCTGTCGTCGCGGCTACATCTTCGGACAGTGCCTCCGGCGAGGAGATCGCCCTGTCCGGGGCGGGAGTACGTGTTGACGCCGGAAATCCGGAAGCATTGGTACGTGAAATAGAGATGCTGGTTTCCGACCCCGTCCGTGCCGCTCAACTCGCGCGAAACGGGGGGGAGTACGTGCACGAAACCTTGTCTCCCGGCTCTGCCACCACCGCGTTCGGTGACCTCTTCGACGGACTCATCAATCGAGACAGTTTGCCGACTCGACCGACGCAAGCCCGAGCGCGATGACACACCCGCAGCTCTCCCTCGGCGAATTCACCGGGGCAGGATACGACAAGGGACGTCCGGCATCAGTGCAGGTCGCCTGGCTCGCGGTGGCACCACTGTTCCGGGCCTGGTTCGTGCCGGCACGCATACGAGTTGCCATTCTCAGACTGTTCGGCGCTGAGATCGGTGATGGAGTCCTGATTCGGCACGGCGTGAAGATCCATTGGCCGTGGAAACTGTCGATCGGTGATAACACTTGGGTGGGTGAGGGAGCATGGATCCTCAATCTCGAACCGGTGAGTATCGGGTCGAACAGTTGTGTCTCGCAGGACGTCTTTCTGTGCGCGGGCAGTCACAGCAGACAGTCACGGACTTTCGAGTTCGACAACGGGCCGATCGTCATCGGCAACGGAGTGTGGATTGCGGCCAGGTCCACAATTCTCCGCGGCACGTCGGTCGGTGACCACTCGGTTATCGGCGCAAATTGCCTTGTTACATCCGATGTTCCGGCGAGTTCGATCGTCCGCGCCCCGGTTTCGTCGATCGGACGACCATGAAGGGCGCACGACCGCGCTGCGCCGGGGTTCCGCACGCGTTCGAGTGCCCGGGTGGTGGAACATGAAGGTGATGACGAACCCCTTGGTGGTTCAGTTCACGGGAATCGCCGGCGGACGTCTTGTCGGTGCGTTGATTCAGGCACTGAGTATGGTCCTACTCGCGCGTATCTCCGGTCCGTCCGGCTTTGGAATCTTCGCTGCGGCTTATGGTGTCGGACTGGTGCTTCAGACCATTCTGAACTTCGGGTTCACCCCATTTCTGGTTCGGATCCGTGCGTTGGGTGACCAGGAACCCCTCATCGCGTCGACCTTGGAGTTCTCGCGCCGCGCCAACCTGGCCGTCGGTGCATTGCTGGCATTTACCGCGGCGGTAGCCGCGGTCTTCGAGCCGAAGCTTTGGTTCGTAGTGCCGTTGACAGCTTGGGTTGTTCTGGACAATTACGTCGAGACGCTGCTCTCGCTACCACTCGCTGACGGGAATACCTGGCAGAACGCGGTGTCGTTGCTCCTCCGGCGAGCACTTGCTCTCGTTTTTGTTGCGGCCGCTTGGCTCGCAGGAGTCGACGCAGTGTTCTGGTATTCCGTGGGCCTCGCGTTCTCTTCGATGATCGCTGTCTTCGTGGCCATTCGGCTCGGACCGGCGATCACTCGTGTCAGATCGAGACGCTCGTACAAGTCGATCATCGGCAAGTCCTCGCACTTCTGGTTGAATTCCGTTGCTACTCAGACGCGCAACTTCGACGTACTGCTGGTTGGACTTGTCACGTCACCGGCCGTCTCCGGAATCTACGGCGTGACGAGTCGTATCACCACTCCGTTGCGGCTGATTCCCACATCGTTTGCGGCAGTTCTCATGCCTGCGGCGGCGCGCTCGACGACCGGGCGAATCACCCAGGGCATTCTGCGACCCGCGATGTACGTATGCATCGCAAGCGCGGTGATCTTCGGTGTGATCGCAGCTGTCATCCCTGTACTCGTTCCACCGATTTTGGGCGATGCGTACGTAGACGCGGTACCGGTAATGCAGGTCGTCTGCTTCAGTTTGATCTTCGCAGCGATCTCGTCCCAATTGAATGCGATCCTGCAAGGTACGGGCAGAGTTGAAATCGTCTCCTACATAACGGTTGTGAGCACCTTGATCTGCCTCGTCGGAATCGTGCTGGCTGCCCCCCGTTACGGGGCGCTCGGAGCGGGGTGGTCGCTCTCGCTCAGCTATGTACTTCAAACCGCATTGCTGACCTGTGTCGTTGTCGTTGCAATGAGGAGGGATCCCCATGCGTAGGTTCTTCATGAGTATCGCAGCAGCTCAGGGCAATCTGGGTGACATCGAGATACGCCGAACAGCAGTCGACTACATGCGTGAACTGGGGTTCAGACCCGTTGTATTTTCGGGCAGTATGAGCGCGGAGTACGTCGATGCCTTCGATTGGGAACCAACCGACGAGGTGATGGATTCGGGTATCAACTTCTGGCGAGCGATTTTGTCCGATACAGTGCGCCGAAAGCGGGCAGTGATCGTGATGGCACCTGGGCCGGCGGTTCTGGGGGCATCAGCAGCAAGCGTCGTCAAGCACTCGTTGTTGGTGACAGTCTTTGCGGTGCTTCGCATGTTCGGTACACGAGTCCTCGTTTTGGGACGGTCGATCGAGGTACGAAGCCCAATGGCGGCAGTACCCGAGAAGATCCTCGTCGGCGTAGCCGACGTCTACGCGGCACGTGACAAAAGGACGTGTGAGTACCTGCGAGGTAAGAGTCGGTTCTATCCCGATCTCGCGTTCGGGGCCGGTGTATCCGACGGAGCGAAGTCTGCTGGCCGAGAATCTGCGCGCCGAGAAATAGCCTTGCTTTCACTTCGGCATGACCGACCGGTGAACTACGCGTCCCTTCGGTCGATCCAAAGTCAGTTCTCGGCAAATGGTTTGGATTTGATGGCCTGTTGCCAGGTTGTCGAGGACGACAGCCACAACCGCGAAGTTGCTGCGACGCTGGGTATTCCCTACGTGGGATGGGACGATGACACGACCCATCGGCAACAGGAGTCGGCTGTCCGCGCCCTGTACGAGCGCGCCGCCGTAACCGTCAGTGACCGCCTCCATGTTTTGATCCTGAGCGCTCGAGGCGGATCGATACCGGTGATGTCGGGTAGTAGTTCGGTACCGAAGCTGAGGGATTCGCTGGAACCGGTACTCGCACCGCAGGCCTCCTGGATGGACGATGCGACGGGTGGCAGCTTGAATCTAGGGCACGACGAATCTACCCGAATCTCTCGCGGAATGGACTCCGCTGCCGCGGAACTGGAGGATCTGAGATCGCGGATCAAGGAGGCAGTAATGCCGTGAGGGTTTCTCAGTTCTGGTTGTGGGTTCGCTGCTCCCACACAACACAATTCGGCCGATGACTACTCGCAGACAAGTATCTGCTTCGAGGACGGAGTTTCAAGTGAAACGTGCACTGATTACCGGAATTACAGGCCAAGACGGTTCATACCTGGCCGAGCTGTTGTTGAGCAAGGGATACGAGGTCCACGGACTTATTCGTAGATCGTCCACGTTCAATACGGCTCGAATCGATCACATGTATGTGGATCCCCACACGCCGGATGCAAAACTGTTCCTTCATTACGGAGATCTCAGCGACGGGGCGCGTTTGGTCACTCTTCTCGCACAGATACGCCCGGACGAGGTCTACAACCTCGCAGCGCAGTCCCATGTACGGGTAAGTTTCGACGAGCCCGAACATACCGGTGACACGACGGGAATCGGGTCGATCAGGCTGCTCGAAGCAGTCCGGATGGCTGGTCTCGAATGCAGGTTCTACCAGGCGTCCAGCTCCGAGATGTTCGGTGCGACACCGCCTCCGCAGGACGAGCAGACTCCCTTCTATCCGCGATCGCCGTACGGTGCGGCGAAGGTGTACTCGTACTGGATCACCAAGAACTACCGCGAGGCGTACGGGATCTTTGCCGTGAACGGAATTCTGTTCAACCACGAATCTCCGCGGCGAGGCGAAACATTCGTAACTCGCAAGATCACGCGAGCGGTGGCGCGGATCAAGGCCGGCCTGGAAAACGATTTGTACATGGGTAATCTCGATGCAATCCGCGACTGGGGCTACGCGCCGGAGTACGTGGAGGGAATGTGGAGGATGCTTCAGGCCGACGAGCCGGACGATTACGTGCTCGCGACAGGCGGTAACTACTCGGTCAAGGATTTCCTGACGGTGGCCTTCGAGCACGCGGGTCTGAACTGGGAAGATCATGTGCGCTTCGACGAGCGCTATCTGCGGCCGACGGAAGTAGACGCGTTGATCGGAGATGCAGGTAAGGCGGAGCAGAAGCTCGGCTGGAAGGCGACTGTACATACCCCCGAGCTGGCTCGAATCATGGTCGATGCGGACATAGAGGCTCTGAAGTGTGAGGGCAAGCCCTGGATCGACCGCCCGAACCTGGTGGATTGGGAGCATGCCCGATGACGGGGGAGTACGCGCAGAAGTCCCTCGATCGGAACGATGCGGTGTACGTCGCGGGCCATCGTGGACTCGTGGGTTCAGCGATCTGGCGTCGTTTGGAGGCCGACGGTTTCAATCGCCTTGTCGGTCGCACGTCCGCCGAACTCGATCTTCGCGACCGCGGTGCCGTGTTCGAGTTCTTCGCCGCCGAGAGGCCGAAGAACGTGGTCCTCGCGGCAGCCAAGGTGGGCGGGATACTGGCGAACAGCACACTGCCGGTGGACTTCATCTCCGACAACCTTCGCATCCAGGTGAACGTGATGGACGCGGCGGCCGAGTTCGACGTAGATCGCCTGCTGTTCCTCGGATCATCCTGCATCTACCCGAAATTCGCTCCTCAACCGATTCGCGAAGAATATTTGCTGACCGGTCATTTGGAACCGACGAACGATGCATATGCCATCGCCAAGATCGCGGGAATCCTGCAGGTACAGGCTGTTCGAAAGCAGTTCGGGCGTCCGTGGATCTCCGCGATGCCGACCAATCTCTACGGCCCGGGTGACAACTTCTCTGCCAAGGGCTCTCATGTGCTGCCAGCCCTCATCAGACGCTTCGACGACGCGCGCCGTGATGGAGCTGCTTCAGTCGTGAACTGGGGCAGCGGGACGCCGAGGCGCGAGTTTCTCCACGTCGACGACATGGCGGATGCCTGCCTTCATTTGCTCGACCACTATGACGGAGCAGAACACGTCAATGTTGGTACAGGCGAGGACCAGAGCATCGCGGAGATCTCTGCGATCGTGGCGGACGAGATCGGGTTCGACGGCGAGATCGAATGGGATCATTCGAAACCTGACGGGACGCCGCGGAAGTTGCTTGACATCGGGAAGCTTCGAGATTTGGGGTGGCAGCCCAAGATTGATCTTCGTGCGGGGATCGCATCGACCGTGGAGTGGTATCGACAGAACGTCGATTCGATCAGGACATGAAGTACTACAGCATTATTCGACGTAAACTCGACTTCGACAGGCAGACATCGTTATGACTTCTCGTATTGCGGTATTCGGCACAGGCTACCTCGGGGCGACACACGCAGCTTGCATGGCCGAGTTGGGTCACGAGGTTCTCGGGGTGGATGTTGATCCGAACAAGCTCGCTATGCTCGAAGCTGGGGAGGTTCCTTTCTACGAACCGGGACTCGAGGAAGTACTGCGCCGCAACATAGCCGCGGGACGTCTTCGATTCACGGCTTCCTACGAGGAGGCCGCAGAGTTCGCCGACATCCACTTCCTCGGCGTCGGTACGCCGCAGAAGAAGGGGGAGTTCGCGGCCGACATGCGTTTTGTCGATTCGGTGATCGAGACACTCGCACCCCTCTTGACCAGGCCGACCGTAATCTTCGGGAAATCAACTGTGCCAGTCGGTACAGCAGAGCGATTGGGTGCGCGGGCACGGGAACTGGCGCCTGCCGGACAAGACGTGGAGGTGGCGTGGAACCCGGAATTTCTCCGGGAAGGCTACGCGGTGAAAGACACGCTTCACCCGGACCGGCTTGTGCTCGGGGTCGACCGCAATCGACCCGGACGTGCGGAATCGATTGCGCGTGAGGTGTACGAGCAACTCTTGAACGAAGGTATTCCCTTTGTTGTGACCGACCTTGCGACTTCGGAGTTGGTCAAAGCATCAGCCAATGCATTTCTGGCAACGAAGATCTCGTTCATCAATGCGATCTCGGAGGTGTGCGAGGCTTCAGGTGCGGATGTGACCGTTCTTGCCGATGCCATCGGCCACGACGAGAGAATTGGTAGGCGATTCCTCAACGCCGGAATCGGTTTCGGTGGGGGCTGCTTACCGAAGGACATCCGTGCTTTCATGGCACGTGCTGGTGAGCTGGGAGCAGATCAAGCACTCACATTCCTACGCGAAGTCGACAATATCAACATGCGTCGTCGTACTCGGATGGTCGAACTGGCGCGAGAAGCGTGTGGTTCTCTACTCGGAGCCAATGTGGCGGTTCTCGGTGCAGCCTTCAAGCCTGACTCCGACGACGTGCGCGACTCACCTGCGCTGAACGTTGCCGGGCAGATTCAGCTGCAAGGCGCTGCCGTCAATGTCTATGACCCGAAGGCGATGGGAAACTCGAAGGCGTTGTTCCCCACCCTCACTTACACTTCGAGCGCACTTGAAGCGTGTGCAGGCGCTGATGTCGTCTTGGTTCTGACCGAGTGGGCCGAGTTTCGAAAGTTGTTGCCGTCGGACCTCGAACCTGTCGTCCGCAAGAAGGTCATCATCGACGGACGTAACTGTCTGGAACCGACCACCTGGCGTGACGCAGGGTGGACCTACCGAGGTCTCGGAAGGCCGTAAACCGGTGAAACCTTCACGGAGGGTGGGTGTTGTAGGCATCGAGGGGAAGTGGCCGTGTGCCCGGGACCAAAGTCCGTCAGCGAGCGAGCTGTGGCCGGGGGAGATGCTGGGATAGCCGCTCGTGCATCGCAGGGTGAGGGGCATGTTGCCTTGTTCGGTTGGTATGCATCAACTTCCGGCGGCAAGTTGCGTAGTTGGTCGTCGACGGACGTTGGTCCTACGGCCCGCTGTGGTATGTGACCCTTTCATGGTCGGCACAGTCGACTGACGATGTCTAGGAAGTTTCGAGGCTCCGTTGCGGTGGTGAAAAGACCAATGACGCAGTAGAGTTCAGCCTGGCTGCACGTTGTGTCTGCTCTGCGCGATGTGTGAGTGGGCCCGATGTCAGTGTCGCGGGTTTGTCAGTGTCGCGTGTTCGCCACTTCCCGATCATGCATCGGCCAGGAAGTGAGATGTGTGAGATGCCGTGAAGGCCTCTCCCCCCTGGCTGTTTCGGCAAATACCTCGCGCTGTGACGCAGGGACACGCGATAGAAGATTGGCTGCCTCGTTCAGCCTGCATTGAGTGCAGCGGCTCGACAGCGGCTGTCGATTACTACTCGAAGACGTGATACGTGTTCGAGCCGAAGGAGATTCGACGATGGATGTACGGGACTACCTGAAGATTTTGCAGGCACGGTGGAAGATAGTCGCTGTCGTCACTGTGGTCGTGATCTTGGGCGCATTGGGCGCCTCGTTGATTGCCACGCCGATCTACCAGGCTTCCACGCGCCTGTTCGTGTCGACTTCTACCGGAACAACCGTGAACGAGGCTTACCAAGGTAACCAGCTCTCACAGCAGTTGGTCACTTCCTACGCCAAGCTCCTTACCGGCGAGACACTGGCACAGAGAACGATCGATTCAGTCGGGCCCGATCGACTCGGCGGGCTTTCCGCTGCGGAGATTTCGTCCAAGGTGACCGCCACATCGGCGCCGGATACAGTACTGCTCGATTTGAGCGTGCAAGATGCGTCGCCTGAACTGGCACGTGAAATCGCAAATGCGCTCTCGGACGAGTTTGTCGTGATGGTCAAAGATCTGGGTACGCCCGCAAATGGTGGCACAGCACCTGCGCGCGTCGTTGTCGAACAGCGAGCACAAACTCCCGCGGAACCGGTGTCGCCGAAGACTTCGCGGAACGTGGCGCTCGGTGCCGCGATCGGGCTTCTGCTGGGGATCGGGTTGGCTGTGGTGCGTGATCGCCTGGACAACACCGTCAAAGAGCGCAAGGTGGTCGAAGACATCGCCGGCGCGGCGATGGTGGGAACAATTCCGTTCGACAAGGAACGCGAAGTTCATCAAGCGATCAACTTCCACGAGGGCAACTCCGCAAGTGCCGAGGCGTACCGCGAGCTGCGAACCAATCTGCAGTTCCTGGCCGTGGATCGCCCACCGAGTGTCATCGTCGTTACGAGTTCTCTTCCCTCCGAGGGAAAGACCACGACTGCGGTGAACATCGCACTCGTGTTGGCCGAGGCAGGCAAGAAGGTGTGTCTCGTCGAAGGTGACCTCCGTAAGCCTCGCGTTTCGAAGTATCTGGGACTTATCGGAAGCGTTGGTCTGAGCTCGGTCCTGGCCGGGCAAGCAGATCTCGACGACGTACTTCAAGTCACGAGCAATGCTGACCTGACGGTTCTTGCCTCAGGTCCGATTCCCCCGAACCCGAGCGAACTTCTGGGCACTGACACTGCCCATGCGGTCTTTACCGATCTCCGCAGAAGGTTCGACTACGTCATCATCGACGCCTCGCCGTTGCTTCCGGTTACGGATGCTGCAGTTCTTTCAGCGCTGGCGGACGGTGCGCTAGTGATTGCTCGTCACGGCACGACGAAGAGGGAACAGCTGAGCAGGGCGGTCGGCAATCTCCACAGTGTGGGCGCGACGATTCTCGGTACTGTCATCACGATGACCCCGCTGAACGGTCGTGGTGTCTACGAGTACAAGTACTACTACGATTCCGATCCGGTTGTCGCTGACGTGGCCGTGGAAGGGTCCGTGGACAGCAATCCAGTCGGCGAACGAAAGGTTACGTCGACAGTCATCTGACCTGGTCGTACGGTAAATCCCGACGCCTCACAGGGCCCTCGAGCAAAGCTCGAGGGCCCTTCTCTGTGTGGTGAATCGGACGCAATTCTCTAGTCGGGTCCTCTGAGTCTGCGACGCGCAGTGCGGAATACGGGTTCATCGGCCGTCGCAGTAATTGGGTAGGCACGGGCATGCGGGATGTGACGCTGCGGTCTGAGCTGTCCCTGCTTGACCAGCGCCTCTATGACTGTCGATCTGGTTGCGCCCGACGGGGCCTTGGGCGTCTTGGTTGGAATCGCGTAGCGAGTGTGGCGGACCGCAAGCGGACCAGCCCGATTCGGCCTCGCGAGTTTCGCAACGCCTAGATGTCGATCTGGCATCCCTCGATGGATTTGGACAGCGGGTGCGGGGGTTGTCGGCCAGCTGCGACTCAGCATGAACGAGTTCTTGGCCGATGTCGGTGGTCATATCGGCCACGGGTCCGTCGGTCGGAGGGCCGGAAAGGGATAGCGTCGACTGCTCTGGGTGAGGCGCTCGCGTATGTCGGCGACCCGGTGGGGCTCAGTCGCGTCCTGGTTACCTGCGACGAAAGGAACCCGGTTTCGCGTAAGACAATCGAAGTGTGCGGGGGTTTACTCGAGAGCGTGCGCCCAGCTGATCAGTTGTCCCGCAATGTCGGTTGTTCGAGAGACACGCTCCGCTACTGGGTGCGAACGAGCGTGTCGAGCGTCCGTTGACCCTACACGGCCACACACGCTTGCCATGGCCATAGACATAGACATCGGTAGCGGTCGCCTCGCTTTGCAGCCGAGCGGCTGCGCAACTCGCATGTCCCTAATTAGGCTGTGCTGCAACTATTTCAGGACATCACCGGCGATCGCTGGCGGTCCACACTCCTCCTTTTGTATGTCTGAATTCTCGGTGTCGCCCGATCGTAGGTTCGCGCATTGCCGGCTAGGAGTAGGTAAGACGCCCAGAGGCGAAGTGCCGAACAATCGTCCAGGGCTGAGTCGACGCTGAGCGCATCAAAGTATGGATTGCAGAGTGTTCACCAACTGTGTGCTGGTTTCCGTCCAAACGCGGAGCCCAAATCGGCTAGGCGATGAAAACTATAGGTACGCAATGGTAATGGTGAGCAATGTTTGCTCCGTCTTGTCGGAGGGTGAATAACTGACGTCAATGCTGGCATCGGGAAGAACTTCGGAAAGCGCTATTGCCACGCTGTCCGGAATGTGGCAAACTCCTCACTGGTACTGACCAGCTAGCCGAATAGTTGCCAAGATGTGAGTCCTGGCAATATCGAGGCCGGCGACGTCAGCGGGCGAGGAGAAATCGCCGATCGTCCTGTGTTTGGGTCGTTAGTGGACTCTGCTTCAATCATGGGGTGTGAGCTGCGGCAATGCCGCAATAATCGACAGTTGGGCTGAGGCCTGACAATAGTCGCCGGGTTAACTGCAAGGCGCACGTAATGCGACCATTCGCACTGAACGCAGCAATGCGGAGCAGTTGCTTCGCTGTCGAAGTTTCGGGATTCGGCAAGGCGGTCCGATGGACCTCGGCCGGTGAACATCTTCAGGCCGAATTCTGTGCATGGGGAAAGGTTTCTGAACACATGACGGTTCTCGAGATGGCCGCGCCCACGAAAGAGCGGCCACAACAACACCGACGAGTAGCGCCGGAGAGGGCCGGTGGAGTTTCCGCACGTAGGAAATGGCAATCTGCGTATCTTCGTCGTCTGGCGATCACCGACACGGTCATCGTTGCGGGAGTTGTGTTTCTGGCTCAATGGTGGCGATTCGGTAGCGACGCGGATGTCGTCGACGGTGAAGCGTTCGGCCATTTCAGCTACACCGCACTGTCTTTCGCCCTGATTATCGGCTGGTTTGCCGTACTGAGGGTATTTCGGACCAGATCTCCTCGCGTGATCGGAAGCGGCCCTGAAGAGTACCGATTGATCGCTGTCGGAACGCTCCGCCTGTTCGGACTGATTGCGATCGCCAGCCTTCTCCTTCACCTGGAGATCGCGCGCCTGTACCTCGCCGTGGCGTTTCCGATGGGATTGACCGCCTTGATCGCGAGTCGTTGGATCTGGCGACGGGTGATTGCTCGTGAGCGAGCCCGAGGTGAATTTCGAATTGCCGTACTCGTGGTCGGTGTGCGAGGGGCGGTTGTCGATCTTGCACGCAACCTCGAGCGCGACGATGCCCATGGATACCGAGTTGTCGGAGTCTGCGTACCCGGCTACGGAGGAGAAGCGGGCGAAGTTGTCACAGTGAACGGCCGGGACATTCCGGTGCTCGGAGACGAGCACAGTGTCACCGACGCACTCGAACAGGTCGGTGCCGACACGGTGGCGGTGACGGCGTCGGAGCGACTCGGACCGGAAGGGCTGCGCAAGCTGGCCTGGGATCTCGAGCGCGATCATGTGGACCTTGTTGTCGCACCGGGGATTCTGGATGTGTCCGGGCCGAGGCTCTCGATGCGACCGGTCGCAGGATTTCCGCTGATTCATGTCGAGCGTCCGCGCTATCACGGCGCACAGAAGTTCTCGAAGACGACCTTCGACGTTGCTTTCGCGGCGCTCGTGCTCGCCGTGATCAGTCCGGTGCTTCTGGCGGCTGCGATCGCCGTCAAGCTCACGAGCAAGGGTCCGGTTCTGTACAAGTCGGAGCGGATGGGGTTGGACGGTCAGCCGTTCCCCATGCTCAAGTTCCGCTCGATGGTCCAGAATGCGGATTCACAGGTCACGGCACTGATGAAGGAGAACGAAGGCGCCGGAGTGCTTTTCAAGATGCGAGACGATCCGCGTGTGACGACGGTAGGTCGATTCATGCGCCGATACTCGATCGACGAGTTGCCCCAGTTCGTCAATGTCCTCCGGCGAGAGATGAGTGTTGTAGGACCGCGGCCACCGCTTCGGCGCGAGGTCGAGATGTACGACGACGCGGTCAGTCGTCGGCTACTGGTCAAGCCCGGTGTCACCGGCCTGTGGCAGGTCAGTGGACGTTCTGATCTTTCGTGGGAAGACACTGTCCGCCTTGATCTTTCCTACGTCGACAACTGGTCGATGATGGGTGACCTCATGATCGTCGCGAAGACGCTCAAGGCGGTGGTGGGAAGTGATGGCGCCTACTGACAAGAAGGCGGTACCGGCGCCTTGCGAAAATGAGGCGCCGAACAATCCGCTGATCTTGCGAACGGCATTGGTGATCGCGGTCATCGGCGCGAGCGGAGCCTTTCAGGCGTACACGCAGAGGACAGCGCTCGGATCGTTGCTCGTACACGGTTCGGCCGTTCTTTCGGCGACACTTGCGTTGGTCTACTTCCTCGACCGGCGATACTCACGCAATACGACGTGGCCTGTCTTCACGCTTATGATCTCGGCCGGCGTCCCGGCAACCAGCTGGTACTGGTCGACACTGCCCCGGAACTCCGCCGTCGCCGGCATCGTCGTCGTGTGCCTGGCGATCACGGGAATCATCGTCGCCCGTGAGTTGACCTTCGCGGTGCGAGTGCGGACTGTTGCCCTCACCTTGCTGGTACTTCTCGTGCTGTCGTTGATGGTCGTGTTCCTCGATCCTTCGACTGGCATCGACGTGGACACCCGCGCCGTTGCTTATCGCGGAATCTTCACGCACAAAAACACTTTGGGACGAATGGCTGCCATCGAAGTTGTACTTGTCGGTGTCATGCTCATGCTTCCCGACGTCAAGCGTATTCCGTGGGTGGCGGCGCTTGCTGTCGCCGGCATCGTGTTGTTCGAGGCCCGGAGCCAGACCGGTCTCGTCGCTGCAGGGATTGCGCTGGCGACAATGCTTGCTCTGAGGTGCTTTAGACGGACACCGAACGCTCACCTCGCCTCGACTGTGATCATCGGCCTGTACCTCGGGGTGTCCGGCGCGATGAAGGTGCTCGGACCCGATGTCGCGGCGCTACTCTCGCGAGATGTCACGCTGACCGGCCGGTTACATCTCTGGACGGTATCCGACTACTACGCCGAACAGCGGCCTCTGCTCGGATGGGGCTTCGGCTCGGTGTGGGCGCCGGACAGTGCAGTGGGGCAGATGATTCGGTCAAAGCTGTCCTTTCCGGCGACCAGCGCACACAACGGAATGCTCGACATTCGGCTGCAGATCGGTTGGATCGGATTCCTGCTGCTGTTGGCCGGCTATTACCTGCTTCTGAGCACGGCGCTCGGGCGAGCCCGCAGCAGAACGGAGTACATCGCCGTCGTCGCGATCATGGCTCTCGTCTTCTCGATGGACTTGACGGAGTCGACGCTCTTCTTCGGCGCCATGTGGCTGATCGCATGGGTCTTCCTGGCGCCGTACGGACCCTCGACCCACCGCTCCCACAATGCGGGCAACGCCGAGTTGTCGATCCGTGGGGTTCGTGCCGACAAGAACGACGCGTACAGGTTCGCTCCGGAGCGAAGAGGAGGTCACTGAGATGTACAAGTCGTTCGATGTAGCGCGTTCGAAGCCCGAAGTGAACCCGACGTCCGCCGGTGGATTCACGCCGCTGAAAGCCTTGATGTTCCATGCGATCTATCGGAATCCGGGTGGTGAGGAGCAGAGCTTCGCCAACGAATCCAAGCTCCTGAAATCGATCGGATACGAGACGGTTCAGTGCACCACCGAGAATTCCAAGATCTCCCGGGGACCGTGGGCGGCAGTCACCGCAGTGTTCAGTCCTCGCGTACTCGTCGATGCGTTGCGCATCATCCGTTCGGAGCGCCCCGACGTCATCTACGTGAACAATCTCTGGCCGGCGTTCTCGGCTTCGTTGCTCGTGGCCGCAAGAGCCGCCGCAATTCCTACGTTGCAGGCGGTTCGAAACTATCGCCTCGCCACACCGTCAGCCAAGTTGCGCGCAGATGGCACGTGCACCGAATGCGGTTCCACCAAATACTTCACGAGTTGTGTCCGCAACGGATGCTACGGAAACAGCCGACTGCAGAGCCTTGTCTGCTACCTGAGCGCTACGGCGGTCAAGCTGAGCGTCTTGGGGTGGAAGCAGCACAGGTTCGTCGCAACGAGCGCGATGACAGCACGTCTGGTCGAAGGACGACTGATCAGTTCTGGCCGCGTCGTGGTTCGTCCGAACTTCGGATTCGAAGAAAATGAACCCGAGTTTCGGAGCACTGATTCGGTTGTGTGCGTCAGCCGACTGACACCGGAGAAGGGCGTCCTGGATTTGGTGCGCAACTGGCCGCAGGGCGCTGGAAGTCCCTCGCTCACAGTTCTCGGTGACGGACCGCAGTACGGCGAGATCTCCAGCATAAGCGCAGCTCTCGACAACGTCACGCTGGCCGGATTCACTTCGCACGAAGATGTGATCGAGATACTTCGCGACAGTGCGGCGTCCGTGGTGCCGTCTCAATGGGCAGAACCGTTCGGACGCGTTGCGATCGAATCGATGTCGGTTGGCACCCCGGTGATCTACGCAACCAACGGTGCACTCGCGGACATCGTCGGACCGGGCGGAACGCCTCTCCATACCTTGGAAGAGTCGTCGATACGCGAGGCCCTCGATCGAATCTTCGGAGCGGACGATCGATCGGCGATACGCAGATCTGCTTATCGTCACTACTCGAATCGCTTCACATCGCGCAAAGCGGCGACGTCGATGCGTGAGCTCATCGACGAGGTGAGATCGTGAAAGATCGCACTCGGCATGTGACATTCATGGCCGATCAAGGGCTTTCGAGCGTCCTCACTTTTGTCGTTCTCACCTCGGTGGCACGACTCGGTGGTCCGATCGAAGTCGGCCAGGTTGCCGTGATTCAATCGGCGGGTCTGTTGGCACTGGCACTGGGGAGAGCGATCGGCGTCGACGTCTGGCTGTCGCGAGGGGCGGGGTCTGACGAGCGTGGACCGGCGTTGGCGCCCACGATCGTGCTGGCGGCGGTATCGGTGACATCGGTGTGGGCACTGTTCGTGATCGCCGGCTCGGACTCGATGAATCTCACGGTATACGCCTTGGCTGCAGCTGGTTTCGTGGTGTTGGACGTGATACGCACGATGCTGATGCACGACGGTGCGAGTTGGATCTCTGTGTCGATACAGATCGTGACACTCTCGTTCGTCCTTATTGCAGCTTTCCTGGTCGAGAATCTGACACTTGCACTCGTGACCTATACGGTCGGTGTCTTCGTCGCGCTCGCTCTCGGTCACGCATCCATGCGTCTGGTACCGCCGGTACCGTCGATCAGGTACTCGCGCACTCACCGATATAGATCCGTGCCGTTTGCGATCGAGATATTGATGGGATCAGCTGCGCAGCAGGCGATGTTCTTGATACTCACTGTGGTGGCGTCGATCTCGATGATCGGTGAGATCAGAACTGCCCAGACACTGCTCGGTCCGCTGTCCTTGATGTTCGCGGGCATCTCGCCAATTCTGATGCGTAAGTTCGGCAGTGGTGTCGAAGCGATGAGCCCGAGCGAGTGCATGGCACTCGGCCGCCGAGTGGGCTTGCAGATCTTCTGGGTTTCGATCATCTGCGTTTCGCTGATCTGTCTCACGCTCGAGATTCGATTCTCGGGAGTGCGATTGATGGATCATCTGGTCGGGTCGCACTTTCCGAACTTGATACCGGTCATTCTGCTGTGCGGGTTGGCGGTGGCGTTCAACGGGATTCTGCTGGGAGTCGGCACGTCGATCCGCGTCGTGGACAAGACGGGAAACCTCAACAGATTTCGCGCCTTGCTGTTACCTCTGCAGTTTCTGATCGTTCTCGGGGCGGGACTGACCGACAGCGCCGTACCCGTCGCAGGAGCATTGGCCGCGTCGGCGTGCGTCAGCGCGAGCGTCGCACTTCTGGTTTCGATGAACCGTGACGCCCGACCGAAAGTTGACCTCTCATGAAGAATCCCAGCGGCGTCGTAGTGGCGATTCTGACCTTCCGTCGTGAATCGGAACTGGCTGTCTGCATCGACAGCGTCCGGGCATCGATCCAGGCTTCCGGTGCCTCCGCCCAGGTCGTAGTAGGCGACAACGATCCGGAATCCACCACGCCGACGTATGTTGCCGACGGGATCGAACGACTGCATCTCGGATTCGGCGGGGTATCTCCGGCGCGACGTGCGCTGGTCGATCTCGCCCGTGCACGAGATCGTCGTTACATCGTCTTCGTCGACGACGACGAGTACGTCGATGTCGACTGGCTGTCGAATCTCCTCACCTGCGCCGCAGATTTCGACGCAGGTGCTGTGGCCGGTCCTGTGATTCCGGTGGGTCTGCCTGCCTCGGAACTTCCATTGCACACTCGCGTTCGCCATTCGACCGGCACCCCGGTTGCGTCTGCAGGCGCTGGAAATCTGTTGTTGGACCTGAAGGCTTTGAACGGCTTGAACTTCAGTGACGACTGGGATCTACCTGGCGGCGAGGACACCGAGTTCACGCTCAGGATGAGCGCCGGCGGTGTCCGGTTGTTGTGGTGCGACGAGGCGCTTGCGTACGAACCCGTAGGCGAGGATCGGCGTCGGGATTCCTGGCTCTTCGCCCGGTATGTCAACAACGGACGAATCCTCGCGGTCTGTCAGGGACAGCTCGAGCTGCCACTGTTGGCGGCTCAGAGTGCCAAACGCGCTCTGCTCGTCCTCGCGTCGGCGACGTTGATCCCCGTTGCCTTGATCAGTCCACGGATCAAGCGCGTGGTTCTCGACAACGGTGCACGCAACATCGGTTGGTTCTCAGAGCGATTCAGCCGCAGCGATTCTCGGACGCCGCGCGCACAGAGGCTGGTGGTAGCGCGATGACACGGTTGTTGATGACGGCATACGCCTGCGATCCGAATCAGGGGAGTGAGTCCGGTGCGGGTTGGGCGCTTCTCTCGGCAGCTTCCGAACTGTGTGAGTCGATCACGGTGGTGACTCGCTCCGGTGAGGCTCCCGCATTGGAATCAGAGTGTGAACAGCTCGGTTGCGAAGTTCGTGTCGTGCGAATAGCGACTTTGCCCGCGGAAGAAGCCGGATCGTACGGTCGATACCTCCGATGGCTCTGGCACACTTCACTGTTCGTTCGGCGTGAAGCGGCAAACTTCGACGTCCTGCACCATGCAACTTTCGCCTCCGACTGGCTGCCCCCACCGGTGCTGTTCGGTGGAGCCGGCGGAGTACGACTGGTATGGGGGCCTGCTGGGGGCAACACCTACCCGCCGATGCGGCTCGCCAAGCGCATCGGTATGCGGTATCTGGCATCCACGGTAGTTCGAACCTGCTCGACGAAAGCCGTTCGGTCACTGACACACATCTTCATGTCCGGACGAGTCGACACTTTCATCGCGATGAACTCCGACAGCGGACGAGGCGCACCGCGGGCACGCAATGTCGTCGTCCAACCCAATTGTGTTCTGGACTACGACGGAATCGAGAAGCAAGCGGTACCCAGACCGAAACGAAGACTCTTGTTCGTAGGAAGACTGTTGCAATACAAAGGAATCGACCTGATTCTGGATGCGCTCGAGCAGCTGGGCACCGATTGGTCCATGACCTTTGTCGGGGACGGACCCGCCCGCGGGCGGATCGAGAAGTCGCTTCCGTATCGGCGCGGTCAGGTCACGCTTCGCGGATGGCGCGACAGATCGGAAGTGGTAAGCGAGATGGGGGCCTCCTCCGCTCTGCTCTTCCCGAGCATGCACGATTCGGGCGGCTGGGTGGCGGCCGAAGCGGCTGCGGTGGGCCTGCCGGTGGTCTGTTTGGATCTCGGCGGTGTGCCGACACTGGCAGGTAGGAACGCCGTGACGATCCAGGTTGCTCCGGCGTCGACTCTCTCCTCTCGTATCGCTCGATCGATTGTCGAGACCGAGCTTTCTCTCTTTGAACCGCAGCGTGATTGGACTCGGTCCCGGTTGAAATCGGTCTTGTCGCGCAGCTACGGCCAGTGCAATGAACGTCGACATACGAACTCGGAAAAGTGGTGAGACAGATGAGCAGTCCGTTCGAGGTCATCGAGGTGGGTGGCATTCCGTTTGCCGCGACCAATCTCGAGAGAGCTACCGATTGGGTAGTCAACGACAGACGAGAGGGAGCAGGAACCGGAGTCTCCGTGAGGTTGTCGAATTCCTACTGCGTGTCGGCGGCGCACAGTGATCGCGACTACTCCGCGGTTTTGAAGGGTCCGGGTGTGAACTTCGCAGACGGAACCCCGGTCAGCTGGGTGATGCGCCTGATCGGCGGCACCGCCGATCACGTCGGTGTTCGACCAGTCCGGGGTCCGTCGTTCTTCGAGGCCACCCTGGACAAGGGACGCCGCTACAGCCTTCGTCACCATTTTGTCGGCACGACAGAAGAGACGTTGAATCTCTTGACGGATCGAGTCGAGGAGTTGTACCCGGGAATCAAGGTGGCCGGCACATATGCCCCGCCGTTTGCCGCGTTCAGCAAGGAGTTCGTCGACGACATCATCACGAAGATCGATCCGACGTCACCGGACATCGTGTGGGTCGGTCTGGGTGCGCCGAAGCAGGACTTTGTCACGAAGGCGATAGCGGATCGAACCGACTACGTGGCCGTCGGTGTCGGCGCGGCCTTCGACTTCTTGGCCGGAACTGTTTCGGAGGCACCATCTTTCGTCCAGAACTCGGGTTTCGAGTGGTTGTATCGACTTGTATCCGAACCCAAACGTCTGTGGCGGCGCTACCTGTTCGGTAACTCGACATTCATACGGCTGGCATCACGTGACATACGAAAAGTCTTCGGCCGTTTGGGGGGACGCGCATGAGCGAGATCAAGACTGCCGAGCGATTCGGAGGACTACGCACAACCGTGGTTTCGCAACTATCAGGCGGGCTGTCCCGCAACGGAAGGAACGCAGGATGAAACGCGCACTGATTACCGGAATCACGGGGCAGGACGGCTCTTACCTTGCCGAGTTGCTGCTCTCCAAAGGCTACGAGGTTCACGGACTGATCCGTCGATCCTCGACGTTCAACACTTCGAGGATCAACCACATCTACGTTGACCCGCACGATGCGGATGCTCGACTTTTTCTTCACTACGGTGACCTCAGTGACGGAGCGCGCCTGGTGACACTACTCGCGCAGATCAAGCCGGACGAGGTGTACAACCTCGCTGCGCAGTCTCACGTCAGGGTCAGCTTCGACGAACCCGAACACACCGGGAACACCACTGGCGTCGGGTCGATCCGACTACTCGAAGCGGTTCGGATGGCCGGACTCGACTGCCGGTTCTACCAGGCGTCGAGTTCCGAGATGTTCGGTGCCACACCGCCACCGCAGAACGAGGAGACACCGTTCTACCCACGTTCGCCCTACGGTGCGGCGAAGGTGTACTCGTACTGGATCACCAAGAACTATCGTGAGGCATACGGGATCTTCGCTGTGAACGGAATTCTGTTCAATCACGAATCCCCGAGGCGTGGTGAGACATTCGTGACGCGGAAGATCACGCGCGCGGTCGCACGCATCCAGGCAGGTATCGAGGATCATCTGTACATGGGCAATCTCGATGCGATTCGCGACTGGGGATATGCGCCGGAGTACGTGGAGGGAATGTGGCGCATGCTGCAGGTCGACGAGCCTGAGGATTTTGTGCTCGCCACCGGTGGCAACTACTCGGTGCGCGACTTCCTGACCGTCGCGTTCGAACATGCAGGTCTGAACTGGGAAAACCACGTTCGATTCGACGAACGGTATCTTCGGCCGACCGAGGTGGACGCACTGATCGGGGATCCGAGTCATGCCGAGCGCAAACTCGGTTGGAAGGCCGGCGTGCACACACCCGAACTGGCCCGGATCATGGTCGAGGCAGACATCGAAGCGCTCGAACACGAAGGGCGACCGTGGATCGACACTCCGGCACTTCCCGACTGGTCGGCGACGCGATGAGTGATTCATTCGCAGCGCGACCACTCGATCGAGGCGCACCGTTCTACGTGGCCGGCCACCGAGGTCTGGTCGGCTCTTCGGTGTGGCGACACCTGGAATCTGCGGGCTTCACCAGGTTGCTCGGAAAGACGTCGGCCGAACTCGATCTACGTGACCGGGAAGCTGCTTTCGATTTCTTCGCCCGCGAAAAGCCGACCAACGTGATCCTCGCAGCAGCAAAAGTTGGGGGGATTGCGGCGAACAGCACTTTCCTCGTCGACTTCCTGTCGGAGAATCTGCGCATCCAGGTGAACGTGCTCGACGCTGCCCTCGCACACGGCGTCGAGCGTCTCCTGTTCCTCGGATCATCTTGCATCTACCCGAAATTGGCACCGCAACCGATCAAGGAGGAATACCTGCTCACCGGGCATCTCGAGCCGACCAACGACGCCTATGCAATAGCAAAGATCGCGGGATTACTCCATGTTCAAGCTGCCAGGCGGCAGCATGGTCGCCCCTGGATCTCAGCTATGCCCACCAACCTGTACGGCCCGGGAGACAATTTTTCGGCGCACGGATCGCACGTACTTCCCGCCCTCGTTCGGCGTTACGACGAGGCGCAGTCGTCGGCAGTCCAGTCGGTTGTCAACTGGGGGAGTGGCAATCCGCGACGTGAATTCCTGCATGTCGACGACTTGGCGTCGGCGTGTCTGCATCTGCTCGACAACTACGACGGTGCATCGCATGTCAACGTCGGAACCGGCGAGGACCACACAATTCGTGAGATCGCTTCGATAGTCGCCACGGAGGTCGGATACACCGGAGAGACGCGGTGGGACACCTCGAAGCCGGACGGAACGATGCAGAAACTGCTGGACGTGAGCATGATTCGGAAACTCGGATGGCGGCCGACAATCGGATTGCGCGAAGGAATCGCGTCGACGATCTCGTGGTACCGCGACAACATCGGTGCCGTACGTACCTGAATCACTTTTCCCATCAACACACTTCGCACACTCTCGAGAAAGCAGATCGAGCAACATGAGCACTCGCATAGCAGTATTCGGCACGGGATACCTGGGCGCGACACACGCGGCCTGTATGGCCGAACTCGGTCACGAGGTCCTCGGAGTGGATGTCGATGCGGCAAAGCTGGAGAAACTGGCAGCAGGTGAAGTTCCGTTCTACGAGCCAGGGTTGGGCGAGGTCCTACGAAACAACATCGATCGAGGGCGACTGAAGTTCACGTCGTCGTACGAGGAAGCCGCAGAATTTGCGGACGTGTTCTTCCTCGGGGTCGGGACGCCGCAGAAGAAGGGTGAGTTCGCCGCGGACATGGTCTACGTGGATGCCGTGATCGAGACTTTGGCGCCGCTGCTCACCAAGCCCGCGGTCATCTTCGGCAAGTCCACGGTACCGGTGGGAACCGCGGAACGGCTCGGTAAGCGCGCGCGGGAACTGGCACCGATCGGTGACAGCGTCGAAGTCGCGTGGAATCCCGAGTTTCTGCGTGAAGGATTTGCCGTCCAGGACACGTTGCACCCGGACCGACTTGTGCTCGGAGTCGATCGAAATGTCCGCGGTCGAGCGGAATCTGTTGCGCGCGAAGTTTATGCAGAGCTCATCGATGCGGAGATTCCGTTTCTCGTCACGGACCTTGCGACGGCGGAGTTGGTGAAAGCGTCAGCGAACGCTTTCCTGGCCACCAAGATCTCGTTCATCAACGCCATCTCCGAAGTGTGCGAGGCCGCTGGCGCCGACGTCACAGTGCTTGCCGACGCGATCGGGCACGACGTTCGGATCGGACGTCGATTCCTCAACGCGGGAATTGGTTTCGGCGGAGGGTGTTTGCCGAAGGACATCCGCGCCTTCATGGCTCGCGCCGGTGAACTCGGTGCCGATCAAGCACTGACGTTCCTGCGCGAAGTCGACAACATCAATATGCGCAGACGTACACGCATGGTCGAACTGGCGCGGGAGGCATGCGGATCGCTTCTCGGTGCGAGAGTCGCAGTTCTGGGTGCCGCGTTCAAACCGGACTCGGACGACGTTCGTGATTCGCCGGCGCTCAACGTCGCGGGTCGGATTCAGCTCCAAGGTGCTGCAGTGAACGTGTACGACCCAAAGGCCATGGACAATTCGCGCGCGCTGTTCCCGACGCTGACCTACTCGGCAAATGCATTGGAGGCCTGCGAAGGTGCCGATGTCGTCCTGGTATTGACCGAGTGGCCCGAATTCTTGAAGTTGCAGCCGTCCGATCTCGATTCGGTGGTTCGCAAGAAAGTGATCGTCGACGGGCGCAATTGCCTTTCCCACGACGAGTGGCGAGGCGCAGGTTGGAACTACCGCGGACTGGGACGCCCGTGAGCACAGGACGTCTCGTCCGTCGCAGCTGATCTATATCGAAATGAGAAAGCCCGGTTCGCCCTCGCGGTCCGACCGGCAAAGACCGCTCAGACCCGCAGTGGACATGCGTGAGCCGAAGGAGACATCAAGATGGAAATTGTCGACTACCTGAAGATATTGCAAGCCAGATGGCGAATAGTCGCTGCTGTAACCGTGCTCGGAATCCTGGGAGCCCTTTGCGCTTCTCTTCTTTCGACGCCCGTTTACCAGGCCTCGACGAGGCTGTTCGTTTCGACGTCGGCGGGTACCTCGGTCAACGAGGCACTACAGGGCAGTCAACTTTCACAGCAGCGAGTTCTGTCCTATACAAAACTCCTGACCGGCCGAACACTCGCACAGCGGACGATCGACGAACTGGGACGGAGGGTGGTCGGCGGGATGTCGGCTGACGAGTTGGCCTCCAAGGTCACTGCGACGTCGGCGCCCGACACTGTGTTGATCGACCTCGCAGTCAAGGACGCGTCACCGGAACTCGCACGCGAGATCGCAAACACTCTCTCATCCGAATTCGTGGCATTGGCAAAGGAACTGGAGACACCCGAGAACGGCGGAACACCGCCTGCACGTGTGGTCGTCGAACAGCAGGCTCAACAGCCGACTGTTCCGGTGTCACCCAAGACTTCGCGCAACCTCGCGCTCGGCGCGGTGGCGGGACTGGTTGTGGGGATCGCGCTTGCGTTGATTCGTGATCGACTCGACAACACGGTGAAAGATCGTCGAACTGTAGAAGAGATCGCGGGTTCGGCGATGGTGGGCACGATCCCGTTCGACAAGGACGTCGAAGTCAATCACGCGATCGCTTTCAGTGACGGAAGTTCCGTGAGTGCCGAAGCCTTCCGTGAGTTGCGCACCAACCTTCAGTTCCTCGAGGTGGACCATCCACCGCGTGTCATCGTCGTCACGAGTTCGCTTCCCTCCGAAGGTAAGACGACCACGGCCGTGAACATCGCTCTCGTCTTGGCGGAGGCCGGCAAATCAGTGTGCCTGATGGAAGGCGACCTCCGGAAGCCGCGAGTATCGAAGTATTTGGGATTGCTCGGAAGTGTCGGCGTCAGTTCGGTGCTCTCCGGTCAAGCGACGCTGGACGATGTGCTTCAGCCGACCGAGTTCGACGGGCTGACAGTGCTCGCCTCCGGACCGATCCCGCCGAACCCGAGCGAACTACTCGGCACGGACACGGCCAAACATGTTCTCGAGGAACTGCGGGCGCGATACGACTACGTCATCATCGACGCCTCGCCGTTGCTACCCGTCACGGATGCCGCGGTCCTGGCCGCGATGTCGGACGGTGCCCTGGTGATCGCCCGACACGGCTCCACGAAGTGCGATCAACTGGCGCGCGCGGTCGGAAACCTACAGAGTGTGGGTGCGCACGTCCTGGGCACTGTCATCACGATGACGCCGTCTCGCGGACGCAATGCGTACGAGTACAGCTACTACTACGAGTCGGACAAGTCGCTACCGCAGTTGACCGCGGTGCCCGCGCTCAACGCTCACCGAAGCGAAGTCGGCTGAGCAGCGGGCCGAGGAGATCGGCGATCTCGAGTCCGATCTCGTGAAACACGTTCTCTTCCTTACCCATCGGATCCATGACGTCCTCGGGTTCGGTGGCACGAAATCGGGGTCTGGCGGCGGCGAGGTCCTCGACAGTTCCTGCATCTGCGAGCGAGCCCAACCGTGCGGCTTCTCGAAGTGTGAACGTGCGCTTGAGCCGCGCCGGAGCCATCGCCAGGACTTTGTCTCGCTGACTTTCGGTCATCGTGAGAATGAGGTCGGCGTCCGAGGCCAGCGCTGTTGTCATGCGTCGGGCTTGAAACTCCGTGGGGTCGCCGCCGAGCCCCGCGAGAACCCTCGCAGCAGTCGGCTCGATCGGGTGTCCGACCATCGCCCGGGTTCCGGCACTCGACGCGGTGAATCCGGTGACCCCGGCTTCGGCGGCATAAGCACGTGCAAGGCGTTCGCCCGTGGGTGATCGGCAGATGTTTCCCGTACAAACGAAGAGAACGTGCATGGCAGAAGCATAGGTTGCACACGCGACGCACTCGTCGTACGCCCGATGTTGGTTTCGCGCCCACCTGGCGTACGCGTTTCGGAAAGTTCGGACGCATACCAACAACACATGAAGATGACCGTGTTCGGAACGGGATACCTGGGGGCGACCCACGCAGTGTGTATGGCCGAACTTGGCCACGACGTGCTGGGAGTCGACATCGACCAGTCCAAGGTCGACAAGTTGTCTCGTGGGGAGGTCCCGTTCTTCGAGCCGGGTCTGACCGACATGCTGGAGAAGAATCTGGCGTCGGGTCGGCTGCAGTTCACGACTTCCTACTCCGATGCCGCGGATTTTGCGGACATCCATTTCGTCGGTGTGGGGACGCCCCAGAAGAAGGGGGAGTACGCCGCAGATCTGAGTCATGTTCATTCGGTGATCGACATGTTGGCGCCGTTGTTGCGAAAGCCTTCGCTGATAGTCGGGAAGTCGACGGTGCCGGTAGGCACGGCAGCGGCTCTCGGCGAGCGACTCCGAGCGACTGCGCCGGCGGGTGGCTCGGTAGAGGTGGCCTGGAATCCGGAGTTCCTGCGTGAAGGACACGCGATCGCGGACACCTTGAGCCCTGACCGGTTGGTTCTGGGGATCGATCGTGACCGGCCGGGAAACGCCGAAGGCGTTCTTCGCGAGGTGTATGCCGAGATACTGGACGCGGGGGTGCCCTTCCTCGTGACCGATCTGGCGACGTCCGAGTTGGTCAAAGGATCTGCGAATGCGTTTCTCGCGACCAAGGTGTCCTTCATCAATGCGATTGCGGAGGTGTGCGAGGCGACCGGGGCCGACGTCACGATGTTGGCCGACGCTCTCGGGTACGACGCTCGGATCGGTAGACGGTTCCTCAATGCGGGCTTGGGGTTCGGCGGTGGTTGCCTGCCGAAGGACATTCGGGCGTTCATGGCACGCGCCGGGGAGTTGGGTGTCGACCAGGCGCTGTACTTCCTCCGCGAGGTCGACAGCATCAACATGCGACGACGGACAAAAGCTGTGGAACTGGTGACGGCAGCCTGCGATGGCAGTTTGCTGGGAGCTAACGTGTCGGTGCTGGGAGCTGCGTTCAAGCCCGAATCCGACGATGTGCGCGATTCGCCTGCGCTCAACGTTGCAGGAATGATGCAGTTGCACGGGGCGGCGGTCACCGTTTTCGATCCGAAGGCAATGGATAATTCTCGCCGACTGTTTCCCACCCTTCACTACGCAACCTCCACGTCAGAAGCTTGCAGGAATGCTGATGTGGTCTTGATCGCCACTGAATGGGACGAGTTCGCCTCACTCGTGCCCGCCGATTTGGAACCACTCGTTCGGCGGCGGGTGATCGTTGACGCCAGAAATTGCCTCGATCCGGACCTGTGGCGCTCCGCCGGTTGGAACTATCGCGGATTGGGGCGGTAGGTCGAACGTCCAGGTAGCGAAAAAATAGCTGCGAGAAGGCCTTAGGTGAGATGCGCGAACCTCGCAGACCATGCCCAGTGGGTAGACTTCCGGCCGGGGAATGACGGGGTCTGGTGACGGAACCCGTCGACGGTCGACGAAGGTGGATCATGAACTTGGTTTTGGGTGTGACGGTGGGAGCCAGCGCTGTGCGTTTGGCGCGCCCGGGGACGCCCGACCACAGTGGTCCGGTGTTCCGATCCAGAGCGGTCGATCGAGGCCGCGAGATTCCCGAGGAAGTCGCAGCGGAGGCAACCGGCGTGGCCTTGACCGAGAATGCCGACCTCGGCAGCAATACGGTCGTCGCTTACCGGGATCAAGCGCAGGCCGGAGCACTCCAAACAGCGTTCGAACAGAAAGGCATCGACAACTTCGAGCTGGTTCCCGAAGTAGTCGCGACGCTTCGAATGCTCGAGGAGTCCGGTGCGTTGACCGACCAGAGCACACTCGTCGTCGTCGACATCGGTAGTTCTGGATCGACGATCAGCATTGTGGACAGGCAGATGCGGTCTACCGTCGTCACCGCCCGGTCGACGCGGGTCAGTGGAGATCACTTCGACGAGCTCGTCTACTCGGATCAGACCGTGCGTCGCCGTATAGCTACGCCGGCCGACCCGGGCGGCGATGCCGAACTGCAGGCGCGATGCCGACTCGCGAAGGAACAGCTGTCCTCACGAAGTGCGGTGTGCCTGCCCGGCCCCGGCGGGCTTCTCCTGCTGTCGCGGGAAGTTTTCGATTCGTTGGTCGTCACGTCGGTGGAGGCCTTCGCACGCGAGATACGAGAGGTCATCGCAACGTCCGGCCGTAACCCCGACGCGATTCTCCTGATCGGTGGCGGTGCACGCATTCCGATCGTGCGGGCGACCCTCGCCGCGTGGCTGGAGTGCCCCCTCATCGCGCCCGAGCAGCCGGAACTCGTGACTGCGCAAGGTGCTGCGCTGATCGCGGAGTCGTCGATGACGCCATCGGCGCGCGCGGTATCTGCCCCGGTTCAGGTTCCGGCTGTAGCGCCGATCTTTGCGCCGTATCCGATCCACACCCCGGCGGAGGTACCCGTTCCGGTTCAGGCGTTCATCCACGGAGGGGTGGCAACGCTCGCGGAATCGGAGCGGCCGAATGCCTTGTCCGAAGCCGCTTCCGGTACGAAGTCCGTTCCGCAGGAACAGGTGCCGAGCCCTTACGCGGCGGAACTGCCTCAGCCGCGACCGAACCGACACGAGCAACGATTCGATCCGGCCGCAGATCTCGTGGTCGCCGACAGCGACCAGGCCACGGACGGATTCGGCACAGAACGTGACGCAGACAACGAGGCCGTGATGGTTGACGCCCAGGCGTACTCGGCGATGTACGAAGGCGAGGGACCCGGGGCAGGAACCGCACACCCGTCCTGGCTCGCCGGGACACAACCCGTTGAATCGACATCCAAAGAGCCGAGAAACCCGCTACGGTTCGCGGGCCTCGGCGCCGGTGTGATCGCGGCGATCGTGATCGTGGGGCTGGGATTGGGCTACGGAGGAAAGGTCTTCGATTCCGAGGACGCCGGACCCGTGGCAACCGAGGTGACCACGACGGCACCGACGACCACGACTACCCCGCCGCCTACGACCACAACGACCCCGCCCCCGACGACGACGGAGGAAGCCCCTCCGGTCGTCGAGGCTCCGCCAGTCGTGCAGGACACTTACGTGCCGCCCGCGCCCGCGCCGCCACCGCCGGCGATCTACATCCCGGGGCTTCCGCCGATTCTGTTGCCGGTTCTCCCACCGATTCCCGGACTCTGAGGCTCGCTTTCAGCGTTTGGAGTGTCGGCCACCTGACGTGGGGCCGACCTTGACCGCGCTACCGGGCGGACGGGCGAGAATCACGGCGATGGCAGTGGTGAGTGGAACCGAAAGCGCCAGGGCTATTCCGCCGACAGCGGACCTTACGATCTCGATTGCGACGGCGTCACCGACCAGGACGTCCTGAAGAGGGCGCCCGCTGACGCTGAAGAGCAGTAGCAGTGGCAGCGCCCCACCCGCGTACGCGAGAACCAAGGTGTAGACCGTGCTGGCGATGTGATCACGTCCGACCCGCATCGCACCGCCGAAGACTTTTCGACGGGACGCATGCTTGTCGAGTTCGGCCAACTCGAATGCCGAGGATGCCTGGGTGATGGTGACGTCGTTGAGAACGCCGAGCGAGCCGATGATGAAGCCCGCCAGCAGCAGGCCGGTGATGTCTATGTGCTCGATATAGGTCTGAACATTGGTGTTCTGCTCTTCAGACAAACCGGTGAGGTGTGTCAGTTCAATGCAGAGGTAGGAGAGAACCGCGGCGAGCACCATGGCGGCAAGGGTGCCGAGCAAAGCAGAGCTGGTCTTGAGTGAGACCCCGTGCGCCAGATAGAGAACCGCGTACAAGATCACCGCCCCGGCGACCAGCGCAACCGGTATCGCAGGCTTGCCGTCGAGCAGAGCGGGTAGGAGAAACCCGACGACTACGCCGAAGGCGATCACCAGGCCGACGAGTGCGCGCAGCCCTCTCCACCGTGCGACTGCGATGATGACGACGGCGAACGCGATGACGATCAACGCCAGCGGGAGCCCACGCGAATAGTCTTCGAAGGAGTACTGCGTGTTTCCGTTCGGGTCGGTCTGACGCACCAGCCGAATGTGGTCACCCACGCGAAGGTCCGGCTGACCGGCGCCCGGAATGACCTCGAGCAATGTCTTCGTTCCGGCATTCGGCCCGGATTCGATATCGACGATACTTCGCTGGCACTGGTAGGCGGAGGTAGGCGGCGGTTGCGGGGCACCGACGAATACCCTTCCGGCGGAGGAACTTCCGCAGTCACCGAGATCCTGCATCGTGACGGTGCCCGCCTCGGTTTCCACCGAGCTGCCGTCGGCATTCTGGAAGGGGAGTGGGACGGGAATGGTGTTCTTGTCCGGCCACAGTGCGACAGCTGCCGCGACGACGACCATGCCGATGACGACGAGCAACCCGATGACGACGCGTGATGCGGTGGGGCCGATCTGAATGGGGCCACCGTGGCCATGGCCGTGACTCATCGGAAACTGAGTGTCGGACTGGGGATTTGCACCGGTGCAATGTTATCGGCTCCGAAGCGAATGGTCAGCTTCTGACGGCAGTGTCGGTGAAAGGCAGTGTCGCTGCAAGGCAGAGTCGGCGAAAACCGGTGCTACCGATGAGGGGTTGTGAAACTGGGATTGGTCGAGCTGGGTGGCGGGGAACAGGGGGGGTTGTCCCCGCCACCAACCTGGTATCCACAGGGGGGGGAGGGATACCAGGTGCTCGCGGCACCGAAGTGCTGCTAACTAATGTACCCAATTTCAAACCGATTTGGCGCGTTGTCCAACTACCAATTTCACAACGAATCACGTACCGGTTGGACCGTTTTCACATCGGGGCAGGTCACTAAATAGTTAAAGAGTCAATCAAACCGCATGGTTTGCGAAAAATGTGACCAAGGTCGCACAAATGCCCCGCAGTTTTACGTTTACGGGGCATTTGTACAACGAATTGTTTACTCGATTTCAGCCGGATTCAGCGTGAGAATCTACTGTTTGTAACTGGTGAGGAAGTTGCCGAATCGCTCGATGGCCACGGCGAGATCTCGGGCCCACGGAAGGGTGACGATCCGAAGGTGATCGTGATTCGGCCAATTGAACCCGGTGCCTTGAACCATCAGGATCTTCTCCTGGAGAAGCAGGTCCTGAACCAACTTCTCGTCGTCGTGGATCTCGTAGACGTTCGGATCCAGACGAGGGAACGCGTAGAGCGCGCCGCGAGGCTTCACACACGAAACGCCCGGAATCATGTTCAATCGCTCCCAAGCGACGTCGCGCTGCTCGAGCAGGCGGCCGCCGGGCAGGATCAGGTCTTCGATGCTCTGGTGACCGCCGAGGGCGACCTGAATGGCGTGCTGTCCGGGGACGTTGGGGCACAGACGGGTCGACGCCAAGAGATCGAGTCCCTCGAGGAAGCCGGCCGCGTGATCCTTCGGGCCCGTGATCGCCACCCAGCCGGAGCGGTAGCCGGCGACGCGGTAGGCCTTCGAGAGGCCGTTGAACGTCAGGCACAGCAGATCAGGGGCAAGTGTTGCCAGCGAGATGTGCTTGGCGTCGTCGTAGAGGATCTTGTCGTAGATCTCGTCGGCGAGCAGCAGAAGCTGATGCTTGCGTGCCAGATCGACCAACTGCTGCAGAACCTCCATCGAGTACACCGCACCCGTGGGGTTGTTCGGGTTGATGACGAGGAGAGCCTTGGTCTTGTCGGTGATCTTGGATTCGATATCGGCGATATCGGGATTCCAGTCGTTGGCCTCGTCGCAGAGATAGTGGACGGGCGTGCCTCCGGACAAGCTCGTCATCGCAGTCCACAGGGGGTAGTCCGGTGCTGGGATCAGGACCTCGTCGCCGTTGTTGAGGAGGGCCTGCATGGTCATCGTGATCAGTTCGGAAACACCGTTGCCGAGGTAGATGTCGTCGACGTCGAGCTCGGGGAAGCCGGGAACCAGCTCGTAACGCGTCACGATTGCGCGCCGCGCCGACAGAATGCCCTTCGACTCCGAATAGCCCTGTGCATAGGGCAGGGCGGCGATCATGTCCCGCATGATCACATCGGGGGCGTCGAATCCGAACGGTGCCGGGTTGCCGATGTTGAGCTTGAGGATCCGGTGTCCTTCCGCCTCCAACCGGGCGGCATGCGCGTGCACCGGTCCACGGATTTCGTACAGGACGTTCTGGAGCTTCGACGACTGCTCCAGCTCGCGCTGCGGCTGACGGTGGCGGACGGGTTCTGGTGTGCTCACGAGTTACATGATTCCACCACTGTGCAAGTGCATTGTCGGGGACCGTGTCGCACGCCCCGTTGGCTATTGTCGAGCGATGACCCCCAGCGAGCAGATTGCAGCCCCGTACGGATCGTGGACTTCTCCGATCGGAGCAGCTGATCTGGCTGCAGGTGGGCATCCTGTCGAGGGTGGACGATACGTCGGTGACGAGATCTGGTGGGCTGAACTTCGTCCGACCGAGGGTGGTCGGACCTCGATCCGTCGATCTGGTCTCGACAACCAACCCGTCGACATCCTCCCCGCGCCGTGGAACGCGCGAACCAGGGTTCACGAGTACGGCGGTGGCGCCTGGACGGTCACCGAGTCCGGAAAACTGGTCTTCAGTGAATTCTCCGATCAACGGGTGTACATCCTCGAAGGAGTCACTCCACGGGCTCTGACGCCCGAACCGGCGTCGCCGGCCGCGTGGCGATACGCAGACCTGCAGATCGTGAACGGCGAGGTGTGGGCGGTTCGGGAAGCGCACGCGGAGGACGGGGCGATCACTCGCGATATCTGCGCGATTCCGCTGGACGGTTCCGGCAACATCCGCTCGATCGTCGGCGGCTCGGACTTCCTCTCGTCACCGAGGCTTTCGCCGAGTGGAACCAAGATCGCCTGGATCGCATGGAACCATCCGCAAATGCCCTGGGACGGTACCGAACTGCGGGTAGCTCCACTCGTCGACGGCGTCGCTCAGGCGTATTCCGTGCTGATCGGCGGACTTGAAGAGTCCGTCCTGCAGCCGGAGTGGATCACCGACGACGAACTCTACGCAATCAGCGATCGCAGCGGCTGGTGGAACATCTATCGCGTCGGCGGCAAGATCAGCCCGATTTGCCCGGTGAACGCGGATTTCGGTGGCCCGCAGTGGCGCTTCGGTGGGCGCTGGTTCGTCGAACTCGGCAACGGGCACCTTCTCACCGCACGCACCGTCGGAACCGACACGCTGGCGGTACTCGACCCGGCGTCGGGGGAACTGCGCGACATCGCGACCCCGGGTGTCACCAGCATCGGCCTCATGCAAGTTCGCGGCGATCGGTTACTGCTCATCTCGGGAGGCGCGAAACTGGCGGGCGCGCTACGTGAACTGGACCTCGGTACCGGCGAACTCACCGAAATCCGTTCGTCGGTCGAAGAATTGCCCGAGTCTGCCTACCTTCCGGAAGCGCGAGCCGTCGTGGCTCACGGACACGGGCGAGAAGTTCACGCCGTTGCGTATCCGCCGCGCAGTCCGCGATACAAAGGGCTCGACGATGAACGACCGCCGTATGTCGCGTTTGTTCACGGTGGGCCGACGGCGCACGTCGCACCGGCCCTCAACCTCGTCTACGCCTTCTTCACCAGCCGCGGAATCGGCGTCGTCGACGTGAACTACGGCGGGTCGACCGGTTACGGACGTGAGTACCGTAATCGATTGCGTGGTCAGTGGGGTGTCGTCGACGTGCAGGACGTCGTCACCGCCGTCAACGGGTTGGCCGAGCAGGGGCTTGCCGATCCGGCCCGCCTTGCCATCGAAGGCGGATCCGCCGGTGGTTGGACCGTTCTGGCCGCACTGACGACGTCCGACGTGTTCGCTTGTGGTGCTTCCTATTTCGGCGTGGCTGAACTGGACCTGTTCGTGCAGGAAACTCACGATTTCGAATCGCGTTACGTCGACGGTTTGATCGGCCCGCTGCCGGAATCTGCCGACCTGTACGCGGAACGTGCTCCACTCAACAACGTCGACGGGTTGAACTGCCCGGTGTTGCTTCTCCAGGGTCTCGACGATCCGATCGTGCCACCCTCGCAGGCGGAGCGATTCCGGGATGCTCTGGTGGCCAAGGGCATTCCGCACGCGTACCTGGCCTACGAGGGTGAATCTCACGGATTCCGCAAGCAGTCGACCATCATCAGCTCACGCAACGCCGAGCTGTCCTTCTACGGGCAGGTGCTCGGATTCACTCCACCCGGCATTCCGACGCTCGAGCTGTGGAAGCCTGCGATCAGTAGCTGACGGCCCTGTGGCTGCGCGCGAAGGCCGCCAGGATCCGACTTGCCACCAGTGACGGGGTCGACAGGTCGGCCCACGTCCACCTCGCGACCTCCCACCCTGCGTCACGGAGTCGGTCTTCGCGGAGCTTCTCGTTCCAGAGCGCGTCCTCGGGGCTGCGACCGGCGGGAACCAGTCGGCCGTACTTGATGCGGCCGTCGAACTCTCCGATGGTGCGCTGCTCACGCCACAGGAAGTCGACGCGGCCGGCGAACCCTCGAGCGTCGTGGATGTCGACCTGGGGTTCGGGGAGCGGCAGGTGTTCGTGCAGGAACAATGCGAGGCTCCGTGATTCACCGACGCTTTCGATACGGGAGTCCATCGCGGTGAGCGCGTGGAGCGCATGTCGATGGCGCGGATGGTTCGGGCTGAGTGCCAGCGAGGCTGCAACCGCGTCCTTGGTCAACCTTGAACGGTGCAACGCTGAATTGCCCACGACGAGAGCCTGTTCGAAAGTGAGTGTCCTCGCGAGATCCGCAACTGTTCGTGCCGGAGTCGTGACGCGCAGCCCATCGACTTCGGTGATCTCGTTGTCCGCCAGCCATGTCGAGTGCACGTGACGTCGAGCGGACTTTCGGCCACCACCTCGCCGGTTCCGGGACAGGTGAACGACCTCGAGCGGAGTGTTCCAGAGTTCGAAACCGTGCAGAACCGCAGCCGAGACGTGGCTGACAGTGGCACCGGGTGAAGCGGCGCAGGCCACGGCCTCTGCCCGCAATCGATGTCGTCCGTATGCGTCGAGGCGGGACAGGTGGCCGCTGTCCACGTACGCACCCCGATGGATTCTGGCCCAGGTTCCACTAGCGCAGGCCTGTCGGATCTCGGCATCGGTGCGACCGATCGACAGTTGGTCCGGCCTGCGGATGATATGTGTCTGTTCCCCCATGTCGATCGATCTTGCTGCGCCCGGCGATGGAAAGGAAGCCGTGACCCCGGGGGTGTGGATAGCCGTGAGTGAACACCACTTGTCCACAGTTCGAACCGGTTTCGCGTCGCTGGAGAGGGTGTTCGGCATGGGGAAACGGTGGCAGGTTCCCGGTGTCGCGCTCTAGGAAACCCTTGCGTCCGGAGCGTTCACGTGCCAGGCTGTTCAACTATGACTACAGGAAAGGCGGACACCGCCACCGTCGCGTGAGCGCCGCACCGATTCGCTCGTCGGCATCACATCGAGCGACATTGCCCGAGAACTTCAATCTCTTCGATGAAGACAGTCTGGCCCTGGAAAAGATCCGCGACGTGTGGCTCGAACGCGGATTGTGTACTCGTCCTGCTGATCGAAACACCGCAGAAGCCTCTGTCGCGCAACTGTATCGGCGCTCCGGGCTCCCGAAACCGGAGTTCGTCTGGGTCCCGTCGCCGTCTGCTGGTTCGGACCTGATCGTCACCGAAGGACTGTCGACCAAGATGTCATTGGACGGCACCGGCCTCGACTGCGCTTCCGGGTACATCGCGAGCATGTTTGCGGCATCGCGCCGACGCATGGACGCGCGAATCGAATGTCGGAGAACTGGCTGGCAGATGGAACGCCGGCAGGGGGAGCGCCTGATCAGGGCGTCCATTCGGGAATCGTTGCACACCACGCTGTTCGACGGCGTCGCAGCTGCGATACGAACGATGTCGACCCCGGTGGCCGGGGAAGTGACCTGGTACGGGCAGCAGGACGCCCATCGAATCGCGTACTACGACACATGCCATCGATACGGTCTTGCGACCTTCCGCTCGGAAGACCGTGAACTTCTCGATGTGCAGACCGCACTGGCTGACTCGACCGGGTGGTGGTGGGCGTTCGACGACGTGTGCATCATGGCGGAACGACCCAGGGTCTTGCACTCGGAGCGGATACCGGGCAGTGCGCGGGGAGAACGCCGACTCCACCACTCTGATGCCCCGGCACTCGAATTCGCAGACGGAACAAGGGCGTTCGTTCTGCACGGAGCGATCGTTCCCGACTGGGTGGTGCTCGACCCGACCGCCGAACGCATCGCACACGAGCGCAATGTAGAGATCCGTCGATGTGCAATCGAGCGGATCGGGTGGGATTCCTACATCGAGCTGGCCGGCCTGACACTGGTCGACCAAACCGACGATCCCGGTAACGCCGGTTGCCTGCTGCAGCTCTACGCGTCGCCGGAGGGCTGGGGTCGAAGTGGACGGATTCTCCTCGCGGTCAACGGTTCTCTCGAACGCGACGGGCATCGGCGTCGATACGGCCTTCACGTACCCGGATGGTTTACCTCCGCTTTGGATGCCGCCGGATGGACTTACGGCATCACCGGTACCGACTATTCCCGTCTCGTTCGTCGAACCTGAATCTCGAACCCTCAATCCTCGAACCCTCAATCCTCAAACCCTGGGTGATACTTATGAACTCGAACATGACCTTGTCCGCTCTCACCACCCTCACCGGCCTCGATGTCTTCGACTACCTGGACCAGGAAGTGTCCATTCCTGTGATCGACGGACTTCAGGCGCAAGGCGATCTCATCGTGATCCCGTTTTCGCTGCTCGCAAATATCGTGGCGCCTCTGCCATGGACACGCTCTGTGAGAGTGCCGCTCTCCGGCGTGGAACTGCTGCGAAGTGCGGCGGGAGGGAACCCCCACAGTCTGGTTGCAGACGAAGGGGAGTGCACGTGGTCGACGCCGGTGAAAGATGCTCGGGGCCTTGCACTCGGCATGCTCGACACCCGAGTGACCGCGTACCTCATCCACCCGGAGCACGGCGCGACCGGCATCGCTCCGGGACGATACGTCATCGGCCGGCAGCAGGAAAGGGGCGTCGGGCGTGCGCGCGGTGCGGTGATGCTTGTCGCCGATTGACACGCCGGCCTCGAGTTGGCGGGGGAGTGAGCACCACTTGCATAGGGCGAGCACCGGTTTCCGTGTGCTGGACGGTGTGTCGGGTCGAGGGAAAGGGTGCTCGGTCGGCAAAGGCTCCCGCACAAACACGAATGCCCTCACCGTGACGGTGAGGGCATTCGCTTGTGGTGCGCTTACTTCTTGCGGCCAGGAGCCTTTGCGCCGGCCTTGAATCCGAGTCCGCCAGCCTTGGGAGCGGGTGGCGCGGCAGCAGGCGCCGGAGCTTCCGCGGGTGCGGACGCCTCAGCAGGCGATTCAGCGGGTTCTGCCTTCACAGGTTCGGCCTCGGGAGCCGGGGCCTCAGCAGCCGGCGCCGGGGCCGCAGCGGGAGCTGCCTTCCGGGCACCGGGAGCCTTTGCGCCCGACTTGAATCCGAGTCCGCCGGCCTTGGCAGCAGGCGGAGCCTTCGGGGCTTCCGCCTCGGCGGCCGGAGCCTCTGCCGGTGCGGCCGGAGCAGCAGCAGGTGCTTCAGAAGCAGGAGCAGCCTTTGCACCAGGAGCCTTGGCCCCGCCCTTCATCTGCAGTCCCTTGCCGCCGGGTGCCTTGGCGCCGGACGCCAGGCCCAGACCCTTCGGCTTGGCTTCGGGTGCAGCAGCTTCGGGTGCAGCAGCCTCAGCAGCCGGAGCTTCCGCTGCCGGCGCGGCAGCGGCCTTTGCTCCGGGTGCCTTGGCGGCGCCCTTCATCTGCAGTCCCTTGCCGCCGGGAGCCTTGGCCCCGCCTGCCAGGCCGAGACCCTTGGGCTTTGCGACAGGTGCTGCCGGTGCAGCAGCTTCGTCAGCGGGAGCTTCCGCGCTTGCGGCGGGAGCCGCCTTCTTGGCGCCGGGAGCCTTTGCCCCGCCGGCCATTCCGAGCCCCTTGCCGGGTGGCTTGGCGCCGGGAGCTTTCGCACCTGGTGCTTTGGCGAGTCCCTTCATGGCCAGACCCTTGCCTGCCGGTGCAGCCTTGGCTTCCGGAGTCGCGGCAGCTTCCTCGACTTCGGCGACCCGATCCTGCTCGACGGTCTCAGCCTTTGCCTCAGCAGCGACCGGTGCCTTCTCGCGCGGGATCACCTTGATGTTCTCGCCGAGCTGGGCGGGATCGAGACGAGTGACGGAGTTCAGCATCAGCTGCGCGACGTCGACGACCTCGACGCCTTCGCCCTGGCCTTGCTCCTGGCGGGCAGTGACGCCGTCGGTGAGCATGACGCGGCAGAACGGGCAACCCGTGGCGATCTTCTTGGGGTTGGTGGAGAGCGCTTCGTCGACGCGGTCGACGTTGATGCGCTTGCCGATGTTCTCTTCCATCCACATGCGAGCACCACCGGCACCACAGCACATGGAACGTTCGCCGTGACGCGGCATTTCGACGAGCTTGGAGCCTGAGGCTTCCATGAGTTCACGGGGAGCGTCGTAAACCTTGTTGTGGCGTCCGAGGAAGCACGGGTCGTGGTAGGTGACGTCTTCGCTCACGGACGCAACCGGGATCAGCTTCTTCTGGCGCACCAGACGGTTGAGCAGCTGAGTGTGGTGCACGACCTCGTAGTCGCCGCCCACCTCCGGGTACTCGTTGCCGAGGGCGTTGAAGCAGTGCGCACAGGTGACGACGATCTTGCGCTTCTTCTGCTCGATACCGTCGAAGACCGAATTGAGCATCTCGATGTTCTGCATCGCGAGCTGCTGGAACAAGAACTCGTTGCCGGCACGACGTGCGGAGTCGCCGGTGCAGGTTTCGTCGGCGCCGAGGACCATGAACTTCACTCCCGCGGTGGCGAGGAGTTCGGCAACGGCCTTGGTGGTCTTCTTGGCACGGTCTTCGTAGGCGCCGGCGCAGCCGACCCAGAAGAGGTACTCGTAGTCCTCGAAGCTGTCGGCGTCCTTGCCGAAGACGGGGATCTCGAAGTCCATCTCGTTGATCCAGTTGAGGCGATCCTTGGAGTTCTGACCCCAGGGATTGCCCTTGTTCTCGAGGTTCTTGAACAGGCCGGCGAGCTCGGAGGGGAACTCCGATTCGATCAGGACCTGGTAGCGACGCATGTCGATGATGTGGTCGACGTGTTCGATGTCGACGGGGCACTGTTCGACGCAGGCGCCGCAGTTGGTGCAGCTCCACAAGGTTTCGGCGTCGATGACCGGGGCCATCTCGCCTTCGACGGTTTCACCGACGAGCTTGCGGTCGGCCTCGAGGCGTGCCGCCTCGGGGATGGCTGCGAGGGCGCCTTCCTTGACATTGCCTTCGCTGTCGACGAGACCGATCTCGTCGCCGCCCATGTCCTTGCGTCCACCAGCGAGCAGGTACGGGGCCTTGGCGTAGCCGTGGTCACGCAGCGACATGATGAGCAGCTTGGGCGAGAGCGGCTTTCCGGTGTTCCACGCGGGGCACTGGGACTGGCAACGACCGCACTCGGTGCAGGTGGTGAAGTCGAGCCAGCCCTTCCAGGAGAAGTCTTCGATGTTTCCGGCGCCGAGAGTGTCGGTGTCGGGGTCGACGTTCTCCATCGTCAGGACTTTGCCCTTGGACATCATGGGCTTTGCCGCGCCGAGGGCGACGGTGCCGTCGTCTTCACGCTTGAAGTAGATGTTGAAGAACGCCGAGAAGCGGTGCCACGCGACGCCCCAGGTGATGTTGCGGCCCACGATCGCGAGCCAGATCATGCCGGTCATCAGCTTCACGAATGCGAACACCGAGATCATGACGGGGCTGGCGGGAAGCAGTTTCGCGACCTGCATGGTGAAGAAGTCGGTCCACGGGTTGGCGTGACCGTAGGTCGCGATCTTGCCTGCCTTGACCATGATCATGCCCAGGCCCTCGAGCAGGACGATGCCTTCGATGACGTAGGCAGCCTTGAAGTTGGAGCCGCCGAAACGGGACAGGCGTGCAGGCAGACGCGGGTGGTTGAGCTGACGGATCACGATCAGCGTGGTGATACCGATGACGGTGCCCAGGCCGAGGATCTCGTCCCACAGGTGCCACGCCCACGTGTTACCGAAGATGGGCCAGTGGAATTCGGGGTTGAACGTCTGGCCGTAGGCCTCGAACCACAGCAGGAACCCACCGAGGAAGCCGACCATGACGAGCCAGTGGGCCCAGCCGACGCTGCGGAACTTGTTCATGCGCGTGTGCGCGATGAACTCGATGATCATCTGCTTGAAGCGAGGGAAGAACGGGCGCCATCGATCGGGTGCCGACTGGCCGATGCGCACGGTGTTGAACATCCTCAGCGCGCCTGAGAGGAAGATGTACCAACACACCAAGCTCAGCAGAGCACCAATCGTGCCCAACGTAATCGTCAGGGCATTCATGTCGCGGCCTTTCGTTTCAGGGCGACGCGTCGGCCACCTCGGGACAGCCCACTGATACTAACCTGCGTTATGTTACCCGCCAGTAACTAGCATTACCAGCCTGTAGGTACCGGCTGGTAACCGCTCGTGGCCTGGAGAGATCGATCTTCTGCGTCGGACGGGCTGGGCCAGACGCAGACATGTCTGGTCGTCACGTTAGGCGGTGCCCGTCAGGTGTCCATCTGTCAGGCAGCCCTAAGTCGGGTTCCGAGCAGGTGAGAACAACCGACCGGCTGTTATCGTTACGCCCGTCACGCACAGGGGAAACGGGTGGTGTGAGTCATCGACTGACGCCCGCCCGATCCCGGGGAGGATCAAAAATGTTCATTCGAAAAGCTGCGGCCGTCGCAGCGATGACCATTGCCGCTACGGGCATCGCTGCAGGTACTTCTTACGCAGCTCCGGAGACGTCACCCGACGTTTCGTACACCGCCGAGGTCGTCGACCAGGCCGTTGTCACCACCATCGACGCCGGAGCATTCCGGGTCTCGGGCGACGGAACTCACGTCGACTTGCAGAACAGCCAGGGCGCAACTCTCGTGAGTCTTCCGCTCGCGTTCAACCTCGGCGACGTTCAGTTCCCGTTCGACGAGACCGTCAGTGAGGACGGCAAGACCCTCACCCTCAAGCCGAACCTGGACCCGGCCAGCTCCAAGCCGAAGCCGGTCGCTGCCGAGTTCACCCCGGTTGCTTCGCCTGACGAGGATCAGAAGGCAATCGAGAAGTTCCAGTCACAGCTCGGGCTTGCCACGCAGATCGGTAGCCTCACCGGCACGATCGTCGGGGCGGTCATCGGTTGCATCGTGGGTCTGCCCGGCCTGGTCGTCGGCTGCCTGCCCGGCATGGTCACAGGGGCCGGTATCGGTGGAGTCGCCGGTACCATCCTCGCCGGCGGCGGAACCGCCGTCGTCGCGGGCTTGGACCTGATCAAGGTTCTGAACGCTCCGGCTGGAACAACTCTCTTCCAGTAGAACGTCACGAACGCCGAAACGGGCGCCACACCTTCAGAAGGTGTGGCGCCCGTTTTGCTGTCTCGAGGAATGCGTGTGATCAGTAGTCGCGAACCTTCAGGCCTGGGTTGGCGGCGAGGATGTCGTTGATCGGCGTCGCGTACTGGGTCGGGGCTTCTTGCCCGAACAGTGTCTCTGCCTGAGCGATCTCGCACAGGGGAGAGGTGGCGACGTTGGACGCACTCGTGATGCCCACTGCCAACGTTCCGGAGACGATCGGGCCACCGCTGTCACCCTGCAGGACGCAGATGTTGGTGGTGAAGCCGTTGTCGAGGGTGTGATCCAAAACCTTTGCGACGCGGTTGACGCCGGTGACGACGCCGCAGCTGAAGCCTGTGGTCGATCCTGCCTTGCAGACCGGGGCGCCCACGACAGGATCGGCGGTACCGGTGATGTTGACCGAGCGGTTGAACGGGACCCGCACGCTGTTGTTCTCGAAGCGGTACTTCGCGTTGTCGTCGATGTTGATGATCGAGTAGTCGCGCCCGTCGAAGCTGCTCTTGGCGAAGTACCCGACGCGGGGCCCGGTCTGGTTGTTCACCATCGGGAAGACCTGGCTGGAGTTCGAGGTGCCGGCAGCGGCACGGTTGGGATCGCAGTGACCGGCGCTGATGTTGACTGTGCGTCCTGAACCGTCGGTGCCGTTGAAGCCGAATGAACAACGCAGTCCAGTGTTACCGGAGGTTGCGCCGAAGGCGTCTCCGCCCAGTGCAGCGTCGCCGGTTGCGGATCCGGTTGCGGGGATGAGGTCCGCGACGATCGGGGGAACCAGTAGCGGAGCAGCGGTATGGACGACGGTCCGCTTCAGGAATTCAGGCAATTCGATGCCGGCGGCAGGATCGGCCGTGAGGGCGACTCCGTTGCCGACGACGTCGACGGCAATGCCACGCACGAGGTCTGCGACCTCGGCAGGCTGCGAATCGAGCCAGGTGTTGAGTGCCGAGAGTTGACCTTGCAGAGCCTGCTCGCTCTGCGCGACGTCCTTGACCTCGAAACCGGCCTTCTCGGCGGCCTCGCGGGCAGCATCCTTGTCGCGACCGTCAGCGAGAGCGACGATGCCCTTGCCGAGGTCGTCGAGCCACACTCCGGCAAAAGAGTCGGGAAACTGGACGCGCGCGATGGCGGCGAACTCCGCGAGCTTCTGCGCGAGTTCGGAACGCGAGACGAACTGGTCGGGCGTCAGCGCCAAGTCGTGCTGTAGGGCTTCGGCGAGTTCGACGGGCAGATGGGCTGCCTGATCGGATACCCCGGATTCGTTCGGTTCTGCGTTCGCGACCGCGGTAATCGGTCCGAGGAGCAGCAGCGCGGCCGAACCGAACACTGCGGCGCGACGTGCGATGGAGCTTCGCATGTGGGCCTTTCCACTTCGTTGACCGCGTACCACCCCCCTGGGAGCACACGGATACGGCTCACGGACTTGTGGTGAGCCGATCACAGTCGACCATGACTATATGGGTTCGAACGCGCTATTCCCACCCGTTACATGAGCAGACAGCGCTGACCCCGACCGACAACAGCACTGTGCCCGCCGATCGCGAAACGGATCGGCGGGCACAGTGCGTGAATCAGTGGTTGGTCAACCTGCAGTGCGGACGCGGATTCCGGCACCGACACCGCCACCGGAAGCGCGATCCGCCGCGTCGAGGATGTCTCCGACCGGAATACCCAGATTCGAGGTTCCACCGGAGGTCGCCAGTACCAGGTTCGCTTCGTTGCAACTGGGTGCTCCGCTGCTGTTGGAGCCGCTGGTGATGCCCAGAGCCAAGGTTCCGGAGACGATGGCGCCGCCACTGTCCCCGGCGAGGGTGCACGCGGTGCCGGCGAATCCGCGAACGGTTCGTGAATCACCGTCCGCCATGACCAGTTGAGTTTCGACGCGATCGGCTGCCACGACACCACAGGTGAAGGACGACGTCTGGCCGGACTTGCAGATGGGAGCGCCGATCACGGGACGTGCTGTTCCCGTGATCGCGAGGGTGGTCCCGTTGGCACCGCGGACGGCAGCACGGTCGAGGCCCGCGTCGATGCCGGACTGGTCGAACTTGATGACCGAGTAATCGAGATCGCCGGCGTTGTTGCCGACGGAAGACTGTGAGAATGCTCCGATCAACTGACTGTCGTCGACGTTCGCGTGATTCGGCAGGTAGACGGGCGACTTCGAACCCTCGGCCGGATTGCAGTGTCCGGCACTGATATTGAGAGCATTGTTCTGATCGTCGACGGCGTTGAACCCGAACGAGCAGACCGAGATGTTCTCGGTCGGTGTCTCGCGAATGGGGCCTGTCGACGTGATGTAGGTGTCGCCGCCGAGTGCTCCGGGATCAACCGATCCGCCGCCGTCCGGGCTGAGAACGATCTTGGTGTTCTCGAGCAGGGTCGGAAGATTGAGCGCCTGCCCGACGGGGCTGTTCGCGACGTCGATGACGACCTGGTTGTTCAGGACGTCGATAGTCGCCGAATTGACTGCGCGTGAGATTTCCTTGGGCAGCCCGGCAATCCATCCGTTGACGTCGGCCAGCGTCTTCTCGAGGGTGTCGGCGGAGACGGGGGCGACGTGCGTGCGGTAACCGTCGTCGGCCGCGATGCGTGCAGCTTCGGTGGTGGTGACGGCTACGACGGGTTGACCGTCGAGTCCCATCCACGAGCCGGCGTAGTCGCCAGGGCGCTCGGACTTGAATTCCTGGGCGTATGCACCGAGTTCCTGAGCTTTGGCAGCGCGGTCCAGATACTCCTGTGGGGAGATCTTCAGATCGCGTGTGATCGCCTCGACCAGCTCAGCCGGAAGCTGATCTGCCCCGAGCTGTTCGACATGCGTGTCGGAGGCGGGCTCTGCCGATGCCGTCGTGGTGAATGGAGCTGCGAGCAGTAGTGCCGAGGCGCCGACCACAGCGGTGCGGATCGCCAACGAGTTACGCATGAAATCCCTTCAAGTCCCCGGCACCGAGCCGGTAGGTACCGCACCCACCATAGGGGAAAAGTTTCGACGAGGAATATGTGCCTGTTGTCGGCAAGTCGAATTATTCTGTCTAACTTGGCATTCCGGGTCTCGGGGCCAATGGCATGACGGGCATGTCGGGATTCGGAACCACCGGATCGGTTGTGTCGGTCGGGTTGGACGGCTGCGTCGGCGTTGTCTGTGTATCAGTGGGGTCGGTCACGGCGGGAGTGTCCGGGGTATCCGGATCGACCGGATCCAGCGGTCCGACGACCGGCGGCAGGTTCTCGATCCGAAGGGGATCGATCTGGATGGTGATCGGCGATCCCTGTTGCGCGGGGACGTTCGCCGTAGTGGATTTCTCTGTACCGGTGCCCGGACTCACCGGGATGGGCTGGGATTCGGATGAGGTCGATTCCGCTTCGGATGCCCACGACTGCGCCGTCGGCTGCGCGCCGAGAGCGGGTACTTCCGGTGGGGGTGAGGTCGCTGATTGCGTGCCTGTCCCGGATGAACTCGTCGGGGTGGCAGCTGTGTCCGTCCCGGGGGACAGGGAAGATTGTGCGTCGAGAATCCTGGGTGCTGAAATGGTCGGAGTGTGTCCGATGATGACCGCTGCCGCGCAACCAGACACCGTCAGAAAGACTGCGGCGGCTGCTGCGGCGATGATCGGTCGGCGCTCCGAGCGCCACTGGCGATTCAGCCAACCGTCGATGCTCGGTTCTTTCGTGACCGGTGCCTCCACGCCGGATTCCGGCTCCGGTTCGATCAGAACGAACGGCGGAAACTCTTCGGGGGTGTTCTCTGGCTCGGCAAATTCGGTTGGCTGGGGTTCGGGACAGGTAGAGGTGATCGAGAAGGGTGCGGCCAACGCTGCGGCTCCGCGAGCAGCACGGTCGTCGGCGTCCGGATCCGCGAGCCAAGCCGCAGAGGCTTCATCTTCTGAAATCAGTTCGACGCCGTCGAGATTCATGCTGTCGAGTGCGCCGCGCAGTACGTCGACGGAATCGCTCGACCAACCCGCGGGGATCACCGCAGAGATGTTCAGGTTCTGATCGGTGAGTGTTCGGACTTCCTTGACCAGGCAATACATTGCTGTCGCTACCAGTTCCTCCCCTCGCGTCATGTGCTCGGAGAAGTTGTCGGTATCGTCGGTGCCGACCCTGCCGAGGAACCCGCGCAACCCGGTGGACCCCGCCGCGGTTCCGCCTAGCTGCACGGTGCCGTCGGGGGCGTGGTGCAGAACCGATTCGCGTTCGATGGTCACCAGCTCCGAGTCAGGTCTCGCGATCGCAGCAATGCTTCGTTTGTTGCCGACGGCGAGTCCGACTCCCCACTTCATAGCGATCCCCGTTTCACAGTTACCGAACTTTGCTCGGCAGGCATGTCCTGATTGCTGTGAAAACTATCACTTAAACGGATATACGCAACCCTCTGGACAATATGCAGCTAACTACTTGTTCGACGGTGTCATGCTGCGAAGGATGGTGAGCAGTTCCGAACGAGACTGCGCCCCGACGCGCCGCTTGATGCGTGCGACATGGTGCTCGACGGTTTTAGCGGAGATGTAGAGTCGTTCGCCGATTTCCCGATACGTCAGTCCGGCGACGACGAGTTCGGCAACTTCTTGTTCGCGCTCGGTCAACACCGACGGTGGCGCCGCACTTGTGGCGGTATCGGTTGCACTTGTCTCGGCCGTCGACGTTGTGCGTAGCGAGCGCGCAACGTGGAGCAGTGCCGTGGCCGATTTGGTGTCCGGGGTGCGCAGCGCTGCTTCGCCGGCGAGGCGAGCGGCGTCCCACGGGAGTCCGATCCGACTGAGCGTTCGTGCGGCGGCTTCGACATCGTCTGCGTCGACGTTGCCTTGCATGAGTAGGAGCCACTGGCGTCCGGCGATCGCCAAACCGGCTGCGTAAGTGTGAGTTTTGGCTGATTCGGCGAGTGTATGGGCGTGTGGGAGGAGATCGGCCGGCGACTGCGAGAGGATCGACGCCTGGACGCCGTACCAATGCAGCGGCGACGACCACAGCGGCGGCTCGCCGAGCGCGCGGAGGAGTGAGCGCGCGTCGTCGACGAGATGCTCGACCTGCTCGGTCTCCTCGAGCCGTACTGCCGCAAGCCACAGTTCGCCGATGGGAAGCAGATTGAACAGATCAACGCTGCAGGACGAGAGGGTGCCTGCCGCGCCCGACCAAGCTCGACGCAGCTGGGCGAGATCGCCGGAACGCCGAGCGAGACCCACGATCAGAGCATGCAGAAACAGTGCGTCACGCTCGCGGAGGGGGCCGCGGACTACCTCCTGCGGTAGGTCTTCGAGAATCGCGTCCTGCCCGCGGACCATCGCGATCCAGGCGCCGAGAAGGTGAAGTCGTGCCCACGTGTGACTGCTTGCGTCGTCGGCGGCGATCGCGGCCGTGACGACAGCGGCGGCCCGTTCATGGGCGCCGTTGTGCAGGAGTGCGAGAGCTACCAGCGCCGGGGCGGAATCAGGCTGGAATTCAGATGTGTCGGCTCCGCCGGGGAGCGAGAGTGCGCGCGACATCGTGTTGAGCGCACTCGGCGCGCTCCCGGTGACCGATTGCATCAGTCCGTTGGCCAGTGTGGTAGCGCCGACCGTCGAGCTCGACGGTGATCCGGTGTGCCCGGTGAGCGCGGCGTTCGCGTCATCGACCTTGCCGATGCCGAGGAAAGTGATTGCGGCGAAGGGGGATTCGTTTCCGGTGCGCCCTGGCCCCAGCCAGGTGTAGAGATCTGCAGCGGCGCCGAGTTGGCCGCATGCTGCGGACGAAGCTGCGCGGATTCGCACCGCCGCAGCCAATCTCGCGTCGTCGAGATCGGGTGCGGCGATGACGGAATCGGCCAGACGGCAGGCAGTGTCGAGGTCACCACTGCGAGCCGAGACCTGGGCGTACAGCAGCGTGTCGGCCACGCCGAGAGGCTCGATCGAATTCACGCGGCGAAAGAGATCTGCCGCGACCGCCGGCGTGCTCGCCTCGACGGCGTCTCGTAGTACACCCGTGAGATCGCGGTGGCGGATTCCGGAGTCGAAAAGTCTTCGTGCTGTGTCGATATCGAGGGTTCTCGTGTGTGCGCGTGATTCGACGATTCTGATCAGCTCGCTGCGGATACGCCCGGTGCTCGTCGACTCGGCGAGCACGCTCGCGACGAGTGGTGATCGCGAACCGAACAGTCCGGTCGCCAGTGCCCGGTCGAATGCAGCTGTGAGGCTGAACTTCTCCTGTCCCAGATCGAGCTCGAAGGCGTCGATGTCCGGGACGGCGAGTGAAACTTCGAGGATCTCGCGCTCGATCGGATGCAGAGCGGTGACCTGGTGGAGGATGTGTGTGCGTATGGCGTTCGGCATTTCCAGGCGGCCTGCCGAGGCGGCGGCGAAGTACGCTTCGATCGCCCCGAAGGAACCACCGGACAGATGCTCGAGCGCCACCACGGCGCGGTCGTCGAGCGGGACTCTTCGCTCGGCCGCGATCTTCCGAATATCGTTTCGGTTCAACGGGTTCAGATGCAACACGGTGCCGAAACTCGAGATGTTCGAGTAGATCGGTGCGAGTGGTGGATCGATCCGATCGGAGGCTACGACAACTCCGAGGTCGTCACGTTGGACAAGCTCTTTCAGGGCACGGATTTCATCGGAGGTCAGAGCTTGCGCGTCCGCGATCACCACAATCGCGTCGGCGGGGACGTCATGCGTGACTGCGGTGACCACGGGCTTGTCACCCGATTCGATTCGCTTCCGTACAACCCTCGTCACTTGGGGCCGAGCGCTGGCATCGGTCCCGGTGACGAACAGGCGCAGTGGCGATGCAGTCAGGTCGACGTCGCGCAAAAGTCCTGCGATGAACGACGATTCGGTGCCGTTGTCACGGTTCATCGAAAGACCGCCGGTCAGCGGATCGGTGCGGTGACGCCGCCGACGACACCACCGACCACGTTTCCGACACCACCGACGACGTTACCGAGACCTCCGACCACGCCGCCGACTCCGTTGCCGACACCGTCGACCAGACCGCCGACTCCGTTTCCGATGCCGGTCGCAGCGTCACCGACACCGGTCCCGACGCCGGCTCCAGGCGCGGGTGCGGGTGCTGGTGCTGGTGCCGGGGCGGGAGCAGGTGCGGGCGCCGGGGCGCCGGGTGCGGCAGGTGCAGGCGCCGACGGAGCGGTCTCGCCCGGTGCGGGCGAGGATCCCGCCGGTGCGCCGGCAACCGGAACTGCCCCCGGCGCCGTCGTCGAGCCGCCTGCGGCAGCAGGAGAACCGGGCTGATTGCTTTGAGTGCCGTTGTTCGCAGTCGTGGATCCGGTGCCTGCCGCTTCCGCTGCCGTGGTGCTGCCGGGAGTAGAGCCCGCGGTGGTCGAAGCGGTCGAGGAGGTGGACTCGCTGGTGGTGTTCGCCGAACTGGACGGAACGTTGATCTTGTCCATGGCAGTTCCGATTCCGAGCCCGCCTGCGGCGAGCACGATGAATGCTCCCACCACTGCAGCAACGACGCCGACCCTCGACGAGCGTCGAGTCGCCGTGTTCTCTTCTTCGGTCGGCTCGGCAAGCAACGGAGTGGAGAAGGCGGGAACTGGTGCGGGCTTGCGAGACGGCTCGGCGGGAATCACTGCAGTGGCGGCGGCCGGTACTTGCGAGTCTCTGGCGTCGAGTGCGAGGGCCGCGGCGCCGGACGCCGCGCACGACGCTGGATCGGCGTCGGCGATCACCGGGACACGAAGCTCCGCCGACAGTAGTTCGGCGACAAGGGGAATGGACGAGCTTCCGCCGGCCAGGACAACCTGATTGACGTCACTGGACTCGACGCCGGCAGATCGCAGGCTTTCGCGAACCAATGCCACCGATTCGGTGAGGGCGGGCCGGATCAGATCTTCGAGTTCGGAACGAACGAGTCGAACGTCGCTGACGGCACCGGGAAGCGCCACGCGGGCAACGGTTTCCGTCTCGGTGGAAAGTTCCTCCTTGGCTGCGCGGGCATGCTCGCGCAGAGTTTCCAGCGCTGCAATCGTCTCGGGTGCAAAGGGATCAAGGGTTGCGAACTGGTCGGAAACCGCATCGAGCAGGTGAACGGTGACGAGGTGATCGAATTCGTCGCCGCCGATGTCCTCGCTGCGCAGCGGCTTACCGAATATCTCGCTTCGTCCGTCGGTCGTGGACATCATCGTGACGTCGAGCGAGCGAGCACCGAGGTCGTAGACGACGGTCAGACCGTCGCTGACGACAGTTCCGGAAGCGGCGAGCCACGCCATGACGGCTGCGGGTTCGGCGACGAGAGTCGCCCCGTGAATTCCGGCGTCGTCCAGAGCGGACTCCATGGTGCGTGCTGTGTGGCGGTTCCACCCCACCGGGTGAGCCAGGACGACAGTTGGCCCTTCGTTACCGCCTGCCTGGTCTACCAGTGCGCCGACCGCTGTCGCCGCGAGAGCCTCGCCGCGGTACTCGGTACCGTCGGCGGCAAGTATCGGAATCGGGTCCCCGACGCGCTCGACAAATCCGGTGATGACGGATCCGTCGTCCAATTGCAGCGCACTGGGTAAGCGGACCTGTTGCGTTTCACCGGTCGAGCCGTCGGTGACAGCTACGAGAGTGGCCGAACCGATGCTGATGCCGAGCCCTGCCGCCATGAACGAACTCCCCTGGTCGTGGGCGACAGAAGGACTGTCGCGGTTGTCTGCGATGTCGGTTTCAGGACCTAGATCGTTACCGGATCGGAGGCGTCGCGACGAAGTAGGGGACCGATCCCCTAATCGGGGCAAATCCCCTATTCCGACCGGGCGTAGCCCAATGGGGGGCTTCCCCACCTGTCCCTGGAGAAGAGGGGGGTGCTCCCCGTTGGCCCCAGTCGCAAAAGTTCTTAGCGTTGATTCCACTCGCTACCTCTGGCAGCGCACCAGTTTCCGGACCACCGGCAACTACCCACCGGCAACAACCCGGTCAACGAACTTCAGGAGAACCCGCCATGGCAACGAACGCCGTACTCGAATTCATCCTCGGGCTACTTCGTGACGACGAGGCAGCTGCCAACTACTGCGCCAACCCGACCGCGGCACTCGATGCTGCCGGTCTGTGCGACGTCAGCCCCGCCGACATCGTCGCGGTCGCTCCGCTGGTCGCCGAGTCCGGACTCTTTGCCGGTGGCGGCGCCGACCTGTCCGCGATCGTCAACGCCGGTGCGTCCGCTGCCGGTGCAATCGGCGGCGGTCTCGGACTCGGCGGTGGTCTCGGTGGTGGACTCACCGGTGGTCTCGGTGGTGGCCTCGGCGGCAGCCTGGGTCTCGGCGCAGGTGCAGGAATCGGAGTCGGAGGCGCCCTCGGCGGCCAGTTCGACCTGGTCGGCGACTTCGCAGCAGCCCTCAGCGCTGCGCTTGCCATCGGTGGCGAGATCAGTGCCGAACTCGGCGCAGCCTTCGGCGCTGTGATCGAAGCCGGTCTCGGTTTGGGCGGCGCACTCGATCTCGAAGGAGCTCTCGATCTGGGCGCACAGCTCAGCGCGGCTCTGGGCGGCGCCCTCGGTGTGACCGGCGGCCTGACTGCGGAGCTGGGAGCAGCCCTCGACGCCGCGATCGGCGCAGTCGGCGGACTCGACCTGACGGCAGGGCTCAGCGGAGCTCTCGCACCCGTCTTCGCCATCGGTGGTGACCTCGGAGCCGATCTCGGCCTGGCTCTCGGTGGACTCCTCGGCGGCGCAGCAGACCTCAGCGGTCTCCTTGACATCGGCGGCGAACTGGGCGCGAGCCTGACCGGCGCACTGGAATCCGCTCTTGCACTCGGCGGCGGCCTGGATCTCGCCGGCGCTCTGACAGGCGACCTCAGCACGGCATTGTCCGGCGCGCTCTCGGGCGTCCTGGGAGCCGGCGGCACGATCGGCGCCGATCTGGGTGCATCGCTCGGCGGCGTCCTCGGCGCGATCACGGATGTCAGCGTTCTCACCGATATCGCGGGCGGCCTCGATCTCGGTGCTGCCCTGAGTGGCGCCCTCGGCGGAGCACTCGGCGTCGGCGGCGGTCTGGAAACTGCATTGGGCGGCGCACTCGACGCAGCACTGGGTCTCGGCGGCGGACTCGACCTCGACGCCGTACTCGGCGGCGGCGCAGACCTCGGCGCGCAGCTCAGCGCGGCACTCTCCGGCGCCCTCGGTGCCGGCGGAACGGTCGGAGCCGACCTGGGTGGCGCACTCGGTGGACTGCTCGGGGGAGCACTCGACCTCGAAGGTGGTCTCGGCGCAGACCTCGCGGCAGCTCTGGGCGGAGGCGCGAATCTGTCGACGGCCCTCGAGGGTGTTCTCGGTTCGGCACTCGGCGTCGATGCCGGGCTCGCGGGCGGTCTCGGCGGCGCTCTCGACGCAGCGCTGGGCGCAGGCGGACTTACCGGAATCGACCTCGGTGGTGCACTCGGTCTGGGCGGTGAAGCAGGCTTGGCAGCCGGTGTCGCTGCGGCTCTCGACACCGCCCTCGCAGGTGCAGGCGGCTTGGGTGCTGTCGGTTCCGTGGGCACGGACCTGACCGGCGCGCTGGACGGTGCGCTGGGCGCGGGCCTCGGGCTGGGGGGCTCTCTCGACAGCGTTCTCGGTGCCGAAGGTGCACTCGGTGGAGCGCTGGACACGGCACTGAACCTCGGCGGAATCGACACCGGTTCGATCGGTGCCGACTTGCCCTCCGTCGACCTCGGCGCTGTGAACCTCGGCCCGATCTCCGCTGAACTGCCTTCCGTCGACCTCGGAAGCATCGCGGCAGAAGGCCTGAACCTCGGCGGTGTGACCGGCGACCTCGGAGCAACTGTGGGCGGCGCGCTGGACGCAACCGCAGGTCTCGACGCAACAGCAGGTCTCGACGCGGCCACGAACGCTGCGGCTGGTTTGGGTGGGTCGCTCGGCGGCGCACTGAACGGCGTCACCGATCTCGGTGGATCGCTCGGCGGGGCTGTCGGAGCAGTCACCGACGTGACGGGTTCGATCGGTGCCGACGCAGCCGCAGCTGCCGGTGGCACAGTCGACGGCGGCGGTACCGTTGGCGGCGGCGGAGTCGCTGACCTGGGCGGATCCCTCGGTGGAGCAGTGAGCGGAGTGTCCGACCTGACGAGTTCGTTGACCGGTGCGCTGAACCCGTGGTCGTCGATCGATGCGACCGATGCTTTCGGTTCGGGTTCCACTTCGGGTCTGAGCGCCGATACCGAACACTCGCTCTTCGCCGAGGATTCGGTTGCAGCGCCGGTCGATCACATCGACCCGGTTGCGGTTGTCGATCACCTGCATCCCTGATCTGCTGACGCAGGAACTGAAATCGGTCAAAATGACCTGATGTAACAAATCCGGCCCTGCGTGCGCTATGCGTTCGCAGGGCCGGATATTCGAGTCGGGAAGAATTGCGGGTCAACGTAGCTCATGAGTGATTCAGCGAGTCAGGTAAGCAGTCGGAAGGCGCGCGTCGCGTCGTCGACGGCGTCGTTGCTCGAACGAACAGCCGTCGTGGCGAAGGATTTCGGGCGCACGGATCTGGTGCGCCGACTCGAGAACGCTCAGGTGAGAGTCAACGACCCGCGTATTCGCATCGTGGTGGTCGGACCCCTCAAGCAAGGCAAGAGCCAGTTCGTCAATTCTCTGCTCGGCATCGACGTGTGCTCGGTCGGTGACGACGAGACCACTGCCGTGGCGACGGTAGTTCAGTACGCGGAGACCGCGGTCGCCGAACTGATTCTCGCCGATCCGGGTGCGGCGCCCATTCGGGTGCCCCTCCCGCTCGAGGAACTGATGGGGATCACCCCGGCCACGCCTCGCGCCGAAGGGCGTGAGGTTCTGCGTGTGGAAGTGGGTGTTCCCAGTCCGCTGTTGGCCGACGGTTTGGTTCTGATCGACACCCCTGGTGTCGGCGGTCATGGAAATCCTCATGCTGCAGGAACATTGGGATTGATCACTGCGGCCGATGCAGTGTTGGTTCTGTCGGACTCCAGCCAGGAGTTCACCGAACCGGAGCTGGGATTCATCCGCCAGGTCGTCAATCTGTGTCCTGCGGTAGCCGGGCTGATCAGCAAGACCGATCTGTACCCGCACTGGCGGCAGATCCTCGACGCCGATCGCGGACATCTCCAGCGTGCCGGGTTGGATCTGCCGCTCATTCCGATCTCCTCGGTACTGCGCTCGCACGCGCTGAGGCTGGGGGACAAGGAACTCGAAGCGGAATCCGGATTTTTGGACCTCTATCAGTTCTTGCGGGACAACGTCGTTGCGCGTGCCGAATCGAATACTCGACGCGCAGTTGCGATGGATGTGCGTTCTGCGGCAGCGCATCTGACGTTGGAGATGGGCAGTGAGCTTGCGGCGCTGAAGGATCCGTCGACCGCTCAGGCAGCGGTCGCGGGACTGCAGCGTGCCCGGGCAGCGGCCGAGGAACTGCACAAGAAGACCTCACTGTGGCAGCAGAGCCTCGGTGACGGCATCGCAGACCTCGCCGCCGACATCGATCACGACCTCCGGGACCGGTTGCGCCGGGTGACCCGCCAGGCCGAGGAGACGGTCGACGAAGGCGATCCCGGTAAGGACTGGGACGTCGTGGGGGAGTGGCTCGAACAGGAGATCGCCACCGCGATCGGTGACAACTTCGTGTGGGCGCATGATCGCGCACAGTGGCTGGCAGAAGTTGTGGCGCAGCACTTTGCGGAGACCGGTGACGTCGCGCTCCCGCATCTCGACGTCGCCGACACCGACGGTTTCCTGGAACCGGTCGGTGCATTGGCGGACCTCGAATCCGGCCGTATCGGCATCACTCAGAAAGTCCTGGTCGGCATGCGCGGCTCGTACGGCGGCGTGCTCATGTTCGGCTTGATCACCACGATGATGGGCATGGCTCTGGTCAACCCGATCTCCATCGGCGCCGGGGTTCTGCTGGGCACCAAGGCTTATCGTGAAGACAAGCAGGCTCAGGTACTCAAGCGTCGCGCTGAGGCGAAAGCGGCCATCCGACGGTTTGCCGACGACGTCAGCTTCCAGGTGGGCAAGGAGTCGAAGGATCGCCTACGCCTGGTGCAGCGGCTGTTGCGTGATCACTTCACCGACATCGCCGAGCAGGCGTTGCGCTCGATCAACGAATCCCTCCGCGCCACTCAGGAAGCCGCGCAGTTGGAATCGAGTGAACATGCCGCTCGGATCAAGCGTCTGGAGACCGACATGCGCGTCGTCGCGGAGCTCGACGCCGTTGCCGGAACGCTGATCGGCGAAACTCCCGCTCCTGCCTCGGCAAAGGTGACCAACGCATGAATGCCACGACCACCGTGACCGCAGTGGAGTCGGCACACGCCCTGATCGACCACGCCAGACGTGCCTACGCCGATCAGCCGCAGACGCGCGCCCAGTTGGAAGAATGTGCGGCCAGGCTCGACGAGCCACTCCGGGTGGCGCTCGCCGGCTCCCTCAAAGCGGGTAAGTCGACGCTGCTCAATTCGCTTGTCGGACAGGATATAGCGCCTACCGACGCGACGGAATGCACACGCGTCGTCACCTGGTATCGGAACGGGACGACGCCGCAGGTGACCGCGACGGCCGAGAACGGTGCCGAGTTCAACGTGCCGGTGACGCGCCGCGACGGCAGGCTCACGTTCGATCTGGGCGAGTACACCGCAGACTCGGTGGACCGCATCGACGTCGACTGGCCGTCTTCGGCATTGGCTCGTACGACGATCATCGACACACCGGGCACCTCGTCGCTCTCGACCGAGGTCTCGGCCCGCACCTGGGACATGCTCGTTCCCGACGGTGAGGCACCGGGCGCGGATGCAGTGGTCTACCTCTTGCGGGCTCTCAACGCCAGTGACATGCAGTTCCTCGGGAAGATCGCGGATCACGTGGGCGGAGAATCCGGGCCACTCGGAGTGATCGGAGTGCTCTCGCGTGCCGATGAGGTCGGCGCAGGCAGGCTCGACGCGTTGTCTTCGGCGAAGGACGTCGCGGCGCGATTCGCCGAGGAGTTGGAGCGAACCGGCCTGTGCCAGTCGGTGGTTCCGGTGGCAGGTCTACTCGCGCTCGCTGCTCGGACGATGAGGCAGAGCGAGTTCGCGGCCTTCTCGGCGCTCGCGCAGGTTCCGGCCGAGGATCTGAGCCTTGCACTGCTCTCCGCGGATCGCTTTGCCAGGCAGGACAGTCCGCTGCCGGTCGACGCGGCGATGCGGGCGCAATTGGCCGATCGGTTCGGGCTCTTCGGAATTCGCCTCGCCGTGACGTCGATCAAGTTGGGGGCGACCGATTCACCGTCCCTGGCGGCCGAATTGTTGGAGCGTAGCGGCCTGGACGAACTGCGTCAGGTGATCGACGTTCAATTCGGGCAGCGGGCAGATCAGCTCAAATCGCACACGGCGCTGGTGACGCTGGGAAGAATCCTCGAAGCCGATCCGAGCGAGGAAGGCGATCAGATCGCGGCGGAGGCGCAACGGTTGCTTGCCGATGTTCACGGCTTTCACGAACTTCGCCTGCTCGGGCGTCTTCGTTCGGTACACACGGATCTGCCACCCGACGACCTGGCACAACTGCAAAGACTGATCGGCGGCTACGGAATCCGGGCAAGTGACCGGTTGGGCTGCGAACCGGAAGAATCGCCGGAGGTGCAGCGTGCGCGGGCCACGGCGGCTGTCCGCAGATGGCGCGAGTTGTCCAGACATCCGCTCTTCGACAGGTTCACCTCGCGGGCCTGCCTGGTCGCCGCCCGCAGCGCCGAGGGCGTCCTGGCTGAAATTGTGCCCGAATAGGGACCCGTTCACTATGCGAGCGCCGGACGAGGGTTCTATCTTGAGTTCGGGATGATCCGGACATAACTCCCAGGTTCGGGTCCCACCTCGATGGGAGCACGCGCATGGCGAGTGACATCAAGTCCGCTTCACCGGATCGAGCCACCCTCGTCCTGGGGACGCTCATCCTGGTCGCTGCGGTCGCGAACCTCAATCTCTCGGTCGCGAATGTCGCTTTGCCCGATATCGGGCGGGCTTTCGACGCCAGTCAGACGCAACTGAACCTGATCGCGGTCGGCTACTCGCTGGGCCTGGCCGGAACGGTGCTCTACCTGGGGGCCTTGGGAGACCGATACGGCCGCAAGATGTTGCTGGTCACCGGCATGGCGCTGTCCATTCCGGCGTCGATCGTGGCGGGATTCGCCGGGAACTTCGAAGTGCTGTTCCTCGCTCGGATAGTCGGAGGCGTCTCGGCAGGTCTGGCGTTCCCGACCACGCTGGCAATCATCACGGCGTTGTGGGCCGGACCGGCACGAACCAAGGCGATTGCCATGTGGTCGGCAATCGGTGGCGCGATTTCAGCACTCGGTCCGATCGTCTCGGGGGCGCTGCTCGAGCAGTTTCACTGGGGTTCGGTCTTCTTCGTCACCCTTCCCTTGGCCCTTGTGGCACTGATCTGTTCCCTGGTGTTGGTTCCCGCTCACGTCAACGAGACGACCGAGCGAGTCGATCACCTCGGCGGCATAGTGTCGATCGTCTTCATCGGGGCGCTGGTATTGTCCATCAACTTTGCGCCGGTGAAGGGTTCGGGCACGTTGGCTCTGGTGCTCGGGGCGATAGCAGTTGTCGCGGGTATCGGGTTCTTCCTGCAACAGCGACGCGCGGTCAATCCGCTGTTCGATCTTCACGTAGCTGCGCGCCCGACCTTCTGGGTCGCGGCGGTGGGTGGGTTGGTCGTGTTCGGTTCGCTCATGGGCGCGATGTTCATCGGCCAGCAGTTCCTGCAGAACGTCCTCGGGTACTCGACGCTGGCAGCCGGTGCGGCGATCATTCCGGCTGCGCTGGCGATGGTGATCGTTGCGCCGCGCTCGGCGACCATGATCGAAAGGTACGGCGCCCGCGTCACGCTGCTCGCCGGCTACCTGTTCGTGGTTCTCGGGTTGTTCGTCGCGCTGTTCCTGTGGAACGAAAGCACACAGTATTGGCAGGTCGCGTTGGCCTATGCGCTTGTCGGCATCGGCGTCGGTCTGGCCGGCACACCGGCATCGCGTTCGCTGACCGGATCCGTTCCCGTGCACCGCGCTGGTATGGCGTCGGGAACCTCGGACCTGCAACGCGACCTGGGCGGCGCCATCATGCAGTCGATTCTCGGCGGAATACTCACGGCCGGGTACGCAAAATCGTTGGGAAATGCGATCTCGTCCTCGCCGAACGCATCCGAAGTGACTCCCGAAACTCAGGCCGCGCTCACCAAATCCTTCTCCAGCGCCGAAGTTCTGGCGGAACGCTACCCGCAATACGCGGAGCAAATCATGACCGCCGCCAAAAACGCCTTCCTGGACGGGGATACAAACGCCTACATCGCGGCGATCATCATCGTGTGTGCCGGTGCCGCGGTGGTGACGTTCTTCTATCCGCGTCGCGAGCGCGAACGAGTCCTGCTGGCGCAGTACGCGGCGGAATCCGATCTAGCCGCGGAGAAGAGTTGAGCGCGCTCTGGTAGTGATGAGGGATGCCACAGCTACTTCTCATCGATTCGTCCGCCGAACTCCACCACTCGACCTCACGTGATCTGACCGCACTGTTCGCTCAGCAGTGGTCGAAGAACAGCCCGGATCACACGACGGTGACGTTGGACCTGCACCGGGATCCCTTGCCGCACCTCGCGGACGCGGCCCTGCACTATGCACCACGCTTGCGAGTCGAGGGCGAGATTCCGGATCCCGCAGCGGAAGCACTCCAGGCTCGGGTCATCGAGCAACTTACCGCTGCAGACGTCGTCGTGATCGGTGCGCCGATGTACAACTGGTCGATCCCGTCCACGTTGAAGGCGTGGATCGACTACGTACACGTCCTGGGGACTACGGTGCCTTTCGACACGCGTACTCAGCCTCTGGCAGCTAAGCCGGTGGTGATCGTCTCCAGCCGCGGAAACACCTATGCGCCGGGCTCGGGAAACGAGGCCAACGATCACACCGTCCCGCCACTCGTTCAGGTGCTCGGGGTGTCGATGGGAATGGATGTCTCCGTCATCACCGCGGAACTGACTTTGGCGCAACGTATTCCGGCGATGGCACCTCTGATCGAGCAGGGTGACGCGAGCCTGCGTGCTGCCCGGGAGTCGTTGACCGAGCTGGCCCGTACCTTGGGGGCCTGATCAAGAAGTTCGACCGGGTTCAGGTGAGAGACGAGATCATCGACGCCACGTCTGACGGTTCTACGTCGTAACCGGGGAAATAGCAGCACACTTCGTCGGCATGTTCGCCGAACCGCCGCCGAATCTCGGTGGCGCACTCTTCGGGAGTGCCGACGACGGCGAGTGTGGTCAGCATCGGATCGGTGATCAGCGACGCCATCTCGGTGTAGCCACCTCGCTTCGACAGGGCATTGAGTTCCGGTTGGACCTCGCCCCACCCTTCGACGTCGAGCACCGGACGGTATGCGGGCGTCGAACCGTAGAACGAGAGCAGGGCTCGGACGCCTCTGGCGGCCGCGGCAAGTTGATCCTCGCCGCGGCCGACGCCGACGATGACCTGCGGGATGATCGTGAATTCGTCTCGGGTGCGGCCGGATTCGCGAAGACCTGCATCGACGGCCGGAAGTGTTCGTTCGAGGAAATGACGTTGCGTGTGGAACGGCATGACCAGTAGTCCGTCGGCCACCTCGGCAGCCGTCCTGGTCATCACCGGTCCGAGCGCACCCATCAGGATGGGCGGCGGCCCATAGGGGTTGGGGCCGGGATCGAACGTCGGAGGCATCAACGTGTGGGTGAAGAACTCGCCGCGGAAGTTCAGCGTCGAGGTGTTCTCCCACGCAGTGAAGATCGCCTTGACCGCTGCGACCGTCTCCTTCATGCGGGCCGCCGGACGCGACCACGTTGCGCTGTAGCGTTTTTCGATGTGCGGTTTGATCTGCGATCCGAGACCCAGTCGAAAGTGGCCGCGACTGAGCAACTGCAGGTCGTTGGCCGAATGCGCCAGATGCATGGGACTGCGGGGGAATGCGATGGCGACGTTGGTCATCAGGTCGAGGTCGACGGCCGATGCTGCTTCGACGAGCGGGAAGAACACGTCGTGTGGTCCCTCGAACGTGAACAGGCCACCGGCGCCGGTCTCCGCGAGTTCACGGCTACGAGCAGCGCCCGCGCCCGGCGCGGAGTCCAGTTGTACGTGAACCTTCATCGGCGTCCCCGCAGCCAGGTGCTGACACCGGGAGCGAACGGAGCGATCGCCGCCACCGCGACCAGGGCGCAGTAGAGAATCGGGCCCCATCTCAGAACTCCGGCGCCGATGTCTGCTGCGCCGTCGACCAGAGACATGAAGCCGAGTCCGGCCGCGATGCTCACGACTCCCACGATCGCCGTCATCACCCGCCCGGCGTTCTTGCGTGCGCGGAGGAGTTGAAGGCTCATGAGTGCGAGCAGGACCAGGACGAGAGCGCCGCCGCCGCTGCCCGCGAGTACGACGGTCACGGCATCGGAGATGTCGGTGGACGAGTATCCGGGATTGTCGCGCGCAGTCGATTCTTCGAGAGCCGACCGGACGTCGTCGAGGCTGGTGACTACCACTCCGGCGATTCCGGCCAGGACGACGAACGAGCCGATCCAGGCAGAGGTAGACAATGTCACGGCTTTGGGTGTCTCGTCGCTCGCTGCAGGTCGGAGCGGCCGAACCGAGACGTCGGGTCGCTCGGGTGCCGGGCGTGGAGGTGACGGGCGAGGAGGTCGCGCGGGAGAATTGTCGGGATCGGTCACCGGCCGATCGTAGCCATTCGGAGAGATACGGAAGTGATGTGGCGCACTTTTCCGGCTTTTCGGGGAAGGCGGGAACAAATCTACGTGGGCTGTAGTTGACCATTTCGACAAGCTTGAGCGCCCTCGGCTCAACTTCAAGTTGACTCCCGGCCACGGTCGGAGGCAAACTTGAGCGGAGGACGCTCACCAAGCGAAAAACTCGCGGTCATGTTCGAGATCAACCACTCGGGCAGAGAACCGCAGAACGAAAGGTAGGAACACTATGGCTCGTGCAGTCGGTATCGATCTCGGTACGACCAACTCGGTAGTTGCAGTGCTGGAGGGCGGCGAGCCCGTAGTGGTCGCCAACGCCGAAGGCTCACGTACCACCCCCTCGGTGGTCGCATTTGCCAAGAACGGCGAGGTTCTCGTCGGTCAGCCCGCGAAGAACCAGGCAGTCACGAACGTCGACCGCACCCTCCGCTCCGTCAAGCGCCACATCGGCACTGACTGGAACGTGGAAATCGACGGCAAGAAGTACACGCCGCAGGAAATCAGCGCCCGCACGCTCATGAAGCTCAAGCGTGACGCGGAGGCTTACCTCGGCGAAGACATCACCGACGCCGTCATCACCGTCCCCGCGTACTTCGAGGACGCACAGCGTCAGGCAACCAAGGAAGCCGGCCAGATCGCCGGCCTCAACGTCCTTCGTATCGTCAACGAGCCCACCGCGGCTGCACTGGCATACGGACTCGACAAGGGTGACACCGAGCAGACCATTCTGGTCTTCGACCTCGGTGGCGGCACCTTCGACGTCTCCCTGCTCGAAATCGGCGACGGTGTCGTCGAGGTTCGCGCAACCTCCGGTGACAACCACCTCGGTGGCGACGACTGGGACGAGCGCGTCGTCGCTTGGCTGGTCGACAAGTTCAAGGCTCAGAACGGCATCGATCTGACCAAGGACAAGATGGCCCTGCAGCGTCTGCGTGAGGCTGCGGAGAAGGCGAAGATCGAGCTCTCCAGCTCGCAGAGCACCTCCATCAACCTCCCGTACATCACGGTCGACGCGGACAAGAACCCGCTCTTCCTGGACGAGCAGCTCACCCGCAGCGAGTTCCAGAAGATCACCTCGGACCTGCTCGATCGCACTCGTGCGCCGTTCCAGGCAGTGATCAAGGACAGTGGAATCGCCGTCAAGGACATCGACCATGTCGTGCTCGTCGGTGGCTCCACCCGTATGCCGGCCGTCTCCGATCTGGTTCGTGAACTGACCGGTGGCCGTGAGCCCAACAAGGGCGTCAACCCGGACGAGGTCGTCGCCGTCGGCGCCGCACTCCAGGCCGGTGTGCTCAAGGGTGAGGTCAAGGACGTTCTGCTCCTCGACGTCACGCCGCTTTCCCTCGGCATCGAAACCAAGGGTGGCGTGATGACCAAGCTCATCGAGCGCAACACCACGATCCCCACGAAGCGTTCCGAGACCTTCACCACCGCTGACGACAACCAGCCTTCGGTGCAGATCCAGGTCTTCCAGGGTGAGCGCGAAATCGCTTCGCACAACAAGCTGCTCGGCTCCTTCGAGCTCACCGATCTGCCGCCCGCCCCGCGTGGCGTTCCGCAGATCGAGGTCACCTTCGACATCGACGCCAACGGCATCGTGCACGTGACGGCGAAGGACAAGGGCACCGGCAAGGAAAACACGATCAAGATCCAGGACGGCTCCGGTCTGTCCAAGGAAGAGATCGAGCGCATGGTCAAGGACGCCGAGGCTCACGCCGAGGAAGACAAGGCCCGTCGCGAAGAGGCAGAGGTTCGCAACCAGGCCGAGTCGCTGGTCCACCAGACGGAGAAGTTCGTCAAGGAGCAGCGTGAAGGTGAGAACGCGGGCAAGGTCTCCGAGGAGATCCTGACCAAGGTCGAGGCAGCGGTCAAGGACGTCAACGACGCCCTGGCAGGCACCGACATCGCTGCAGTGAAGACCGCAGTGGAGAAGCTGGGCACCGAGTCGCAGGCTCTGGGCCAGGCCATCTACGAGGCTTCCGCTGCAAACGAGGCCGGAAACACCGACGGCGCAGGCAATGACGACGACGTCGTCGACGCCGAGGTTGTCGACGAGCCCACCGACTCGGACAAGAAGTGACCTCGGACAACCCCGAGAACAACCCGGTCGACCCCGAGACCGGTGCACAGGGAGAGGCGGCGGGGGAATCCCTGCCGCCGCTCGACTCGGAAGACACAGGGGTAGTTCAGGAAGCAGAGTCGATCGTGGAGGAAGCATCCGCCACCGATCAGCTCGCCGAACGGACTGCGGATCTGCAGCGACTTCAGGCGGAGTTCACCAACTACCGTCGTCGCGTCGAGCGTGACAAGCAGGTCATCAAGGAAACCGCGCGGGCTTCGGTCATCACCGAGCTCATCGGAATTCTCGACGACCTGGATCGCGCTCGGGCACACGGTGACCTCGAATCGGGTCCACTGCGTGCACTCGCAGACAAACTCAACACGACCCTGACGGGTCTGGGTTTGACCGACTTCGGCAGCGAGGGTGACGATTTCGATCCCGCACTCCACGAAGCGGTGCAACATGAAGGCGAAGGCCACGACCCCGTACTCGGGACGGTCATGCGCAAGGGATACAAGCTCGGCGACCGGGTCCTTCGGACCGCAATGGTGGCCGTGACGGACCGGGTAGGCGACAAGCCTGCAGACGGTTCAGAACAAGAAGCGAAGTAAGAGTGAGAGGAGGAGACGCCCAGTGAGTCAACGGGAGTGGATCGAGAAGGACTTCTACAAGGAGCTGGGCGTCTCGTCCACCGCGACGGCCGACGAAATCAAGAAGGCGTATCGCAAGCTGGCTCGGGATCTTCATCCCGACGCCAACCCTGACGATGCGAAGGCCGAAGAGCGTTTCAAGTCCGTCAGTGAAGCTCATGCCGTTCTGTCTGATCCGGACAAGCGCAAGGAGTACGACGAGGCTCGGCGCCTCTTTGCCAGCGGCGGCTTCGGCCCCCGCGCGCAGGGCGGCGGCGGATTCAACCCCGGCGCTGGTGGTTTCGACATCAACGACCTGTTCGGCGGCGGGGCCGGTGGGCAGGACTCGGGTCTCGGAGACATCTTCGGCGGATTGTTCAACCGCGGGGGAGCGGGCCAGCGAACAGCTGCGCCCAACCGCCCGCGTCGAGGCAAGGATCTCGAGACCGAGACGACGCTCGCCTTTCGTGAAGCAGCGCTCGGTGTCACCGTCCCTCTTCGTCTGACCAGCCCTACGTCGTGCACCACGTGTCACGGCAGCGGCGCAAAGCCAGGCACCAGCCCGCGAGTGTGCCCACATTGCAACGGAACCGGCGTGGTCAGCCGGAACCAGGGCGCCTTCGGATTCAGTGAGCCGTGTGACGATTGCCGGGGAACCGGCTCGATCATCGACTCGCCGTGTGAAGACTGCCACGGTAGCGGAGTCACCAATCGCACACGGACCATCACGGTTCGCGTGCCTGCCGGTGTGAGCGACGGTCAGAAGATCAGACTCAAGGGCAAGGGCGAAGCGGGACTCCGCGGCGCTCCGGCCGGCGACCTGTTCGTCAACATCCGCGTCAAGCCGGACAGTGTCTTCGGACGCAACGGCGACGACCTGACACTGACGGTTCCGGTGAGCTACGGCGAGCTGGTGCTGGGAACGACACTGTCCGTGCCGACTTTGGAAGGCCGTGTCGGAGTGAAGGTTCCGGCTGGAACGGTGGACGGACGCATTCTGCGAGTTCGCGGACGCGGTATCCCCAAGCGGCCGGACGGTGCCGGTGACCTTCTGGTCACGGTCAAGGTATCCGTTCCGCAGAAGTTGGACGACCCGGCGATCGAAGCGCTGAAAACCTATCTCGAAGCCGAGAAGGCGAGCGGGTTCGATCCACGGGCCGGGTGGGCCGGTGCATGATGACAGAGCGACCGCAGAATCAATGGGATGCGACGGTCGATCCTGACGCTCAGATCTTCGTGATCTCGGTGGCAGCCGAGTTGGCCGGAATGCACGCGCAGACTTTGCGTAACTACGACCGACTCGGGTTGGTCACCCCGCATCGAACCACCGGTGGCGGACGACGCTACTCCCCGCGCGATGTTGCGCTTCTTCGTGAAGTACAACGGCTTTCGCAGGACGAGGGAGTCAACCTTGCCGGAATCAAACGAATCATCGAACTGACCAACCAGGTCGAGGCTCTGCAGCATCGCGTCCGCGAATTGGCCGAGGAGATCGCGAAAGTCCATGCGGGCTATCGCCGGGATCTCGTGCCGATTCCGCGCAACAACGCGTTGGTGGTCTGGAAGCCCCGCAACCAGCGATAGTCGGACCTTTACACAAACGGCTCCACGCCCTGTCGGATTCATTTCGTCGAATCCGCCAGGGCGTGGAGCCGTTTCGGCGTTTCCACCCAGCGGGAAGAGATCTGTCGACGCCGCCTCAATGTGCATAGCGTCCGCTTCCATGACTCCACTTTTCAGCGTTTGACGTTATCCAGATCACATTCTATGCTCCATCCCAAGCAACTGCTTGCTAGATCATCAAGCGGGTGCTTGGTTGGCTGGTGCTCGAAATCAGGCACGTCCACCGGCCGATCATTCTTTCGTCAGGTATTCGCCTGACGTTCGGTGCATACATGTGTTCTAGGAGTGCAGACATGAATCGTCGGCCCATTCTTGTTGCGGCAGTTGCCGTGACGGCTCTGGCTCTTGCAGGGTGCAGTGGTTCTTCGGAGTCCGACGGAGGTGCGGACTCGCCCTACCGTGTGCTGCTGACCGGCGGGATCAGTGCACAGGGAGTCCTCGCGGCTAATTCGCAGACCTCGCTGCTCGCCACCAAGGCGGGCGTTCAGGTCCAGAACGAAGCCGGGGGGATCGGTGGCCGTCAGATCGAGCTCACTACGGTGGACGACGCGGGTGACGCAACCATCGCCGTCACCAAGCTGCGCGAAGCCATCAATTCGGGGAACAAGCCTGACCTCTACCTGAACTCGGGTCCGTCGTCGATCGCGGCTGCGGTTCTGCCGATCCTCAAGCAGAACAACATTCTCTCGATGAGCATGGCTCCCTCGCCCGATTCGACGGACCCCTCGAAGTTCCCGCTCAACTTCGATCTGGCTCCGGGTGCGACCGATACCGCTCGCGGAATTTCCGAGTACGCGAAGTCCAAGGGTTACAGCAGCGTCGGAGTCTTGCACGGCAGCACCGCTTACGGTGAGCTGTTCGGCGAAGAAATGACCAGTGCTTTGCAATCCGCAGGTCTGAAGGCCGCCGGTAACGAGGAGTACGACGCCGCCGCTTTGGACATGACGGCGCAGTTGCAGTCGCTCAAGAATTCGGGTGCCGCGGCAATCGCCTTGGATGCGTACGGCGCTCCTCTCGGATACGTGTTGCAAAGCCTCGAGCGACTCGGCTGGGACGTGCCGCTGGTCGGAAACACCTCGGTGTCTGCCACCAACCTGATCGCGAATGATCCGCCGGCCGGTGTGCTCGGCACCCCGCAGGTGAAGAACCTGGTGACGCAGGTGTTCAGCAGCACGGTGTTCGATCCGAACAACGCACTCGTCAACACGATGGTGGACACGATGGCTTCGCTGGGCTCCATCCCGTCGACGCTGATCCTCGCGGACAACTACGACGCATTCCCCCTCGTCGCGGCGGCAGCGGAGAAGGTCGGCAGTTCGACCGATCCGAAGAAGCTCGCCGAAGCACTGGAAACCACTGAGGTCCAGGAGAATGCCAAGACCGCATTCCTCTCGCGCTACAACTTCAGCTCCGACAACCACGGCCCGAACCCGGACACCAGCGAGCTGAAGTTCATCAGTCCGACGAAGATCCTCAACGGTCAGTTCGGAAACCCGGCTGCGTCATGACCATTCTGTGGTCCGGATTGGCGCTCGGCGCGGTCTACGTGCTGGTTGCCATCGGGTACAACATCGTTTTCGTTTCCTCCAACACATTCAACTTCGCTCAAGCTCAGCTGATGATGGTGGGCACCTTTGTCGCCTACACGGGTCTGGTGACCCTGAAACTCCCCGTTCTCGTGGTGGCCGTCATGGCTACCGTGACCGTGATGCTCCTCGCCTCGGTCGAGGAGATCGTCGCGATCAGACCGGTGGCCGATCACCAGAACCAGTTGGTCACGACGTTGGGTGTCGCAACTCTGCTCAACGGCGCCACTCAATTGATCTGGGGTAGTGAACCTCTCACGGTTCCGTTCTTCGGATCGAACGAACCGATCACCCTGCTCGGCGGCCGTACCTACCCGGTCGAGATCGCTCTGCTGGTTGCGGCGATCGCACTGGTCGTCGGGTTGAGTTACGTCTCGAAGAAAACGATGACGGGTCTGGCTCTGATCGGCATCTCCGAGGATCGTGAAGCGGCGATGCTGCGAGGAGTCAACGTACGACGGTTGGCACTGGGAGCGTTTGCCTTCTCGGGTGCCTTGGCCGGTGTCCTCGGACTCTTCGTCGGCCCCAAGACGTTTGCAGTTGCGACGTTGGGTGCAGCGTTGGCCCTCAAGGGATTCGTGGCGTTGGCGATCGGCGGGTTCGGCTCTCTGCCTGGCGCTTTGATCGGCGGTCTGACCGTCGGCCTGGTGGAATCGTTCACCGCCCTGTGGGCGGGAAGTCAGTACAGCAATATCGCCGTCTTCACGGTGCTGATCGTCATCTTGATGGTCAAACCGGCTGGACTGTTCGGCAATGTCCGAGAACGGGTGGTGTGAGATGGTAAGTGCGTGGCGGACTTCCCGTTCCCTACCGAGCTGGATCATCCCACTCGTCCTGGCCGTGGTGATCCTGCTGCTGCCCGTGATGGGACTCGACCTGTCGACATCACGTCAGATTCAATTGGCCTGCATCCTGGCACTTGTGGTCAGTGGCCTGAACTTGAGCCTCGGCTTTGCTGGTGAACTGGCACTCGGCCAGGCAGCGATGTACGCGGCCGGTGCCTACACCGCGGGTCTGATGTCCCAGGCAGGTCACACCGACATTCTGCTTCAGCTTGCTGCCTCCGGAGCAGTGGCACTGGCGGTCGGAATCCTGACCGGTGTTCCCGGTCTGCGCCTGGGCAACTGGTCCCTGGCGATGACGTCGTTCTTCCTGGTTCTGCTGGTACCTGACGTACTGGCGATCTTCGGTGGCAAGACCGGCGGCCGAAACGGCCTCACCGGTATGGAGCCGCCGACGTTCTTCGGTTCCGAACTCGACACCCAGCAGTACTACATGGTGGTCGTCGTCGTGACCGTGCTCTGGTTCGCGGTGATGCGTAACCTGGTGGTCTCGCGGCACGGCATCGCGTTCCGCACGCTCAAGCAGTCGCCGGTTCTGGCGTCGTCGCAGGGTGTATCGGTGTTCCGGATGAAGCTGCTCGGTTATGCCATCGGTGCGTTCCCCGCCGGTCTGGCGGGTGCGCTGTTCGCCAACACCGACCTGTTCATCTCGCCGGAAGCCTTCGGGTTCACCTTTGCCACAGCAGTTCTGGCGGCGTCGATCCTCGGCGGTGCGGCAAGTGTGTACGGCGCCGTGGTCGGTGCCGCGATCATGCAGCTCGGTCCCAACCAGTCGACGGCGTTCCAGGAGTATTCGCTGATCTTCTACGGCGGCTTCCTGATCATCGGCGGTGTGCTTCTCTCCGGGGGTTTGACCAAGGTCGGGCGAGCGATCGTCTCGAAACTCGATCGCAAGGCCGGCCTGGGCGTAGTCACCGCAAAGGAAAACAGCGGTGGGACACCGGAACTGGCGCCGATCAACGGAGCACGGTTGGTGGTCGACGGAGTGTCCAAAGCGTTCGGTGGCAACCAGGCGCTCAATGCGGCAACCCTGACCGCCGAGGCCGGTAAGGTCACCGCGTTGATCGGGCCCAACGGTTCGGGTAAGACGACCATGCTCAACATGATCTGCGGCTTCTACACCGCAGATGCGGGCGTGATCACGATCGGTGACACGGTGGTCTCGCAGTCGTCGCCGCACAAGGTGGCGCGCGTGGGTGTGGCGCGCACGTTCCAAACTCCGACGATTCCGGAAAACATCACGGTTCTGGAAGCTGTTGCATCCGGACGTTATTCGGTGCACCGAGCGTCGATGGCGTCGGCTGTGCTTCGCCTGCCCAGCTTCCGCAGGATCGCGAAGGCCGACATCGTCGAGGCCGAGCGTGTCCTCGAACTCGTGGGGATGTCGCACTTGCGCAACGAGATCGCGACGTCGCTGCCCCTGGGGATGCGTCGCATGCTCGAGGTTGCTCGCGCCGTCATCGCCGAACCGAGGGTCGTCCTCTTCGACGAGGTGGCATCCGGACTCGACGAGGACGAACTCGAACGCCTGGCAGATCTGATCCGGGTACTGCGAGATGCCGGGGCGACAGTGGTGTTGGTGGAGCACAACTTCCGCCTCGTCCTCTCGCTGGCCGACGAGATAGTCGTGCTGGCGCAAGGGCAGGTGATCGCCACCGGCGATGCGGCAACCATCGAACATCACCCACGCGTGTTGAGCGAGTACCTCGGAGTCAAGTCCGGTGACGAAGAAGCACTTCTCGAAGAAATCGGCGCGGTAGACCATCAGACCAGTGAGGTGAAGTGATGGAACCGATTCTGAAGGTCCGAAACTTGCAGACCGGGTACGGCGATCTGCGCGTCGTCTGGGATGTCTCGTTCGACGTCTATCCCGGTCAGGTGACCGCCCTGCTCGGACGCAACGGCGCAGGCAAGACGAGCACGCTCCGTGCCCTGTCCGGCCTCAACAAGGTGGCCTCCGGAACCGTCGAGATGGACGGCGCCGACATCACCGGAGTCCCCGCGCACAAACGGGTACGACAGGGGATGGCGTACGTGCAGGAGGGCAAGCGGGTCTTCCACAAGCAGACCGTCGAGCAGAACCTCCTGCTGGGCGGGTACACCCGCAAGGCAAAGCGCGGCGAGCTTATGGAATCCGTCGAATCGATGTACGAGATGTTCCCGATCCTGGGGGAGAAGCGTTCGCTTCCCGCCGGTTCCATGTCGGGCGGTCAGCAGCAGATGCTCGCGATCGGCGCAGCGCTGATGGCGCAGCCTAGGTTGCTCCTTCTCGACGAACCTTCGGGCGGTCTCGCTCCCGTGATCGTCGGTGAGGTGATGGACCGCGTCCAACAACTCAAGGAAACCGGCCTGGCTGTTCTACTGGTCGAGCAGGCAGTCGAGGCCGCGATGAGCGTCGCCGATCATGTGACGGTCCTCGACATCGGCAAGGTGGTTCTCGACGCCGATGCCAAGGACATCGACGACCTGGCAGTGCTCAAGGATGCGTACTTCGGACGCGTCTGAACGGCAATGACGACTTCAGCCCGGCCTCCTCGGCCGGGCTGAAGCCGTTTCCCGCTCCGTGGCACGGGCCCTAGCCGGCTCGGGGCCATCGATCTACCGTCCTGCAAACAACTCCCGCGAGAGGCAAACTCGATGACCACTGCTCCCGACGTGCTCGCCCCGGCGAAGCTCGGCCCGGTGACCCTTCGAAATCGAATCATCAAGTCCGCGACATTCGAAGGCAAAACTCCCGACGCCCTGGTCACCGACGAGCTGATCGAGTTCCATCGTCGCCCAGCCGCCGGCGGAGTCGGGATGTCCACCGTCGCGTATTGCGCCGTCGCACCGGAAGGGCGCACCGAATACGGCCAGCTCTGGATGCGGCCCGATGCCCTCCCCGGGCTTCGGCGGCTCACCGATGCCATTCACGCCGAAGGTGCTGCTGCGTCGGCGCAGCTCGGCCATGCCGGTCCCGTGGCGAATCAGAAGTCGACCGGACTGCCCGCGCTGGCACCGTCGAGTTCGTTCAATCCGTTGAGCATGAGGATGATTCGCACTGCCACGACAGCGGACATCACCAGAATTGCGGCGGCGCACGGGAGCGCTGCGCGACTTGCCGTCGAGGCAGGATTCGACGCCGTCGAGATCCACTTCGGTCACAACTATTTCGCGAGCTCGTTCCTGAGCCCGAAACTCAACCGTCGTAAGGACTCCTACGGCGGATCGCTGGAGAACCGGGCTCGCGTCGTACTCGAAACTGCACGCAGTGTGCGCGATGCCGTTAGTGACAAGATCGCGATCTTGGCCAAGCTGAACATGGACGACGGTGTGCCAGGCGGATTCTGGGTGGACGAAGCAATCCAGGTGGCGCAGTGGCTCGAAGCATCCGGAAGCGTCGACGCGCTCGAGTTGACGATGGGCAGTTCACTGCTCAACCCGATGTACCTGTTCAAGGGCGATGCGCCGATCCGCGAGTTCGCCGCCGCGATGCCGCAACCTGTTCGACTCGGTGTGCAGTTGGTGGGGAAGAGCATGTTGCATACCTATCCGTACAAGCCGTTGTTCATGCTGGAAGAGGCTCGGCAGATTCGTGCTGCGGTGAAGTTGCCGCTCGTGCTGCTCGGGGGTGTCACGGACAAAGCGGGCATGGATACCGCAATGGCGGAAGGGTTCGAGTTCGTCGCCATGGCACGGGCGCTGCTCAGAGAACCGCATCTAATCAATCGGATCGCGGCCGAATCCGATACCCAATCACTGTGCATCCACTGCAACAAGTGCATGCCCACGATCTTCAGTGGCGCCCGCTGCGTGTTGGTCGAACGCGTCTGAGCTGGTCAGCGCACACCACGTCCCGACATCCATGCGGATACCGGGTCGTGGGCCGTAGCGGATCAAGTTCGTGGTTGCATCAACGCTTGGTTCAGTTCTGCGTGAAGACGTCGTAGGAGGCGTTCATCGTGGGGTAGCCGGTGGCCATGTAGTCGGTGAGGATGACGTGCGTCGGGTCGCCGATGATGCGAGTCCCGTCGAGGGTGGGGTTGCCGACGTAGTTGTTGGCAGCCATGACCGTCTGGACGCCGTCGGCGACGTTGTAGGTGACGTCGACACCGATACCGCGGGGATCGCTGCTGTAGGCGGTGACGATCTCGGTGGTGTGCGGGGCCAGGTAGGAGCGGGGGCCGTTGATCCACTGTCCGTAGGGGTTGGACGCGCTGTCCAGCAGCATCGGGTTGTCGGTGTTGTTGGTGATGGTCATGGCAACCGTCGGGCCGTCGGTGGGCATGGTGCCGGCGTTGGCGATCGCTGCGGTTCCCAGTGCGGTTCCGCCGACAGCGAGGGCGATTGCGGTGACTGCTACGAAGCGAGTGGTGTTGGTACGCATGATGTCTGCTCCTGGGATGGTGTGTGGTTGCCGTTCTCGGCGATGAATCAATCTTGTCGCGAAGGAGTGCTGCTGTATGTCCGCCGACGGGGCCGTGGCGGGGTTGAATCTCTTGTCCCCCGATCGGGGGAGGCGTAAGTGCTCGCATTGCTGGTACGGGCGTGAGAAAGTGAGCAATGCGCGAAGGCACGAAGCCGCTGGCCGGCAAGGTTTCCGTGGTGGTCGGCGACGACCACCCACTGTTCCGTGAGGGCGTGGTTCGGGCTCTGACCGGCGGTGACAGCATCGACGTCCTGGGCGAGGCCGACGACGGCGCAGCAGCGCTCGCAATGATCCGCGAACTACGCCCGCAGGTCGCGCTGCTCGACTTCCGGATGCCGCACCTGGATGGAACTCAGGTCGCCGCCGCAGTCGTTCGAGACGAGCTTCCGACGCGTGTGCTTCTGCTCAGCGCTCACGACGAATCGTCTGTCGTGTACCAGGCCCTGCAAGCCGGTGCTGCCGGATTCCTGCCGAAGGAATCCACTCGCGCCGAGATCGTGAGCGCCGTGCTCGACTGTGCTGCGGGACGAGATGTGTTGCCGCCCAGTATCGCCGCCGGATTGGTAGGAGAGGTTCGGCGTCGTAGTGAACCGTCCGGTCCGACGCTCAGCGCCCGCGAACGTGAGGTTCTCGGATTGATCGCGCAGGGCGCCAGCATCCCGGTCATCGCCTCACAACTCTTTCTTGCGCCCTCCACCGTCAAAACTCACGTGCAGCGCCTCTACGAGAAACTCGGAGTCAACGATCGAGGCGCCGCCGTCGCCGCTGCAATGCGGCAGGGATTGTTGGAGTGAGCAAGCGTCACCGAAGCACGTACGTGACGTTCATGGCCGGGTAACCCGAGGTCATCGTCACCGTGACGTCGTGGCTGTCGGGGGCGTACGTACCTCCGGCATCCGCCCTGGTCTTCGAGTTGGTAGCACTGAAGACAAACACTCCACCGTCGTCGGAGCGGTACGTGAGCACGATGGGGAAGTCGTTCTGGTTCTTGCTCGTGGCCACAACGTTCACGTTCATGTTGGGGAGGATGTAGTCCGCCGGCGGGACGACCCAGTCGCCGTTCGGGTTGGATGCGTCGACCAGATACAGGGCCCCGCGACCCGAATTGCTGATCATCGCCGTCGTGACGGATGTGTCGGTCATCGACTTCACCGTGTTCGCACCGGCGGAGCGGGCAACCAGAGCTGCCATGCTGAGGCCGGAGAAGGAAAGTGATTCGGGTCGAATTGTGTTGGTGCTCATCATGTTCTCCTCGATTTGTCGGTCTCGGTGACCGTGTGTTTCTGTGATGAGACAACTATGGCCCCGAAATCCCTTCGGGTCTGTCCACCTACGGGTCCGAGTGCTGGACGACATCGCTGTCCCCCGATCGGTGGACACAGCGCTCTCCGCCCACCCAGCGGGAGAACCTGTTCCTCTACCATTCAACCCACTCGTAGCGTGGCCACCATGACCGATCCTGACTTCTCCACCGCACCACTCGACGTCGTAGTCATCGGCGCCGGCGTCGCCGGCATGTACGCCATGCACCGACTTCGCGAGCAGGGGCTGCGTGTCCACGGCTTCGAGGCGGGCTCCGGAGTGGGCGGCACGTGGTACTTCAACCGCTACCCGGGCGCACGCTGCGATGTCGAGAGTTTCGACTACTCCTACTCGTTCTCCGAAGAGTTGCAACAGGATTGGGACTGGAGCGAGAAGTACGCCGCGCAGCCGGAGATCCTGTCCTACCTCGATCACGTCGCCGATCGCTTCGACCTACGCAGTGGGTTCACTTTCGATACCCGTGTCCTGAGCGCACAGTTCGACGAGGACTCGTCGACGTGGCGAGTGCACACCGACGGTGGTCATGACGTCACCTCGCGGTTCGTGATGTGCGCCACGGGCAGCCTCTCGACCGCGAACGTTCCGAACATTGCAGGTCGCGAGACTTTCGGCGGTGAGGTCTTCCACACCGGCTTCTGGCCGCACGAGGGCGTCGATTTCACCGGCAAGCGAGTGGGAGTGATCGGCACCGGATCGTCGGGCATCCAGTCCGTTCCGTTGATCGCCGAGCAGGCCGATCACCTCTTCGTGTTCCAGCGGTCCGCGAATTACAGTGTGCCGGCGGGAAACACGCCTCTCGATGACAAACGACGCGCAGAGATCAAGGCCGACTACGCCGAGCGTCGAGCGCTGTCCAAGCGCAGTGGCGGTGGATCTCCGTTCGTTTCGGATCCTCGCAGCGCGCTCGAGGTGTCCGAGGCCGAGAGGAACGCGGCCTACGAGGAGCGGTGGAAGCTCGGCGGTGTTCTGTTCGCCAAAACCTTCGCAGACCAGACCAGCAACATCGACGCCAACGCGACGGCGGCCGCATTTGCCGAGGCCAAGATCAGATCGGTGGTCGAAGATCAGGCCATCGCCGACCTGCTGATCCCGAACGACCACCCCATCGGGACCAAGCGGATCGTGACGGACACCGACTACTACCAGAGCTACAACCGTGACAACGTGAGCCTGGTCGATCTCAAGAGCGCACCGATCGAGGCAATCGACGAGGCCGGGATCAAGACGACCGACTCGCACTACGAACTCGACGCATTGGTGTTCGCCACCGGTTTCGATGCGATGACCGGGGCACTCGATCGCATCGAGATCCGTGGCCGCAACGGCGAGACCTTGCGAGAGAACTGGCATGCGGGTCCGAGAACCTATCTTGGTTTGGGAGTTCACGGCTTCCCGAACCTGTTCATCGTCACCGGGCCGGGCAGCCCGAGTGTGCTGTCCAACATGATTCTCGCTGCCGAACAGCACGTCGACTGGATCGCCGACGCGATCAACCACCTCGATTCGGCGGGCATCGACACCATCGAGCCGAGTGCCGAAGCCGTGGACAACTGGCTCGAGGAGTGCTCACGCCGGGCGTCGGCAACATTGTTCCCATCCGCGAACTCCTGGTACATGGGAGCCAACATCCCGGGAAAGCCGAGGATATTCATGCCCTTCATCGGAGGCTTCGGTGTCTATTCCGACATCTGTGCAGACGTGGCAGCAGCGGGATACCGAGGCTTCGAGCTGAACAGCGCGGTGCACGCATGAGCCGGCTGGAGGGCAAGCGGGTGCTCGTGACGGGTGCTGCCGGCGGAATGGGACGCTCACACTGTGAGCGGCTCGCCGAGGAAGGCGCGTCCGTGATCGCGTTGGATGTCGAACAGGCGCAATCGGGGTTGGCGGAAACCGCTCAGGCAGTGCGTGATCGAGGCGGTGTCGCGGTCACCGGTGTGGCGGATATTCGGGACTTCGACGGTCTGGCCGCCGTCGTGGCCGAGTGCGTTACCGAACTCGGCGGGTTGGACGTCGTGGTCGCGAATGCAGGTGTGTACGACACGCCGGGACCGTCGTGGACCATCGATCCTGCAGTGTGGAACCGCTCGCTGGACGTCAATCTGACCGGGGCGTGGCACACCGTCAAGGCCTGCGTTCCGCACTTCGGCGACGGTGGATCCGTCGTTCTGGTCAGCTCGACAGCGGGAATCAAAGGTATTGCCGGAGCAAGTCATTACAGCGCAGCCAAGCACTCCGTGGTGGGCCTGGCCAGAACGCTGGCCAACGAGTTGGGGGCGCAGAGTATCCGCGTCAACTCCGTGCATCCGGGTTCGGTACGTACCCCGATGATCATCAACGAGCGAGTGTTCGCGAACCTGTGCCCGGACATCGAGAATCCCACCGAAGCAGACGCTGCTGCAGTGCTCAGCGCTCGCAACTTGCTGCCCGTTCCCTGGGTCGATCCGGTGGACGTCAGTAATGCGGTCCTGTTTCTTGCATCCGCGGAGTCCCGCTACATGACCGGCTGTCAGTTGGTTGTCGACGCCGGCCTGACCCAGAAAGTGTGAATTGATGACTTCTCGATTGGAAGGCAAGATCGCGCTGATCACGGGTGCGGCACGAGGAATCGGGCGGGCTCAGGCCGTGCGTTTTGCCGAAGAGGGCGCGGACATCATCGCGGTCGACGTGTGCACTTCGGTGGAAACCACAGTCACGCCGCCCGCGACGGAGGCCGATCTCGATGAGACAGTGGCGCAGATCCGGGCGCTGGGGCGAAAGGTCGAATCTGCGGTAGTGGACGTTCGGGATCTCGAGGCACTACGCAGTGCCGTGGACTCGGCCGTCGGAACGCTCGGTGGTCTCGACATCGTCTGCGCTACAGCTGGTATCACGTCCTCCGACGGGGCCCTGACCATGTCGGAAACGATGTGGCAGACCATGCTGGACGTCAATCTGACCGGCGTGTGGCACACCACGACCGTCGCTGCTCCGCACTTGATCGCGCGGGGCGGGGGATCGATGACACTCACAAGCTCCATCGCCGGACTTCGGGGGCTGGTCGGAGTCGCGCACTACACCGCAGCCAAGCATGGAGTCGTTGGTCTGATGCGTTCGCTGGCAAAGGAACTGGCTCCGCACAACGTACGCGTCAATACGGTCCATCCCACCAACGTCGACACCCTCATGATTCAAAACCCGTTGGTGCGCGGCAAGTTCCGCCCCGATCTCGAGAACCCGACGCGCGAAGAATTTGCTGCCGCAGCGATGACGATGAACATGCTCGCCATTCCGTGGATCGAACCGGTGGACGTAGCGAACGCTGCTCTGTTCCTGTCTTCCGACGAGGCTCGCTACATCACGTCGGTCGCCCTGCCGGTGGATGCAGGAAGTTCGTCCCGCTGAGGTTTCGAACAGCTGAAATCTTGAACAGCTGAGGTTTTGACACGCTGAGTTCCGCCACGGTGTGTAGCGTCGGTTTCACCTAACCGAAAGGCGTACACCGTGGCGGAACGGCGCTATCTGGAAGTCACCGTCGGGATCAACATCGTGATGGTCCTCGACCACCGCACGGTGGAGGTCTTCGACCGCACCGCCGCGAGCACGAGCGAAGTGGCTCGTTGGCATGTCGAACACATTGCGGTGAAGGCGAAACCGTCGAAGTCGGGACTGAAACTCACCATCGGGAACAGGCTCGCCGACGACTCGATCGCGGTAGCGGGTCCACGGGCATCGCTGACTGTTCCGCTGGAGAACGAGGCAGCCGTCATCGCGTTCTTCGACGAGGTCAAGGCTGCTCGGGTGTGAATCGGCAGAAGACCTTCGGCGCGGATGATTCGGGTTCTCTAGTCGAGCACGTCGTGCGCTGCCACGAAGATCGGGCCGGACGCACTTTTGTCGGGATCTCGGGAATCGAGGCTTCCGGAAAATCGACGATCGCGGACGAGTTGGCTGCCGGTATCTCGAAGTCGGGCCATGACTTCATCATGATCCATGGGGACGAGTTCTCGACTGCGAAAGCGGTACGGAACAAAGATCCTGACACGGTGCGTGGGTATCTCGAGGATGCGTACGACTATTCGAACCTGAGTAGCCGTGTGATGGTGCCGCTACGGTTGGCCGAAGTTACCGAAATTTCCTACGTCTCGACTGATCCGGAGACAGACGAATCGGTGGTGTCGAAGCCACGAGTCCCGGATCGCGCCATTGTGATCGTCGAGGGAGTGCTGCTTTTTCGCGGACTGATGCGAGATCAGTTCGACCTACGAATCTGGGTTGAAGCAAGCTTCGACGAGTCCTTGCGGCGTGCGAAGGGACGTCCGCGCGATGTGAGCTATTACGGGACGGCCGAGGCGATAGCGTCCCGGTACGAATCCCGGTTTCATCCGGCGCAGAGGATTCATCTGCGTGACGATCGACCACAACTGACCAGCCACGTAATCGTGCGTGGCTAGTCAGTCGAAAGGCCGGCGATATCAAGCTTTACGCGCGGCGGCATGGGCCCCGGCGACACGGCCGAATGCGAAGGCGTCGGCAATGTGGAATCCGCCGTCCTTCGCCGCGCTGTAGGTGGAACTGACCGCGCCCGCGGCGTAGAGGCCAGGAATTGGATTGCGGGCAGTATCGAGTACGCGGGAATGACCGTCGCGGCGCGGCCCACCGCTACTCCATCCCAGCAGTGGCGACCCGGAGACGGCGTAGAACGGAGCGGTGGCCACCGGGGCCAAAGTTTCGGGATTGCGGCCGAACGAATGGTCGATGCCGTCCGCGCACGCCTCGTTGTAGCGTCGCACGCTCGTTTCCACGACTGTTGGGTCCAGTCCGAGTTTCTCGGCGAGTTCGGCGAGCGTGTCCGCCTTGAGGATCCATCCCTTGTCGATCTCGGCTTGATTGTCCGAGCTCCACTCGTACCCTTCGTCGAGAACCCTGTGGCCGACGGGCAGTGCGTCGCGGCCGGGGCTCAGCTGTCCGGCCAACCTCATCGTCTCGTCGAAGACGACGTTCATCGGTTGCACCGGAAAGTGTTGGTAAGAACCCTCTCTGAACACATGACCATGCCGCATTTCGGCTGACTCGTCGGTGAAGCGTCTACCTTCCCGGCTGAGGAACACATAGTTGTGCGCGTTCCACAGTGCGAGGAAGAATCCAGTCGGATTTTCGAGGTCGCCGGGAATTCCCGTAATGGTCATCATGTTGTTCATGTGCCACAGATCGGCGCCCACGGCCTGTGCCATGCGGTGACCGTCGCCGGTTGCCGATGGTGAGCCCCAGATCTTCGGATTCTCCAGACACAAGTAGTCGCGCACCATCGTCGGATTTGCTTCGAATCCTCCGGTGGCAAGGATGACGCCCCGGCGTGCCTGGATCTGCGAAGTCTTTTCACCCGAACGGATCTCGACTCCGGTCACCGCTCCGGATTCATCCGTCAGCAGTCCGGTGGCTTCGGTGTCGAATAGTGTTGTGACGCCGCGTTCAGCGAGAGCGGAGACGAGGAACCGGTAGAGAAGTTCATTGCCCATCTTCCCTTCGACGGTGTCCATCCCTGCGTAACAAGAACTTCCGTCAAGTTCGGCGAACTCTGCCGCGGAATGGAAATCGCCGGTCATCGCTACAGTTGCACCCAGACTGCGGATCCAGTCGGACAGTCCGTGAGTGTTCTCGGCCCAGGCATCGATGACGTCCTCGGCAACGGGGAACTCCCCGTTCAACGAACGCAGGAAGGTTCGGGCGGCGGCGGGGTCCTGGTTGACGAACCATCCACTGCCGGACAGTCGAGTGTTGCCGCCCGCGGAATCAGGTCCGCTCTTTTCCAGAATCACGACCGATGCGCCGTCGGCGTGCGCTTGGAGCGCTGCGGCCGATCCGGCAGCGCCCGATCCGATGACGAGTACGTCGACAATGTTATCCATGTCACAGAAGGTATTGCGGAATGGTGGTGCGGCGAACCCACCTTCCCGATGAGCGAGAAAGCCAGTGGTCGACGCCGCAGAGACGTCGCCCCGCAGGCACGTCGGGGGCCAGGCGAGGTAGCGGTTCAGTGCGTCGGGGGTGGCGCCAAAAGTGCGATATCGCGCTGTGACGTTTTCGAGACCCTAGCGTTATAGATGTGGTTGTGTCGGCGAAACCTGCCGGTGGCAGAGTTCGTCTGGAACGCAGTGACCGACACGGTTGGTTATCCGACGCACAGTGATTCATCGCTGATTCGAGCGGTGGGGCACGCCGAGTCCAGACAAGAGGCTTTCATGACTACGATCAACGAACGTTCTTCAGCTGCAAATGTTCTCGATCTCTTTGACAGCGCCGGCCGAGAAGGGCATCGGTACAGTATCGATGTGGAAAGCTACACCCCTTCGTATGCGGTACTGAGACTTGCCGGAGAATTGGACATGGGTCAGCGGGTGGAATTGGTGCACGCGCTCGACCGACTTCTCCTGGTCGGAACCGATATTCACGTCGATCTCTCCGGCGTGACCTTCATGTCGTCCGGAGTGGCGAATGCCGTTGTCGATGCTGCGGGGCGTGGCAACAACCGCATTCGCTTGTTTGCCCCGACGCGAGCGGTCTCCATGATCTTTCAGGCTCTCGGCGCCTCCGAACTCATTGCGGGCGTTGCCACGTCGACTGCTGATGCTCTCGGTGCTTGAGCCGGAAACGACTCCCACGAACGATGTGAAGTGAGCAGTGCTCGATACGCGTTGACTTGGTATCTGGTCTGATCTGCGTGTCGATGTGCACTTTGCGGCGCGGGATCAGGTTGTCGTCACCGGGTTGCGCCGAGATTTGCGGTAGTCTCGTTCGGTGTCGAGCAGCCGGCGCTGCCATCGACGCGTCCGGCCGCATGAACGCTTGGTGGTCCCGACTCGTAGTGAAGAGCCACACCATGGCGTATGACACCAGCAACGGTTCGACATCGTCGAATTCTCCGATCACCCAGTTCTCCGATGTGATTGGTCTGGAAGTAAGCATGCAGTTCGCACCGATACGCCGCCTCGACGACCACGCACTTGCAGGCGCCGAGTTGCAATTGCGTGGGCCTGACAATTCCTCTCTGTGTTCGGCGCATGCCCTCCGTCGCGCCTCGCAATTGATGCAGCAACGCTCGGAATTCGACAGTCACAAACTGGCCATGTCCCGTACTGCACTCGCATGCACCGTCGCGGATCGCCTGCCGTTGCTGGTGGCAGTCGACTCGGCTTCCCGAGCAGCTCTGAACGCTCCTGGTATCGAAGGAGCGACGAGAAATCTGCAACGGATCGTCATCACGGTTGACAGCGCATCGGTGCTTGCCGATCCCCACAACTCTCTGGCAGTGATCAGAGAAGCCCGCGCGGGCGGTCGTCTGATTGCACTCGACGGTGTCGGCATCGACAGGCACTCGGCGACACTTCTGTCTTTGGTCGAACCCGACATCATTATCACTTCCGCTGAATTGCTTTCCAAGGCAGCATATTTCGAAGTGGGAACGACGGTGCACGCGCTCGGCGCCTACGTCGAGCGATCGAACGCGATTATCCTTGCCGAGGGTGTCGACTCGGAATCGTCCCGTCTTGCCGCAATCACCATCGGAGCCACATACGGAACGGGTGAGTTGTATCCCGCAGTCGACGATCCGAGTTCACTGTTGTCCGAACCGGTCGTCGCGATGCCCGACAGTCCGGTGTGGAGTGATCCCATCCCCGAGGTGGGCACTCCCTACTCGATCGTGTCTGCTCACAGCCGGATCCGGCGCGGTACCAAGCGTCTGTTGATCCAACTGAGCAAGTCCCTCGAAGCGCAAGCCGCCACATCGGGTTCCTCGATGCTTGTTCTGGGCACCTTTCAACAAGCCGAGCATTTCACCGCATCCACAACAGCACGGTGGCGTCACCTCGCCGACACCGTAGGGTTTGCCGGTGTCTACGGTGTCGGACTGTCCGTGATGCTCGACGGTAAAGTTCAACACGCGCCGCTCGACCCGGGTGATGATCTCGTCAACGAGTGGACGGTCGTCACTCTGGGACCGCACCATGCGGCGATGCTGTCGGCGCGAGATCTTCATGACAACGGTCCAGATCTCGAGCGGACCTTCGACTTCGTGCAAACCTACGATCGCACCGCCGTCACCCAGGCAGCGCACTCTATTCTTCGTCGTTACCCCACGACGAATTCGTGAAACCGGTGCCGAGGTTCTCGACGTTCGCCGCGAGCGCTGCCCGACCGGCGATCGTGGCTAAGGATTGGCCGGGCGCCGCGCAGCACGTCTCTTTGCTGCAGAGTTGAGTAGATACCTTTCGGCGACCGTGTAGTCCGTGACGGTTGCGCCATCCGGTGCTGTGGTGTGGGTGAGCAGTTCGAGATAGCGGCGACGGAAGACATGGGCGTCGGATTCTGCGAGTAGGAACTCCGCCGCTGCGACGACCTCTGGTTTCGGAGCAGCGCGTGCATGCCGGTTTCGGGCAGGCCGAGTGCTCATGTTTTCCTCTGGATTTCGAAAGCGTCTGTGCCGGTAGTCATGTGCGAGTTGATCCTGACGTCGGTTCGGTCGCTACCGGTCATGAGAAGTCGTGAGTGGTTTCAGATCGATCGGCTGTCCGTCGGAGGGGAACGGCAAGGACATGTAGTTGAGAGGGGCGGTGTAGCCGGGCGCGACCTGCCAATCGAAGCGTGTGAGCAGGTGGTGCATGATCGCTTTGATTTCGACGCCGGCGAAGTGCATGCCGAGGCATTTGTGCACGCCTCCACCGAACGGTTCCCAGGCATACCGGTGCACCTTGTCTTCACGTCGGTGGTCCGCGAAACGTTCGGGATCGAAATGTTCGGGGTCGGGCCAGTACTGCGGCATGTGGTGAGTGAAATGTGGCACCACTGACACGTAGGTCCCAGCGGGTACGAAGTGGTCCTGTATCTGGGTGTCACACACCGCTCGGCGAGCCATGACCGGCACGGGAGCGACGAGTCGGAGGCATTCTTTCATCACCAGGTCCAAGCCGGCGAGTTGGTCGAGTTCGGCATAGCTCGGCGTCGACGTACTCAGTGCGAGTGATTCCGCCCGACATCTGTTCTGCCACTGCGGATTCTGGCCGAGATATTGCATCATTGTCGAGATGGTGATGGTGGAGGTGTCATGTGCGGCCATCAGCAGGAAGATCATGTGATCGATCACCTCGCCGTCGCTGAAGCGCTGTCCGGTGTCTGATTCGATGTGACAGAGAACGGAAAACAGGTCGTCGGTTTCGCGTGAACGGCGCGCAGGTAGGTAGCGGCGGAAGAAGTTTTCGAGGGTTCGGCGCCCGTCGAGGCCGCGCTTCCATCTGGTGCCGGGAACTCGATAACGGATCACCGAGGTTGCAGCTTGCACGCAATCGACGAAAGCTTTTTTCACAGAGTCGATTTCGCTTTCAGTGGTCCCTTCCGCGCCGCCCATGAAGATGTCGGTCGCCAGGTTGAGTGTGAGAGCTTTGAGGGCGGTGTAGGCGCGGAACCCATCGGACGGAGTCCAGGCGTCGAGCGCGGAGGCGATCGCGGGATTCAGCACGTCCACGGTCTTTTCGAGACGCGATCTCGTGAAGGCTTGTTGCATGATGCGTCGTTGTCGTAGGTGCTCTTCGGAGTCGAGAAGCATCAGACCCCCGTGAAAGAAGGGGCCGATGAGCACTGACCAACCGTCGCTGTTGACAAAAGCGCGGTCTTTGTTCTGGAGAACTTCTTGGCATGCGTCGGGCCCGAGGGCTGCGACCCACCGTCTACCGGCCATCGAGAACCACGAGACCTCGCCGTAACGATCCCAGCGTTTTTGCATCAGAGCGAGAGGGTCGCGGATGTATTCGAAAGTTTGCCCTATTCCGGGTAGTCCCGAATTGCCTGAGATGGGACGCAACTGCGACCGGATGGGTGGAGCGGCCAGGATTTTCGACATCACGTACCTGCCTTCCGTTTGCATCTGACAGTGGCGCCTGTCAGATGGGGGTAGTCTGCGTCACAGTCGCGTCGTCTGTCAAGATCGACTCATGGCTTCTCCCACACCCCGTCGATATGCCGGTCTGAGTGGTGAGCAGCGGGCCGCGCTTCGGCGTGAAAGCTTGCTCGCAGCAGGACTGGACGTGTTTGCGGCCGCGGGCAGGCAGGGTGCCACCATGACCGCCATCTGTGCGCATGCGAAGCTGACAGAGCGATATTTCTACGAGAGTTTCGCCAGCAGGGACGAACTCCTCCAGCAGGTTTTCGACGGAATCGTCGACGAGGTGCGCGTGGCCGGAATGGCTGCACTCCGAACGACCGAGGGGACACGGGAGGAGCGCGTGCGGAGCGCCATTGCTTCGTTCGTCAACATCCTGACGGACGATCCTCGAAAAGGGCGTGTCGCGATGGTCGAGTCGGTGGCTTACGAGCCGCTGCGCACTCACCGGCGGGGAGCGCTGCGTGGGTTCGCGCAGATGGTGGCCGACGAGGCTGCGCTCTTGTACGGCGATCGAGCTTGGCCTCCCCATCAGGGTGAGATCAACGGATTACTGTTCGTGGGCGGCCTGGCCGAATTGGTGACGGCCTGGCTCAACGGCGAAATCGACATCACGCCCACTGAGATCGTGGATGCCGCAACCTTCCAATTCACATCCACAGCGCACCGATGAAACGCGGGGCCGGCGATGCGGACTGCTAACTCCAGTGGGCGGCATGTGTCGTGATTCGAGGCAGTTTCGGGTCTGAATTGTCGATGACACTGTCCGCGCGGGTCCAGGGCTCTGCAGCCGCGAAGTACAGACGTTGGCCGCCGACATAACGGTTCATCGACGGGTGTTCCGGATCCGCGTTCGTTCCGTCGCGAAGGTTCATTCGCTCGGCGGTGATCTCGAAGGGCACGTCGAGAAAGATCGAATAGTCCCATCGGGAAGCAAATTCGTCCCGATGCAGAAAGAGTCCCTCGACGAGGACTACGGCTCCGTCGGCTGCATGCAAGTACGCGTCGCTGTCCCGTCGTGGTCGGTACTCGCGGTTACCTCCCGGTCTCAGAGGGGCGAGAACATGACGCTCGAGGGCGTCGTAGTCGTAGCTGTCGAGCCAGAAGCCTTCCGGTGACAGCCGACCTCTGCGATGGCGAATCTCCGGGGGATTGAGGAAGTCGTCGACGTGAATCACAATGGCGGGGCGTTCATTCAGCTGTGCTGCAAGACTTTTCGTGAATGTCGTCTTGCCGCTCCCGTCGACGCCGTCGATCGCGACGACGGGAGAGCCGCGCAGCGCGTTTATTTCGGCGGCCAAGGTCTCGAAGACCGTCTTGGTGCTCATCGAGCAGTTCTTCCCGCGCTCGTAGCGACGCGAAGAGGCCCGGTGTCGTACAGGATTCGGTGGCCGTCTTCGAGGACGCGTCGAGTGCCCGCGTCGAGCGGAAGGTCGGCCCAGCTCTCGCTCGCGAAATTCAGTTCGACGAGAAGACCGGACCGTAGGCGGAAGCGTCGTTCTCGGACTGGCCCCCAGTTGGCGGCTCTGATGAATCGCGCGTCGGGGCGGAGCCGGTCGAACCAGTCTTCATTTGCGAGCGCGTTCGCGTCGTCGGCCAGGATCATCAGATCAAGATCACTCGCCATACGCTCCGCGCCGCGCGCGTAGGACCCGACCAGCGCTACAGCTTTGACGTCATCGTGCTCAGCGGCCCATCGTTCGACGTCGACGAGCAGCGCGTTCACCGCACGTCTTCGCCCCTTCAATCGTGCTGACATACCGGCAGCATTCCCCATCTCCACCATTGTCCGTAGCTTCGCCGGGACCTCTATCCTGGAACTGTCGGTGACAAGCCATGGGAGGGATGCGTATGTCCAAAATGAGAGAACTCAGCCGATGAAAGCAATCATCGTGTGTACCTCTGTCTCCCATGGCAATACGAAGCTGATCGCCGACGTCATCGGAGAAGTTCTCGATGCTCGCGTGGTCGAGCCCGGTGACATCGACGCCGCGCAGCTCGCCGACTACGACCTCGTGGGGTTCGGCTCCGGCATCTACCTACGCTCGTACCACGCAGATTTACGCTCGTTCGTCGAGGCACTCCCCGAAGAACGGCGATCCAAGGCTTTTGTCTTCGCCACCAGTGGTTTTCCTGACAAGGGGATTCATCGCTTCTCGCGTCCACTGGTTCAGTTGCTCGAACAGAAGGGCTTCGATGTGGTCGCAGCCTTCTCGTCCCGTGCGTGGGATACCTATCTCCCGTTCAAGCCGTTCGGCGGTATCCGGAAGGGGCGGCCGAACGCCGACGACCTGGAATCGGCGCGCATGTTCGCCGAAATGCTACGCGGAAGCGTTCAGGACAGCTTGCCCGGCACCGGGTAGCTGCGCAGGCTCATCTCCAGCTCACCGGCGTCGGCAAGGTCGTTGATCGTCTGGCGCAGAGCGCCACACGTCCGTTGAGCGTTGGCACGGCTGTTCGCGCGACCCAACTCCGGGCACACTTCCTGCGACTCTTCGAGCCATTGGACGCTGGTGTGCGCTTCGCTGTACTTCTCGACGAGGACGCGATTTCCGCAGTTGCGGCAACTGACCTGACGCATCAGCGTGCAATCAGATCGGCCGGTGACCAGAAGGCGCGCATGCTCGTGATCTTGGCGTCCTCGTCGAAAGTCATGACGTCGATCGGTTCGACCTCGTAGACCTGATCGCCCACCGGTGTGACGACGCGGAAGTGGAAGGCCGCGCTGGATCCGCTCACCCGCAAGGTAAGCAGTTCCGTCTCTTGCGAACCGCCCTCGAGAGCGCCGTAGAACTCGGTGATCGCGGCCTTGCCGACGCGGGGTTCGCTGCCGACCGGGTCTTCGAGCGTCGCGTTCTCGGCGTAGAGGGCAGCGATGTCCGCTGACGATCCGCGAGCCACGGCGTCGAGGTAGGTGGTAACCGTCGCCGTGATCGCGGCCGTGGTGTCTGGTTCGAGAGTGGTCATCGAGTTAGTCCGATCAGTCGAGAAGTTCAGGGTCTGACAACTACTTCGGACGCTATCGGTGCGGGCTCGATTCGGCGCCGGCATCTCCCACGCAGCGGGACAGCCTGAGCACTCAGGCGTCGAAGCGTCCGAATCCGCCGCGGTAGAACAGAAGCGGACCGTCGTGGCGCAGCACGTTCAGATCGGTGATGCGCGCGACGACGATGGTGTGATCACCGGCGTCGTGCTCCTGCTCGACCGTTGCTTCGATGCGGGCGAGCGCGCCGCTCAGCGCCGGAGCACCGTTGCCGGCGGCATCCCACTCGACGCCGAGGAACTTGTCCGTCCCGCCGCGAGCGAACGCCGAACACATGTCCTGCTGATCGTGGGCGAGAACATTGATGCAGAGAGTTCCCGTTTCGCGAAGCTTCGGCCAACTTGTCGACGTCTTCGCCGGGCAGAACGAGAGCAACGGGGGATCAAGCGATACCGAGACCAGGGACTGGCAGGTGAAACCGAGGGGTGAATTTCCGTCGTGAGCGGTGATGACGGTGACGCCGGTGCAGAAATTGCTCATCACGTTGCGAAGTGTGCGTCCGTCCAGAACTGGCGGCTCGGCGTTTTCCACGGTCATGTCGTCTCCTTGTTCAAATCTTTTGTTCAAAACTCTGCAAACAGCTTCAGAAGCAACGATGTGTGGCGCCGCGGCCGTAATCCAGCGGCAGTCCCACTCAATGGCAGCAATGGCTTCTCGGCACGGGTCAGGACCGACCGAGTGGCAGGTGGAGGGGTTTCGAGCAAATTTGATCCCGCTCAGCGGTCCGTTCGGATTCTACGAAACCAGCAAATGACCAGTGATTGTTAGACTTCGGGCATGTCCGAACCTGATGACGTGTCCCGAGGACTTCCCGCTACCAGCTGGGCAGTGCTCGGGATGCTGACGTTCGGGGAGGAGCTGACCGGAAACGATTTGAAGAAGTGGGCTGACTGGAGTGTCGGCTTCTTCTATTGGAGCCCGTCCATCAGCCAGGTGTACGCAGAACTGAAGAAGCTCGAAAGCATCGGGTTCGTGGAGTCCCGGGTCGTCTCCGAACCAGGGGTGCGAGGCAAGCGCCTTTACTCCATTACTCAGTCAGGAACCGACGCCGTCCGGACGTGGTCACGGGAGGCACCGGTGGAAGTTCCGGTGCTCAAGCACGGTGTGATGTTGCGTCTGTGGATGGGACACCTCAACGAGCCCGAGCGACTGAAGGCGCTGGTGGAAGCCCACATCGCCAATGTCGAAGAGCAGATTCGACGCGCGAAACTCCACGCAGATCATGCCGAGAACGAGCCGGCCTGGTCGTTCCCGGTCATGACGTTGCGATGGTCGGAACGGTACTTCCGAGCCGAGATCGAACTTGCTCGCGAACTGCTCGACGACATCGATCGTGCGACCGCCGAGTTCGCGAACGTCGCCGAGCACGACCGACTGGGATCACCGTTGCCCTCGACGCCTGGCAAATGGAAGAACGTCGAGGAGTACGTGTTGGCGCTCGAGCAAGCCGGGCTCACCGGCAACGGTTCGAGTATCTGAGTCAGGCCCCGGCTGCGGTCGGCATGTTGCGCAGCAGATGACGACGTTGCAAAGTCGGAGTGACGCTCAGCGATCCGCCGTCGATGCCTCGCCAAATGGCAGCGGCCGCCATACGGACCGGCGCTGCGCTGACGTGGTCGAGGCGGAGGGCCTTCGACGGCGCGCAGATGGATACCGCGGCGACGGCGCGGCCGATGGGGCCGATCGGTGCCGCAAGACAGCTGAATCCCGGTAGGCCGTTTCCGGATTCGAAGGCCACCCCGGACTCGCGGATTCTGGCGAGGTGGGGCAGTGCGTAGCCCGGGGACTTCGGCGAACCGAACGCGAGCAGTGCCTGACCGATCGCAGTGGTCTCGGCGCGGCGTCGACCACCGACACGCGTCGGCACTGCGGCGGCGAGGCGTCCGCCGATCTTCTCCATGTAGACCACATCGGGCCCGTCGAGGATACCGAGGTGAACCACGAATCCGGTGACTCGGTAGAGCTCATGGAGAAGGGGCATGGCTGCAGCGTGGAGGCGGTCCTGATGAACCGCGAGCGATCCCAGTTCGACGAGGCGCATACCGAGTTCGTAGTCACGGCCGTCGCGACGCAGCCAACGCATCGAGACGAGACGTTCGAGCATGCGGTGGGCAGACGAGCGGGGAAGGCCTGTGCTCCGAACGACTTGAGCGAGCGTCAACCTGCCGGGACCGTCGAAGGCGTCGAGAACCAGCGAGACGCGATCGAGAATTGCTGTCGGGGCCGAATCGGCGCCTAAAGCATCCACAGCCTGCAGTGTCATCGTGTACCTCACTTCTCTTAGAGCTCCACAACCAGTGAACTGGCTATTTCAATTAGAAATAGTGTCATAGAGTTACGGATTTGTGAAGTGGATCACCGGTCTGTTTTCGGGCGCGTCGCGGTGGAAACGACGAGGGGGTTTGCGCGAATGCTCGCGCAAACCCCCTCGTCGTTTAACTACTGGCAGGTATTACATCGCCACCGGCAGGTATTGATCGCCACCGGCAGGTATTGATCGCCGCCGGCGGTACTACATAGCTGCCAGTGGTTCGCTTCCGGACCAGTCGTGGCCCCAGTAGCTGTCAGCGGTGATCTCCTCGGAGGAGTACGAGTCCTGATCCACCCTCGCGCCCTCGGTGCCGAACTCGATGTCCCAGCCGCCGGGTGCGCGGACGTAGAAGGAGATCATCTTGTCGTTGGTGTGACGACCCAGGGTCGACGACACGGAGAATCCGTCCTTCATCACGCGGTCGAGTGCCTGGCCGACGGCGTCGAGGGTGTCCACCTCGACCATGATGTGAATCAGGCCGGGTGCGCCGCCGTGCGGTGCCGGGCACAGGGCCAAGCTGTGGTGACGCTCGTTGACGCCCATGAAACGGATTCGCAGCGGCCCGAATTCAGGCGGGGCCGGCAGGCGGAAGGCGCCGCGAGGGTAGAAGCCGAGCACCTCGGTGTAGAAGTCGAAGCTCGCAGCACTGTCCATGACGGGGAGTACGACGTGGCCGAGACCCTGTGAGCCGGTGACGAATCGAGCGCCGAAGGGCGTCACCACGGGGCTGTGGTCGAGGATCGCTCCGTGGAAGACCTCGATGGCTGCTCCGCCGGGATCGGTGAAGGCGATGACCTCTTCGACCCGTCGAGCATCTGCTTCGGCGAGCGAAAGCTGCTCGACCTCGGTGCCGTTCTTTTCGAGTGCTTCTTGAACGCGGCGCAGTGCGGCGTGGTCGGCGACCTCCCAACCGATGTTGACGATCTCGTCGCGCTCACCCTCGACGACGACGATGCGAGCAGCACGCTCGTCGAGTCGTAGGTAGAGCGCGTTCTCGTCCGGCCCACTGCCCTTGGCGAAGCCGAGAACGTCGAAAGCGAAAGTGCGCCAACGTGCCATGTCGTTGGTCGAGATCTTGACGTAGCCAAGTCCCTTGATGTCAGTGCGTGTCATCGTGTCTTTTTCCTGTCGATTTCTTGTGTCGAAGTCTGATCAGATCATCGCCCGCAGCGGACCCTGCGGGTCTGCGCCGAGACGGCTCAGTGATGCGGCGTGGAAAACGGTGCTCGGCACGTGAATTGCGTGATGCTGTCCAGCATGAGCATCGCGCCAGAATCGCTGAAGCGGCTTGTCCATCCGCAATGCGTTGCCACCGCAGCGTGGGTAGACCTGATCGATTGCGTTGACGGCGCGCCAGGCGGCCTGTACCTGAGTCTGACGTCCCTCCGCGCGCTGCTCGAAGGTCACTTCCTTGCCAGCGTCCACTCGATCCCACATGCGGTCGACGTTGGCAAGCAGGGTGTCGCGCGCAGCCCGGATGTCGGCGGTTGCCTGACCGATGGCGAACAAGGTGTACGGGTCGTCCTTGATCGCCGTGCCCTGCGCGTTGATGCGATCGGCTTGGTACTCGTTGGCGTGGAAGAGCATTCCCTCGCAGATGCCGATCGTGGCGGCGGTGATTCCGAGGGGGAAAATGTTCGACCACGGCATGAGGTACAGCGTCTCGGTGCGCCCGTACTTGCGCACTGCCGTGCCGTCGATGACCTCGTCGCAGTCCATGACGCGGTAATCGGGGACATACGCATCCTTGACTACGAGATCCTTGGAGCCGGTGCCGCGAAGTCCCATGACATCCCACGAGTCTTCGATGATCTCGTAGTCGGTGCGCGGAATGATCACATGGAGCATGCGCGGCGGCATCTCCATGTTGCCGTCCTTGTCACACGCCATCGCGCCGAGGAATGCCCAGTCGCAATGGTCGGTACCGGAGGAGAACTGCCAGCGGCCGGAGAACTTGTAGCCGCCGTCGGTGGGGATACACATTCCGCCGGGCATGTACGGCGATGCCATCCAGGTGTCGGGATCGGATCCCCAGATCTCCTGCTGCACCTTGGGATCCGCGAACGCGAGTTGCCACGGGTGAACTCCGACGATCCCGTGGACCCAGCCGGCCGACGGGTTCAGTGAAGCCATCCGCATGACGGTTTCGGCGAATTCGCGCGGATGCGCCTCCATGCCGCCATGCTCCTTGGGCTGCAGCATGCGGATGGAACCGATTGCCTTCATCTTCTTGGCGGTGTCGTCGGCCACCCGGCCGATCCGCTCGGCCTCGATGCCTTCGGCGAAGATGTCGTCGGCCATCGCGTTGATCTGTTCGAGCACTTCGTACGTCATGTTGTTCCTTGCATCCAGTCTGTTTGTCTCAGCAGTGTTTTCGACTGCGGATCAGGAGGTTGTCTCGAGTGCCTGGGCGTCGCGTGCGGCAACGTTTTCGGCGACTTCCCGCTTCCAGCTCTCCACTGCGCGGGTGGTGTCGATCTCGAATTCGAAGCGCTTCGTCATGTCTTCCGTGACATTCTCGACGTCGGTGTAGAACTGGTTGTACCAGCGACGCAACTGGTAAACCGGGCCGTCCTCCTCGGAGAGCAGGGGGTTGTCGATCGGAGCTTTGTTCTTCCAGATCTCCACGTCCTGAAGGAATCCCATCTCGACGCCCTCGGTGAACTGCGCGGCCATCGCGGCAGTGGACTCGTCGTCCATACCGGGTAGCTTCTTGACCATCGCGCCGTACTGCAGGACGAACGCATTGTTCGAGATCGGGTAGTGGCAGTTGATCAGGACGGTCTCGATGATCTGCCCGTTGGCTTCGCTCTTGATCCAGTCGATCATGTACGACGGTCCGAAATATGAAGCATCCGAACGGAGCACAGCGTTGGGATCGCCGTAGTTGGTGCCGCTGATGACGTCCTCACGTCCCACCGATTCCATGTACTGGCTCGCGACATGACCTTCGAAGATGTTCTTGAAGTACTTGGGGAACGAGTAGTGAACGTAGAAGAAGTGGGCCATGTCCACGACGTTGTCCACGATTTCGCGGCAATGAGAGCCTTCGATGGTGAGCGTGTTCCAGCTCCAGGCGCTCCACTCATCGCTTCCGAAGCCCTCGATGTCGGGGATCGTGACCTCGGCGGGCGGGGGATTTCCCTGGGGATCGTGCCAGACGAACAGCTGACCGTTCTTCTCGAGAGTGATCCATGCCCGCGTCTTGGCCAGCGGCGGAACGCGTCGTGCGTAGGGGATCGCCGTACATTTTCCGTTACCGCCCCAACGCCAGTCGTGGAACGGGCAGGCGATCGAATCGCCCTTGACGGTTCCGTGAGCAAGGTTGCCACCCATGTGGCGGCAGTATGCGTCGAGAATCTTGATGTCGCCCTTGCTGTCGGCGAAGACGACAAGGCTGGTGCCGAATGCCTCGATCTGGTGGGGCTGACCGTCGCGATAGGTATTGCTCAGTCCGAGGCAGTGCCATCCACGTGCGAACCGTGCGGGAGGCGCTGCCGCTTCGATTTCTCGAATTTCCTCGCCGGCGCCCGTCTGCGTCGGGGTGTCCGTAGTGGTGAGTGGGCCGGTTCCGAGTGCCATGTCTTCCTCCGAGCCGCGTCTTGCGACGCTCCAGTGATGTGATCCGTCTCATACAACGACGAAGCGTCCGCTGGAGATACGGCAGTTCCCGCTGGATGGAACGCCTACTCGGTGACCTGCAGAGATTCAGCTCGCGAGTGTCGCCACATCGTCGATCGCGTAAGTCGCCCAGGCCCGGGCAGTGACGACCCCAGCGGGATCGGTGGCGACCAGAGCTACGTCGGCCACGCTCTCGTGGTCCTTCTCGTACGTCGCGAGCACTGTCACGGAGCAGTGCAGATCTGCTCCCGTGGAAGTCGCGGTGGAACGTCCGCGGAAGCGTCGTAGTGACGCCGAGCCGTAACGACGAGCAGCGAAATCAGCAAGGGCGGCAACGGAATCGGTTCCGGTGCCCGCTGTCGGGACTTCCCGGACGAAGACCTCGGCCACCAGATGTCCGGTCTGGTCGTGGTATTCGGTGATCCGCTCGAGTGTCGAACTCAACGCCCTCACGGATCCGGTGAGCAGTGCGCCGGGATCGGGGCGTCCGAAGAACACGACGTCCTGCTCGACGACGGCCCCGTCGGGTGCCGAGCGCACGGTGCCGTACAACGAGTCGAAATCGGAGAGGAGCGTGGTGGCAGTACGCGGAGCAGTTGCCGTGAAGTGGGCGGTACCGAGGTTGGTAGTCATGACACTCTCCGTTGGACGCGACCGAGACGCTGTCGTCTCGGTGGGTACATCGACGCTAACCACCGCTCACGCGGGTGACGACGGGCTTCCCGCTGATCGGGAGCATTCTCGGATTCGATCGAAGAGGTGGAACCTGTTCCAGTTTTGTGCAATTCTGGATATCGTATCCGTGACCGGGAGCACATCTCGATGACTGCACGCGCCGAGCAGAAGGAAGACCAGATGACAGACGAGTTCGCTGACCTGCACCGACCGGTATACGGTCCGGACCTGCTCATCACCGCTCTGGAACGCAATCACGACAAGCCCGCGCTGTACCTCGGCGACGTGATCCTCACCGGCGGTCAGATGCGCGATCAGATCAGCTGCTTCGCCCAGGCGCTCGCGTCTTTGGGAATCACTCAGGGCACCAGCACCGCGATGCTGTCGAAGAATCGCCCCGAGGTTCTGATCAGTATGGGCGCGACCATGATCACCGGCTGCCGGGCGAGCGCCTTGAACCCGATGGGATCGCTCGACGACCACAAGTACATCGTCGACGACGCCGAGATCGAGACGCTGATCTTCGATCCCAATGCCTTCGAAGAGCGCGCCGCCGAGTTGAAGGCGTCGTCACCCTCGTTGACCAACGTGCTCTCGATGGGGCCGTCCGAGGTGGGAATCGACATCCTCGCGCTGGCTGCCACGTTCGAGCCCGCGCCGCTGAAGGCAGCGCACGTCGACGCCGAAGACGCCAGCAGCATGGTGTACACCGGTGGAACGACCGGCAAGCCCAAAGGTGTTGTCGGATCCTTCCGTTCGGGTGCTGCGCTCAATCAGATCCAGATGTCGGAGTGGCAGTGGCCCGAGGACAACCGCTTCCTCATCTGCACGCCACTCTCACACGCAGGTGCAGCGTTCTTCATCCCGACCTTGCTGCGCGGCGGTGCGTTGATCGTCCTGCCTGCCTTCGAGCCAGGTGCTGTGCTCGAAGCGATCGAGAAGCACAAGATCACGGCAACCATGTTGGTGCCCACCATGATCTACATGCTCATGGACCACCCCGATCTGCCCAAGCGGGACGTCTCGAGTTTGCAGACGCTGTTTTACGGAGCGTCCGCGATGTCTCCCGCCAGATTGCAGGAGGGCATCAAGAAGTTCGGTCAGATCTTCTTCCAGTTCTACGGTCAGACCGAGTGCGGCATGACTATTTCGGTGCTGCGCAAGGAAGAACACCTCGCCGACGATCCGGCCCGCCTCGCCACGTGTGGGCGTCCGGTGCCGTGGCTCGACGTCCGGTTGCTCGACGACGACCTCAACGAGGTGCCGCAGGGAGAACTCGGTGAGATCTGCGTCCGTGGCCCGCTGATCATGAAGGGCTACTGGAAGAAGCCGGCCGAAACCGCCGAGGCGTTCCGGGGTGGTTGGCTGCACACCGGCGACATCGCGCGCAAGGACAAGGACGGGTTCATGTCCATCGTCGATCGCAAGAAGGACATGATCGTGACCGGTGGTTTCAACGTGTTCCCCCGCGAAATCGAAGACGTGATCTCGGCGCATCCGTCCGTCGCGTCGGTGGCGGTAGTCGGTGTGCCGGACGACAAGTGGGGCGAAGCCGTCAAGGCCTGTGTCGTACTTCGTGCCGGACTGACCGTCGACACCGAGGAACTGGTCGACAAGGTGAAGGCAGCCAAGGGTTCGGTTCACGCTCCCAAGAGCATCGACTTCGTGGAATCACTCCCGCTGACACCGCTGGGCAAGCTGGACAAGAAGGCGCTGCGCGCGCGGTACTGGGAGACCAGCGCCCGCGCGGTCTAGGAACCAGCGTCGTGTAGCGAAGGGTCAGCGTTTCCAGACGTAACGACGTTCCGGGCGGCCCACCACTCCGTATTTCAGCGAAGTGGTGGACCGCCCGGTTTCGTAGAGGTATTCGAGGTAGCGCCTCGCGCTCGCGCGTGAGATGCCGACCCTCTCGGAAATGTCTGTGGCCGAGGCGGGTTCGGTTTCGTCTCGTAGTGCTGCCTCGACCAGCTGAAGGGTCTCAGGACTGAGTCCTTTCGGTAGACCCTTGAGGGACGACGCCGTTGTCGCGCCACCTGCCACGCCGAAAGCCTCGTCCACCGCCTCCTGTTCTGCTTCGCCGGAGCTGTCGAGGTTTGCGTATGTCGATCGGTAACGCTCGAGACGCTCACGGAGAACCTCGAACGTGAAGGGCTTCATCAGGTAATGCACGACGCCGCTGCGCAGCGCTTTCTTGACCGAGCCGGCCTCGCGCTCACTAGTGATGACAAGAACATCCAGCTCCGGTGCCAGCTCGCGAAACGGGGCGATCAGATCGAGTCCGGTGGTGCCAGGCAGGTGGACGTCGAGAAGCACCAGGTCGGGTTGCAACTCACCGACTGCGGCCAGCGCGGTCTCGGCCGAATGGGCAACGCCGCACACTTCGAAACCGTCTATCCGTGAGACGAATCCGCTGTGCACCTTCGCCACCATGAAGTCGTCGTCGACCACCAGTACCCGGATCATGCGCCCTCTCCGTCGTGTAGGACCGCGCTGAAGACAGTCCACTCGATGTCCTCTGCCGAACGAGTGCTCACGGTGACGTCGCCGCCCCGCCGACGACACGTCAGGCGCACCAGCGCCAAACCGAAACCGTGTCCGTCGCTCGATTGTCCCTTGGTGCTCCAACCCTGGCCGAACACCCTGTCGCGATTCTCCGGCGCGATACCGGGGCCGGCGTCCTCGACCCGCACTTCGACCGCTGTGCCACGGCCCCGAATCGACAACCGAACCTTGCGGCGCGCGGCTTCCGGCATCTCACCGACGGCGTCGACGGCATTGTCGACGAGGTTTCCGACCACTGTCACGAGATCTCGTCCGAGTCTGCGGTCCACCGGTTCCAGATGCGTGTCCGCCGCCAGCTCGACCGTGACCAACCCCTGTGCAGCAGCACCTATCTTGGCGATCACGAGTGCGGCGGTGCCGACGTCGGCGATCTTCTCGGTCACGGTCGCGCTGACCTGCGCGCGCTCCATGGTCAGACCCTCGACGTAGCCGACCACCTCGTCGTATTCGCCGAGCTGGATGAGGCCGGAGATGGTGTGCAGTTGATTGTCGAACTCGTGGATGTGGGCGCGTAGTGCGTCGGTGCTGGTTTTGGTCACGTCGAGTTCTTCTTCCACGGAGCGCAATTCGGTGCGGTCGCGGAAAGTGGTGACCGACCCGATGGTGCGGCCTTTCGATTCGATCAAGACGGTGTTGAGGACGAGCAGGCGATCGCCGACAAGAACCAACTGATCGGATTCGGTTGTGCCGGAGGTCAGTACACTCTGGAGGCGGTCGTCGAGACCGAGGTCCCGCACCGATCTACCGGCGCTGCCGCGTGGGATGTCGAGGAGTTGGTGGGCACTGTCGCTCATCAGCACCACCTTTCCCTGCGCGTCGAATGCGATGACGCCTTCCTTGAGACCGCGCAGCATTGCTTCACGTTGGCGAACCAGGTCCAGGATCTCGCCGGCTTCCATGCCGAGGGTTTGCCGTTTTACCCTGCGGGCCAACAGGATCGACCCGACGCCGCCGAGAAGGGATGCCACCGCGAGGTATACCAGGAGATTCGGTGCAGACTGCAGCAGCCGTGTCCAGATCGAGGGGTACTCGATGCCGACGATCGCGGTTCCGGTAATCGCTCCTTCGCTGCCGAGAATCGGAACGTGCGCCTCCACGGCCTTGCCGGAGGGCGTGTCGACCAAACCCGTCCACGACCGATCCTCCGTCTGACGTGCGTCGATGCCGACATCACCGGGACGCGTCGAAATGACGACACTGCCGTCGGCGTCGGCAAGCGAGACGTAGGTGACGCCCGAGATGGCGCGTACCGAGTCGACCGAACCTTGTAGTCCGGAGCGGAGGCGGGTCTGCGCCTGGGGGAGTAGCTCGCGTACTGCCGGATTGGCTGCGAGCGATTCCGCTGCCGAGAGTGCGCGACGTCCCTCCTCGCGTTGGAAACTCGCGGACGACTGCGCGAGGGAGAGGGCGGTGACGCACACGAGAACTGCAACGACGATCAGAAGTTGCAGTTCGAGAAGTTGTGTCGCCAGAGTGTGCCGGCGGCGAAACAGCCGGGCAAACAGAGACGACTTGCTCTCTCGCTCCGCCTGCTCGTTTCCTGAGGACACCAGCCAGACCCTAGCCTTCAGTTCGATGCCGGGAAAGCGGCCGTTCGTGAGCACAATGAGCACAAATCAATTTGCTTTCCCAATGGTGACCCCAGTCACAAAGTGCGTCAGTATGAAACCTGTTCACACATCGGTACCGGCAGACAAGGACGAAGCCATGAGCACATCGAAGCGGCTGAGCAGGCATATCGCCCTGCTCGGTGCCTGCGCGATGACTCTCGTGCTCTCGACCGGATGCACTCCGGTCGAGTCCTTCTTCGCCGGTGGCCGAGCGGGTGAGAGTTCCGAAGAACTGCGCGTGCTGGTGCCCTCGGTGGCCGGTGGTGGTTACGACCTGACCGCCCGGACCATGGTGCAAGCACTGGCCGACGAAGGGACCGTCGACGCCGACGTCGTTGTGCTGCCCGGATCGGGTGGCATCGTCGGACTCAACCGGTTGGCTCTCGAAAGCGGGAATCCCGACCTACTCATGGTCATGGGGCTCGGAGTTCTCGGTTCGCTCGAGATACTGCCGTCCGAGCACACACTTGCCGACGTGACACCGATTGCGAGACTCGTCGAAGAACCGGAAGCGCTACTGGTTCCAGCAGATTCACCGTACAAAACTCTCGCCGATCTGACGCAGGCCTGGGTGGCGGATCCGTCGTCGATCTCGATCGGCGGTGGTTCGAGTGAAGGTGGACCGGACGGGTTGTTCCGCCTTCTGTTCGCACGGGCGGTCGGCGTCGATCCGTCGCGCTCCCCGTACCGCATCTACGACGGCGGCGGCGAACTGCTTCCCGCACTGCTCACGAGGCAGGTCGACGTAGCCGCCACCGGTATCGGTGAGTACCTCGATCAGATTGCGGCAGGCACGGTTCGGGTCCTTGCGGTCAGCTCGCCGGCCCGTACCCCGGCGGTGGATGCGCCCACGATGGCGGAGTCTGGCGTCGACGTCACATTCACCAATTGGCGCGGCCTCATGGCGCCGCCGGGCCTGACGGACGATCAGCGTCAGCACTTGCAGAATTTGGTGCGGGATCTGGCGGCAAGCCCGCGCTGGAACGAGCTGTCTCGCCGAAACGGTTGGAACAGTGCAGTTCTCACCGAACCCGAGTTCTCCGCATTCCTCACCGATCAATCCCGGTTCGTCGACGCAACACTCGATCCGCCCGGCATCAACTGAGCACTACCGAAGTTTCGTTTCACCTCCACGAAGGTCACCGGCTCGATTTGCCGTGCCGTTTTTCTCGGCAATTCAGCACTAAAGGAGTTCATCATGCTCGTCACACTCGGCTTTCTCATGGTTGCGGTGTTCATGTTCCTGATCCTCACCAAACGCGCGACCCCGGTGGTGGGACTGACTCTGGTTCCGGTGGCCTTCGGACTACTTGCCGGGGCCGGCCTCGGAATCGGCGACATGATCACCGACGGCATCAAGTCGCTCGCACCCACCGCGGCGCTGTTGTTCTTCGCGATCATCTTCTTCGGAATCATGATCGACGTCGGCCTCTTCGATCCGCTGGTCAAGCTCATCCTGCGGATGGTGCGAGACGATCCGATGAGGCTCGTGGTCGGAACCGCAGTGCTCGCGATGGTGGTCTCGCTGGACGGAGACGGTTCGACGACCTTCATCATCGTGACCTCGGCGCTGCTTCCGCTCTACCTCAAACTCGGTGTCAGTCCCGTCGTTCTGACGGTGATCGCCGGCCTGTCCAACGCGACGATGAACATCATTCCGTGGGGCGGCCCGACCGTCCGGGCCGCGAGCGCGCTGGGACTCTCGCCCTCCGACGTGTTCGTGCCGATGGTGCCGTCGTTGATCGTCGGCCTGATCATGGTGCTCGGATTCGCGATTCACCTCGGGATCATGGAGCGCCGCAGGATCGGGACTTTGGTCCTGACTTCTGAGCGCATCCTCGAAAAGGTCGGAAACGGTGGAAGTTCCAGCACCGGTAGCGCCGGCACCGGCGGCTCGAACGACTCCGAGGACGACGGCGGCGACACCGGACGATTCATCGACGGCCTCGACCCCAAGCGGGACACCTTGCGGCCGAAATTGCTCTGGTTCAACGCTGCGCTGACGACGATCCTTCTCGTCGTACTCGTGATGGACATCCTGCCCATCCCGGTGCTGTTCATGATCGCGTCGTCGATCGCCCTCGCGGTGAACTTCCCGGCGGTCAAGGATCAGGGTGAAGCAATCGCACGCCATTCGTCGAGCATCGTCTCGGTGGTCGCGATGGTGCTGGCAGCAGCGGTGCTGACCGGCGTTTTCCAGGGAACCGGCATGGTCGAGGCGATGGCAGAGTGGCTGCTTCAGGTCATCCCCGACGCGATGGGCCCGCACCTCGCCGTCATCACGGGCGTCCTGAGTATCCCGCTCACGTTCTTCATGACCAACGACGCGTTCTACTTCGGTGTGCTGCCGGTGCTGTCCGAGACTGCAGCGCAGTACGGCATCGAGCCGGTGGAGATGGCGCGCGCCTCGATCACCGGGCAGGCCGTGCACATGCAGAGCCCGCTGGTCCCGGCGATCCTGCTACTGGTCACACTCGCCGGTGTTTCTCTGGCGGATCACCACAAGAAGGTTCTGTGGCGAGCGGGCCTGATCTCGATCACGATGCTCGTGGTCGGCGTCGGATTGGGGCAGATCCCCTTCTGAGCGCGATCAGTTGTGGAAGGGGCACCGGCCTTGGTCGGTGCCCTTCTTCTTTTTTGTCACGAAATTGGGCCGGATGTCGAGATCGGGCTCGTCGTACAGGCGGTGGAACGTCGGCGTGAGCGAGCTGGACATGGGCGGATTCACCCATGACCAGTCGGTCGGGCACTTGCGCCCGGCCTTGTCCTCACGCGCGATGTGATCGATGAATTGCTTTGCGACAGTGTGATGGTCGACCATGATGACGCCGGCCTTGCGGTAGCTGTGGATAACTGCACGGTTCAGTTCGACCAGTGCGCGGTCCTTCCAGAGCGTGCGGTCGTGGCTCATGTCGAGCTCCATCATCGCTCCGATGGTGGGCAACATGTTGTAGCGATCGGTGTCGCTGAAGTTGCGTGCGCCTACCTCGGTGCTGACGTACCAACCGCTGAACGGCGTGCAGGGATAGACGATTCCGCCGATGTCGAGGTTCATGTCCGAGACCGCAGGGACGGCATGCCATTTAAGCCCCAGATCAGCGAACCAGCTGTATTCGGGGTGCTCGATCTCGACCTCGAGAACCAGGTCGGTCGGGACGTCGAAGTACTGCAGGGGTTCGTCGGGGACCGAAATCAGTACGGGGAGAACGTCGAACGGCGTACCGGCGCCCTTCCACCCCATCGCGGTGACCTGAGCAGTCAGATCGACGTGCCACGGGTCGCCCAGGATGGTGCCGTCAGGCTGCCGGTAGCCGGCGTAGCGGATCAGTTGCGGGCTGAGGATTCGGTACTCCTGACCGTCCTCGCGGGGGAGTGGCCCGACCGTCACGACCGACTGCAGAGCGCCGCCGTTGGTCGACAGTCGCAGGTGCTCCCAGCATGCTTCGGCGAGAGCGGAAGCCGTGACGGCATCGCGCGCGTCGATGAGTTTGAGGGTCCGCCAATGCGCGCGACCGACGCACCTGGCGTGGTTTCGCCACGCGAGTTTGGCGCCGACGAGCAATTCCTCCGCTGTGTGCGTGTAGGTGCCGGTCCGATGGAGTTCACGCAAGGCCTCACGCCGCCGAGACGTCGGGAGGTGTCCCAGTTCCGGAGAGTCGAAAAATTCGACGCACTCGAGTTCCCGACGTTGAAGCTCGGTCAGCGTCGGGGTAGTGGAGGCGATCTGGGACGTAAGCCCGCTATCGGTGGGCAATTCGTCCTGTCGAACAAAATCCACGGCACGACTCCTGTTTGGCTGGTTGAGATTTCGCTGAACGTTAGCTCGGCGATCGAGAGTGTCGAAGCTCTTGTTTATCTTGCACGCAAGAATAAGAAAGGGACGGTCACACCGCGAAATGGGGTCGCATTGTGACACTTGTCCAGAATGATTTACGAGTCAGACATTTGTGACATAAGCTGCAGACGAAATTCCGCGGCGGGTCTTGCCGCGTCTAGTCGGGACGAGGATGAGCGTGGATTCGCAAGCAATCTCTCTGGTCCGGTCGAGCTTCAAATCCGTCGCTGCGGTAGAAGATGGTCCGGAACGGCTCGCCCGTACCTTCTATTCGATCCTGTTCGCTCGATCGCCCGAAACCCGGGAGTTCTTTCCGGCAGCGATGGATGTGCAGCGTGACCGGCTTGTCAGCGCTATCGCTCACGTCGTCGAACGCCTCGACGAGTCCGACGCGATACTCGAGTACCTCGCGCAGCTCGGCCGCGATCACCGCAAGTACGGCGTCACCGACGAGCACTACACGGCAGTCGGCAATGCCTTGATCGAAGCACTCGAGACCTTCGGTGGCGCCGAAATGTGGACCGACGAGGTCGACAGCGCGTGGCGTAACGCGCTCGCGATCATCTCGGCGGCGATGATGGATGCCGCCAACGCGGAAGACGGTCCGCCCGCGTGGAGTGCCACGGTCATCGAATGCCGCCCGGTCATCAAGGGCGTCGCCGTCGTGCGGCTGCAACTCGACCAGACGATGGAGTACCGCGCCGGTCAGTACGTCAGCGTGCAGGTCGCCGCGAGGCCACGGATGTGGCGCTACCTCTCTCCGGCCACGCCGTACGACGGGACCGGAATCCTCGAGTTCCACATCCGCCAGGTCACCGGCGGGTGGGTCAGCCCGGTCATGGTGAACCAGACCGCTGTCGGTGACACCTGGGTGGTCGGTTCGCCCATCGGCGCCTTGGGGATTCCGGAGAACTCCAAGGACCTTTTGATGATCGCGTCGGGAACAGGTGTCGCGCCTCTTCGCGCTCAGATCCTCGAACTGATCCGACGCGGCAACACCCGCAAGGTCCAACTGTTCTACTCCGGACAGCATCCGTGCGATCTCTACGACCTTCCACATCTGTGGAAGCTGGCCGAGAAGTACCCGTGGCTCACGATCATCCCGGTCTCCGAAGAAGACGAGAATCCGTGGTGGCACACCGAAGCGGAGCCACTGCCGCCGATCGGCATGAAGCGGCGCATCGTCGGCAAGGTCGGTAAGGTCGTGACCTCGTTCGGGGACTGGGCGGGCTACGACATCCAGGTCGTCGGCAGCGAATCCATGGTCAACAGCACCAAATTCAGGCTTCGCGCAGTGGGCATCGACGTCGACACCGTTCGCAACGACCCGACGTACTGACCGTCAGTACGGATCGAACTGAATGACCTCGGCCGGCGTTCCGGCCTCGATCAATCGATCACGCGTCGACCGAACCATGGCCGCCGATCCGCACACCAGGACCTGATGTTCGGTGAACGCACCGTACGACGCGACGACGTCGGCGAGCGTGCCTTCGATGAGATGATCGTCGCCGAATCCGATGTCGACGTTCAACCGGTCGAACCATCCGTCGGGCGGGCCGCCGTCGGAGAGATCTTCGACGACAGGAATGGGCTGCAACCACGGAAACTGGTCGGCGAGCAGCCACAGCATGTCCGCAGCGTAGAGATCACGAAGCGTTCGGCCACCGAAGAAGAGGTACACCTGCGGCGGGTTCGGGGTCTGAGCCAGATCGAGAATGATCGACCGGAGTGGGGCCAAACCGGTTCCGCCCGCGACCATGATGACGGTGGGGCCGTTCTCGTCGACGGACAGGTTGCCGCGCGGGTCGAGGATCTGCCAGACGTCACCAGGCTGGGTGTCCTTGACTATCGAACCGCTGACCCAACCACCGGGAACCGTCTTGACGTGAAACTCCAACTTCCCGTCGTGTGAGGGAGGCAGTGCGGGGGAGAGTCGACGGAGCAACCGCGAATTCTGCGGGACGCTGACGTCGACGTACTGGCCGGGTCGGAACGGGACGACGTCGCCGACAAGACGAACAACCGCCAGATCCTCACGGAGACGGTGATGTTCGACGACTGTGCTCGACCAGGTTCGCTGGGCCATGAAAGTTCTCCTGCAGTCAGTAGAGCGGGTCGTGCCGGATCTGGTCGAGCGGAGTTCCGCCGGCACGCAAGGCGTAGACGGTGGTCTTGATCATCGACGGTGACCCCGAGATCTGCACCTGACGGTCGGCCCACGAGCCGAACTGCGAGACCACTTTTCCGATCGGTCCGATCAGTCGGCTGTGCATTCCGAAGGGTGGCTCCAGCACCGGTCCGTTGTGCCACCAAGGGTTTTCGGGTTCTTCGGAAACCGGTACGACGGTCAACCACGGGTTGCTGAGCGAGATGTGCCAGAGCGTTTCGAGGTCGTAGAGATCGCACGGATAGCGGCCGCCGACGAACAGGTGCACGCGCGGGTTGTGCGCGCGTTGAGACATTTCCATCACCTGTGCCCGCAGTGGAGCGATGCCGGTGCCGGATCCGATCATGAGAACGTCACGGTCGCTGGTGAAATCGACCTCGAGACCGCCGAGGGGAGTGGACATGACCCAGCGGTCACCGACGTTGGTCTCGCTGACGATCGCGGGGCTGACCCATCCTCCCGACACCTTGCGGATGTGGAACTCGAGCTGACCGAAAGGGTTGGTCGGAATCGCCGGTGAGTAATACCTCCACATTTTCGGGCGCTGGGGAATCTGAACACCTACGTATTGCCCCGCCCCGTACGGAATGGGTGGGTCGGCTTCGAGGCGCACAATCGCCAGATCGTCGAGGACTCGTTCGTGGCTGACCACGGTTGCGCCCCAGAGCGCCGGGGTCGTATCGGATTCGGCGCCGTCGGCCATCGTGCCGACGACGAGGTCGGTGAACTGAGACCAGGCCTCGTCCAGCTCCGGCGTCCACTTGTAGCGGCTGTGCGCGCTCGTGCCGTACATCGACCGAACCGCGCGCTTCAGAGCGACGCCGGCGGCCTCGTAGTGCTCACGCTCGACGCCGTAGCGACGGTGGTCGCGGCCGAGTTGGGTGAGGAACTTCCGGATTCGGCGATGCTGGGGCAGATTCTTCACGACGAACTCGATGGCTCTGAAGAAACGGTGGCCCTGCGATTCCATCCCGGCGGGGAACAATGAGCGGTACAGAGGATGTTCCGCAAAGAGGCCGGTGTAGAACACTGCCGAGAAGTGCGCACGGCTCTCTTCGTCGTCGGTCAGAGAATCGAGGCTGGATTGCAGACGGGCGATCACTGTCGGATCCAATCCATCCCCCTTTCGCACCAGCTGCAACTCTCGCCACAATTCTAGTACGGCTGAAAATGTGACCTACGAAACCAACTCGGCCTGGCGAAAACAAACTTGAGCGGAATAGACTCAAGTTTGTCCGCGTTGAGCATATTGACACAGTCGCAATACCAACCGGTCGCGGCTCTTCCCGTTCGACTTCGCCAGAAAGGTGACAAGTGGACTCGTTCACACCAACAACCAAGACCCAGGCTGCGATGACGGCTGCACTGCAGTCGGCGTCGTCGGCGGGTAACCCCGATATCCGGCCTGCCCATCTGCTGGTCGCATTGCTCGACCAGACCGACGGCATCGCTGCCCCACTACTCAAAGCTGTAGGCGTCGACCCCACGGTCGTACACCGTGAAGCACAGGCAATCGTCGATCGCCTACCCAAGACAACCGGCGCAAGCTCCACCCCGCAACTCGGGCGTGAGGCACTCGCGGCACTCACTGCTGCTCAGCACCTCGCCACCGAGATGGACGACGAATACGTCTCCACCGAGCACGTCCTCTACGGACTGGCCGGCGGGGACTCCGACGTCGCACAGTTGCTCGTACGTCATGGCGCTACCCAGGACGCATTGCGTGAAGCCTTCACCACCGTCCGCGGCAGCGCTCGCGTCACCAGCCCGGAGCCCGAAGGCACCTACCAAGCGCTGGAAAAGTACTCCACCGACCTCACCGAAGCTGCACGTAGCGGCAAGCTCGACCCGGTGATCGGTCGCGACACCGAGATTCGCCGTGTCGTGCAGGTGCTCTCGCGTCGTACCAAGAACAACCCGGTACTCATCGGTGAGCCCGGCGTCGGCAAGACCGCGATCGTGGAGGGCCTTGCCCAACGCATCGTCGCGGGTGACGTCCCGGAATCCCTGCGAGGCAAGACCGTCGTGTCCCTGGATCTCGGGTCCATGGTCGCCGGTGCCAAGTTCCGCGGTGAATTCGAAGAACGCCTCAAGGCTGTCCTCGACGACATCAAGAACAGTGCCGGACAGGTCATCACCTTCATCGACGAGTTGCACACCATCGTCGGCGCCGGAGCCACCGGTGAATCCGCGATGGACGCAGGCAACATGATCAAGCCGATGCTCGCCCGTGGTGAGCTACGGCTGGTCGGTGCGACCACACTCGAGGAGTACCGCAAGTACATCGAGAAGGACGCAGCACTCGAGCGTCGTTTCCAGCAGGTGCTCGTCGGTGAGCCCTCGGTCGAGGACACCATCGGTATCCTGCGCGGCCTCAAGGAGCGCTACGAGGTGCACCACGGCGTGCGCATCACCGACTCCGCGTTGGTGGCGGCTGCCGCGCTGTCGGACCGCTACATCACGTCGCGGTTCCTGCCGGACAAGGCCATCGACCTCGTGGACGAAGCCGCATCGCGACTTCGTATGGAGATCGACTCGCGTCCCGTCGAGATCGACGAGGTGGAACGCACGGTTCGCCGACTCGAAATCGAAGAAGTGGCACTCGAGAAGGAAACCGACGACGCGTCCAAGGCGCGGCTCGAGAAGCTGCGTCAGGAACTCGCGGACGACCGCGAAAAGCTCAATCAGCTCAGCACCCGCTGGCAGAACGAAAAGCAGGCCATCGACTCGGTGCGCGTGCTGAAGGAACAGCTCGAAACCCTGCGAGGAGAGTCCGAACGCGCTGAGCGTGACGGCGATCTGGGCAAGGCAGCCGAGTTGCGCTACGGCCGTATCCCGGCGCTCGAGAAGGAACTGGAAGAGGCAGCAGCCGCTTCCGGAGCTGCCTCCGACGGTGACGTGATGCTCAAGGAAGAGGTCGGGCCTGACGACGTCGCAGACGTGGTCGCAGCCTGGACCGGAATCCCCGCCGGCCGGATGATGGAAGGCGAAACCGAGAAGCTGCTCCGCATGGAGTCCGAACTCGGCAAGCGCGTCGTCGGCCAGACCGACGCCGTCGTCGCCGTCTCGGATGCGGTTCGCCGCGCCCGAGCAGGTGTCGCCGACCCCAATCGGCCCACCGGTTCCTTCCTGTTCCTCGGCCCGACCGGCGTCGGTAAGACGGAGCTCGCCAAAGCCTTGGCGGACTTCCTCTTCGACGACGAGCGCGCGATGATCCGCATCGACATGAGCGAATACGGTGAGAAGCACTCGGTGGCCCGACTCGTCGGTGCTCCTCCGGGATACGTCGGCTACGAAGCCGGTGGCCAGCTCACCGAAGCAGTTCGACGACGCCCGTACTCGGTGGTCCTCTTCGACGAGGTCGAGAAGGCACACCCCGACGTGTTCGACGTCTTGCTCGCAGTGCTCGACGAAGGCCGACTGACCGACGGTCAAGGCCGCACGGTGGACTTCCGCAACACCATCTTGATCCTGACCTCCAACCTGGGATCCGGTGGCACGCGGGAGCAGGTCATGGATGCGGTACGCCACGCGTTCAAGCCGGAGTTCATCAACCGTCTCGACGACGTGGTCATCTTCGACTCGCTCTCCGAGGAGCAGTTGGAGCACATCGTGGACATCCAGCTCGAGCAGTTGCAGAAGCGTCTGGCTGCGCGTCGTCTCACCCTCGAGGTGAACGGTGCGGCTCGGATGTGGCTCGCAGTGCGCGGCTACGACCCGCTGTACGGCGCTCGGCCATTGCGTCGACTCGTTCAGCAGTCGATCGGCGACCAGCTCGCCAAGCTGCTCCTGGCCGGCAAGGTCCAGGACGGCGACACCGTGCACGTCGGTGTCAGCGAGGACGCGGATCAGTTGGTTCTCTCCTGATTCGGTAAGCGGAATGCCCCGTCGATCCACTTGGATCGGCGGGGCATTCGCATTTTGTTCTACCCTGGATGGCTGGATGCTCGAACCGGGGACGAGTGCACCCGCGCCTCTCCGAACGACTCCGACGCTCTTTCGTCCCAACCGAAGGTGAGCCAGGCATGACCGATCAGAACGATCCGCGTAACTCGGGTGGGCCGCGCCGTGAGGATCCCGAGGCGACCGAGGTGTGGGGGCGTACGCCCGACCAGCCGACGGAGCAGTACGGGACGGTGTCCGGCCAGAATCCGAACCAGCCGACGGAGTATTTCGGTCAGCCGCCGGGGGCACAGCAGTATCCGGGGGCACAGCAGTATCCGGGGGCACAGCAGTATCCCTACGGCGGACCGGATCAGAACACGGAGTACTTGGGGCAGCAGGGGCAGCAGCCGAATCCCACTCAGGCGTTCCCTGCCTACAACCCGCAGTTCGATCCGCAGGCGCCGCCGCCTGGTGCGACGCAGGCCTATCCGCCGTACACCGCTCAGCAGTACGGGAACCCGGATCAGTACGGGAACACGCAGCAGTACGGAAATACACAGCAGTATCCGGTTGCCGGTGGTGGCGGTGGAGTTCCGCCGGAACAGCCGTTCATCGACGATGGATCGTCGGGCGGCGGTAAGAAGCGCAAGCTCGCGACGTGGGTGGCCGCCGGTGTGGTCGGGATCCTGGTCGCCGTGATCGCGATCATCGCGTTCTCGGCGTTCGGCTCGAACGACAAGGGCACCCAGACCGCTTTCGTTCCTCCGACCACCACGACGCAGGCGCCGACCACGACACCGCCGAAGGCCAGCACCACGGCGCCGACTCCGACGACGGATTCTCCGCTCAGCCAGCTTCCAGGCGGGCTCGGCGAAGTCATCGGTGACGCCGGGGGAGCCGTCGGCACCGTGAAGTCGAACGACGGCGGCACGTTGGTCATCGATTCGATCGGGGGTTCGCAGGTGACGATTCTGACCACCGCGGACACCACGCTCATCGCGCTCAACCGCGCCACCATCGCCGATCTGCAACCGGGAGACAACATCGTCGTGGACGGAACGCCGGTGGAGAACGGCACGATGACCGCCAACACGATTCTGAGTACGTCGCTGCCGAAGTTCGGCAACTGAGTCGTTCACGACACATCGGGCGAGTCCACCAGGGTGTCGCGGGAGGTTGAGGCCGCGAGTCGCTACCCTGGAGGGTGATGACTGGAATGTGGTTCGGACTGGCAGCAATTGCACTCGCAGGCGCGGGTGCGCTTCTGTACGTCGACAGGACGAGGCGAGATCAATCCGGGCGAGTGCGTCAGATCTGGGCCAAGGCGCAGGGTTACACGTACACGGCCACTGACGATCAGCTGGCAGGCGAATGGCACCGCGCGGTCATGGCCAAGCAGGACTACCTCACTGCTACCGACGTCGTCCGCGGCCGCCGTCGCGGAGAACAGTTCGTGCTGTTCGACCTGGAAGAGACCGCAACCATCGTGGCCGTTCGCCGCGAGATCGGGTCGGACGTCGACATCGATCTTCGGTTGAAGTCGACGGCTCCGCCCAAGGACGGCGACCTGAACCTGTTGGGTGCGATCGGTTCACGAGTCGTCTTCGCGACCGATCTCGAGATCGCACGTCGTGTCTGTGATCAGCGCATGGTGGCGTTCACCGAATCGGTTCCGCCGTCGATCAGCATGCTGTGGAGCGAAGGGCAGTGGACGCTCGGTTCACTTCCGGTGACCAGTAACGGCCGGGACTGGGACGCGGCAATCGAGTCGGTTGCGCGCCTGTCCGGCATTCTGCATGTCCTGCCTCCCGTCACCGATCCCAACGAACTCGAGGTCGATCACGATCCGAGCCGCCCGCGGCCGGGCGCCGAGAAGTCTCGCCCAACTCCGGATCCGGTAGAACAGCCCCGTTCGCGTCAAGAGCAGCCGCCCCGTGACGCTCCGCCGCGTGAATTTGCCCCGCGTGAGTCCGCACCGCGTGAGTCCGCACCGCGTGAGCCCGCACCGCGGGAATCTGCGCCACGTCCGGATCAATCGCTGCGCAAGCCCGAGGCGGCTGACAAGCCGGCTCAGCGCCCGGCGTCGCAGCGCTCGGGCACAATTCGCCCGGTCGACTGACCTTTAAGGTTCCCGTCCAGGCGCGATAACCACTAGCGTGGCCGGTATGTCGACTTCCCACTCGGATCGCCCTGTGCGTCCCGTTGCCCTGGTGACCGGACCCACCTCTGGTCTCGGCGCCGGTTTCGCCAAGAAATACGCCTCCCTCGGATACGACCTGGTTCTCGTCGCACGTGACGAGGTCAGATTGCACGACCTCGCGTCCGAGTTGAAGACGATGTTCGGCACCGAGTCGGAGATTCTGGTTGCCGATCTCGCATCGGAGGCCGGACGCGACACGGTCGCGCTTCGTTTGGAGAAGGGCGTCGAGGTGTTGGTGAACAACGCCGGATTCGGTACCTCCGGCGAGTTCTGGACCGCCGATCCGGCGCTCCTTCAGTCTCAACTCGACGTCAACGTCACCGCCGTGATGCGGCTGACCCGTGCGGCGCTGCCCAGCATGATCGCGTCGGCGCACGGAACGATTGTCAACGTGGCGAGCGTCGCGGGCCTGCTGTCCGGGCGGGGTTCGACGTATTCGGCAAGCAAGGCCTATGTCATCTCGTTCACCGAAGGGCTGTCCGGCGGGTTGGCCGGGACGGGAGTGCGCGTGCAGGCGCTGTGCCCGGGCTTCATTCGCACCGAGTTCCACGAGCGCGCGGGCATCGAGATGTCCACGATCCCCAAGCCGATGTGGCTGAGCGTCGACCAGGTGGTTGCGGCGTCGATGAAGGATCTCGGTGACGACAAGGTCATCAGTATTCCGGGATTCCAGTACAAGGTCCTCACGACGGCCGGGCGTCTCGTTCCCAAGGGGCTGGTTCGCCGGCTGACCAACATCGTCGGACGAGGCCGCGGGCGGACGTAGCCCAGAGGCGGAAGCCGGACGTAGCCCAGAGGCGGAAGCCGGACGTAGCCCAGAGGCAGAAGCCGAACACAAGGTAGTGGTCGGTAGGCTGAGCACTCATGAGCGATCGTGAGGATTTGGCTGCGCTGGTGCGCGAATTGGCTGTTGTACACGGAAAGGTGACGTTGTCCTCGGGCAAGGAAGCCGATTACTACGTCGACCTTCGCCGCGCGACACTTCACCACAAGGCAGCGCCGCTGATCGGCTCGCTGCTGCGTGAACTGGTCGCGGACTGGGATTTCGACGCCGTCGGCGGTTTGACGATGGGCGCCGATCCGGTTGCCATGGCGGTGATGCACGCTCCCGGCCGACCGATCGATGCGTTTGTCGTCCGCAAGGCCGCGAAGGCCCACGGGATGCAGCGCCAGATCGAGGGCCCGGACATCGTCGGCAAGCGTGTCCTGGTTGTCGAGGACACGACCACGACGGGCAATTCGCCGTTGACAGCAGTGAAGGCCCTGCGCGAGGCAGGGGCCACCGTGGTCGGAGTCGCTACGGTCGTCGATCGCGCGACGGGTGCGGATGCGGTGATCGGTGCCGAGGGCGTCGAGTACCGCTCGCTGCTGGGCCTGGAAGATCTGAACCTGAGCTGACGCCCCGTGAGTGGTTAAGGAGTCCCTGCGCTCCTCAACCACTCACAGGGGTCAGTCGCCTACGGTGACGGCGAGTGCTTCGTCGACGCTGTGCGGCGCGGGATCGTGGTCGTCGACGTGAGCGAGAACCTTACGTCCGCTAGACAGGACGAATACGGCGGCGAGGGTGAGCACCGCGCCGACCCAGAACGGCATGTGGACGTTGGATTCGCCGAGCTTGCCGGCTACCCACGGAGCAGCGGCGCCGCCGACGAATCGAACGAAGCTGTAAGCAGCCGAGGCGGTCGACCGCTCCACGGGAGCTGAGATCATGACGGTTTCGGTGATGAGTGTGTTGTTCACGCCGAGGAACAAACCGGCGAGGACGACACCGACGATCAAGACGATCTTGTTCTCGGTGAAGAGCGCCATCATGCCCAGGTCGAGTGCGAACAGGGTCAGTGCCAGCATCATCATCGGCAGGGTGCCGAAGCGTCGTTGCAGGCGAGGGGCGAGGAAAACCGACGAGATCGCCAGCATCAGGCCCCAACCGAAGAAGATGAATCCGATCGGGTACGCCCCCATGTCGAGGGGGAACGGCGTGTACGCGAGCAGCGTGAAGAATCCGTAGTTGTAGAGCAGCGCGGTGATGGCAACGGTGAGTAGCCCGCGGTGCCGCAACGCCTGGAAGGGCGCGGCGATGGACGTGTGGTGTTCGGGCTTGGGTGCGCTCGGAAGCATCACCACGATGAGAATGAAGGCGACCGCCATCAGGGCTGCGACGCCGAAGAAAGGTGCGCGCCAGCTGATGTCACCGAGAACTCCGCCGACCAGCGGTCCGACTGCGATACCGATGCCCAATGCAGCCTCGTACAGGATGATCGCCCGTGCCACGCCGCCGCTGGCCGCGCCGACGATTGCCGCGAGCGCCGTTGCGATGAACAGTGCATTGCCGAGTCCCCAGCCCGCACGGAATCCGACGATCTGGCCGATGGTGCTGGAAGCGCCTGCCAGAGAAGCGAACACGATGATGATGGCAAGGCCTGCAAGAAGTGTTTTCTTGGCGCCGATGCGGCTGGACACCACACCGGTGATGAGCATGGCCACGCCGGTGACGAGCATGTAGCTGGTGAACAGCAGCGAAACCTGCGACGGTGTGGCGTCGAGTTGTTCGCCGATCGGTTTGAGGATCGGATCGACCAATCCGATGCCCATGAAGGCGATGATGCTGGCAAAGGCTACCGCCCACACCGCTTTCGGTTGTTTCAGGAGGCTCGGCGGAGCCTCGTTCTGGTGCGTTGATGTCGCGGTCGTGTTGCTCACGGCCACCTCCTTTTTCAGTGGTGGGTGTTTCAGCTGGGATCGGAAGTCTTGATGATGGACCGCAATTCGGCCAATCCGTCGGCCAGTTTCTTGATCTGCTCGGGCCCGAGTTCGACGAAGTGGGGGACTAGAGCGTCGGCGATCTCGTTTCGACCGTCGTTCAAGATCTTTCGGCCCTTGTCCGTCATGGCCACTCGAACTGCCCGGGCGTCCTCGGGGTCGGCGCGGCGTTCGACGTAACCGTTCTCGCCGAGTTTGCGCAGTAGTGCAGTGGCAGAGGGCTGCGAGCTTCTGTCGAGTCGAGCGAAGTCGCTGATCCGCATTTCGCCGTATTCCTCGAGTAACGAGAGTGCGCGCAGCCAGGCGCGTGGGTACTGATCGGACGCGAAGGAGCCTGCCAGCTTCGCGAAGCGGTGCGTATTGCTCACGAGGTCGACGAGTAGTTCGTGCAGTTGCTGTTCTTCGTCTGTCACGAAGAACATTATTGCATAGGTTAACTATGTAAATCAACGAGTCCGTGGAAGGTGGTCCGTCACGGCGGTGGCTACCAGCGACGGCACATCGAGGTCGGGTGCGACGAGTGCGAGGCTTCGATTTGCCGCCAGCACTGCGATGCCGTGGGTTCCGGTCCAGATGTTCAACGCAGATGTGGTGGGATCGGAGGCGTCGGCCTCTTCGGTCAGGGATTGCAGGGCGGTGAAGAGTGGGAGAGAAGACTCTCGGAGGTTGCTGCCTGCGCCCTCGAGGAGGTCGTGGCGAAACATCAACTCGAACATCGCCGGTCGCTCCTGGGCGAATGACACGTATTCGATTGCTGCCGAGATCAATCGGCTACGAGCGGATTGTTTGCCGGCGAGGACGGGATCGAGTCTGTCGGCGAGATCGCGCAGGCCGTGTGAGGCAATTGCGGCTAGCAGGCTGTTGTGGGTCGGAAAGTATCTCCGCGGGGCGCCGTGCGACACGCCCGCCCGACGCGCTATCTCCCGTAGCGTCAGTTCTGTGGCGCCGTCGGCATCGAGAATCTCGACGCCGGTGGCGACGAGTGTTTCGCGAAGGCTGCTGACAGTCATGGAAGACAGTGTCTACTATTCTTGTCGTAGACACTGTCTACTAGACGGAAAAGGTGATGCCCTGTGCTCTATTGGCTGTTCAAATACGTCCTGATCGGCCCGGTCCTCTGGCTGTTCGGGCGGCCGACGATCGAGGGTCAGCACCACATCCCCAAGAAAGGGCCGGTGATTCTCGCCGGCAACCATCGGGCAGTCGTCGACTCGTTCTTCCTGGTTCTCATGGTGCGCCGACGCATCACCTTCGTCGCGAAGAGTGAATATTTCACCGGGACCGGTGTGAAGGGCGCGATGCAGCGCTGGTTCTTCGGTGGGGCCGGTCAGGTGCCGATCGACCGTAGCGGCGCCGACGCCTCCCGTGCGGCGTTGGACACGGCCATCGGGATTCTCGACAAGGGTGGTGTCTGGGGGATCTACCCCGAGGGAACACGATCACCCGACGGTTGCCTGTACAAGCGAAAGACCGGAGCGATTCGAGTTGCATTGGAAACCGGGGCGCCGGTCATTCCCGTCGTCGTACACGGCGGCGACGCAGTCAACCCGCCGGGTACGCGGATGTGGCGCTTCAGCAAGGTCCGGATCACGGTAGGGGAGCCGATCGACTTCTCTCGGTACCGCGAACTTCGTGGCTACCAGGCCGTCGTGCGTGCGGCGACGGACGAATTGATGGCAGTGCTCTGTGACCAGTCGGGGCAGGAATACGTCGATGTCTACGGCGCGGACGTCAAATCCGGCGATGCCGCCTGAGTGACCCAGTACGGTCGCTGTTGGACGTGTAACCAACAGGAGGATTGTGATGGCGGGCAAGTGGGGCATCGAGCACGCAGTTTTTGCGGCGGCGACGGCAGCGACAGTGGTCGGGGCAGTAGTCGGTAACGAGCGGGTTCAGCAGATCGCGAAGCCGTTGATCGCACCCGCTCTGGCCGCCCGAGTGCTGCGCAAGCGCTCGGAGACGGAAACTGCCGATACCGCACTGCTTCTGGCCGGTCTCGCCGCTGCAACTGTCGGCGACGTGTTCATGATCGACCCGGACAACGATGCTCGTCTGATCAAGGGCGCGTCCTCGTTCGCGGTGATGCAGGCCAGTTACTCGGCGCTCCTGCTGCGCCGCGGCGCTCGGCCGACCCGCGCTGCCCTGCGGCCCCGCATCAGCGGTTGGTCGACGGCGTCCGGACTGCTCCGTGCCAAGGCCCCGAGCGTGTCGACGCCGCTCACCGGGTATGGATTGATGTTGGGAACCACCTCGACGTTGTCGGCAGACCCCGCTCTGGCACCGCAGTCCAACGCCGTGCTCGACGTGGTCGTCCCGAACAAGGATCGACGCTCCTGGCTCGGATTGGGCGGAGTGCTCTTCACCGCATCGGACGGACTGATCGTGGTGCGTCGTCTGTTCATCCGCGGGACCGCCGGCCGCGCTGCTGCCGAGGGAGTGATCCTGGCGTCGTACGCGGGAGCGCAGCTGATGCTGGTGGAGGGCATGTTGGCGCTGGGACGCAAGAAGAGCGTCTAGTCCTTCACGGGCACAGCATGATTCGGTCTCGGTTCTTCGGGTCCACCATGACGGTGACCGTGGATCCGGGAGTGATCTTGTCTTTGTACTCGGGTCGGATCTCGTACTCGATCCGGCCCGAGTACGAATCGGAACCTGGAACCGTGAGGTGGAGTGCGAGCTTGGCCAATTCGCCGTCGACGGTTCGGCGCAGGGGTGTGACGGTGTCGATTCGTGCCCACCCTTCGAGGCCGTGCTTTTCGAGTTTGCGCTCGGCGCGGGTCGGGCGGTTGGCCCATGCCATTCCGAATCCGAGAACCGAGCCGAAAGCGGCGAGCAGCCCGCCGATCTGATAGGGCAGCGTGCCAGGCGGGGTGTGCTCGACCAGCCATCCGAGCCACACGGCGAGCACGATCAGATACCCCACCGCGATGAAACACACGGTGTGTACGACGCGACGGTGATTCATCAGATTTCCTCCACATCCAGGATAGCCTGACCGGATGAGCGAACCGAACGTCTTCATCACCGGTGCTGCGGCTGGAATCGGGCGGGAGACGTCGCTGTTGTTCGCGCGCAACGGATACCGCGTCGGCGCGTTCGACATCGACGACGCCGGCCTTGCCTCCTTGCAGGCCGAGATCGACGGTTTCGGCGGCAGTGTCGTGACGGGTGTCCTGGATGTCACCGATCCGGCGGGATGGGCGCAGTGTCTGGCCGATTTTGCCGGGGAGTCCGGGCGTCTGGACATCCTGATCAACAATGCGGGCGTGCTCTCGTCGGGACGGTTCGAGGATATTTCTCTTGCGGCGCATCGCCGAATGGTCGACATCAACATCACCGGCACCCTCAACGGCACGCACACGGCTTTCCCGTACCTCCGCGATACCGTCGGCGCCCAGGTGGTCAATCTGTGCTCCGCTTCGGCGATCTACGGCCAGCCCGAACTGGCGACGTACGGTGCAACCAAGTTCGCGATCCGCGGCCTGACCGAGGCGCTCGATCTGGAATGGGCACAGCACGACATCCGTGTTCTCGCGCTCTGGCCGTTGTTCGTCCAGACCGCGATGGTCACTGGAATGGACACCGGAGCCACCAGATCGTTGGGTATCAAGCTGACTGCAACCGACGTCGCGCAGGAACTGTGGGCGGCCACACGCGGCGCCGGACGGATGCACAAGGTTCACTACCCGGTCGGAACTCAGGCGAAGCTCTTCCTCAGCGCGTCGCGGTTCTCGCCCGCGTGGCTCTCACGGCTGATGAACAAGCGCGTCACCAGCACTTAGTCGACCACACGATAGAGTGCACTGTCGGCTGTTGCTGGGCCAAGATGACGTGTGTGGAGGTAGTCGGGTGGTTCGTGTTCGGGTGGGGTTCGTCTTGTTGGGCGTCGGGTCGGCGCTCGTGCTCGCAGGGTGCAGCGGGGAGGCGGATTCAGCGCCGACCGTAGCGGCGCAGCCCAGTTCGTCCACCGCTACCGCAGTGCCGACGACAACCACCACCGTCGCGCCCGTCGTCCCCACGACCACCGAACCACCGACCACGACGCTGCCACCGACGACGACACTCACGGACGTGCAGTTCGAGCGCAACGAGTCGTACTACTTCACCACTCCCGACGGAAACTTCCAGTGCGGCATCATCAAGTTGCCCACCAGAATCGAAGCCGGGTGCGAGGGAACGACCACTCCCGTTCCGCCGCGGCCGGAGAGCTGCATGGTCAACTGGGGCAACGGTATTCGCGTCACCGACGAGGGTGAGGGTGCTTTCATGTGTTCGGGCGGAGAGGTGTACACCTCTGGCGGCCCCGACGCCGATCCGGTGTTGGCGGCCGGTCAACCGCTGAGCAAACTGGGTTTCACCTGTACGACCACCGCGACAGACGTCTCGTGTGTCAACGATCAGACCACGCACGGCTTCACCGTGGCTGCAGATTCCAACGAGGTGTTCTGATGACCGAAGTCGCAGCCGACGACGTGTCCGGCGGAGCCGGTGAACCGGGACCCACCGAGTGGGGCGAGAATCCCAACGGCGTCGGACCCTGGGCCGAGGAGCACGACACGGAACCGCCGACCGACGAGCGCTACGACCCGGTACTTCTGGCCGAGGGTGATCGTCGAAACGTCTTGGACGAGTATCGGTACTGGACGCGGGAAGCGATCGTCGAGGACATCGACTCGCGCCGTCACACGATGCATGTCGCCATCGAGAACTTCGCGCACGACGCCAACATCGGCACGGTGGTCCGCACGGCCAACGCGTTTGCCGCGGCCGCGGTCCACATCCTGGGGCGTCGGCGCTGGAATCGGCGGGGCGCCATGGTGACCGATCGATACCAACACATCGTTCACCACGCAGACATCGGCGAACTCGTCGAGTACGCCCGTGAGAATTCACTCACGATCGTGGCCGTCGACAACACCCCGGGGTCGGTGCCGCTGGAAACGGCAAGCCTGCCGCGGGAGTGCATCCTGCTGTTCGGTCAAGAAGGCCCCGGAGTGACCGATCATGCGAAAGAGGTTGCGTCCATGACGGTCTCGATCGCACAATTCGGTTCGACTCGCAGCATCAACGCCGGTGTCGCGGCCGGCATCGCGATGCACGCGTGGGTACGTGAGCATGCCGATCTCGCCGATTCCCGCTGATCTCGCTCGCGAATTCCGGCTAGCGTGTAGCGCCTCGACCAGACAGGATAGGTAGTTATGCAGGAAGTGTGGGCAGAGCGGGCCGATGCGGCTGAGGGCGCGATAGTCAGTCGTCACCTTCGGCGCCTGTGGGGAATGCCCCGGACAGCACTCGGCGTGGTTGCCTGGCCTGCTGTTCGACGCGAGCGGATGTTCAAGCCGTGGCACTACTGGTGGCAAGCGCACCTGCTCGATACTGCGATCGACGCACTCGAACGTGACCCGACCCCCAAGCGTCGTCGCCGGGTCGCGAAGGTTGCCCGCAGTGTGCGGGTCCGCAACGTCTCGGCGTGGACCAACAACTACTACGACGACATGGCGTGGCTGGGCCTCTCGCTCGAACGTGCGCAACGCATGTTCTCGGTCGATCACCGAACCGCGGTTCAGGCGCTCGAATCGCAACTCTTCGATTCGTGGTCCCCGGCCGACGGCGGCGGTATTCCGTGGTGCAAAGGCTCCGATTTCTACAACACACCGGCAAACGGACCCGCCGGAATCATGCTGGCGCGCACCGGAAAACTCTGGCGTGCGCAGGCAACGGCCGACTGGATCGACGAGACACTGCGGGATCCGGACTCCGGACTGATCTTCGACGGTATCCGCCGCGACGGCACCCTCGAGCGCGCGATCTATTCGTACTGTCAGGGCGTCACGCTGGGGTTGGAAACCGAGTTGTCGACGCGATTGGGCGAACCGCGTCACCGCGAGCGAGTCCACAAACTCGTCGACGCCGTGTACGACGGCATGACCGAGTACGGAGTCATCACGGGCGGTGGCGGAGGCGACGGCGGACTGTTCAACGCAATCCTGGCTCGCTACCTCGCGTTCGTGGTGGTGAACCTGTCCTGGGAGACTCACGAGGACCTGCGAGCGCGCGAACTCGCAGCGCAGATCGTTCTGTCCTCCGCGGAAGCGGCCTGGAACAACAGACTGCAGATCGAAGGTCTGCCGCTGTTCGGGCACGACTGGACCAAGGATGCTCAGTTGCCGAGTCTGTCCGGCGACATCGCCACCTTCGCCGCCGGAACCGTGCGCTCGTCGAGCGTGCCCGAGCGAGACCTCTCGGTGCAGGTAGGTGGGTGGATGCTCATGGAGGCGGCATTTGTCGTCTCGGCGGCTGGATACCCGCGTAAGCGTTAGGCTTTTTCCTCATGGAATCCCGGCACGTGGTCGACACGGACGGCGTACGTCTTCACGTCGATGTCGGTGGGGCAGGGGCGGACGTTCTGGTTCTCTCCGGCGGCCCGGGATGCGTTCACTATCTTGCTCACGACGAGCTGGTTCCGGAAGGAATGCGCGCGTGGTGCCCTGAGCCACGCGGAGTCGGCCGGTCCGGTGGCGGCGCTCATACGATGGCGCAGGCGGTTGCGGACCTCGAACTCGTCCGCCGCACGTTCGAGATCGACAGCTGGGTCGTGCTGGGGCACTCGTGGGGATCCGACTTGGCGGTGCGGTACGCACTCGACTGTCCGGAATCGGTGTCCGGCGTCGTCGGCATCGCGGGGCACGGCCTCCACAAGGACCGGACATGGTCGAAGCAGTACGAAGCGGGAATCGAGCCGGACCCGCAGATACCTTGGGAACCTGTTGTCTGGCAATCGCTTCAAGAATCGTTCATCGAATGGATCCATGAACCACAGCTGTTTCGGCAGTTGGCCGACTCACCAGTGCCCATGACATTTCTCGCGGCGGCCGACGATGTTCGCCCGTCGTGGCCGTTGCAGCAACTGGCCGAGCTCGTGCCTAACGGCAGTTTCGAGGTCGTCGACGGTGTCGCGCACAACTTCTGGCAGTCTCACCCGCTCCTGTGGAGGAAGATCGTCACCGAGGCTTGTGCGGCGCACTCTCGGCTCTCCTGATTTCCACCAGGATCCGCTCCGCGACGGTCTGGTATCCCAGGCTCCGATTGACGGTCAGCATCGGGTGATTCTCCGCGTTCACCGTTGTGTAAATCTTTCGCACGGAGGGAAATTCAGCTGCCAATACAGACGCTTGTTGCTCCTTGACCCACTGAGCGAGACCGTGTCCGCGGTGCTGGGGAAGTACCACGGTGTCGTGCTGCGATGCGTGGGTGCTGTCATGTTCGTCCACCGTCACCACTGTCGCTGCGGCTACTTCGCCGACGCTGTCGTCGACCGCGCAGCACACCAGGAGCACTTGAGAGCCACCCGTCATCTTCTGTTCCCACGATCTGACCTCGTCAGCTCCCCAATTACGTTCGGGCATCTGCAGTTCGGCGCCCGGCGCGTCGAGGAGTCGGTTCAAAGCCTCCGAGAAGGAGTGGACCAGCTCGTCCGGGGTTCGGTTGCGCCAACTGACGATTCGATAGCCGGGGCGGGTGCTGTGTGCGGTGGGAGGGCTGAGGTGCTGAACCTGGTTGGCCAACCGAAGCAACACACGGTGGCCGTCGAACGATCCCAGGAAATGCTCGGCTGCGCTTCCGACGAGCGCCGTCACTCTGATTCTTCGCACGCCGAACCCGGCGATGTCGACTTCGGCGAGTTCGGCAAGCGCTCGTCCTACCCCTCGTCGCTGCGCGTGGGGTGTCACGTACATCCGAAACTCTGCGAGATCAGGTTCCGCCGAGTTGCGTCGCGCCTGGGCGATGCCGAGGACTTCGTCCGTTCCACCGTCGCGTGCGATCCAACGCCATACATCGGCCGAATTGTCCTCGGCCTCGATCATTTCCATCAGCGCCGTCGCTGTCGGCGCAGTTCCGGACAGGTGACGCTGGCCTTCGGCGAAGACCTCACACCACTGGTGAAGAACCGATGCTGTCGATCCGGACGGTACGAACTCGGCTACAACTACGCGGCTCACCCATGTGACGATACCGAGCTGCCAACCCCGAGTTGGAATCACGCGAACCCTAACCCTGTCGGACTGCGGCGGCAGTTGCCAGCATTCAGGCATGTCTGATTCTCCGCGCCAACTGAGCCTCAACGCGTTCATCCACCCCGCCGGTCATCACGAAGCGGCGTGGCGTCATCCGTGGACAACACCGGAACGTCTGTTCGACGTCACGTATTTCCAGGAGATCGCTCGCACTGCTGAGGCGGCGAAGTTCGACGGAATCTTCTTCGCCGACGGTCCCGCGTTGCGCAGCGACGTCGAGCACGGTCCCGCAGGAACGTTGGAGCCGATCACCTTGTTGACGGCCATTGCAGTGGCAACCGAGCGGATCGGATTGATCGCGACGGCGTCGACCACGTACTACGAGCCGTACAACCTGGCTCGGCTGTTCGCCTCGCTCGACCACATCTCGAACGGACGTGCTGGGTGGAACATCGTCACCACGGGTACGGATCTGGCTGCCGCGAACTTCGGGCTGGCCAAGCATCCGGACCACGGCGACCGGTATTCGCGTGCAAGGGAATTCGTCGACGCGGTGGTGCGGTTGTGGGACAGCTGGGAGGACGACGCGATCAGTCTGGACCGGGAGAACGGAATCTACGCGGACAGAAACAAGATTCACGAGATCAACTACGTCGGCCGGCATCTTCGGGTGCGGGGACCGTTCAACGCACCGCGAACGCCGCAGGGATACCCGGTGCTGGTGCAGGCCGGGGCGTCCAACGACGGTCGCGCGTTTGCCGGTCAGTATGCGGAGGCGATTTTCACAGCGCACCAGAGACTTTCCGATGCGCAGGCGTTCTACACCGACATCAAGTCGAGGGCTGCTCAGTTCGGGCGCAACCCCGATCATGTCAAGATCCTGCCCGGAATCAGCCCGTTCATCGGTGACACCGAGGAACAAGCCAAGGCGCTCGAGCGAGAATTCAACGAGTTGACTTCGCCGGAGTACGGGCTCGCGCAACTCGGTGCACTCACCGGGACCGATGTTCGGAATCTGGAACTGGATGCACCGGTTCCTGTCGAATTGTTCGCGGCGGCAGGTGATGTCACCGACAACAAGCAAAGCAGATTGCAGGTGATCGCCGGCATAGTCGAGCGTGAGCGTCCGACGGTTCGGGGACTGCTTCATCGTTTGGCGGGTGCGCGCGGACACCGGGTGTTTGCTGGAACCGCCGAGCAGGTGGCTGACACGATCGAGGAATGGTTCACCAGCGGTGCTGCTGACGGCTTCAACGTCATGCCGCCGTACTACCCGGGTGGACTCGAGATCTTCACCGAGCGTGTGGTCCCGATCCTGCAGGATCGCGGTCTTTTCCGGACCGAATACTCGGGTACGACCCTTCGTGATCATTTCGGTTTGCCGAGGCCCGAGAGCCAGTTCTCGGGTAGTGCCTCTGCAGTGCAGTAGGCCCGCCCGCTGTTGTCGATAATGACAATGGTTACCATTAAGGAATGAAGCAGCTACCGGTAACCGTGCTGTCCGGATTTCTGGGCGCAGGCAAGACCACACTCCTCAACCACATTCTCGCCAATCGCGATGGCCGGAGGGTCGCCGTCATCGTCAACGACATGAGCGAGATCAACATCGACGCGGCCCTCGTCGCGGGCCAGGGTCATCTCGACCGCACGGAAGAGAAGTTGGTCGAGCTGACCAACGGATGCATCTGCTGCACGCTGCGTGAGGATCTGATCGACGCCGTCGGCGCTCTCGCGCGAGAAGGACGGTTCGATCAGTTGGTGATCGAGTCCACCGGCATCTCCGAACCGATGCCGGTGGCGGCCACCTTCGACTGGGAATTCGAGGACGGATTCAGCCTCGGCTCGCTCGCGAAGCTCGACACCATGGTGACCGTGGTGGACGCGTCGACCTTCCTCGGCGAACTGGCAAAAGGCGAACGACTGGACGAGCGCAACCTCGAAGCCGGGGAGGGGGACGGACGCAGCATCTCCGATCTCCTGGTCGATCAGGTGGAGTTCGCCGACGTCATCTTGCTGAACAAAACCGACCTGGTGAGCCCGCGGGCGGCGGGAACCGTCGAGGCGACGCTTCGAAGGCTCAACCCCACTGCTCAGCTGATTCGGACCGACCACGGAAAAGTCACCCTCGATCGCGTCCTCGAAACCGGTCTCTACAACCCGGAACTGGCTGCGCAAGTACCCGGTTGGGACGAGGAGCTGGCCGGCGGGCACACCCCGGAAACCGAGGAATACGGAATACGCAGCGTCACGTATCGAGCCTCGCGACCCTTTCATCCGGCGCGACTCGAGGCTGCGCTCGGTCAGTTCGCCGGACTCCTGCGGAGCAAGGGATTCTGCTGGATCGCCAGTCGGCCCGAGTCCGCCGCGATCTGGTCGCAGGCAGGCCCCAACCTCGTCATCGAACCGGCTCAACTGTGGGCGTCGGCGGCGGAGGTGCCAGGGCAGGAGATCGTGTTCATCGGAGTGAAACTGGACCCGGCGGCGCCGTCACGAATCCTCGATCCGGCTCTGCTGACCGATGACGAACTACGCGAAGGACCGCGGGCATGGACTCGCTACGAAGACCCGCTGCCCGCGTGGGACCAGAGCCACCTGCACTGAGCAGTCAGCTTCTAGTCGAGGACTTGTTCGACCTCGACGTCTTCGGCCGGTCGGGCCATCTCCTTGCGGTACTGCCAGATTCCCAGCGCAGTACCGATGACCAAGCTGACCATCATCACGATCAGTACGGCGGGCAGCAACCACGGCACGCGATCGAGGAACGAGCCACCGTAGAAACCGAGTAGCAGGAGCACGGGCGCCCAGATGATCGCGCCGATGGTGCTCGCGATGGTGTAGCGCGTGTGGTTCATCTTGGCTGCGCCCGCGACCATCGGGCACAGGGTGCGCACCCACGGAACCCAGCGAGCAATCAGGACCGCCCAGAATCCGTGTTTTTCCAACAGGATGTTCACGCGGTGCAGGTTCTTCTCGGTGAAGTACTTGCCGCCCTTACGGGCTTTGATGTGATTGCCGGTCCGGTGGCCGATGACGTACCCGACCTGGTTGCCGGCAATGGCCGCGATCATCGCACCGACAGACAACGCCCACACGTGGCCCGCGCCGGATTCGTGGCCGGCGAGAACGATTCCGGCTGTGATCAGAAGCGAATCACCGGGGAGAAACAACCCGAGGATGATCGCGCACTCGATGAAGACGAACGTGACGACGATGATCCAGACCAACAGAGGCCCGGCAGTCTCGAGCGGGGAGAAACTGCCGGATGCGAGCGTCATCGTCGTCAGTTCTTCGCCTCGTTCTGCAATCAGGGGGTGGGGTCTTCGGGGACTGTCACCGTCGAATTGTCCGTAGTGGAAGTATTCGCCGTTTCACCACGTCTCGACGCCAGAATTCGCTTCCCGATTTCGAAGACGATCGGCAGAACCGACACCAGGACGATCAAGATGAAGATGTAGTCGACATTGTCGCGGATGAATTCGATCTGCCCCAGGAGGTAGCCGAGCAAAGTCACGCCGGCACCCCACAGGATGCCGCCGACGATGTTGTACGTCAGGAACAGTGAGTACTTCATCTTCGAAGCGCCGGCGACAACCGGAGCAAAAGTACGCACGATCGGCACGAACCGAGCCAGGATAATGGTGATCGGGCCGTGCTTTTCGAAGAAGGCGTGTGACTCGTCGATGTACTTCTTCTTGAAGAACCGCGCGTCGTCCGTCTTGAACAGGGCAGTTCCGCCCTTGGCGCCGATGTAGAACCCGACTTGGTCACCCAGAATCGCGGCGATCGGAATGGTCACCAGGAGCACCCACAGCGGCGCGAACGGTTCGATCTCGGTGGACTTGGACGCCGCGATCAGCCCTGCGGTGAAGAGGAGCGAATCGCCGGGCAAGAGCGGAAACAGCAGGCCTGATTCGATGAAGACCACCAGAAGCAATCCCACCAGAACCCACGTTCCGAAGGAATTCAAGAGGTTCACGGGATCGAGGAAGCCGGGCAGCAAGGCCAGGTTCGTCACGGATTCAGTTGCTGCCTGCACATTCACGGTGGCCAGAGTACCGGCCGAATCTGAGTGTTTCCCACCACCGCAGGTCATCGCGTCGGTGGCGGCGGGCCGAGACCGCAAAGAGACGTGACGAGTCGGACTTGCCATACTGCTAGGACCACACGAAGCGCTTTCACATCGCCGAGCGCTCCGAACGACACGTATATGGAGGACTCCCGCCGTGCCTATCGCAACTCCCGAGGTCTATGCCGAGATGCTTGGTCGGGCCAAGGAGCATTCCTTTGCCTTCCCCGCCATCAACTGTGTCGGCTCCGAATCCATCAACGCAGCCATCAAGGGCTTCGCGGACGCCGGCAGTGACGGCATCATCCAGTTCTCGACGGGCGGCGCCGAGTTCGGTTCCGGTTTGGGCGTCAAGGACATGGTCACCGGCGCTGTTGCGCTCGCCGAGTTCGCACACGTGATCGCGGCAAAGTACGACGTCACCATCGCGCTGCACACCGATCACTGCCCGAAGGACAAGCTGGACACCTACGTGCGTCCGCTGCTCGCGATCTCGCAGGAGCGCGTCGACGCCGGTCGTAACCCGCTGTTCCAGTCGCACATGTGGGACGGCTCGGCTATCCCGATCGACGAGAACCTGGCCATCGCCAAGGAACTGCTCGCCCTCTCGAAGGCTGCACGCATCATCCTCGAGGTCGAGATCGGTGTCGTCGGCGGCGAAGAAGACGGCGTCGAAGCCGAGATCAACGACAAGCTCTACACCTCGAGCGAAGACTTCGAGAAGACGGTCGATGCTCTGGGCATCGGCGAACAGGGCAAGTACCTCCTTGCCGCCACCTTCGGCAACGTCCACGGCGTCTACAAGCCGGGCAACGTCAAGCTCAAGCCCGAGGTTCTCGAAGAGGGCCAGAAGGTCGCCGCTGCCAAGCTCGGCCTGGCTTCCGGTTCGCAGCCCTTCGACTTCGTCTTCCACGGTGGATCGGGATCGTTGAAGTCGGAGATCGAGGACTCGCTGAACTTCGGCGTCGTCAAGATGAACGTCGACACCGACACCCAGTACGCGTTCTCCCGTCCGATCGCCGGACACTTCTTCACCAACTACGACGGCGTCCTCAAGGTCGACGGCGAGGTCGGAAACAAGAAGGCATACGACCCGCGCAGCTACCTCAAGAAGGCCGAAGCCGGCATGACGGCTCGCGTCGTCGAGGCGTGCAACGACCTGAAGTCGGCCGGACGCTCGGTGTCGGCAGGCTGATCGGTTTCACAACTGCGCTTCACAGAACAAAATGCGCGCCGGCGAAATTCTCGCCGGCGCGCATTTTCTGTTCAGGTACCTACTTGCTGGGATCGCAGACCTTCCACGTGCCGTCCTGGCGCTCGAGGTCGAACGTGCGCCACGACTGCTCGCCCGTGCTCGGCAAACTTGCCTGGACCTGAGCGATCGCGGTGTCGTCGGTGATGCGCACCGCGTCGACGGCTCCGACCTGCGGGATCGTCTTCTGCGCGACGGCATTGTCGTGGACCTGAGCGAACGCTGCGTCGGGAATGGTGCGGTAGTACTCGCCCAACGCCCCACAGGTCGACGTTCGCAGCGTTGCCAGATCGCCGGTCTGCAGAGCGTCGACATACGTCGAGATGGCGGTCTGGACCTGAGCTTCGGGTGAGCTTTCACCGCTACCGCTGTTGGACGAGACGAATACGGCGACGCCGATCGCCGCGAGGACGGCGACGCCGGCCGCTGCTGCCGCGATGTACCAGCCCTTGCCGCTGCGCTTGGTCTTCTCCGGCGCGGCGGGCTCGATGCGAGTCGGCATCGGCTGAGCCGGCGGTGGGGTCGCTGCGACACCCACACGTTGAGGCGCGGCGCGCTGCTGCGGTGGTGGTGGGGTCGGAGCCTGCCGGGGTGGTGGTGTCGGCTGCGCGGCTTTTGGAATCGCGACGGTGGCGGGCTCCGGCTTGGGCTGGGGTGTCGGTGCTGCTGTGGGTGCCTGAGTTGCCTTGGGGATCGCGACGGTTGGTGCGCTGGCAGCTTTGGCGTCGCCGTCCGCTTTCGAGGCCTTGTCTGTCTTCTGGATCGCCACAGTCGCAGGTTCGGTCGGGGCCGACTTCTCGGGCGCACCCTTCGGTGCTGCGCTCTTTTTCGAGTTGTCGTCTTTCGAGTCCGGCACGGGTAACCCTTCGGTCTTATGCAGCAATGACCATGTCAGGGTAACGACCGGTATGTAGCCTGCATAACTCCGACCGTCGGCGAGGCGGTCCTGTGGCAGAAAGGCGTAGCGGGCACAATGAGCGCATGACCCAATTCGGTGACCTGCTCGGACCCAAGCCCACTCTGCTTCCCGGCGACGACGACGCGGAATCGGCACTGCTCAACCACGCTGAACCGGCCCAGGTAGCGGCCGACCACCCCACTGCCTCCATTGCGTGGGCCTACCTGGCCGAGGCTGCCCTGGACAAGGGCGAAACCATCACGGCCTACGCCTACGCGCGTACCGGATACCACCGCGGACTCGACCAACTGCGTCGCAACGGTTGGAAGGGTTTCGGTCCCGTGCCCTACAGCCATGAACCGAACCGTGGTTTCCTGCGTTGCGTCGCAGTCCTGGCCAAGGCCGCGAAGACGATCGGTGAAGCCGACGAGTACGCGCGTTGCCTCGATCTGCTCGAAGACTGCGATCCCAACGCCGCCGAAGCGCTTGGCCTCGGTTAGCAGTTTCCGTCCGAGCCGGGCCGGCATCAAGGACCGGGCTCGCAAATCGGTGCGTCGACTTCAGACGTCGGCGCTACCGATCATTCAATGTGCCTTGGCGGCCGGATTGGCGTGGTGGGTTGCCACCACGGTGATCGGGCACCACGCGCCGTTCTTCGCGCCGATTGCCGCTGTGGTCTCGCTCGGTCTGTCGTTGGGTGCACGACTACGACGCTCGTTCGAGTTGGTTGCGGGAGTCACGGTCGGTATCGGAATCGGTGATCTGATCATCTCCGGTATCGGGAGCGGACCGTGGCAGATCAGTTTGGTTGTCGTGCTGGCGATGTCCGTCGCGGTGCTTCTCAACAGCGGGCCGATCTTCTCCATGCAGGCGGGAAACTCGGCTGTGCTGGTGGCGACGCTGATCCCGCCGGGCGGCAGCGGCGGTCCCGATCGAATGATCGATGCCCTTGTCGGTGGCCTGGTGGGTATCGCGGTGGTCGCGATCATCCCCACCCACCCGGTACGACGCGCGCGCAAGGATGCTGCATCGATCCTCGGAACCGCTTCCGAGGTACTGCAATTGGTGGCAGACGGCCTCGTCGCGAATGACCCGGACCCGATCGTGAAGGCACTGCAGAAGGCGCGCGCAACTCAGGGTGCCATCGACGGGTTGCGCAGTAACCTTCTCGGCGGGCGCGAGATCAGCCGAATCTCCCCGCTGTACTGGAACAGTCGGCCTCGCCTCGAAAGGCTCATGGCGACAGCCGATCCCATCGACAACGCGATGCGCAACATTCGAGTGCTCGCGCGTCGTTCGTTGACGTTGGTCAGGGACGACGAGATCCTCGATCCGCGTCTGGTGGCTCAGGTCGAGCGCTTGTCGAAAGCCGTCGAAGTTCTCGAGGACATGATCCTGGCGGAGCCGGGGGAGCAGCCTGATCAGGCCGAAGCAGCGCGCGTCCTGCGCTCGGTGGCGAAGGAACTGAAACCGGCGATAGTGGAGAACGCAGGCCTGTCCTCGACGGTGGTGTTCGCCCAGATTCGATCGCTGGTCGTCGACCTGTTGCAGGTCGCGGGCATGAAGCGAATCTCGTCGATCGCAACTCTGCCGCCCACCGTGCCTCATCCCGCCTACGAGCCGGATCACTGACCTCTGCCGTTTCCCGCTCACTGAGCAACTCATTGTATGTATGCGAATGTATGCATATGCTCTGAGAAGGACTTGGGAGGGAACAGGACAAATGGGAGCAGGGCACGGTCATTCACATGGCCACTCGGCAGCAGATTCGGTCGGCGTAGGACCGTCACCGCAACGCATCAGAAAAATGGCGATCGCGCTTGCGATCCTCGTTGCGTTCCTCGTACTCGAGGCCACGGTCGGCATCCTGATCAACTCGTTGGCTCTGCTTGCCGACGCCGGTCACATGCTCACAGACGTGGTGGGTATGGCCATGGGACTGACGGCGCTGCTGCTCGCGAAGAGGGGCAGCACCACCGCTGCCAGGACCTTCGGTTGGCACCGCGCCGAAGTGCTGACCGCCATGGCCAATGCGGTGATGCTGCTGGCCGTCGCCGCCTGGGTCTTCTACGAGGCAATCGGCCGCATCGGTAACGAACCCGAGATCCCGGGCGGCGCCCTGATCATCACGGCGGCCGCCGGCCTGGCCGCGAACATCGTCGTGATGCTGATGCTGCGCGGCGATTCCAAGGACAGCCTGGCCGTGCGTGGTGCCTACCTCGAAGTGCTTGCCGACGCCGTCGGTAGCGTCGGCGTTCTGATCGCCGGTGGCCTTGTCCTGCTGTTCAACTGGACGTGGGCAGACGTCGTCGTCGGTGTTCTCATCTCGCTGTGGGTGGTGCCGCGTGCGATCAAACTGGCCGCAGCATCGCTGCGCATTCTGACGCAGGCGTCGCCGGCCGACGTCGACGTCGAAGCGGTCGAGGCCGACCTGGCGGCGCTGCCGAGCGTGATGGGTGTTCACGACCTACACGTCTGGACGCTCACCACCGGCATGGATGTCGCGACGGTCCACCTGACCAGTGACGCGAATTCGTCGAACGTTCTGGAATCCGCGCGCACCGTCCTCGAGAGTCACGGTCTTTCCCACGCCACCGTTCAGGTGGAATCGTGTGCCAACGGCGAGCATTGCGAGAAGAACGTCACTTGGTGAAGCGGGTGATCTCCTTGCCCGGCTTCCAGAGATCGACATACATGTGTTCGTCGTCGACAGTCGTGTGCACCACCTCGTCGATGTCGAGGACAAATAGGTGCAGAGGCTTCGGAACCTCGTAGGTGTAGCTTGCGAGCACGGCTTCGAACTCGTTGCCGGTCACCTCGCGTGCGAGTCCGGCGATCTTCGCGTCACCGCCCTCCATGGTGTGCTCGCCGGGATTGCTGTGGAGGGCGTAGCGCCCGTCACGGATGAGGTCCTTCGCCTTGAGTGCGCCGAACATCGAACCGAGCACCAGACGCCCGTCGAGGATTTCGACTTCGGTGCCGCTGACCCGTGGTGAGCCGTCCTTGCGCAGCGTTGCGAGGACGTGATGCTTGTGGGCTTTGAACCGCGCTTGGACCGCGTCGGCAAGAGCGGGTACTTCTTCGGAGAACTGCTTCCAGGTGACCATGACGGTCATTGTGCACCCCTATTCCTGACAACTTCTGTCAGTGATTCTCGGTAATGTTCGGTCCATGAGATCCGCGCGGTTACTCCAACTCATGCTGCGTTTGCAGGGGAGTCGCGGCGTCGTCGCCGAGCAGTTGGCCGACGAGTTCGGTGTGTCAGTGCGGACGATCTACCGCGACGTGGCCTCGTTGTCGGCTGCCGGTGTGCCGATCTGGACCGAGAGCGGCCCTGGTGGTGGCATCCGTCTGCTCGACGGTTGGCAGTCCAAGTTGTCCGGCATGACGGACGACGAGACGTCCGCACTCATGCTGTTGGGTGTGCCGTCCATCGCTGCAGATCTCGGGCGATCCGACGCCGTCGGTTCGGCGGGGGCCAAACTGCTCCGCTCCCTGCCCGGTCCCCTGCGCGAGAGTGCACGACTGTGGCAGGACCGCATTCTCGTGGACGTTCCGGGTTGGTTCGGCGGCGTCGACGACATCTCTGCGCTTCCGATCGTCACATCCGCTGTGCTGGACTCGCGTCGACTGCGCTTCGCCTATCGCGATCGCGAGCGGACGGTCGATCCGCTGGGTCTGATCATCAAAGCCGGTGTTTGGTATCTGGTGGCGGGGATGAACGGTCGAACGCTGTCGTTTCGAGTCGGGCGCATCAAAAATGCCGTGGTAGAAGATGATTCGTTCACTCGGCCGGTGGATTTCGACCTGCCGTCGTGGTGGGCGGCGTCGATGGCCGAGTTCGACCGGTCGCTGCTTCGCTTCGAGTGTCGCGTGCGATTGACACCAGAGGGCAGGCGCCGGCTCCCCGATGTGGTGGGCGAGCTTGCCGCTGCAGTCGAAGTGGGGCCAGAGGACAACGACGGATGGGTGAGTGCCGAGCTGAAACTCGAGAGCGAAGCTGTCGCGCTCTCGCAGTTGATCGGTTTGGGAGCGGACGTCGAAGTGCTCGAGCCACGGTCGTTGCGTGAAGGACTGCGGGCTGTGGCGGAGCAGATGGTGCTCCGCCACACTCGCAGTGACTAGGCCGTTGCAGAACGCTTTGCGAGCAGGCGAGTGATACCCAGTTGAGCTGCGACGATGATGGCGCCGACCACCAGACCCAGTGCCGCCGACGCAAGTGTGTTGACGATCCACGCCAACACGCCACCGACTCCGGCGATGTCTCTGACTGCTTCTTCGCCGTGATGAACGGCGTCGTAGAGCGGGTGGAAGCCCAGTTCGTCGATGCCGACCAACAGGATGTGGCCACCGACCCACAGCATCGCGGCGGTACCCACCACCGAGAGCACTGACATCACGTGAGGCATGCCGCGAACGAGGCCTCGGCCGACCTTGTGGGTGAAGCCAGACGACGTCTCGGCGATCTTCAATCCGATGTCGTCCATCTTCACGATCAGTCCGACGACTCCGTAGACGACCACGGTGATGACGACCGCCACGACGGCAAGGATCACCAATCGGCTCCAGAAGCCTTCGCCTGCGATGGTGTTGAGTGCGATCACCATGATCTCGGCGGACAGGATCAGGTCGGTGCGGACGGCGCCCGAAACCACTGCTTCTTCGTCGCGAGGATGCTCGTCAGCGGCCTCGTGGTGGTCACCGTGGCCGAAGATTGCACCCCAGATCTTGTGAACCGCTTCGTAGCTGAGGTAACAGCCGCCGACCATCAACAGTGGCGTCAGCAGCCAGGGGAGGAACTGACTCAGCAGCAGAGCGATCGGAAGGATGATCAGCAGCTTGTTGCGCAACGATCCGATGGCGATGCGCTTGATGATGGGCAACTCGCGTTCGGCTGCGAGCCCACGGACGTACTGCGGCGTGACGGCTGCGTCGTCGATGACCACGCCGGCCGCTTTGGCGGTCGCCTTACCGGTTGCGGCGGCAACGTCGTCGATCGAGGCGGCAGCCATGCGAGCCAGGGCTGCGACGTCGTCGAGCAGGGCGAAGAGTCCGCCGGCCATCACAGACCTCCAGCGGAATCAGTGGAAAAAGGTGGCCGGACCGAACCGGTGACGCAGTTACTTGATCGCACGAGGTCTCTATCCATGATCGTCGTAGGTGAGGTCAGGTCACCTGGAACGATACCGGGGGCATCCGTCAGGGACGACCTCGCGAGGTCGGTTGCCCTTCGCCACGAAAGGTCTTCCCGACCCGGTGCTCGCGTGTAAGACTGCACAGAAGATCGATCGAAACGGGGCACTATGCGTGAACCAGACACTGCACAGGTCGCCAAGACTTTCGACGCAATGGCGGCGCACTACGACCGACAGATCGGGCGCTTCGAACGCTTTGTGCTCGGTGACGCCCGGAAATGGGCCGTGGACCAGGCGCATGGCCGCGTGGTCGAGATCGCCGTGGGTACCGGACTGAACCTGCCTCTCTACGGAGACGACGTCGATTACGTCATCGGCGTGGACATCTCGACTGCGATGCTCGATCAGGCCAGGCTCAAGGTCTCCGAGGGAGTGAAGACCGAAGTCGACCTACGACTCGGAGACGTGCAAGCACTCGATGTTCCCGACGAGTGCGTGGACACGTTGGTCTCGACCTACGCCTTTTGCACGATCCCCGATCCGGACCGAGTTGCGAACGAAGCATTTCGAGTCCTGGTACCCGGTGGTCGATTCGTCCTCGCCGAGCACGGACCGAGCAAGAACGTTGTTGCTCGTACGTTGATGAAGGTCGTCGAACCGCTTTTTGTTCGGTTCGGTGCCGATCATCTCACCCGTCAACCGGTTGAATACCTCGAAAACGCCGGTTTCCTGATCGACGAGGTGCAGCGCAGCGGCCGGGGCGGAATCGTGTTTCGGGTCGTTGCGCGCAAGCCGGATCCCGAATGGACGGCACTCGGTCACTGATGTCGGAATGCCGTCGATCGGGGATCGCTCAGCCCAGACGCTCCAGGATGGTCGCGTTTGCCAACCCACCTGCCTCGCACATGGTCTGGAGTCCGTAGCGCGCGCCGCGCTGCTCCATCGCGTTGACCAGGGTGGTCATGATCCGCGTTCCGCTGCCGCCCAGTGGGTGGCCGAGCGCGATGGCGCCGCCGTGGACGTTCACCTTGGACAGGTCGACGCCGGTGTCCGCTGCCCACGACAGGACGACGGGGGCAAAGGCCTCGTTGACCTCGAACAGATCGATGTCCGAGACCGTCAATCCCGCACGGGCCAGGACCTTCTGTGTAGCCGGGATGACCGCGGTGAGCATGTAGAGCGGATCGTCGCCGGCAACTGCGAAGCTGTGCAATCGTGCCTTCGGGGTGAGGCCGAGTTTCGCGGCGATCTCACTGGTCGTGATCATCACCGCCGAACTGCCGTCCGAAAGCGGGCTGCTGTTGCCCGCGGTGATGGACCAGTCGATCTGTGGGAATCGCTGTGCGTAGTAGTCGGATTCGAAGGCGGTCCGTAGGCCGGCCAGGGTCTCGACCGTGGTGCCGGGGCGGATGGCCTCGTCGACCGACAGCTGCGGGAGCGTGGCGAGTTCCTTGGTGAAGTAACCACTCTCGGTTGCCAGCGCGGCTTTCCGATGGCTCGACGCCGAGAACTCGTCGAGTTGGGTGCGGCTCAGTCCCCACTTGGCAGCGATCAATTCGGCGCTGATGCCCTGCGATACCAGACCGTCCGGATAGCGCTCTTCGAAACCCACGCCGAGTGATTCGCGCCCGATGCTGCTCGAGCCCATAGGGACTCGGCTCATCGACTCGACTCCGGCAGCGACAACGATGTCGTACGCACCGGCAATGACGCCCTGAGCGGCAAAATGAACTGCTTGTTGGCTACTTCCACACTGTCGGTCGACGGTGGTTCCCGGTACCGACTCAGGGTAGCCTGCGGCGAGAAGGGCAGTGCGAGTGACATTCTGGCTCTGTTCACCGACTTGGCTTACCGCTCCACCGATGACGTCGTCGATCAGTGCTGCATCGATTCCAGTGCGTTCGACTACCGCCTTGAGGCTGTGGGCGAGGAGGTCGACGGCGTTGATGCCGTGCAGGGCGCCGTTCGCCTTTCCCTTGCCGATCGGAGTGCGAACGGCTTCGACGATAACTGCGTCTCTCATGACAAATTCCTTTCAGGGATGGCGGATTCAACAGGGACAACCGGGGTGGGTGTGGTCGCAGGTGTCATTCCCAGTGATGCCAGGGCAGACACAAGCGCGACGGCAAAGATCACCCACCAGGCCTGGCGGAAGGTGTCGTAGTCGACAGCAGAGCCGAGAACCGCGATCAGAACGCTCACGCCGAGAACGGTTCCGATCTGTCGGCTCATGCTGACGATTGCGCTACCGGTGGCCGATCTGGCAGGTGCCAGATCCGCCGTGGCCTGCGACAGAATGGTCGGCAGGGCAAGACCGACACCGATCCCGGCGATGATCCAGCCTGGTAGGAGTCCGGTCGCGTAGTTGGGCGTCGTATCAACCGAGACGAGAACGAGTACGGTTCCGACTGCCCACAGAAGGCTGCCGAGTGCGGCGACGCGTCCCGCCGAGTACCTGCGCGTCAGCGATCCGCCGGCGATGGCGAACAGCGGAACGAGAAGCGGACCCGGTGAGACGGCGAAACCGGTTCGCAGAGCGGAGTATCCCCAGGCTTCCTGGAGCCACAGGATGTTCGAGAGAAGACCCGCGGCGAATGCTGCGCTGAACAGGATGGCGGTGACGTTGGACCAGGCAAACGAGCGGATCTTCAGAAGATCCGGAGCAATCAACGGAGTCCGGTGACGAGAGTTGCTCCACCAGAACGAGAGTAGTGTCACGGCGGCCACGGCGAAGGCGATCAGAACGCGATTGTCGGTCCATCCCCAGTCCGGACCCTGGACGAGTGCCAGGGCGAGAGAGCCGATTCCGACGGTGAGGAGGGCAGCGCCGACGAAGTCGATACCGGCATCGGGGTCCTTGTGTGTTGTATCCGGTACGAGTCGGACTGCGAAGTAGAGCAACACGATGCCCACTGGAACATTGATCAGGAAGACCCAGCGCCACGAGGCCTCTACGAGGATGCCGCCCACGACAGGGCCGAATGCAGCTGCTGCAGCGCCGGCGGCTGCCCAGATGCGAACGCCGGATTGACGTTTCGCGGCGGGAAGCGCATTGATCAGAAGCCCGAGACTGGCCGGGGTGAGCGCAGCGGCACCGACTGCCTGGACGATACGGAAGGCCACCAGTGCCCACAAGGACGGGCTGAAGGCACAGGCGGCGCTGGCGAGGGTGAACAGTGCGAGGCCGGCGATGAAGGCGCGCTTGTGCCCGATCCTGTCCGCCCAGCGTCCGAGGGGTATCAACAGTGCGGCGTAGACGATCGCGTAGCTGTTGAGGATCCAACTGAACTCGCCGAGCGAGTGACCTGGGTAGCTCTTGGCGATGTCGCCGAAGGCCACGTTGACCACAAAAAGATCGAGGCTGGCGACAAACGGCGCCCCCGACAGTATCGCGAGCAGGGGTCCGGTCCGCACCGGCTGGCTATGAAGTTCCATAGTCAGCAATCTAGACTCTGGCTATGGTTATGGCAAGCCAGGGGGTATGGTGAATTGCATGGACGCTGTACGACTGACCGGAGTGCTCGAAGATCGCGACGCCTGGCGGGCCACGCACTGTTCGATCGGGCGGGCCATGGAAGTGGTCGGCACTCGATCCGCGATACTCATTCTGCGAGAGGCCTATTACGGCACAACGCGTTTCGACGACTTCGCGTCGCGAGTCGGCATCACCGAGGCGGTTGCGTCGGCGAGGCTGAAAGAACTCACTGAGGCGGGACTGTTCGAGCGTGTGCCGTACAAGGAGCCTGGAAAGCGGACGCGGCACGAGTACGTGCTCACCGAGAAGGGCCGTGACCTGCTGCCGGCGGTTCTCGCGCTGATGCAGTGGGGCGACAAGTATCTGCACGGCGGAAAAGGTGGACCGTTGGAGGTGGCCGACGACGCTACTGGTGAGCGCGTTCGCGTCGAGGTGCGCAGTGAGTCGGGTCGTGAAGTGCCTTTGGGGGAGTTGCGAGTCTCTGTCAACGAATCGCGTCGGCGGTTGCGCGAATAGCGATGCATCTCAACAGCTCTCGAGTGTAGGTCTTCTTGAAGTTGTCCGGTTTGTCTCTGGTTATCGAAAGTATGTTCGATTAAACTTTGAGCATGGACAGTCGGGAAGCATGGCAACTGGATAGCGAGGACCTCAAGGGTGAGGTTCTGGATCTGGTGCGCGCCCGACACGAGTTGCAGTCGCGGATGGTGTTGCTGATCGTGGAGATGTTTTCCCGGGACGTTCTCGGTGGGAAGGGTTTTCGGGCGATCGCACAGTGGTTGCATGGTTCGACGAATCTGGAGATCGGTGAGTGCAGTCTGCTGGTCGGGTTGGCGCGGTTGTTGATGCTCGAACCGGTTGTCGGCGATGCGTTTCATCGTGGTGACGTGGATGCGTTGAAAGCCCGTCAGGTGGCGTCGTTTTGTCAGCATCCGCCGAAGAACATGACCCTGGCGGATGTGGACAAGGCTCGCGGGATCCTGTTGGGGTTGGCGTCGAAGAACATTGCCGATTGTGATGCGGTGCGGGCGGCGATCCGGCGGATCGAGAAGCAGTACGGAAAACGCGAAGACGGCGTCCCGGTCGGCGAGGATTCCGAACGTAACGAGTTCTACGCCTCGAAAGGGTTGTACGGACGGGTGACCGTGAAGGGCGATCTGGATGCTGTGAACGGGGCCCGTCTGATCACGTTGTTGTCGAGCCTGTCTGCGCCGACACCGGAAAAAGACGGCGTGAAGGACACACGCACGCCGGCGCTACGGCGGGCGGATGGGTTTTGCGAGTTGTTGCGCCGGTACGAGCGGGCGGGGTTGGGTCCGATCGAAGGCGGAGTGAAACCGCACATCACAGTCACCGCCAGTGCAAAAGACATGACCGACCTCAAAGCATTGAAGGATCTACTGCCGTCGACTCAGGAACTGGGTTTCGCGTGGGCGGATTGGGTGGGTCCGATCAGTATCGATACTGCACGGATGTTGGCGTGCGACTGCACCGTGACGCGGATCCTCCTGGACGAGAATGGTGTTCCGCTCGACTGCGGTAAGGAAGCGAGAACGGCGACGGTTCCGCAGCGGCGGGCGTTGGCGGTTCGTGATGGTGGGTGTGCGTTTCCGGGATGCGGGACACCGTCGGGGTGGTGCGATGCTCATCATATTGTTCACTGGAACGTTGGTGGCCCAACGGATCTCGACAATCTGATCTTGTTGTGCGGTCATCATCATCGGACGATGCACCACACCGAGTGGCGGGTGGAGATCGGGCCGGATCGCAAATCGGTGTTCTATCCGCCGATGTCTGTTGATCCGTATCAGCAGCCGATCGGCGGGAACAGCCCACCCACCGCGGCGTGAATCGCGACAACTGAAGACGTGAGCACCGGGGCACCTCTACGCCCCGGTGCTCGAGCTCGCGTTTGGGAGTCCCCGCGTTTGGGAGTTTTGTGGCAGGGCGTCAGCTCAGTGACTTCTTGAACCCGACATGGGAGGCCACAAATCCGAGTCGCTCGTAGAAGTCGTGAGCTTCCTTGCGAGTTTGATCCGAGGTGAGCTGCGCCAGAAACGCGCCGCGCCGGGCACCTTCTTCGCAGGCCCATCGGATCATCGAACTGCCGATGCCTTTACTTCGGTAGTCCTCGTGGACGCGAACTGCTTCGATCTGCAGTCGCGTGGCACCCATCCGGCTCATACCCGGAATGAAGGTCAATTGCATTGTGCCGATTACCGCGTCACCGACCAGAACGGTGACGAGAAGTTGAGCCGGATCCTCGTCGATTCGCTTGAACGCGTCCTCGTAGATCGTTCGAGCTTCGGGGTTGGTCGTCTCCCGGGTGCTGCCGATCGGGTCGTCGGCGAGCAAGTCGATCAGTGCCTCCACGTGTCGAATCTCGGCCCGCGTGAGGGTGTACTCCACTCCGCCGGACTGAAATGACGTCGCAATCATCGATGCTCCCCTGAAGAAGAATGAATGTCTGAAATGTCAGACTCTCACGAGTCTCCTCCAGCGCACTCGATCACGTCCAAAAACGCATGAGGGCGTTACCGAGCATGGCGTAGTAGTCGGACACACCGCTCAATTCGAAGATCCAGTAGATCGCGTCGAAGAAGACGACATTGATCTGTGGGACGAACAGGAGCGCAACCAGCAGGAGCAGTCCGTACGGCTTGAACTGGTCGAGTTGGTGCCGTGTGTTGGGTGCGAGGTAGGGCTCCAGCGCGTTGTAACCGTCCAGACCCGGGACTGGGAGCAGGTTCAAAACTGTTGCCATGACCTGCAAGAAGGCCAGGAAACTGAGGCCGGCCCAGAACGTCAGATGCTCGGCCGATGAGCCGTACGTACGTATGACGACGAGGAGGATCACGGCGGCGACGGCATTCGTGAACGGACCGGCGAGCGATATTCGGGCCTGCACCTTGGGCGGGAACATCCCGGTGCGCAGGTACACGGCGCCGCCGGGAAGCCCGATGCCGCCCAATGCGATGAACAGCACCGGCAGACCGATCGAGAGCATCGGATGGCTGTACTTGAGCGGGTTGAGCGTCAGGTAGCCACGAGCCTCGACGTCGGTGTCTCCATGACGCCACGCCAGATAGGCATGCGCGAATTCGTGCAAGCAGAGCGTGACCACCCAGCCGGCAACCACGAGGACAAAAACACCCGCGCGGCCCGCGATGGAACCCCACGTCGAGTTCCAAGCGACGATTCCGGCGATGACAGTGATCGCAACGACGCCGAGGAAGACAGGGCTCGGCCGAACCGCCGACCGTGCTGCTCCGGTTCTCACCTGACCAACAACCAAGTCTTGTCGTGCCGGTAGAAGGTCGAACGCTTCAGATCGCGTGGGTTGGCCACCCCGTCGCGAACCAGTCGCGCTGCCGGCGAGCCCAGTTGAATGGCTCGGCCTTCCAGCCAGCGTCGCCCGCTCCAGCGGCTCTTGCGGTCGACTGATGCCTTGATCCCGGGGAGCTTGGGGCTCGGCACTATCCGGATGCCGGGGACTGTACCGGAGAACAGCTTGTTGTCGTCGACGTAGGCCTCGCCGATCAGTTCGTCTGCATCCGCCGGACCCGTGACAGTTGCTGCACCTACCAGCGCGATTCCAGCGTCGTCGCGAATGAGCGGCACGGTGTGGACTGTGCCTTTCAAGGCCGTGCGCGCAGCTCGTGCACCGGTCGCGAGTTTGTACGCGTCGGTTGCGTCGGACCTGTTCTCGGTGACGTAGGCGAGTTCGACGTTGAGTCGCTCCAATCGCATCAACCGCGTCAATGCCGCGGCAAACGCGCCGTCGTTACCCACGACGATCAAGCGAGGCTCCGTCACGACCTGCAGTTGGGACAGTGCCTCGTCGAAGTCTTGCTTCTCCGGAAGTTCAGGGACAGTGAACGACGTGAGTTCACCCAGGGGGAGTGGAACCGGCGAATCGCCACATTTGAGCACCACAGGGGTCAAAGCCACTCCTAGCTCGATCAAGACTTCTTCTCGGGTAGTGGGACCTCGCCACCCTTCCCCGAAATGGCCGTCCGAATCACTGCCGACGATCTTAGTGCGAGTCTCTGTGTCGACTCGCAATCGTGATGGTCACCGGCCAAATTCTGGACCGTCAGGTCTGGTCTGATGCTCTGGGCTAGACTGCTCCTTCGGTCACTGCAACAGTTCGGCGCTGCATCATGTGCGCGGAAGCCAGGCAGTACCAATGCGGCGGGACAACTGCTGCACGTCGACCGTAGGAGACAACGTCATGCCGGCAATCGTCCTGATCGGCGCCCAGTGGGGCGACGAAGGTAAGGGCAAAGCTACAGATCTACTGGGCGAGCAGCTTCAGTGGGTCGTGCGATACCAGGGCGGTAACAACGCCGGACACACCGTGGTTCTGCCGAACGGTGACAAGTTCGCACTGCACCTCATCCCGTCCGGAATCCTCACCCCCGCCGTCAACAACGTCATCGGTAACGGTGTCGTCGTCGACCCGGGTGTGTTGTTGACCGAATTGGCAGGCCTGGAAGAGCGCGGCGTGGACACGTCCCGCCTGCTGCTTTCTGCTGATGCGCACCTGATCATGCCGTACCACGTGGCCATCGACAAGGTCACCGAACGCTTCCTGGGAGCGAAGAAGATCGGCACGACCGGCCGCGGTATCGGCCCGTGCTACCAGGACAAGATCGCCCGTGTCGGTGTCCGTGCCGCGGACGTCCTTGACGAGAAGATCCTGACCCAGAAGGTCGAAGCAGCACTCGAATTCAAGAACCAGGTGCTGGTCAAGATCTACAACCGCAAGGCACTCGACCCGCAGCAGGTCGTCGAAGAGGTACTGACGCAGGCCGAGGGTTTCAAGCACCGCATCTCGGACACGCGCCTGGAACTCAACCTCGCCCTCGAGCGCGGCGAGACCGTTCTGCTCGAAGGTTCGCAGGGCACTCTGCTTGACGTCGACCACGGCACGTACCCGTACGTGACCTCGTCCAACCCCACTTCGGGTGGTGCGGCGGTCGGTTCGGGAATCGGTCCCACCAAGATCACCACAGTGCTCGGCATCCTGAAGGCGTACACGACGCGTGTCGGTTCCGGTCCGTTCCCGACGGAGCTGTTCGACGATCACGGCGCATACCTGGCGAAGCAGGGCGGCGAGGTCGGTGTCACCACCGGACGCGCTCGTCGTACGGGATGGTTCGACGCTGTCATCGCGCGTTACGCGACGCGCGTCAACGGCATCACCGACTACTTCCTCACCAAGCTGGACGTGCTGAGCAGCCTCGACACCGTGCCGATCTGTGTCGCGTACGAGGTGGACGGTGTCCGCCACGACGAAATGCCGATGTCACAGAGCGACATTCACCACGCCAAGCCCATCTACGAAGAGATGCCCGGCTGGTGGGAAGACATCTCGGAGGCTCGCACCTTCGAGGAACTGCCGCAGAATGCGCAGAACTACGTGCTTAGGCTCGAAGAGCTTTCGGGTGCGTTCATCTCCTGCATCGGTGTCGGCCCCGGCCGCGACGAAACGATCGTCCGGCGCGAGATCGTCCGCTAGTTTGTTCCCTCGAAATCCCCGCTCATGCAAGCATGAGCGGGGATTTCGTGTTTCAAGCCAGCTTCGACAAGTGTGCGGTGACGGTCTTCCAGTCGGGAAACTTGGTGCTGCCGAACTTGATCCACTCGCCCTCGAATCGATCTGCTCCGTTTGCTCCGCGGTCGTCGACGAGGTAGTCGCCACGATTGAGGTGTTTGTGGTGCGAGAGGATCAGACGTTTGTATGCGACGCTGCCTTCCTCCATTCCGAGGTGCTCTTGGACCCACAGAACCTTGTCGTGCCAGGCTGTGGCGTTCTTCCACGGCGCTGTCGAGAGGATGTAGGTGTCGAACTGCTGTGCCAGTTGGTGGTAGGCGTCGATAGCGCCGTCGAGAGGATCCATGCGAGAGAAGATGTGCGGCGCTTCGTCGAGGTCGTTCTGGTACTTCTCTCGGACGCTGTGGGTCAGGCGATCGATGCCCGACTGGAAGTTGACCAAGGTGTTGTCGAGATCGATATAGAGAATCTTTTTGGAAGCCGGCATGGGAACCCTCTCTGGAGACTTTCTGAGTGCGAAAAGAGTCCAGTTTTACCCAACTGGACTGAGATCAGTGAATTCTTCCCCCTGATCACAATCGCACGGGGGTCTGACAGCGTCGTTCTCGCGGTCTGAAGTCTTGTCGTGGAAGATGCCGCCGAGGGGTGCTGCCAGGCGAAACTGCTCCAAACGAATGTATGTACCTTCACCTTCGGCGGGCGCGAAGAAGTAGACGAGTGCCACGAAGAGTCCGATGCCGATCAGGGTTGCGAAGGTAGTCATGGACATATGATCAACTCGACTGGTATTGAGTTACATAGCCAAGTTGTCGATACTGGACTGCATGATGACTCGAGTTCTCGGTGCCCGTTCGCTTGCTCGCGATCTGGGATCCTGGCAGGAAGAGTCCGGACGCAGACCCGCGTACCGTGCGCTTGCCGACGGTATCCGCCTGCTCGTGCACGACGGTCGCGTTCCGCTGGGAGTCGCACTGCCGAGTGAGCGTGAACTTGCGGCGGTACTCGAACTCAGTCGAACCACGATCACGTCGTCGTACTCGGTGCTGCGAGACGAGGGGTACCTGATCAGCAGGCAGGGGTCGCGAAGCACCGTGGCATTGCCTGCCGGCGCGCGGCCGAACGGGTTGATGTTCCGCTCCCATCAACCCGGGCCGAGTGGACCCGTCGTCGACCTCAGTTACGCGGCGATGGCAGCTCCCGCCGCTCAGGTCGAACTGGCGTATGCGTCTGCGCTGCAGGAACTTCCGAACTTCCTTCCCACACACGGGATGGAACCGGTCGGGATCGCCGACTTGCGTGACGTGATCGCGCAGCGCTACACGGCGCGGGGTCTTCCCACCACCGCCGAACAGATCATGGTGACCTCGGGTGCGCAGCACGCGCTCCGATTGTTGCTGTCGGTGCTCACCTCACCCGGCGAGCGAGTGCTGGTCGATCATCCGACGTACCCCAATGCGCTGGAAGCGATTCGGCGAAACGGCGCTCGGCCCGTACCGGTTCCGGTCCGACCGGAGTTCGCGGCAGCCGGAGCCTGGGATCTCGACGGGATTCGAAGTGCAGCAAGGCAAACCGCAGCCAGAATGGCATACCTGATCCCTGACTTTCACAACCCGACCGGCCTCTGCATGGACTCTTCCGGCCGCGCCGAGCTTGCGAAGATTGCGCACGAAACGCGAATGACTCTGGTCGTCGACGAGACGATGGTGGATCTGTGGCTCGACGCACCACCGCCGGCGCCGGTCGCCTCACATGGGCGAGGCGCAGCGAAAACCGAAGTGGTGACGCTCGGTTCGACCGCGAAGTCGCTGTGGGGCGGGCTACGTGTCGGTTGGATTCGCGCCGATGCCGCGCTCATCACCCAGTTGGTGGGGGCGCGTGCCGCGGTCGACCTCGGTACTCCCGTCATGGATCAGTTGGCAGCCGCCTACTTGCTCGCCGACGACCGCTCGTTGCTCGAACAGCGTCGCGAAGTTCTGCGAGAACAGCGTGCGGTACTCCTCGGTGCGGTGGCCGAGCATCTGCCGGACTGGCGTCCCACCATCGGTTCCGGCGGAATGTCGGTCTGGATGCGAATGTCCGCGCCCGTCTCGACGGCGTTGGCGGCGGTGGCACCCAACTTCGGCGTACTCCTTGCCGCCGGCCCCCGTTTCGGCGTAGAAGGTGCGTTCGAACGATTCATCCGCGTGCCGTACGCACGTTCTGCCGAGGACCTCATTCGCGGCGTTGCGTCCATCGCCGCTGCGTACGACACTCTCGCGACGGATCGCGACACGGCAGACCAACGAATGGTCGTCGTCTGAGAACTGGGTACACACCCTGAAAGTGGTGTGAAACCAGGAGGTAGGGCATGACGGCGGTAGACGGTACAGGCGCAGCGGGAACCAGTGCGGCGGAAGCGCTCGCAGAACGATTGTTCGCGGCCACGCTCGGGGCATCGGAGCTGCAGGCCGTGTATCTGGGCGACCGGTTGGGCTGGTACCGCGCGCTGAGCGATCACGGCCCGCTCACGTCGACGGAGCTGGCGGACCGGACAGGGACCGTCGAAAGATATGCGCGGGAGTGGCTCGAGCAGCAGGCCGTCGCCGGTTATGTGGACGTCAATTCGGATGCCGATCGCCGGTACAGCCTGCCGCGGGCCCACGCCGATGTTCTGGTCGACGACGAGAACCTACTTTTCCTGGCGCCGCTGGCGAGGCTGTTCGTCGCGACGACGTCGTCGATGCCACGTCTACTCGACGCTTATCGTCACGGTGGGGGAGTCACGTGGGAATCGATGGGCCCCGATGCTCGCGAGGGTCAGGCGCTACTGAATCGGCCGATGTATCTCCATCAGCTCTGTCAGCAGTTTCTGCCGGTAGTCACCGACCTGCACGCCACACTTTCGGACGGCGGGCAGGTCGCTGATCTCGGGATGGGGGAGGGCTGGTCGTCGATCGCGCTCGCCCTCGGATACCCGAAGATCGAAGTGCACGGCTTCGACGTCGACGCGGCGTCGGTGAACGCTGCCCGTCGTAACGCTCATGATCGGGGGGTGGACGACCGCGTGCATTTCTCGTTGGTCGACGTCGCCGGACAGGCTCCTGAGGCCGGGCGAGCCGATGCCGGGACCTACGACGCCGTCTTCGCTTTCGAGTGCCTTCACGACGTTCCGGATCCGGTGGGTTTTCTTTCCACGGCTCGGGCGATTGCCCAGCCGGGCGCTCCGGTGATCGTGATGGACGAACGAACGGCGGATGAGTTCGATCCCGAGGCGGGTCCGATCGAGCAATTGCTGTACGGATTTTCGCTGACCTGCTGCTTACCGGACAGTCTTTCGCATCCGGGAAGCATTGCCACCGGGACGGTGATGAGGCACTCGACACTCGAAAGCTATGCCAAGGCGGCAGGTTTCGAGCGGGTGGACGTGCTGCCGATCGAGCACGAGATGTTCAGGTTCTACAGGTTGGGCTGACGCCCCGTGCGCCTTTTTGGTTGCAGTAACTACCAAAAAGGCGCACAGGGGCCGAAGGCCCTAGGTCCAGACCGTATCGATATCCGTCGCCTCACGCGCCGGCGCAGCAGGCGTCGTGGTGGGCGTGCGCGAGAAGCGCGGTGCGGGAGCATGCTGGGTGACGCCGTCCAGTTCGATGAGCGAACCGCGAGCCGCGATGTGTTCGTTGGACGGAGCCTCGGCGAAAGTCAGGACAGGGGAGACGCAGGCGTCGGTGCCGAGGAAGATCTTGGCCCACTCGTCGCGAGTCTTGGACAGGAACTTTTCGGTGAAGAGCTTCTTCATGTCGTCCCACTTGGACGTGTCCATCTGGTGAGGGAGCGTCGCGGGATCGAGTTCGAGGCCCTCGAGCAGCAATGCGTAGAACTGGGGTTCGATGGATCCGACGGCCATGTACTTGCCGTCGGAGGTCTCGTAGGTGTCGTAGAACGGAGCGCCGGTGTCGAGGAGATTGACGCCGCGCTCGTCGGACCAGACGCCGCGACCGCGGAATGCCCACATCATGTGGGAGAGCGCGAGGGTTCCGTCGACCATTGCCGCGTCGACGACCTGGCCCTTACCGGACGTCGAGCGCTCGACGAGAGCCGACAGAATGCCGAAGATCAGGAACATGGAACCGCCGCCGAAATCGCCGACCATGTTGAGCGGCGGGACGGGACGTTCACCCTTGCGTCCGATGGCGTTGAGGACACCGGTCAGTGAGATGTAGTTGATGTCGTGACCGGCGGCGTTGGCGAGCGGTCCTTCCTGTCCCCAGCCCGTCATACGGGCGTAGACGAGGCGCGGATTGCGCTCCGAGACCACGTCGGGTCCGAGTCCCATGCGTTCCATGACGCCGGGGCGGAAACCCTCTATGAGGACGTCGGCGCGGCCCAGGAGATCGAGCACTTTCGCGACGTCGGCCGGGTCCTTCAGGTTGGCCTCGACGATGCGGCGGCCGCGCTTGATCTGGTCGGTTGCGTTCGAGTCTTGCGGAATCTGCCCTGCGCGCTGCACGATGACGATGTCGGCGCCCATGTCCGCCAACAGTGTCGCGGCGTGCGGGCCCGGTCCCAATCCAGCGAATTCCACGATCCGAATGCCCGCGAGCGGGCCCTTCTTCTCCACAGCTTCTGCAGACACACGCACTCCCAATTCAGACGGTGACAACACTTCTGACCCGACGGTAACGTGTCGAATCGATCAGGTGTGCTCCGGGGCACTGTGTCCACCGAGGGAGGCGCCGATCACTAGACGGCGGCACCCTCGAACTGAGCGTTGTAGAGACGGAAGTACGCGCCCGCCGCTGCGATGAGTTCGTCGTGTGTGCCCTGCTCGACGATCTTGCCCGACTCCATCACGACGATCAGATCGGCGTTACGGATGGTGGAGAGCCGGTGCGCGATGATGAAGCTGGTCCGCCCGACGCGCAACGCGGACATTGCTTGCTGCACAAGCTGTTCCGTACGTGTGTCGACTGAGCTGGTCGCCTCGTCGAGAATCAGCAGCGACGGCTCCGACAGGAATGCTCGGGCAATCGTGATGAGCTGCTTCTCGCCGGAGCTGATGTTCGACGCCTCCTCGTCCAGCACGGTGTCGTAACCGTCCGGGAGCGTGTGGATGAAGCGGTCGACGAAGGCAGCGCGTGCGGCTTCGTGAATCTCGTATTCGCTGGCGTCGAGTCGGCCGTATGCGATGTTGTCGCGGATCGTGCCGCCGAAGAGCCAGGTGTCCTGCAGAACCATGCCGACGTGCTTGCGCAAGTCGGAGCGGCGCATCTGCGAGATGTCGACGTCGTCGAGAGTGATTCGGCCGGAGTCGACTTCGTAGAAGCGCATGAGCAGGTTGACCAAGGTGGTCTTGCCGGCACCGGTGGGCCCGACGATGGCGACCATCTGCCCGGGCCGGGCCGTGAGGTACACGTTCTCGATCAACGGCTTGTCCGGCTCGTACCGGAACGAGACGTTCTCGAACTCGATGTGACCGACGTTGCGATGACGTCCGGCGGGCTCGGGGAGAAGCGGCACGTCGATGTCGGGCGACTGCTCGGGTTCGTCGAGAAGCTCGAAGACCCGCTCCGCCGACGCGGCTCCGGACTGCAGGCTCGTCGACATGGACGCGATCTGCGTCAGTGGCTGGCTGAACTGGCGCGAATAGACGATGAAGGCCTGAACGTCACCGAGTGACATGTTGCCGCTGGCGACCTTGAGAGCGCCGACCACAGCGAGCAGCACGTAGGTGATGTTTCCGACGAAGTTCATGACCGGCATGATCAGGCTGGAGAGGAACTGTGCGCCGAAGGACGCGTCGAGGAGCTTCTTGTTCTGCTCGGCGAATTCACGCTCGGCTTCGGCCTGATGCCCGTACACGCGTACCAGGTCGCGACCGCTGTAGTTCTCCTCGATCTGCGCGTTGATCTTGCCCGTCTCGGTCCACTGAGCCTTGTACAACACCTGTGCTCGCTTGGCGACCCTGGCAACGAGGAGCACCGATACCGGCACCGCGATCAGTGCGATCAGGGCGAGCATCGGAGAGATGACGAACATCATCGTCAGGACGCCGAGGACGGTGAGCACCGACGTCAGGAGCGAGGTCAACGTCGACGACAGCGTCGACGAGATGTTGTCGATGTCGTTGGTGACGCGGCTGAGGATCTCGCCACGCGGCGTCTTGTCGAAATACGGAAGGGGGAGACGGTGAAGCTTCGCCTCCACCGAGGCACGCAGGTTGTAGATGGTCTTCTGGACGATGATGTTGAGGAGGAATGCTTCCAACCAGGCAAGCAGCGACGAGAGCAAGTACACGCCGATCGCGAGCATGACGACCTTGCCGATGGCGTCGAAGTTCAGACCCACACCGGGAACGACGTCGGTCGAGTTGGCGACAAGATCGGCGAACGTCGAATTCCCTGATGCCCGGATGGCGTCTGCGGCCTGCTCGCGGGTCAGTCCGGCGGGCAGGCTCTTGCCGATGAACCCGGCGAAGATGAGGTCTGTCGCGTGACCGAGGATTTTCGGCACTGCGACCGACAGCGCGATGCTGGCGATCGTCGCAACGACGACACAGAAGACCGCAAACTTGTGCGGCTGCAGAAGCGAGAGAAGCCGCTTCATCGTCGCCTTGAAGTGGCGAGGTTTGGTGTCCGTCGCGGTCAGCGCGGGCTTCGGCTCTTTGTCGGGGGTCTCGGGGTTACTCGACTTCGCATCCCCGTCCGCGGATTCAGGTTCGCTCGGGATCTTGGCGAACACCACCGTCGGGGCATCGTCGAAGTACTGGCTGTTGGGGCCGCCCCATGTCGGGTCCTGCGGGCTGGTCATGCGCTCATCTCCGCGGGAATCTGGGAAGCCACGATCTCTTGGTACGTCGGACAGTTGGCCAGAAGGAACTGATGGTCGCCGAGGCCGACCGGCGCACCGTCTTCGAGGACCATGATCTGGTCGGCATCGATGATGGATGCGACGCGCTGAGCCACGATGATGACCGTCGAATGAGTCGAAACCGTCCGGAGTTCGCGTCGGACCGCGGCGTCCGTATGCATGTCGAGAGCGGAGAACGAATCGTCGAAGACGAAGATCCGGGGTCTGCGGACCACCGCTCTGGCGATGGCGAGACGTTGTTTCTGTCCGCCCGAGAGATTGCCGCCGCCCTGCGCGATCGGTGACTCGAGACCGTCGGAGAGTTCCCGGACGAAGTCGTCTGCCTGGGCGATGGTGAGGGCTGCCCAGATGTCGTCGTCGGTGGCGGTCGGGTTTCCGTAGCGGATATTGCTCGCGATCGTGCCGGCGAACAGATAGGCCTTCTGGGGCACGTATCCGAAGTTGGCGAAGAGTTCGTCCTGATCCCAGCCACGGACGTCCAAGCCGTCGACCAGGACGGCGCCGGCTGTGACGTCGAAGAGCCGGGGGATGAGTGAGACGAGGGTCGATTTGCCACTGCCCGTACTGCCCACGATCGCGGTGACCGTGCCTGGCATGCATCGCATCGAAACATTCGACAGAACCGGCGTTTCTGCTCCCGGATACGTGAATCCGGCTCCACCGAACTCGACCACGCCGTATGGGCTGGTCGGGCGAAGGGGCTGGGCCGGCGCGGGCACGGTCGCCTCGGTGTCGAGTACTTCGGTGATGCGGTCGGCGCACACGGCGGCGCGGGGGATCACGACGGCCAACATGGTCGCCATGACCACCGACATCAGGATCTGCATGACGTAGGCGAGGAAGGCGCTGATCTGTCCGATCTGCATGTCCCCGGTGTCGACCAGATGCGCGCCGAACCACAGGACCGCCACGCTCGACAGGTTGGCGATCAACATGACGGTGGGCAGCAGAACCGCCTGGTACCGGCCGATGAGGAGCGAAGTGTCGGTCAGTTCCTTGTTGGCCTTGTCGAAGCGGATCGTCTCGTCGGGTTCGCGAACGAAGGCGCGAATGACACGCATACCGGTGAGCTGTTCGCGCAGTGATCGATTGATGTTGTCGATGCGCGTCTGCATCGTCCGGAAATGCGGGATCAGCTTGGCCACCACGACCGAGACGGTGATGCCGAGCAGTGGCACCGAAATCGTCAGGAGCCAGGACATCTGCAGGTTCTCGCGCAGAGCCATGATGATGCCGCCGATGCACATAAGCGGGGCGCTGACGAGCATCGAGGACGTCAGCATGACCAGGGCCTGGATCTGCAGGACGTCGTTGGTGTTGCGTGTGATCAGCGTCGGCGCACCGAAACTGTTGAATTCGCGATCCGAGAAACTGCCGACTGCCTTGTAAAAGGCGCCTCGAACGTCGTGGCCGAAGCCCATCGACGATTTTGCAGCCAGATAGGTCGATGCGACCGACGCGATGATCGACGCAAGCGAGACCAGGAGCATGATCCCGCCGGTGGACATGATGAATCCGGTGTCGCCTCGGGCGACGCCGTCGTCGATGATCCGCGCGTTGAGTGTGGGGAGGACCAACGACGCGATGGCCCCGAAGAGTTGCAGTGCGAGGACCCCGGCAAGCAACCAGCGGTACGGCGGCAGGTACGTCTTGAGGAGTTTTGCTAGCACGACGGTTCCCGGTGAGTTGCCTCGGTTGCCGCTCGTTCGCGATTGATCACACGCACACGGTATGACAGATCGCGGTCGAGGTTGGCACCGACTCTGACGATTGCATCCTTTTGTCCTAATTGACTGTGATCTCGAACACACTCGAATTCGAGATTGGATTCAGGTCACAGCACCTGAACTGCAGGTTTACATATCCATCCAATGTGTCACGTTTTCGATTGGACAGAAACAAACTGGACGTACGTATTTAGCTTGGCTACAAAGACGTGCAGCGAACAAAACGTGCGCCGCGTCATGGATATTCATGCAAGGAGTCACATATGGGATCCCTCGGAAACCTCCTCAAGGCCAACGGTATGGGCTGGGGCATTCTCCAGCTTCTGCCCCTGGTCAACATGCTCAAAACCCTTCAGGGGCTGGACACCGCGAGCTCGAACTCCTGACGTCGACCTCGAGAAATCTTCCGAAACAACACAGGAGTAGTCGCATGACCTCGATTCAGAATCTCGACGCCTTCCTCAAGAGCGTTCTTGCATTCGTGACCAAGTTGAACGCGGGATCGGCAGACGGCTCGGGTTCGGCCGGTTCGGCCGCCGAGTAGTTCTCGGTCCTCACTTCATCTCAACTGCATTCCGACAAAAGGAGGCCCGACATGGGTTCATTCGAAGACTTCAGCGGCGTCGTCAAGACGTTCATTCCGGTGCTCAAGGACCTGTTCACGGCACTCGGTGGTGGCTCTCTCACCCCTGGGACGGGATCGGCGGCCGATAAGTAAGTCCAGTTTGTCCGAAAGTGTGGCTCGCAGTTGTCTGCGGGTCACACCTTTCGACTTTTCACTGTGAGCTAAATCACATTATGGGACATTCTAGAGGGTGAATTTGCACTTTGAACTGCAATTATCCGTAAAGGTGTAACCGAAAGTCCGCATTGATAGCTATTGGGTAGCTAGACAAGGATGGAAAGCCGGTCTATAAATGCAGGCAGCGCCAAGTAAGTGCGCTACATCACAGCTCGGGATGTTGTTCGGGGGGCGGTTCAGCCATCCGTGCGGCAGAAGTTCCCGAACCATCTCGGCCACCGCCTGCGGCCGGAATGGCGCTGGAACATCACATCACCTCACATACAGGAGAACCTCCTATGTTCGGATCACTCAGCACCCTCGGACCCCTGCTCACCGCGCTCGGAGCTTTCCTCAAGTCCGTTCCCACCGAATCGCTGTCCGGCAAGGGCGAGGGCTCGTCCACCGGTTCACTCTCGGGTCTGTCCAGCGGATCCGCCGAGTAGTCATCCCTTCCGGCAGGTCCATTCGGCTCTGCCGATCGGATTGCATGCAGGTGCCCTCTGTCCACTGTCGTGGCCGGAGGGCACTCGCGTTTGCGGAGATGGTCGCAGCTGCCGTTTTGGCATGTGAACACAGAACTGCGAGTGGCAGCACCTGCGTACGATGGTTCGACGACATCGGCATACGGTCACCGCGACGTCCGGTGCTCCCGAATTCAGAGGTAGCCGACCGCGAGGTGACGCATGGTAGGGACGAGTCGCTTTCTGCGCCTTCTCCTAGTGCTGGCCGTCGTACTTGCGGCATCGTTGATCGGCATCCTCACGCGCCCACCAGGTTTGCTCGCGACTTTCTGGTGCGCCAACGCCATTCTGCTGGGAATGATGGTCAGATGGCCGGTCCTGATCGAATGGCGGACGTGGATCGCCGCGGCCGTCGGATACGTCTGCGCTGACCTGATTACGGGCAACTCGCTGTCGCTTGCCCTGCAGCTGAACGGGGCCAACCTCGCCGGAGTGACGCTCGGTGTTCTCGTTCTGTACTACTTGAAGCGCACACCGTTCCGATTGGTCGATTCGCAGTCGCTGGTATGGATGGTCTTCGTTTCGTTCGTGGCGGCGACTGGTACCGCGGCCACGGCCGGCGCCTTGGACCGGCTCTTACGCGGTCAGTCCTTTGCTGACACGTTTTTCCACTGGGGTGCCACCGAGGTCATGGCGTACCTGCTGGTCCTTCCTCTCATTCTCACTCTCACCATCCCGTCGAGCCTTGCCGAGTTCCGCAGGAAACTGACCGCCAGAACTGTCGCCGCTCTGAGCGTTCCGCTACTCGCCACTGCAGCCTGCGTGCCGATCGCCCTCAGTATCGAAGGGCCGATTGCGCTGGTCTTGCCGATTCCAGCTCTCCTCTGGTGTGCCACTCGCATCTCGGTTCCGAGCACTGCCTTCGTTTCAGTGGTCTGGTCGGTGTGGTCACTCATGATGGCGGGTAGCGGTCGACTCGACATCGGAGATCAAGCCGCCTCGACGTGGAACGAGGACGTCATCACATCCATAGCGGTCACACTGATCGCGTTGGGGCCGATAGCGGTTGCCTGTGCGACCGAGGAACGCCGTGCTGCCGAGCGTGAGCTCTTCCTTGCCGTCGAATTCGACCATCTGACCGGGGTCCTCTCGCGTGGTGCGTTCCTCGGCCACGCGGAAGCGGAACTTGCCGACGCGGCTCGCACACAATCTCCGGTCGGCCTGCTGATGCTCGACCTGGACCACTTCAAGAGCATCAACGACACGCATGGACATATGACCGGTGACAGCGTTCTCGCGAACTTCGCCGAGCGGGCCGCTGACCGATTGTCGGACGGCGATCTGATCGGAAGGCTCGGCGGCGAGGAGTTCGCCGTTCTGCTTCCGGACTGCAGCTACGCGCGAGCAATCGATGTCGCCGAGGCGGTCCGCGGCGCGCAAGTCGAGTACTCGGCCGAATCAGATGTGACGAGCACCGTCAGCGTCGGCGTCGCGTGGGTCGATCATGCGACGCCGGCGCTGTCGACCCTCATGAGCGTCGCAGACGAGGCTCTGTACGACGCCAAGCGTGCTGGGCGCAACCTCGTGAAAGTGCACCGCGTCGGCAACGACACCGTGCCGCAACGGAATTCCGAGCCGGACACTGCCACCCGCACCTATCGCAAACCTGCGCTACCCCGAACGATCCGGCGAGGATTTGGCCGCGAAGGTGTGGTGGACGGCCGATAACCGCGCTGACCTGCATCGGGATTGGCATATAGTCGCACCCATGCAGCTTGATTCGACGCCTTCGCCCCTGCCGACGCTTCCGCTCCGATTCGGAACCCCACTGACCGAGAACTCCATCCGCGTGATGATGTTGGGATCAGGCGAGTTGGGCAAGGAAGTTGTCATCGCGCTGCAGCGTCTGGGCGTCGAAGTGATTGCGGTGGATCGGTATCCCGATGCCCCTGGGCACCAGGTGGCTCATCGTGCTCATACCGTCGACATGACCGATCCGGAAGCACTGCTTGCCGTCATCGAGTTGGAAAAGCCTCACTTCGTGGTTCCCGAGATCGAGGCCATCGCGACGGATGCGCTTGCACTCGTCGAAGAACGCGGGGGTGCGGTGGTCATTCCGACCGCCCGAGCCACCCAGCTCACGATGAACCGTGAGGGAATCCGTCGGCTCGCGGCCGAGGAGTTGGGCCTGCCCACTTCGCCGTACGCTTTCGCGGACTCGCTTGCCGAAGTGCAGGCAGCGACAGACCGAATCGGTTTCCCGTGCGTCATCAAGCCAGTCATGTCCTCGTCGGGGAAGGGACAGTCGACGGTTCGATCCGCCGAAGATCTCGACGCCGCATGGGATTACGCGATGGCCGGAGGTCGTGTGAATCACGGCCGGGTGATCGTCGAAGGCTTTGTCGATTTCGATTACGAGATAACGCAATTGACAGTTCGAGCCGTCGGTGAGAGCGGTCAGGTCGAGACGTCGTTCTGCGAACCGATCGGGCACCTGCAGGAGGCCGGAGACTACATCGAATCGTGGCAGCCGCAGCAGATGTCCGCGGTTGCCCTCGCCTCGGCCCGAGACGTCGCCGAGAAGGTGACCACGGCTCTGGGCGGGCGAGGCATCTTCGGCGTCGAGCTATTCGTGAAGGGCGACGACGTCTTCTTCTCCGAAGTGAGCCCACGGCCGCACGACACCGGATTGGTGACTCTGCGGACGCAGCGACTTTCGGAGTTCGAACTGCATGCCCGCGCGATCCTGGGCTTGCCGGTCGACACGACGCTCACGTCTCCGGGAGCATCGGCAGTGATCTACGGCGGAGTGGAGGCAAAGGGGATCGGATTCGACGGCGTCGCCGAGGCGCTCGCGGTTCCCGAGACGGACCTGCGGCTCTTCGGCAAGCCGGAGAGCTTCACGCGTCGTCGCATGGGTGTTGCAGTGTCGACGGCCGCCGATGTGCCTACTGCACGCGACCGTGCTCGCGAGGCTGCGTCGAAGGTGCGTCCCGTCGGATGAGTCCAGCGGCCGAGGTCCTCGTCGGGCTGGTCATCCTGGTCGGTCTGATCGGTGTCGTCGTTCCGATTCTCCCGGGGACGCTTCTCGTTTTCGGTGCAATTCTGGTGTGGGCGATCATGACCGGTGGTGCCACGGCGTGGACGGTGTTCGCGCTGTCCACGCTGGCACTGGTGGTCACCGGGATCGTGAAGTACACGTGGCCGGGCAAGCGGATGAAGTCCGGGGGAGTGCCCAACCTGTCGGTGGTGGTCGGCGGCGTCGTCGGCATCATCGGGTTCTTCGTGATTCCGGTCGTGGGGTTGTTCCTCGGATTCATCGTCGGAACGTATTTCGCGGAACTAGCGCGGCTGCGCCGTTACGACATCGCTTGGTCTTCGACGCTTCACGCGGTGAAGGCAGTCGGATTGTCCATGCTGGTGGAACTGTTCGGAGCGCTGATCGCGGCGGGGCTGTGGCTGGGAGCCGTTGCGTTCACCTGAGCGCAGCGGTACCAGGAGCGGGCGTTGTCGCACATGACCGCGGGCAGGTCGTCGCCGACAGCGTCGGCGATCACGTCCAGGTCGTGGACCTCGAACGCTCGACGTGCCCGTGTACCGGGTAGATCGGTGCCGAACATCAGCGCAGCGGGATTGACCGCGTGGATCTGGCGCAGCACATCGCTGACGTCGGAGATGGTGGTGCGGCCGAACCCGGTGGCTTTGACGCGCACTCCGCGGTCGACGAGGTTGAGGAGATACGGCAGTCCGCGGGTGGACATTCCCAAATGGTCGATGCTCACCGCGGGCAATTTGGCGAAGACCGGTTCCAACGACAGCAACAGCGTGGCATCGACGTAGAACTCGGCGTGCCAGCCGACCAGATCGAAAGCGCGGTTGGCGAGATCGGCGAGCAGACGCAGGTCGGTGGCGCCGCGGCGCAGGTTGAACCGGACGGCACGCACTCCCAGTGCGTCCAGGGCAACGATGTCTTCATCCGTCGCATCGAGCGGCAAAGCAGTGACGCCCACCCAGCCTTCGCCGAGTTCGGACAAGGCAGCTTTCAGGTATTCCTGGTCATTGCCCTGGTACGACGCGGTCACCACCGCGCCGCCGTCAACGCTGAGGCCCTTCAGCGAGGCAATCCGGGCCCGGTAATCGGCCACGGTGAAGGGCTCAGGCAGGTACCCGTGATTCTCGACCAGCGGGAAGCGCGGGTCGATGATATGCACATGGGCGTCAAACACGGGGTCTATTTTGCCCTGTTGCCTTGGGTCCCTGCACACACCACCGGCCCGATGTGACCTGGGTCGCGTCGGGCCGGTGGAGGGCTTCTGTTCAGTTACTTCCGCGCACTCAGTTCGCGCGGTCGGGCTCGGATGCCTTCAGCATGTCGTGACGCTCGACGACCTTGATGCGCTCACGGCCCTCGGGCTCGCCCAGGCTGCGCTCGTGCGCGTCGAGGCGGTACCAGCCCTGCCAGGTCGTGTACGGAACCTGCTTGCCTTCGAGGAACTCGATGACGGCGTTCTCGTCGGGGTTCGCGGCGCCCGCGAAGTCGACGGAATCCTCGAGAAGATTCGCGACGGTTTCGTTGGCGTCACCCTTGGTGTGGCCGATGAGGCCGACGGGGCCGCGCTTGATCCAGCCGGTGACGTAGGTGGCCGGCATGAACCGGGCTGCGCCCTCGGCGTTGTCGTCGGCGACGACGCGTCCGGCGTCGTTGGGGACGGTGCCGGCCTGGTCGTCGAACGGCAACTGCGTGATGTTCTGCGAGAGGTAACCGACGGCGCGGTACACGGCCTGGACATCCCAGTCCTTGTACGTGCCGGTGCCCTTGACGTTGCCGGTGCCGTCGAGCTGAGTGCGCTCGGTGCGCAGGCCGACGACTTTGCCGTCTTCACCGAGGATCTCCGTGGGAGATTCGAAGAAGTGCAGGAACAGCTTGTGAGGACGGGCTCCGACGTCGCGAATTGCCCAGTCCTGCAGCGTATTCGCAACCATGTCGACCTGCTTGGAGTTGCGGCGAGCCTGCTCGGAACCCTCGTCGTAGTCGATGTCCTCGGGGTCGACGATGACCTCGATGGTCGGCGAGTGGTCGAGTTCGCGCAGTTCGAGAGGGGTGAACTTGGCCTGGGCCGGGCCGCGGCGTCCGAAGACGTGAACCTCGACGGCCTTGTTGTTCTTGAGGCCCTCGTAGACGTTGGCGGGGATCTCGGTCGGCAGCAGTTCGTCGCCGGTCTTGGCGAGAACGCGGGCGATGTCGAGGGCAACGTTGCCGACGCCGAGGACGGCGACCTTCTCGGCTTCGAGCGGCCACGTACGCGGTACGTCGGGGTGGCCGTCGTACCAGGAGACGAAGTCGGCCGCGCCGTAGCTGCCGTCGAGTTCGATGCCCGGGATGCCGAGCGCACGGTCGGCGTTGGCGCCGGTGGAGAAGATGACCGCGTCGTAGAACGACTGCAGGTCGTCGAGGGTGATGTCGGTGCCGTAGTCGATGTTGCCGAGCAGGCGTACCTGAGGCTTGTCGAGCACCTTGTGCAGGGCGGTGATGATGCCCTTGATGCGCGGATGATCAGGCGCGACGCCGTAACGAATCAGGCCGAAGGGCGCGGGCATGCGCTCGAAGAGGTCGATGCTGACGCCGCGGCCGGAAACTGCGGTGTCGGATTTCATGAGGGCGTCGGCGGCGTAGATGCCGGCGGGGCCGGCGCCGACGATCGCGACCCGGAGTGGGCGGTTGGAGTCAGTCATCGTGAGGACAGCTACCTTCTTCGAAGTTCGGACAACATATCGACAAGTATCCAATTTAGCCGAACCTAAGCACAGTGCCTCGGTTGCGGCCGAACGGATCCACACTCTCACTCGATCGGTTGTGGGTAAACCTATTCTTTCCTCCCATTCTCCTGTTGTCTCGGGTATCCGGGGTAGGGGCCTGATCCTTGACGGGCCACAATTTCAAGTTGTGGGGGACTATTGGCGTTATGAGTGACGAGCTGCGCGAATCCGACAACATCGATGGCAAGAAGGCGTCTGCGGGGCCGTTCCTCTTGGCTGTCGCCATCGTCGCCTTGATCCTGGGTGGAATCTTCGTCGCATCGTGGATCTCGCCGGCCGAGGAGAACGTCACCGAGTCGGACCGCGTGAGCCGCTCCGTCACCGACTACGTCGATGCCGAGAATCGGAATGACGCGGAGACGGTCAAGACCCTGACCTGCGCGAGCTTCAATTCGAGCACTGGTCCGATGGCCGGCGTCGACGGAACGGTCGAACTGAAGGGTGTGGACGGGGTCGTGGTCAACGGCGATCGCGCCCGGGCCGACGTGACGATCACCGGTGGCGGAGCGGGCGAGCGAGTCTCGACCTGGGCCCTGACCCGTGACGGCAACCGTTGGGTCGTCTGCAACTGACGGCCCGCTCAGGCGCTCACGGCAGTCTTGTGAAAACATGGACTACGTGAGTTACGCAGGCGATCTGACGCCGGAGCAAGCCTGGGAGCTGCTCCGCGAAAACCCCGACGCCGTGCTGGTCGACGTGCGGACCGATGCGGAGTGGAAGTACGTCGGTGTCCCCGATGTGTCCTCCCTCGGCAAGCAGGCCGCACTGATCGAATGGGTGAGCCACCCGACCGGCGCGCGCAATGACAACTTCGTCGACCAGTTGAAGGAAGCCGGCATCACTGCTGATTCCTCCGGGTCGGAGCGTCCGGTGATTTTCCTGTGTCGATCCGGACAGCGTTCCATCGGTGCGGCGGAAGCTGCGACTGCGGCGGGCATCGGCCCGTCGTACAACGTGCTCGACGGGTTCGAAGGCGCATTGGGTGCCGACGGACATCGCGGACTTGTAGGTTGGCGGGCCATCGGCTTGCCATGGAGGCAGCAGTGAGCGGAATTCCCCAGGGTGGCGCATTTCAACGAGCGCTGCCGGACGACGTCGGTCTCGGCACCCTCGGTGTTCGCGGCGGACTGATGCGTACCGGGTTCGAGGAGACTTCCGAAGCGCTGTTCCTCAACTCCGGATTCGTCTACGAGAGTGCAGAAGCCGCCGAACAAGCCTTCACCGGCGAGGTGGATCATTTTGTCTACTCCCGCTACGGCAACCCGACCGTCAAGATGTTCGAAGAGCGTCTGCGTCTCATCGAAGGTGCAGAAGCCTGCTTTGCGACTGCCAGCGGAATGTCGGCAGTCTTCACGGCGTTGGGCGCACTGTTGGCCAACGGCGACCGATTGGTGGCTGCGCGCAGCCTCTTCGGATCCTGCTTCGTCGTGTGCAACGAGATTCTTCCGCGCTGGGGAGTCGAGGTCGTCTTCGTCGACGGTGAAGACAACGCGCAGTGGGAAGAGGCGCTGTCCGTGCCTACCACGGCAGTGTTCTTCGAGACGCCGTCCAACCCGATGCAATCTCTCGTCGACGTTCGACGGGTGTCGGAGCTTGCTCATACAGCCGGTGCAAAGGTAGTGCTGGACAACGTCTTCGCGACGCCGCTTCTGCAGCGCAGCCTCGATCTGGGCGCCGACGTCGTTGTGTACTCCGGCACCAAGCACATCGACGGTCAGGGCCGCGTGCTTGGTGGCGCGATCCTCGGTACCGAAGAATACATCAGCGGTCCCGTTCGAGAACTGATGCGGCACACCGGTCCTGCGCTCAGTCCATTCAATGCGTGGACTCTGCTCAAGGGCCTGGAGACGATGCCGGTCCGTATTCGGCACTCCGTGGCTTCGGCACTCGAGATCGCCGAATTCCTCGAAGGACACTCCGGCGTCAAGTGGGTCAAGTATCCGTACCTGACGTCGCATCCGCAGCACGAGCTCGCGAAGTCTCAGATGAGCGGTGGCGGAACGGTTGTCACGTTCGAGCTCGATGCGCCTGACGGAGAGGGCAAGAAGCGGGCGTTCGAGGTTCTCAACGGTCTGCGCGTCATCGACATCTCCAACAACTTGGGAGATTCCAAGTCGTTGATCACTCACCCCGCCACGACGACGCACCGGGCCATGGGTCCGGAAGGCCGTGCAGCAGTGGGTCTTACAGACGGCGTTGTCCGTCTGTCCGTCGGTCTCGAAGACACGGCTGATCTGTTGGCTGATCTGAAGCGAGCACTCGGCTGAATCGCTGGAGCGCCTTGCCTCGAACTTCCGACGGCAAGGCGTTCTACGGTGCGGGCGTGAGACCCAGTTGTTTGACGTCGATCGTCAACGCCGTCGTATTCAGTGTGAGACCTGAGCTTGTCGTGTCGGTGGGGTAGATCGTGAACAACACCTGCGCCGTCAGATTGGTGTTGTTCAGGGCCGACGTGACCGCGATGAGGTTCGGCGTCGGTGCTGTGCTGTCGTACAGCAGATTGTTGCTCTGATCCGTGACGTACGTGCGAAGGTCGATGTTGGCGGCCGCGAGCCCGCCGCTCAACTTGGTCTTGTCGACTGTCACGTTCGCTTTCAGACGTGGGCCGGTGGCCATCACCTTCGAATCGCAGAAATACGTGTAGTTGAATCCGGGCTTGAGCCGGTAGGTAGTGATGTCCGGGATATATACGAGTGGATTCGGATTGGTGGGCGCGTTGACGTAGACCTGCGAATACCAGCCCCCGCCGCTCGTGGTCACGCACGCTCCCAGATCCAGGGTCCCGGACTGGACAGCGGCGCTTGTCAGGGTCGCACTGTCGGTCCACTTCGCCAATGTGCCCGAACCGCCGAGCAATACGGCTCCGGCCGCGGCAACTGCCATGGCAGCTTTCGTTGTCTTTCTCATCACGGCACCAGCGCCTTGATCTCGTCCGGCAGTTCGCTCGGGGCAGGAGATTCGGCCCAGACTCCCGTTGACGTGTCGATGACGGTGACGCCGCCAGTGGTGATCACATACAACTGATCGGTTCCGGTGAGCCAATGCAGGACAGCGTCGCTGTCAACGGGACCTCGATATACCTCAGCGCCCGATGAATTCGACACGGACACAACCGTTCCGCTGGCAGTCGAGAGCTTCTGGGCGCTGAGACCGGTCGTGGTCGCCGGGGCGTCGACGGGAACCTCGCTCGGGGTGGTCGTAGTTGGTGGCACCGTTGTCGTTGTCGTTGTCGTTGTCGTTGTAGCGGTCGTCGTCTGGGGCGCCGTAGTTGTAGCCGGTGACGAGGTGGTTGTCGACGGTGCAGTTGTGCTGGTGGTTGTCACAGCCGGCGCCAATGTCGTGGTGGGCGTGGTGGATGAGGCGGTCGTGGAAGTGACGGCCGTAGTAGGAGTGCTCGGAGCGTCTGCCGCCAGTGCCGGCGCTGCCGATCGACTGAGAGCAGATGTCCCGCTGATCGGACCGCCACACGAGTAGAGCAGGCCGACGAGAATGCTGAATTGGTAGCCGGAGTACGACGGCGTGACCGACGTGCCGCTCAGTCCATGGATTTCGATGTTGTAGGTGCCGACGATGAGCGGGAACGCGACTGTTGTACCGCCCGAGCCGTATCTCATGGAGCCTGTAGTAGACGTTGCGGTGTAGTCATTCGATCCCAACAAGGATCCGTTGCTATCGCGGGCAATGAGACGGTATGAGCTTCCGACAGTCGCGGGCCAGGTGATTGTCACCGCGACCGGAACAACGAGCGCAAAATTCACCGCGCAACTGGCTGCGCTTGGAGACGTGGGAAAGGTTGCAGCAGTACCGAACTGAATGCTTGTTGCCGTGGCTGTGTCGGTGTACCCCGCCTTGGTACCACCGATCTGGGACACACCGACCACCGTGAGACCGACCGTAGCCAAGGCGACGATGGCCTTGAGGGCATGGGAGTCGCCGCGTATGTCCTGACGATCCCGCTGAGGTTCCTCCGCGTCGGAAGCCTCACGTCGACGGAACGCGATGTACAGGAGCCCGCCGACGGCAATCGCACCAAGCACAAGCCCACTCGGTCCGGACAGCCAGACGGCCACGTATCCGAGGCGGTTGATGCTGAAGAAGACGCGATCGGCTTCGGTGATGACGTAGGGATCGGGATCGGCGATCGGATTTGCATCACCACGCAGTTGTGCGACGGCAAGGTTGTTGCCCTGCTGATCTATTGATTCCACACGATGGGTGATGCGCGTGCCTTGGCTGTCGGAGACGCTGACGATGTCACCGACTTGAATTTCTGAAGCAGGCACTGTTCGCGCAAATGCCAGTGCCCCGGTGTTGATCGCGGGAGACATCGATCCACTCTTGAAGATCAGCGGTGAGATGCCGAAGGCCAATCCGGCTATGAAGAGGGCAATGCAAGCAAATCCTGCGAGCGCGCCGAGCGTGAGCAGAATTTCCTGAATCCGACGTGGCGTCGAGGCTTTCGGTGACATCTTCGTGTGTCGGGACATTGCCATCACACCTTTGCCGTGAAGGTCAGGACGATGTTCGACGTGCTGTTCGTCGGCGGTGTCGGTGTTGTCGGAAGCTGTACCGAGACACATAAATTCTCGGTAGCCCCGACCGCCAGTGGGCGGTCGGGGCTACCGATGGCTTGATTCGCGGTGAGTGTCAGCGCGAGCGAGGACACGACGTTGGCGCCGTCAGTGCACTTGTTGGCAACAGTTCCGTTGGAGGAAACCGTCATTCGTAGAGAGGTCGTCAACGCACCACTACTCGTAGACGTGATCGTGTACTTCAGCGGGACAGTTGTCCCGGTGCCCAGGTTGTTGACCTTGATCAGAGCGGTATTCGAATCGCCGGGAATCATTCCGGACTTGCCAAGCTCACTGAAATTCAGAGACCTGGTCAGAATGGGCTGGGCAATGCTGTTCAACTGCAGATTGATGGACCCGGTCGTGATGTTGCCCGAGGTTGCCGTGGCGGAAGACGTCCAGGCCGCGAGTGTAGTGACACCGCCGACACCCAGTACCATCCCCAAAGCGAGCAGCGCGCGAAAGCGCGTGCTGGTCAACAGGTGACGAATCCGGTGAGCCGGACGGTCAGGGCGCGAGGGCATCGTTCTGGCCTTTCTCGATCTGGGCGGAGTCTGCGGGCGCGAAAGGTGCAGGGTCAGGAGCCAATCGGGCTCGAGCTCGCTCCTTCCGGCCGTCACGGATGCCGCTGATCATCATGTACGACGCGTACAGCAGTAGAGCGGTCACTACGATCACCACGATCACGGTGCGCTGCTCTCCCGTCAGCCAGGTGTTCACGTAACCGAGATAAGGCAGGCTGTACCAGACCTTTCCCCGGATCTGTACTGGCCGTACTTCTTTCTCGTCAGGCTCACCGTTTGCGTCACCCTGGGTGATGAAAGTTCTTTCACCCTTCTGGTTTTCGCTGGTTGCAATGATCCGGTGCGTGACGACGGTCGGCTGACCGGATTCCAGTTGGTACGTAATAGGTGTACCGATCCCCAGTTCGGACGGATCGACAGGTTTGACGACTACCAGTGATCCAGGGTTGTACGTCGGGCGCATCGAACCGGTCAGAATCGTGAAGCGCTGTGCTCCGGCAAAGAAGGGAACGACAATGGTTGCGACGATGACTGCCGAAATTGCCAGCAGCAGTGTCCAGCTGACAATCGAGGTGACCCACCACAGAGGGCCGGTACGTTCACCGCGTTTGGTCGAGTGTTTTGTCATACCGGACCTGCCTGGAACGTGAAGGTGGCCTTGTTCGTTTGACCGGAGACCGCACCAGAGTCCACCGCGAGCCGCAGACACAAGACGTAGGTGCCGCCAGGCACGAGCGGATCCGGCATGTACGCCGGTGAAACCGGGTGCTGCAGCGACGCGGTCATCGGTGCTGACAGCAGGGATGGAACCGCAGGAGCTGCCGTGTTCACGCCGGTCGGGCAGGCGCCTTCGTTGTCGACGCCGTACGTGGTCAACGTGAATCCCGGAAGTGGCGTGGTCGTCGACTGCATTCGCCACCGCAGAGGATCAGCCCCCGAATTCTTGACGGTGAGCGGTGCTTGCACCGTGTTTCCCGGGACAACGGGCGTCGCGGCCGTCGTCAAGTTCGCCAGGGTGTACGCCGCACTGGTTCCGGCAGTTGTACCAACCGTGAGGTTGACGCTGGCGGCTGTCGCCGTACCGCCATTCGCGCTCGCCGAATCGGACCACAGCGCGAGCGACTGCTGCGACGATGCGAACACCGCTACAGCAGCCACCGCGACTGCGATCGCTCCCCAGACCTTTTTCCTCATGAAATTACGGGGCCGGTGTCAGTGCTGTCTGAGTGACGACCAACTTCATCGCCGACAAGTTCAGCGACTGGTTCTGCGCGACCTGATTGGCCACCTCGTTGAAGTTCAGCCGGACTCCGACGTGGACGATCGTTCCGTTCTGGGCTTTGGTGATCTGCGAAATCGGGTTGCCGCCAGTGTCCTTGATTGTCGTCACGGGCACGACAGCAGCGGCAAGCTCGGCGCTGTTCGCACCCGGAACGATTCCGGCCGTATCAGCGGTCAGAACAGCCGCGAGACGATCGCCCACTGCGGTCACAGTGACGTCGCAGGTGTATTCGATGCTTTCGGTCGTGACGATGCGGTAGGCCGAAATGTTGGTGATCGCGGTCTTCGTCGGGTTGAGGGAGTTCCACCCGCCACCGACCGGTGCGCAAGAGCTCAGGTCGAGGGCGCCGGACGTGACGGGCCCGCCGCCACTGACGTCGGCCGAATCGCTCCAGACTGCGAGCGAGCCGGCACCGCCGAGGAGGAGAGCACCGGCCGCCGCAGCAGCGATCGCACCCTTGGTCTGCTTCTTCATGAAAATCTCATTTCATGTCTGGGACCCGAAATGGGGCCATTCAGACATGAGTATCAGACACGGCAAACGATTCGTTACCACTTTTCGAAAAATCAATTTTACGACTGGAGTCCAACTGTCACTCGGTGTCGAAATGATCTTTGACCTGCGTCTAACTACTCGTTTGTAAGTTTGGTGCGAATAAAACCGTTGGTTTGTTCAGTTGGACAAAGCGGACGAGTCGGAACCTGGCAAATCTGCTGTTTTTTACCAGTTAATTACCGAGTTTCGGTTTTGTTTTGCAATTTGAATCAATTGTTTGTGTTGCTACGAAATGGATCGGTTGTTGTTCCCACAAGATCGGCGACCGACTCGAGGACGATGGTCGGGCGGTAGGGATAGAGCTCTACCGACGCGCGGGTCGAGATCCCGGTCATCACCAGAATCGTCTGCAGTCCGGCTTCGAGGCCACAGACGATGTCGGTGTCCATGCGGTCGCCGATCATCAACGTATTGGCGGAATGAGCGCCGATGGACCGCAGGGCTGAGCGCATCATCAAGGCGTTGGGCTTGCCGACGTAGTAGGGATCGCGTCCGGTCGCCTTGGTGATGAGAGCGGCGACCGAGCCGGTGGCCGGCAGCGAGCCGTCTCGCGACGGTCCAGTGGCGTCCGGGTTGGTGGCGATGAACCGCGATCCACGCTCGACCAGGCGAATGGCGGTGGTGATTGCCTCGAAGGAGTACGTTCGCGTCTCGCCGAGGACGACGTAGTCGGGGTCGCTGTCCGTCAGGACGTAACCGATGTCGTGCAGGGCAGTGGTCAGGCCCGATTCGCCGACCACGTAGGCGCTGCCGCCCGGCCGCTGGTTGGCCAGGAACGTCGCGGTTGCGAGCGCTGACGTCCAGATCGACTTCTCCGGGATGTCGAGTCCCGAATTGAGCAGGCGTGCTCGCAGGTCACGCGGGGTGCGGATGGAGTTGTTGGTGAGCACCATGTACGGGATGTCGTTCGACGCCAGCTCTGCCAGGAACGTGTCCGCTCCAGGTATCAAGTGCTCCTCGTGGACGAGAACCCCGTCCATGTCCATGAGGTAGGTCCAACCGGTCTGATCTTCTGTACTGGTCATTACTCCAGTATGTGCGGGTGGCGCCCGATGTGGGCGGTCAAGCGAGAAGGCGCCACAGTCCGATCAGGCCGACGACGACAATCGTGTAGCGCAGTGCAGTGGGGGACAGGCGCCGTCCGTAGCGGGCACCGAGAACGCCACCACCGAGTGAGCCGACGGCGATCAAACCGGCTGCTGCCCAATTGATCTGATCGAATGCCAGAGTGATGTACATCCCTGCTGCAACGATGTTGACGAGCAGCGACAGCAGGTTCTTCGCGCCGTTCATGCGCTGGAGGGTTTCCGGGAGGATGGCACCCATCACACCGATGAGAAGGATGCCCTGCGCGGCAGTGAAGTACCCGCCGTAGATGCCGACTGCAAAAGTGCCGGCGGTCAGGAGCATCAGCCTCTTGGTGGACAGCGTCGTTTCTTCGGTGGAACGCTTCTTGGCCCACGCCTGGATGCGTGGTTGGAGGAGGACGAGCGCGAGAGCGAGGACCAGCAGCACCGGAACGATGGTCTCGAACAGTTTCTCGGGTAGATGCATGAGCAACCACGAACCGAGTAGTGCCCCGGCGAGTGACGCCGGAATCTGCCACCTCAGTCGATCCCACTGTCCGGACAGCTCACGTCGGTAGCCCCAGGTACCCGAAACTCCGCCGGCGACGAGCCCGACCGCGTTGGACATGGTTGCGGTCACGGGCGGCATGCCGAAGGCGACCAGCGTCGGGAACGTGATCAGCGTTCCACTGCCGACCACGGCGTTGATCGCGCCCGCGCCGATACCGGCCAACAAGATGAAGAAAGCGTCGAGTCCACTCACTCCGCAGACGGTACGGCAGAGGAAAAGTCAGTCCGGACGGCGGTCCCGGTCTTCATTCGAACGCTCCATTCAACACGCCGAACGCGGCTGCGGACACCGTTGGAATCAATGCGATTTCAACATCGTGGGCCCTTCATTTCCCTTGCAGTGCAGGGAAATACAACATTTGACGACTCGACATTTCGCGTCTAGTCTTTGCTCACCATCCAGAGCGACCGAGAGACCTGGCTCGTCGACGTCGCAGCAACCCCCCGAGTGATCGGGAGCGGGTGCTACCGCCAGGACCGATGGAAGGCATCACATGGGTACCACTTCGCACGCTGCGCACAAGCGACGTCACATCGATCTGTGCCGCACCGCTTCGTGTCACTGTCGCTGACCGAACTCTCGTCGTCTTCGCAACTCGAGCTCACCAACTCGAGGACACAGCTGCGTTCCCATTTCCCCGAAAGGTCTATTCGTGATGTCCACTCCGTCAGGTAGCGCGCCGTGAGCGCGCCCACCGATGTCCGCCCCGAAAAGTCGGTGTCCGAGTCGCAACTACCCGACTCGGAGCTTGTCGTCGCTCGCACCTGGCACCCGCTGCGCTGGGTGATCAGTGCGGTCGTGCTGGTCCTGCTTGCTCAGTTCATCCACGGACTCGTCGTCAACCCCGGCTGGGACTGGCCGACGTTCGCGCAGTACTTCACCGCGAAATCAGTGCTCGCCGCGTTGTGGATGACGATCAAACTGACCCTGTGGGGGACGATCCTCGGTTTCGGTCTCGGTGTCTTCCTGGCGCTCGGTCGGTTGTCGAAGAATCCGGTCCTGCAGGTGATCGCCTGGACCTACATCTGGGCCTTCCGCTCGATTCCACTCATCGTGCAGCTGCTCTTCTGGTTCAACATCACTTACCTGTACCAGACACTTTCTCTCGGAATACCTTTCGGGCCTGAGTACTTCACCTTCCAGGTCAGCGGTGTGATCGGCGGATTCACCGCAGCAGTCATCGGTTTGGCGCTGCACCAGGCTGCATACTCGGCCGAGATCATTCGCTCCGGAATCATCTCGGTGGATCACGGTCAGATCGAAGCTGCTCACTCGCTCGGCATTCCGCGCAGTCGCCAGTTCTTCAAGATCGTTCTCCCGCAGGCAATGCGGGCGATCCTCCCCAACGCCGCCAACGAGGTCATCGGACTCTTCAAGGGAACGTCGATCGTCTCCACCATGGCAATCGCCGAACTGTTCTACCAGGTGCAGGTCATCTTCGGCCGCAACGGACGAGTCGTGCCCCTGCTGATGGTCGCCACGATCTGGTACATCATCCTCACGACGTTGCTCTCGATCGGTCAGTACTACGTGGAGCGCCACTATGCACGAGGATCCGCCCGTGCTCTTCCGTTGACTCCGGTACAGAAGGCGCGCAAGAAGTTCGAAGAGATTCGCGATGCGCGTCTCGATATTCCGAGAGGTGCGACCCGATGACCGCAGAACTGGCCGAAGATACGGTGTACGCCGTCGAAGCACGCGGAATTCACAAGTCCTTCGGCACGCTGGAAGTACTTGCCGGCGTTGATCTCCTGGTCCGCAAGGGCGAAGTGACCGTCATTCTCGGTCCGTCGGGTTCCGGTAAGTCCACCTTGCTGCGCACCCTCAATCACCTCGAGAAGGTCGACCGCGGGACCGTACGGATCGACGGAGAGCTGATCGGATACCGGCGCAAGGGAAATCGACTCCACGAACTGCGTGACCGCGAGATCCTGAAACAGCGTTCGCACATCGGATTCGTGTTCCAGAACTTCAACCTGTTTCCGCACCTGACCGCGTTGGAAAACGTGGTGGAAGCGCCGCTCTCGGCCCAGAAGCGTGATCGTGACGAGGTGTACCGCGAGGCCCACGCACTGCTCGAGCGAGTGGGGGTGGGCGACAAGGCAGACGAGTATCCGCGCCAACTCTCCGGTGGCCAGCAACAGCGCGTCGCGATAGCGCGAGCGCTGGCACTGCGGCCGGCGGTCATTCTCTTCGACGAGCCGACGTCGGCGCTCGACCCGGAACTGGTGGGCGAGGTTCTCGAAGTCCTGGCTCAGCTGGCCCGTGACGGCGCCACCTTGGTGATCGTCACACACGAGGTCGGATTTGCTCGGGAAGTGGCGGACACTGCGGTCTTCATGGACGGCGGCGTCATCGTCGAACAGGGCCCGCCTTCGCAGGTGATCGACAATCCGGTCCACGAACGGACCAAAGCCTTTCTCTCCCGCGTCCTCTGACGCGACCCAGACTCATTCCCGGAAGGAAAAATTGATGTTCTCCACATCCCGTCGCGCGACTTTTCTGATCTCGGCGCTTGCCACCGTCGGATTGCTCAGCGCTGCATGCAGCAGCGCGGACGCCGAGTCCGACGGCGCCCAGGTCACCGCTGCTGCGGGTTACAACCTCACGGCCGATCAGAACCGCATCACCACCGACAAGGTGGATTCAATCGCCGCCGAGCTACCTCAGGACATCCGCGATCGTGGCACGCTGCGCGTCACCGGTAGTGCCGGTTCCGCTCCGCCGCTCCGTTTCTACGCCGACGACGACACCACCCTCATCGGTTCCGAGACCGACTTCGCCTATCTGATCGGTGACGTTCTCGGCTTGAAGGTCGACCTGCAGACAGCAGATTGGGCACAGAACTTCGTCCGGATCGACTCCGGTGAGGCCGACGCCTTCCTCTCCAATGTGACTGTCACAGAGGAGCGTAAGGAGAAGTACGACTTCGCGACCTACCGTCTCGACACCCTCGCCTTCGAAGCCAAGAAGGGTGCCGGAATCTCCATCAAGGAACCCAAGGACGTCGCGGGCAAGAAGATCGCCGTCTCCTCGGGCACCAATCAGGAAGCGCTGCTGGTCAAGTGGAGTGAGCAGAACGTCGCGGCCGGCCTGGCGCCTACCGACATCTCTTACTACCAGAACACCACCGACTACTACCTCCCGCTGCAGTCCGGCCGGATCGACGCCTACTTCGGCCCGAACCCGTCGTCGCAGTTCCACGCCAAGCAGTCGGGGGAGACCGAGGTTGTCGGTGAGTTCTCCGGGGCCGGCGACACCCTGCAGGGGCAGATCGCGGTGCTGGTGAAGAAGGACAACGGCCTGATCAAGGCGATCAACGACGCGATCAACCACACGATCGAGAACGGCACGTACCAGCAGATCCTCGAGCGCTGGAACATCACCAGCGAAGCCGTCGACACGTCCCTGATCAACCCGCCCGGCCTTCCGAAGACCAAGTGAGCTCTCGTCCATGAGTGAGATTCTCGATGTGATCGTCATCGGCGGAGGACTCGTCGGGTCCTCCGCCGCATGGCGGCTCGCGGCACGCGGACGTAGCGTAGTTCAGCTGGAACAGTTCGGGCCGAGTCACAAGCACGGTGCGTCGCACGGTACTTCGCGTATCTACCGGCAGGCGTACGACAATCACCTGTACACAGGTTTGGCGGCCGGCGCGCTGCCGCTGTGGCGGGAGTTGGAGACCACGACGGACATCGGGTTCCTGGAACTCACCGGTGCCGTCGATCACGGCCTGCCGCAGGCAGTGCAGTCCAAGGCGAAGATACTTCGCGAGGCGGGCATCAAGGGTGAGATCCTCACTCCTGCCGAGGCGTCCGCCCGTTGGCCGGGGCTGCGATTCGACACCACGGTGCTCCATCACCCCGACGCAGGCCGGTTGCACGCGGACCGCGCCGTGACCGCTCTGAAGGCGGGAGCGGTGTTTGCCGGTGCCGAGGTCCGTCACGATGTTCGGGTGTTGGCACTCGCGCGAGCGTCCTACGGCGTGGACGTGGTGACGGACAGTGGAACGCTCGCAGCTCGTCAGGTCGTGATCGCGGCCGGTGCGTGGACTGCGGACCTGATCGCAGACAGCGGTCTCGGCTCCGAGATCGTATTGCCGACACTGCGCACGACACAGGAACAACCAGCACACTTCGCACCGCTCGATCCCGGAGTCGAGTGGCCGAGTTTCGTTCACCACACCGGCGCAGAATTGGAGACCGCGGGGATCTACGGGCTCGGTTCCGAGGACGGGATCAAGATCGGCGAACACGCGACCGGGCCGGTGGTGACTCCGCAGACCCGTGACTACACCCCTGACGTCGACGGAGAGCGGCGATTGGCCCAGTACGCCGAGTCGTGGTTGCCCGGCGTCGATTCCACCCGTGTCGAGTCGATCACGTGCCTGTACACGAGCACGCCGGACAGTAACTTCGTCATCGACCGAGTCGGCGCCGTCACGGTGGCGGCGGGATTCTCGGGGCACGGGTTCAAGTTCGGTCCGGCCTTGGGTGAACTTGTGGCGGACCTCGTCGACGGAACCACCCTCGCTCCGGAAGTTTTCAGGCTGGGGGAGCGTTGACCAGATTCATGGAGGAAAGTGTTGTGGCACTGGAGCTCGGAACTCGACAGCTCGAGGGTGTCGGAGCGGTAGAGGTCTATTCGGTATCGCAGGACGATCCCTTGGCAGCTCCACTGATCGCGGAGTTGGCACTCGAATACAGTTCGCGTTACGGCGGGACTCGCGAAGCGATGCTCGATGATCTCACGACGTATCCGGCAGAAGAATTTGCCTACCCGCAGGGTGCGCTTCTGGTGCTCACCCACGACGGTCTGCCGATCGCCGGTGGTGCGTTTCGTCAATTCGATTCCACCACTGCCGAACTGAAGAGAATCTGGACGTCGGTCGACTATCGGAAGCGTGGCCTCGGCAAGGCCGTCGTTCGCGAGTTGGAACGAGAGATCGAACTTCGTGGATACAACCGTGTGTTTCTCACGACGGGTCCTCGGCAGCCGGAGGCCGTCGCGCTGTATCTGTCCAGTGGATACACACCGCTTTACGACGCTTCACTCTCGCCCGAAGAGGTGGGCGTCCACCCGTTCGAGAAACAACTTCGGGTGCTCGAAAATGTGACTCGAGCAGCAATTCCTACCGACCGGGTTGACAACACCCGGGTTTGACCTCGTACACTTGCGAACGACCATCCAGAGCGACCGAGAGACCTGGCTCATTGAAGTCGCAGCAACCCCCCGAGTGATCGGGTGCGGGTGCTACCGCCAGGACCGATGGAGGAACACGAAATGAAGGCAGTCGAAGGCGGTTTCGATACCGCCTGGTCGCGTCGTCACGTAGACCTGTGCCGCACCGCGGGATCTTTCTGTACCAACTGACCTCTCGGTCAGTCATTCACACTCAGGCGAGTCGTCGACAAGTCTGTTTTCTCTTCTCACACAAGTGATTCGTGCTCGATCGCCTTTTTCGTCTCAGGCGACGGGTGCGCTCTTCGGCATGCCTCTTTAGGAGTTCTTGGTGTCTTCGCCCTCATTCGGTGCCCGCAAACGCGCGACCGTAATCGCCGGTATCGGTGCTGTCTCGGTTCTCGGCACCGTCCTCGCCGGCTGCAGCAGCGGGAGTGACAGTGCTGCCGACGCAGGCCCCGCCCAGTCCGGCGGAACCCTTCGCTACGGTCTGTCGCAGGCGCCGACGTGCGCCGATCCGGCCCAGGCCGGCAGTAACCAGACCGTGTATGTCACTCGGACAGTGGTGGATTCGCTTACCGATCAAAATCCCGACACCGGAGAGATCACCCCGTGGCTCGCCAAGAGTTGGGAGATCAGCCCCGACGCCGCTAGCTTCACGTTCGTCCTTCGCGACGACGCCACCTTCAGTGACGGCACACCGGTGACGGCGGATTCGGTGAAGAAGACCTTCGACTCGGTCAAGAACCTGGGACCGAACGCGTCGTTGGCGAAGAGTTACCTGTCCTCGTACACCGGTACCGACGTCGTAGATGCTCACACGGCGAAGATCAATTTCTCCGGACCCAATGTTCAGTTCCTGCAAGCAACTTCGACGCCACAGCTTGGAATCCTCGCCGATTCCACCACCGCGCTGGCATCCGAGCAGCGCTGCCCCGGTGCAGCGGTGATCGCCTCCGGACCGTTCGTGTACACCGACTGGCAGCAGGACAAGAGCGTCAAGATCGCCAAGCGTGCGGGATACAACTGGGCCTCGGATGCGGTCGCGCATCAGGGCGAGGCGTACCTCGATGGCGTCGACTTCACGGTGGTTCCCGAATCCGGTGTGCGGGCGGGCAGCGTGGCCTCCGGCCAGCTCGATGCGGTCAGCGATGCGCTTCCGCAGGATGCGCCGCAAATCGAGGGCGCGGGTGGACGAATCCTCACAAGGCCGAACCCGGGTGTGAGCTTCTTCTTCCAGCCCAACGTCAGTCGCGGCGTTCTCGCTGATCAGGCTGTTCGTCAGGCCATCATTCCCGCGATCAACCGCCAAGAACTCGTCGACACCGTTCTGGATCCGTCGTTCTTCCCGGCCACGAGCCCGCTGGCTCACACCACTCCGCTCTACAGCGACGAATCCAGTGTCGTGACGTACGACGCCGACAAGTCGGCGAAACTCCTCGACGCGGCTGGTTGGAAGACCGGCAGCGACGGTATCCGCGAGAAGGACGGGCAGAAGCTCACTTTCAGCGTCACCTTCAGTCCGGTGTTCTCGGGTAACCAGGCCATCCTCGAGCTCGTGCAGCAGCAGCTCAAGAAGGTCGGCGTCGATCTGCAGCTCAACCTGGTCTCGAACGGTGAATGGACCGAGAAGGGAGTATCGGGTGATTACGATTCGCTGTATTACAACAGCACTCGCGCGGACGCCGACATCTTGCGGGCATCGTTCAGCACCGAAGGCCGCAACCTGAACCGTCGCGGCGCAGATCCGGAGCTCGACAAGGTACTCACAGACCAGCTTGCAGCCACGGACAACGGCCAACGCGGCGAACTGGTATCCACCGCACAGGAATTGATCCTCGACCGTGGACTCTCCATCCCCACCATCGAGCTCTCGCAGGCCATCGGCGCCGGATCGAGTGTGCAGGACCTGAACTTCGAAGCCTCCTCGCGCCTGCAGTTCTACGACGCATGGTTGTCGGGTAAGTAATCATGACTCGATACGTACTCACCCGACTGGGCCAGGCCGCAGTGGTTCTGTGGGCCGCCTTCACCATCTCGTTCGTGATTCTGTTCCTCCTGCCCAGTGATCCCGTCAGCATGGCTGCCGACTCGTCCGGTCAGGGTGTTGCAGTGGATCAGGCTGCGCTCGATCAGCTTCGGGCACGGTACGGCTTGGACCAGTCGGTGTGGGTGCAGTACTGGACATCGCTGACGAATGCTCTTCGCGGCGATTTCGGAACGTCCATCTCCACCGGTCAGTCGGTGACGGATGCCATCTTCTCGGCGCTGCCGAGCACTCTGGTCTTGGCAACCACCGCTTTGGTTCTGGCCGTGTTGTTCGGAGTGGCGATCGCGTTCTTCGCTACCTACACCCGCAGGCGGTGGCTCGCGAACCTGTTGTTCTCGCTGCCGCCGCTGGGTGTGGCAGTGCCCACTTTCTGGGTGGGCCTGATTCTTCTGCAACTCTTCTCGTTCCGTCTGCACATCTTCCCGGCATTCGGAGACAAGGGATTCGCAACGGTGATTCTTCCGGCGATCACCTTGGCGATCCCGACCGGCGCGGTGATCGCGCAGGTGCTCACGACCAGCCTGCAGTCGACGCTACGTTCGCCGCACGTGGAGACTGCGTACGCCAAGGGCGCAAGCCGTTGGCGCGTGCAGACCCGTCACGCGTTGCGACTGGCGAGCATTCCGGCATTCACCATTGCCGGTGTGCTGGTCGGCACGCTGCTGGCGGGCTCGGTGGTTGTGGAAACGGTGTTCTCCCGCGCGGGCGTCGGCCGTCTGACACAGACGTCGGTGATGGCGCAGGACATCCCGGTGGTGCAGGGAGTCGTTGTGTTCGCCTCTCTCGTGTTCGTGCTCGTCAACCTCGCGGTCGACCTCTTCTACCCCTTGATAGATCCACGGATCATCCAGACGAAGAAGAGTCACACCGAAAAGTCGAATACCGAAAGCTCGACCGATCTGGAGCCGGCTCATGTCTGACACATTGATCGAACCCCTACTCCTCGATCCGAGCGTCGAGGCGAAGGCACCTGTTGTTTCGCGCCGAAAGTCCACGGCCATCGGCTGGATCCGAAAGCCCGGCTTGGTGATTCCGGTGTTGATCGTGTTGCTTGCCATCGGCTTTGCCGTCGCACCCGGATTCTTTGCCAGCGGCGATCCGTTGTCCGGTGTCCCGGCGGACAAACTGCAGGGCCCGAGCCTGGCTCACTGGTTCGGAACCGACAATCTCGGTCGTGACCTGTACACACGGTTCGTGCACGGCGCCGCGCTGTCCCTGACCGCAACCTTGGTGGCGGTCGGAATCGCATTGGTGGCGGGATCGATAATCGGTTTGCTCGCGGGCTTTGTCGGTGGCGTCGTCGACGCCGTGCTGATGCGCATCGTCGACGTGCTGCTGTCCATTCCGGCGCTGCTGCTCTCGTTGGCACTGGTGACCGCACTCGGCTTCGGCACCATCAACGTCGCCATTGCTGTCGGCGTCAGTATGGTCGCCAATTTCGCGCGAGTGATGCGTGCCGAAGTGATGCGGGTGCGCGGAGCTCAGTACGTCGAGGCCGCGTTCAGTTCGGGTGTGCAGTGGCTCGGTGTCCTGCGTCGGCACGTGCTTCCCAACTCCTACGCGCCGGTGGTCGCGCTGTCCGCGGTCGAGTTCGGGCAGGCAGTACTGGCGGTGTCGGCTCTGAGCTTCTTGGGATTCGGCGCCGTTCCGCCTACCCCGGAATGGGGATCGCTGGTATCCGAGGGACGTAATTTCCTCGCCAATGCCTGGTGGATGACCACACTTCCCGGTCTCGCGATTGTCGCCGTGGTCATCTCGGCACACCGTATCGGCCACGAGATCGAAAGGAATAACCGGCGATGAGCACGACCGAGGAACAGTTGCTTTCCGTCACCGACTTACAGATCGCCTACGGCGCCGAGCCCGCGGTATCCGGCGTGAGCTTCACCGTCGGTCGGGGCGAAGTAGTTGCGGTGGTCGGGGAATCGGGTTCCGGTAAGTCGACCACGGCCCACGCGATATTGGGTCTGCTCGCCGGCAGTGGCCACGTCACCGGCGGGACCGTCGAGTTCGAGGGTGAACAGATCGACTCGTATTCCGACCGTGCGTGGCAGCGAATCCGCGGCGCGCGTATCGGTTTGGTGCCGCAGGATCCGACGACCTCGCTCAACCCGGTGACGAGGATCGGCGACCAGGTTGCAGAAGTCCTCCGGATCCACGGCCTCGCAGACCGTCGCAAAGCCCGGTTGGACGCCGTCGAGGTGCTCGAGCGCGCGGGTATCGACCGGCCGGAAATCCGAGCACGCCAGTACCCGCACGAGCTCTCCGGCGGTATGCGGCAACGCGTTCTGATCGGTATCGCGCTTGTCGCGAACCCGGCCCTCGTAATCGCCGACGAGCCGACCAGTGCTCTGGATGTCACGGTTCAACGGCGCATTCTCGACCATCTCGACGAGCGGATTGCCGAATCCGGTGCCGCCGTGCTCCTGATCACGCACGACCTGGGTGTGGCCGCAGACCGCGCGGACCGGATCCTGGTGATGCAGGGCGGCAGGATCGTCGAATCCGGCCGCACCGCAGATATTCTGGACAACCCGCGAGACGAGTACACGAAGAAACTTCTGAGCTCTGCGCCGAGCCTGTCCTCGGGACCAGTCGTTCGCCCGGTCCGCCAGGACACCAGCCCGCTGCTGACCCTGACGGGAATCACCAAGCACTTCAACGTCGGACGCGGGAGTTCGATCACCGCGGTGAACGAAGTGTCGCTGACTGTTCCGAGGGGTCAGACGGTGTCGCTGGTGGGGGAGTCGGGCTCCGGCAAGTCGACCACGGCGCGCATCGCCGTGCGGTTGGAGCAGGCGGATGCCGGCACCATCTCCTTCGACGGACACGACATCACGAAGGTCAAGGGCAGCGATCTGCGCGAGCTGCGCCGAAAGATCCAGCTCGTGTACCAGAACCCCTATGCATCACTAGACCCGAAATTGTCGGTCCAGGACATCGTTGCGGAGCCGCTGCGGGCCTTCAAGGTTGGTGGACGCAGCCAGCAGCAGACTCGTGCGGCAGAGTTGCTCGATCAGGTTGCACTTCCCGAGCAGTTTCTGAGCCGCAAACCGGCCGAACTCTCGGGCGGCCAGCGTCAACGGGTGGCGATCGCTCGTGCGCTCGCGTTGAAGCCGGACCTGCTCGTTCTCGACGAACCTGTGTCCGCTCTCGACGTCTCGGTGCAAGCGCAGATTCTGGCGCTACTCGACGAGTTGCAGCGCGAACTGGGCCTGACCTATCTCTTCATCTCCCACGATCTTGCGGTTGTTCGCCAGATCAGCGACGTCGTCGGCGTCATGCAGGCCGGGCGATTGCTCGAAATCGGCACTACCACCGAGATTTTCGACAATCCCCGAAACGAGTACACACGCACACTTCTCGACGCGATCCCCGGGCGGGATCATTCGACACGAAAGGCCGAACATGTCCGAGCGTAGTTCCGGAGCATTCCTGGTCGGCCTCGAATTCGAGGGAACCGGAGCTCATCCGTACTCCTGGCGACGCGAGGATTCGCGCGCCGAAGATCTGTTCACGCCCTCGTACTGGGTGGACCTGGTGACCGCCGCGGATCGGGGTGGGGTGGATCTGGCGTTCCTCCCCGACTCGTTCGGACTGCAATCCGAGGGCCAGCACGCAGTGCGGGGCAGATTGGAGGCGGTTGCAACTGCGGCGCGGCTGAGTGCTGTGACCTCGCGTATCGGCCTGATCCCCACCGCGACAGTCACGCACACCGAGCCGTTCCACATCTCCAAGGCTGTCGCGAGTATCGACTACTCCTCAGCGGGGCGGGCCGGCTGGCAGGTCGCGGTGTCCGACACCGCTGAGCAGGCGTCGTTGTTCGGCCGAAAGGCAGTGCAGGGCCCCGAGTCCGCGTGGGAGGAAGCGTCCGAGGCTGTCGAGGTGGTCAGTCGGCTGTGGGACAGCTGGGAGGACGACGCCGAGATACGGGACGCTGCGAGCGGACGATTCATCGATCGAGACAAGCTGCACTACATCGACTTCGAGGGAAAGAACTTTTCCGTCAAAGGGCCGTCCATCACGCCGCGCTCCCCGCAGGGGCAGCCGCTGATCGCCGTCGACGCGAGCAGGCCGGAGGCACGCGAGCTCGCTGTTGCGCGCGGAGATCTGATTCGGATCTCGGCAACCGACCTCGGCGTGGCCAACGCCACGGCCAAGCTGGTCCACGCGAATGCCGCTGCCCTCGGGCGCAGCGTCAGGGTTCTCCTCGACGTCGACGTGCTTCTCGGCGCTGATCGCGGAGCCGCCGACGACGCTCTGGCCGAACTCGAGGAATGGGCGGGAGCGCCGTACGCCCCGCACTCGCTGTTCTATCGCGGTGACAGTGCCGGCCTGACTGTCCTCCTTCGCGAGATCGGTGGGCTGGCCGGGGTCGACGGTGTTGTCCTGCGTCCCTTGGCTTTGGCTGCCGCAGTGGAGAAGATCGCGGCGGACGTGGTGCCGAATCTCAATCCGCGACCGACTACCGGCCCGACGCTGCGCGAGCGGTTGGGTTTCGAGTTGCCCGTCAATCAGTTCGCGTAGCGCGAGCAGAGAACAGGAACACCGATGACACAGAACAGGATTCGCAAGCAAGTTCATCTGGGCGCTCACTTCCCCGGCGTGAACAACACCACGGTGTGGACCGATCCGGCGTCCAAGAGCCAGATCGAGTTCAGCTCGTTCGAGCATCTCGCCCGCAGTGCCGAACGCGGATTGTTCGACTTCTTCTTCCTCGCAGAGGGTTTGCGCCTACGCGAACATCAGGGCAAAATTCACGACCTCGACGTAGTCGGTCGCCCGGACACCTTCAGCATTCTCAATGCGGTTGCCGGTGTGACAACGCATCTCGGCCTGGCCGGGACGATCAACACCACGTTCAACGAACCGTACGAGTTGGCCAAGCAGTTCTCGACGCTCGATCATCTCTCCGACGGCCGCGCCGCCTGGAACCTGGTCACCTCCTCGGACGCCTTCACCGGCGAGAACTTCCGCCGCGGTGGCTATCTGGAGCATTCCGAGCGGTATGCACGCGCCAACGAGTTGGTCGACGCAGTACGGACGCTGTGGGACAGCTGGAGCATCGATCGTCCGATCGTCGACCGTGAGCGCGGTGTTTTCGCCACCGACCAGCAGGTCGGCCAGTTCCAGCACTCCGGTAAGCAGTTCGACATCGCCGGACGCTTCGAAGTTCCACGGAGTCCGCAGGGGCACCCAGTTCTGTTGCAGGCCGGTGACTCCGACGAAGGACGCGAGTTCGGCGCGGCCAAGGCCGATGCCATCTTCACCGGGCACGGAACGCTCGAAGCAGGCAAGGCGTTCTACGCCGACGTGAAGGGACGCTTGGCCAAGTACGGACGCACGCACGCAGACCTCAAGATTCTCCCCGCCGCCACCTTCGTCCTCGGTGACAACGCCGCGGACGCACAGGAGAAGGCGTATCACATCCGGCGGCAGCAGGTCGGGCCCCAGACTGCCATCGCTTTTCTCGAACAGGTGTGGGGCAGAGATCTTTCCCAGTACGACGCCGACGGCCCGTTGCCGAAGGAAGATCCGTCGGACGACGTCAACATCACCCGCGGACGCGTCCGCCACGTCAAGGATCCGCGAGCGGTCGCAGATCAGTGGCGTGCCAAGGCCGAGGCCGAAAACCTCAGCATCCGTGAACTCATCATCGAAGTGACTGCCCGCCAACAGTTCGTGGGTAGTGCAGCGGAGGTGGCTGCCGAGATCGACACCTACGTCCAGGGCGACGCGAGCGACGGATTCATCCTCGTTCCCCACATCACCCCCGCGGGCCTCGACGAGTTCATCGACACCGTCGTACCGGAACTTCAGGACCGCGGCAGTTTCCGGACCGAGTACTCAGGAACCACCCTGCGCAGCCATCTCGGGCTGCGCCACCCGCACGAGCAGGCTGAAGGAGTCCGCGCATCATGACCGTTACCGACACTTCCACCAGTACCTTCACCGGCGATTGGAATGCCTGGCACGCCTCGCGCGACGCCACCTTCGGCGAACCCCTCGGCTGGCTGAGCCTGACTGCGTTGCATTGGCTGGTGGACACCGATTCCACCTTCGCGGACCTGCCCGGTGCATGGCGCGCCGACGCGAATGCCGTTGTCGTCACCGCGACGCCCGCAGACGACTTGTCGATCGACGGCGTCGCAGTGGAGGGTTCGGCCACTCTGAATCCGATCGAGGGGGCGCCGGGACTGATCGTCAAGCAGGGCGCGCGGTTGGTCGAGGTCATCCGCCGCACCGGCGAGGTGGCTCTGCGGATCCACGATTCGTCGGCCCCGGCATTGGCGCAGTTTAGTGGTATCCCGACCTTCGAGCCTGACCCGCAGTGGCGCATCGAGGGTGTCTTCACAGCTTTCGAGGAGGCTCGCACGGTGACGACGGGCGCGGTCGTCGAGCGCCTCGAGCATCATCACGACGCCCGAGGAACCATCAGCTTCGAACACGACGGTGCAACGCATACGCTGATTGCGTTCGCGGGCAAGGACAACGGCTTTCACATCCTGTTCACCGACGCGACCAGTGGTGTGTCCACCTACCCGGCCGCACGCTCGCTGCACGTGAGCGCACCTGAACCCGGTGGCGCGGTAGTCCTCGATTTCAATCGGGCGTCGAACCTGCCCTGCGCGTTCACCGATTACGCGACGTGCCCGGTGGCCCCCGCCGAGAACCGCCTGGCGTTCGCGGTGGAAGCCGGCGAGAAGACACCGGACACCCGCTCCGAAAGCGGACCGAGGTGAGCGCGCCGCTGTCCGTACTCGACCTCTCGCCGATCAGTGAGGGCGGAACGGCCCGCCAGGCTTTGCGGAACTCGCTGGACCTCGCTCGTTCTGCCGAAGCGTGGGGATACAAGCGTTACTGGGTCGCCGAACACCACTTCGTCGGTGTTGCCTCTTCGTCGCCAGCAGTGCTTGTCGGGCTGATCGCGGCCGCCACCAACACCATTCGCGTCGGCTCGGCCGCCGTGCTGCTGGGCAACAACACGGCGGCTCAGGTGGTCGAGGCCTTCGGTACCGTCGAAGCGTTGTATCCGGGTCGTATCGATCTCGGCATCGGGCGCAGCGGACAGCGTCGGGTGGAGGCACTTCGCGCCGTCGCTGCCGGAACGCCTGCGCCGGCAGAATCGAAGCGAGAGAACGTCGTACGCGACGGCGTCGTGATCCCGGCACCCTTCGATCCAACCGGTCTTCTCACGTCACCGCGGTTGCAGGCGTCGTTCGAGGCATTGGCGTTTCCGGGCGCGCAGGCGCCCGATTTCGAGCAGCAGGTCGACGACATACGCTCGCTCCTGAACGGTACCTACAGAACCCGCGACGGCATCGAATTGCACGCCAGTCCCGGCGAGAATGCCGACGTCGAACTGTGGGTGTTCGGAAGCAGTGCGGGCCCCAGTGCCGAGCTCGCCGGACGACTCGGATTGCCGTTCGGTGCGAATTACCATGTGGCGCCCTCGAGTACGCTCGATGCCGTCGAGGCATACCGTGCAGCATTCCGACCGTCGGCAGTTCTGTCGGAGCCGTATGTCGTCGTCTCCGCGGATGTTGTTGCTGCGGAAGACGATGCGACGGCGAGGGAGTTGGCGTCGACCTTCGCGCACTGGACGCACAGCATTCGCAGCGGGCACGGCGCCATCCCGTACCCCGATCCCGCGACAGCGCTCCCACTTTCCGACGCCGACGAAGCAGTGGTGGAGGATCGGCTGATCACGCAGTTCGTCGGTTCACCGTCTACCGTCGCCGACAGGCTCGACAGTTTGCAGAAGCTCACCGGAGCGGACGAATTGGTGATCACCGGGGTGACCCATCGGCACGAGGATCGTCTGCGCTCGTACGAGCTGCTTGCCAAGGAATGGGGACTGCCCGCACTACTGGCAGCGTGAGTTTGCCTTGGTCCATTAGTGTCGAGTGATGTTTTCACCTCGAGATGCCCTTGCGGTTGCTCTTGACGTAGCGCGTGAGGGCATGGAGCTCGGGGAGATGCCGATCGGCGCAGTCGTGTTCGACGACGACCGTGTGCTCGGGCGGGCGTATACGCAAGAACGGGCACTCGGTCGACGGGTAGTCCATGCGGACCTTCAAGCGCTCTTGCAGGCCGACGAGGCTCTCGGATTCACTCGAGCGTCCGGTGAATTGACATTGGCGGTCAATCTCGAACCATGTCTCATGTGTATGGGTGCCGCGATCACGCTCGGTGTGACCCGGGTGTGGTTCGCTCTCGAATCCCCGAACGACGGTGCGGCGGAACTCGTGCAGCTGTGGGCGCCGCCTGTGGAACTTCCGTTTTTCCGTAAGCCGCGTGAAGTCCTCGGCGGCATCCGCCGTGACGAAGCGCGAAATCTGTTCGCTGAATACGCCACCGGCACTGGCCCCGCCGGGATGCGGGACTGGGCGCGCAGTCTCACCTGACGCCATGGCTTGTAAGGAGGGCCGTGAGGCTCACGCCCCGATAGCGCCCGCGATCATCGGCCACGACGCGCGCATGTCGGCTTCGAAGAGCCCCCAGGTGTGGGTGCCTTCGGGTCGGAAGCTGAACGTCGCGGGAATGCCGAGCTGACCGAATCGCCCCTGCAGGGCAGCGGTGCACATGTTGGTGATGCCTTCGAGGACCGCGCCGGGAACGACGCCGGCGGCCATCGCCAGCGAGTTGATTCCGTCCACCGGGCCGGGGAGGCCGTTGCCGGTCGAGATGAACAGCGCTGTGCCACGCAGTCTCTCGGCGTTGATCAACGGGTCGTGCGCCGCCCACTGCGGGCTACCCCACGGCCCCCACATGTTGGCCGCGTTGCCGCCGCCGAGTATCTCGACCATCGAGCGCACCGCTGCCTGGCCGAGCGGGTCGCCGGCGCGCGGACAGCCGCTGTACGAGCCGACTGCGCGGTAGGTGCCCGGCGACTGGATCGCGAGGTCCAGAACCGGTCCGCCTGCCATCGACACACCACCGAGTGCGTTGACACCGGTCGTGTTGTACCGAGCGTTGACCGCCGCCGGTAGTTCCTTGGTGAGATACGTCTGCCACTTGTTACGGCCCAGCACCGGATCGTCGGCGTTCCAGTCGGTGTACATGCTGAACTTGCCGCCGACCGGCATGACCACATTGACGTGTTTGTCGTCGAAGAAGTCACGAACTCCGGTGTTGTTGAACCACGAGATCCCGTCCTCGCCGCCGCCGACACCGGTCAACAGATAGAAGGTCGGGGCCGGGCCTCCTCCGGCCGGCGAAATCACGTCGTTGGCGATCCAGCGGTCCATCGAGGGGGAGTAGACGTCGATGCGACTGACCACGGAATCCGCACTCGCGGTCGGCGTGCTGAGGCCGAGAAAGCCGGCGGCCATGGCCACCGCCATCGTCAGCCGAACCGTGAAACGACGTGTCTTCATATTTCCCCCCAGGCGCAAGCCGGACAGCGTATTTGTGCCTTCCAACAGTGGCACAATGCGAAGAGGAGTGACGAATGTCCGGGTAACAGTCGTATAAGAAGATGGAGACAATTGCGTGGGATCGCAGTCGCACCACCCCGAATCCGACGTGATTCGGCTGGCCTTCGGGCTGGCCGCGATCACGGCTGGTGCGGCGCGCAGAACCGCTGGTCTCGCACTTGATTCCGTGCAGCGGATCCCTGTCGTCGGTGACGCACTCGACGGCGCGATCACCCAGGTCACCACTCGCGGCACGGAAGCGATGCACTCGACCGTGGAGTTCGCCGACTCGACCTTGCGGACGGTGATCAAAGCTGTCGTCGACGCTGCTCTGTCCGAAGTCGACATCACCAAGATCGTCGTCGACCACGTGGACATCGACAAGATCGCCGAGAACATCGACGTGGACAAGATTGCCGAACGGGTCTCGCTCGAACCGATCATCGACCGGGTCGACGTGGACGAGATCGCAAGCCGCCTCGACGTCAAAGCGGTGATCGATCGCCTCGATCTCGACGGGATAGTCGACACGGTCGACCTCGAACGCCAGGTCAACCGCATCGACCTCGTCAAGATCGCCGACCAGGTCATCGAGGGCGTCGACCTGCCCCAGATGATCCGTGAATCGACCGGTTCACTCTCCACGGAAGCCGTGCACGGAGCTCGAGTGCAGGGCATGCAGGCGGACGACGCTGTCGCCGGCTTCGTCGGGCGACTCTTCGGCCGCGACAGCGCACCGTCATCAGATAAACCTTCACCAGAAAAACCGTCGACAGAGACCGATCCGAAGACGAACGCAGGCGAACGCTAGTGGCCCAGGAGAGTTCCGGCCCAGCCGGCATCGTCACCCGTGGACTCGCCGGACTGATCGACCTGGGCGTCGTCCTGCTCCTGATGGGTTCCGTGTACGTGGGCTTCGCCTTCGTCCGACTGCTCTTCTCGCCACAGAGTTTCACTTTCTCGGAACCGGGAATCTTCCTGTCCACGACGGCATTTCTCGGTGTCTCGGTGGCGTATCTGACCGCCTGCTGGGCGACCACCGGTCGGACCGTCGGGTCCCTCGTGATGGGGCTGCGGGTGATCACGTCCGGGCATCGCCTCGTGCGCTGGCCGTTGGCCTTCATCCGTGCGGTGCTCTGCGTGCTCTTCGCCTTCGGATTGCTGTGGTCGGCGGTCGATCGACGACGACGTTCGTTGCAGGACATCGTTCTGCGCACCGAGGTCGTCTACGACTGGCGTCAGGACCCGGATCTGGTGGCACCGCACGGAGGTGAGCACGCATGAGTGAACCGAACCGCCCGGACGAGCGCTTCACCCTTGCCAGCGAGCGCACCTTCCTCGCCTGGATGCGTAGCTCACTCGCCCTGCTGGCCGGAGGCATCGCCGTCGTCCAGTTGGTACCGGAATGGAGTACCGGGTGGGTTCGCACGACTCTCGGTCTGACCCTGATCGCACTCGCGGCGGCAGCCGCACTGGTAGGTATGCGACGCTGGCTACAGGTGAAGAAGGCGCTCGAGGACGGAGCGGCGATGCCGGAGCCGCACGCATTGTGGCTGTTTGCACTGGCACTGGCCGGGGTTGCCGTCGCAGCCGGCGTGGCAACGGTGGTCACCAGCCTCGCTCGCTGAGATACGCAGAGAAGTCCCAGCGGTGTCTGGATAGTCTGCAAAGAACGTGAAGCATGTCAGAGAAGTAAACGGAACAGACGACAAGGGAGTGCACTGTGGCGCAGGAACTCAAGCTCGGATACAAGGCATCGGCTGAGCAATTCGGCCCTCGCGAACTGGTAGAGCTGGCAGTTCTGGCAGAGCAGCACGGCATGGATTCCGTTGCGGTGAGCGATCATTTCCAGCCGTGGCGCCACAACGGTGGCCACGCACCGTTCTCGCTCGCCTGGATGACCGCCGTCGGTGAGCGCACCGAGCGCGTGCAGATCGGCACGTCCGTGATGACGCCGACGTTCCGCTACAACCCGGCAGTCATCGCTCAGGCGTTCGCGACGATGGGATGTCTCTACCCGGGACGCATCATGCTCGGCGTCGGCAGCGGTGAGGCTCTCAACGAGATCGCCACCGGCTTCCAGGGCGAGTGGCCCGAGTTCAAGGAACGCTTCGCGCGGCTGCGTGAGTCCGTGCGGTTGATGCGTGAGCTGTGGCTGGGCGATCGTGTCGACTTCGAAGGCGAGTACTTCACCACTCGGGGCGCGTCGATCTACGACGTTCCCGAGGGCGGCATTCCCGTGTACATCGCGGCCGGCGGACCCGTTGTCGCCCGGTACGCGGGACGTGCCGGTGACGGCTTCATCTGCACCTCCGGAAAAGGCATGGAGCTCTACACCGAGAAGCTGCTTCCAGCCGTTGCCGAGGGCGCAGCCAAGGCCGAGCGCGACGTCGCCGACATCGACAAGATGATCGAGATCAAGATCAGCTACGACACCGATCCGGAGGCTGCACTCGAGAACACCCGCTTCTGGGCTCCGCTGTCCCTGACGCCGGAGCAGAAGCACAGCATCGAGGATCCGATCGAAATGGAAGCCGCTGCCGACGCTCTGCCCATCGAGCAGGTGGCCAAGCGCTGGATCGTCGCTTCCGATCCGGACGACGCCGTCGAGCAGGTCAAGGCCTACGTCGATGCCGGTCTCAATCACCTGGTGTTCCACGCACCGGGCCATGATCAGCGCCGGTTCCTCGAACTGTTCGAGCGTGACCTCGCGCCTCGCTTGCGTGCTCTGGGCTGATCCTCGAGATCAACTGAACGGTGTCTGCCACTCGACGTGTGGCAGGCACCGTTCGTCTTTCTCGTAGCCGCCGGTTGTCGGCACGAGCGTGAGCGTGACCACGATCAGTGGCAAGGTGGGCGGCGGCCCACACTAGGCTGTTGGGCATGCCAGAAGCGCCCGCTGCCGTGTCGAGTGTCTACGTTGCCTCTCCTGAAGGTGACACCGGAAAATCCACCATCGCGCTTGGCGTGCTGCAGATGCTGTGCGCGACCGTCGCCCGGGTCGGTGTCTTCCGCCCGATCGCCCGCTCTACCGAGGAAACCGACTACATCCTCGAACTGCTGCTCGAGCACACCACCGCCGATCTCTCCTACGCCGACGCACTCGGCGTCACCTACGAGCAGGTTCACGCCGATCCTGAAGCCGCGCTGGCCGACATCGTCGCGAAGTACCACACCGTGGCCGAGCAGTGCGACGCCGTCGTCATCATCGGAAGTGACTACACCGACGTAGCAAGCCCGAGCGAGCTGAGCTTCAACGCCCGCATCGCCGTGAACCTCGGCGCGCCGGTTCTGCTGGCGGTTCGAGGCGCTCGGCGCAGTGTCGAGGAGGTCGCCCAGCTCGCGCATCTATGCGCCGCCGAGTTGGCCGCCAACCACGCTCATCTGCTCGCGGTCGTCGCCAATCGTTGCGATCCCGACAAGCTCGACGAGGTCACCGCAGCGCTGTCCGACATCGGTGTTCCGACGTGGAGCCTGCCGGAGATTCCGTTGCTCGTCTCGCCCACGATGGCCGAGTTGATGGAGGCCACCGGCGGCGAGTTGTATTCGGGTGACCCGGAACTGCTGCACCGCGAAGCGCTCAAGGTGATGGTGGGCGGCATGACCGCGGAGCACATCCTCGAGCGTCTGGTCGAGGGCATGGTCGTCATCGCACCGGGCGATCGCTCGGACGTACTGCTCGCATTGCTCAATGCACATGAGGCGGAAGGATTTCCGTCGCTCGCGGGCATCATCATGAACGGCGGAATCACACCGCACCCAGCCATCGCAGCGTTGATGGCCGGCCTCAAACAGCGTCTTCCGATCCTGACGACAACCCTCGGTACCTTCGACACCGCAAGCGCCGCAGCCCAAACCCGCGGACGCGTGGCAGTCGGTTCGCAGCGCAAGGTCGACACCGCGTTGAGCTTGATGGAACAGCGCGTCGACGCCGACGTCCTGATGGACCGACTGGCACTGCCGATCCCGTCCGTCGTGACCCCACAGATGTTCGAGTACAAGCTGATCGACCGCGCTCGACGCGATCGCAAGCACATCGTCCTGCCTGAGGGTGACGACGACCGGATCCTCCGCGCGGCCGGCCGGTTGCTGCAGCGCCAGGTTGCCGACCTGACGATCCTCGGTGACGAACCCAGTGTGCGTCGACGCGCCGCGGAACTCGGCGTCGACATCAGTGGCGCGCAGGTACTCGCACCCGCGCAGTCCGAGTACACCGAGCGCTTCGCACAGGAATACACCGCGCTGCGTGCGCACAAGGGCATGACCATCGAGCGGGCCCGCGAGGTGATCGCCGACATCTCGTACTTCGGAACGATGATGGTGCACTTGGGAATTGCCGACGGCATGGTGTCCGGCGCTGCACACACCACCGCTCACACGATTCGACCCTCGTTCGAGATCATCAAGACCGCCCCCGGTGTCTCGACGGTCTCGAGCATCTTCCTGATGTGCCTGGCCGACCGCGTTCTCTCCTACGGTGACTGCGCCGTGGTTCCGGACCCGACGTCGGAGCAGTTGGCGGACATCGCGATCTCGTCCGCACAGACGGCGTCGCAGTTCGGGATCGATCCGCGCATCGCGATGCTCTCGTACTCCACCGGGGATTCGGGCAGCGGAGCCGACGTCGACAAGGTTCGCACCGCGACCGCTTTGGTGCGCGAGCGTCGACCGGATCTGTTGGTGGAAGGGCCCATTCAGTACGACGCCGCCGTCGAGCAGAGTGTCGCCGACAAGAAGATGCCGGATTCGCTGGTGGCGGGCAAAGCAACGGTGTTCGTGTTCCCGGACCTGAACACCGGCAACAACACGTACAAGGCAGTGCAGCGTAGCGCCGGTGCTATCGCCGTCGGGCCGGTTCTGCAGGGACTGAACAAGCCGGTCAACGACCTCTCGCGTGGAGCGTTGGTCCAGGACATCGTCAACACCGTGGCTATCACGGCAATACAGGCACAGGGAGCGCAAGCGTGAGCGACGGCACCGTACTGGTCATCAATTCCGGCTCGTCATCCATCAAATTTCAACTCGTGCATCCGGATACGGCGGAATCGGTGGCACACGGTCTCATCGAGCGCATCGGTGAGCCCGACGGCCACATCGTCTACAACCACCGCACCGGAGTCGAAGACCGGAGCCTTCCGATCGCCGATCACCGCGCAGGTCTGAAGATGGTGCTCGACATCGTCGCCGAGGTCGGGCGGCCGCTGAGTGAGGCCGGAATCATCGCAGTCGGTCACCGAGTCGTGCACGGTGGTGACATCTTCTATTCGCCGACTCTCATCGACGACGGCGTCGTGAAAGCCATCGCGGATTTGTCGAACCTTGCGCCGCTGCACAATCCGGCCAACGTGATCGGTATCGAGGTGGCGCGCGAGGAACTGCCCGACGTTCCGCACGTCGCAGTGTTCGACACTGCCTTCTTTCACACACTGCCCGCGGCGGCGTCCACCTATGCGATCGATCGGGATGTGGCCAAGGCCAACCAGATTCGCCGGTACGGCTTCCACGGGACCTCACACGAATACGTGTCTGGACGGGTCGCGGAGTTCCTCGGCAAGGATCCCGCCGAGCTGAATCAGATAGTCCTGCACCTCGGAAACGGCGCTTCGGCCTCGGCAATCAAGGGCGGCAAGGCCATCGACACCACGATGGGCCTCACCCCGCTCGAGGGTCTTGTCATGGGCACCCGCAGCGGCGACATCGATCCAGGCATCATCTTGCACCTCAACCGCAACTCTGGAATGAAGGTCGACGAGATCGACGACCTCCTCAACCGGCGCTCCGGTTTGAAGGGACTGTCGGGAGTCAACGATTTCCGTGCCTTGCTCGCACTGATCGAGGGCGGCGACCAAGACGCACAACTTGCGTACGACGTTTACGTACACATGCTCCGTAAGTACATCGGCGCCTTCATCGTTCAACTCGGTGGCGTCGACGTCATCACCTTCACCGGCGGTGTTGGCGAGAACAACATCGACGTACGACGCGACAGCCTGGCCGGGCTTTCCCGTCTCGGTATCGAGGTCGATCCGGCTCTCAACGAGGCGAAGAGTCGCGACGAGCGTCGTATCTCCGCATCCTCGTCGGCGGTCGAGGTGCTGGTGGTCCCCACCAACGAGGAGTTGGCGATCGCCCGCGCGGCGAAGGCTTTGGTGGCCGCACTGTAGGTTTCTGCAGCACTGTAAACCTCGGGGCGTCCGTCAGAAATTGCTGCGCGGACGCACCGCATTCGCCCGGTCCACGAGGGCGTAGCGGTGCGTGCGGGAGGTCGTGGCGCGAGCGAGGGCGCGAAGGCAGGCTTCGGTTCCGGTGCGCAGACCTTGCTCGGTGAAGGGCAGGTCGAGGATGGGTTCGAGTTCGGTGTGCGAGCGATTGCCGTAGCGAATCCAATCGAGTGCCGTGCCCAACACCAGGGTTCGCATCTGCAGGCTTCGGCTCTCTTCAGCAGGTAGCGCCCGAACACGACGGGCGGCTTCCCGCAGAGTCGATTCGTCGAGTTCGGCGATCGGAACGCCGGACAGCATCGTCAGAGCGCTGGACATCCGTGCGACGTTGTAGTGCCGGGAAGACGTGGGTACTTCGTCGAGGGCGGCGATGGCTGCCTTCTTGTTGCCGTGATCGGCGAGTTGTCGGGCGAGCCCGAATGCTGCGCTCACGTAGTTTCGTTCGGTCCGCCAGACGGTGCGGTAGTACTTCTCGGAGAAGCGGCACCATTGGTCCGGGTCGTCGCTCTCCCAGTGCTGGAGAATCAGTTCTGCCGTCGCTGCCAACGCCAGCTTGGGGGCAGCCTCGCCGGGCAGTGCGGTGAGAACTGCCTCGAAGTGACTGAAAGCGGGCTCGAATCGGTCCAGTTGTAACGCCGCAAGTCCTCGATACCACTCGATCTTCCAGTGGTCCCCGATGTTCTGCTGGAGTTCGCCCAGAACTGTCAGTGCGGTTTCCGGATCACCGAGATCGAGATGAGCCTTGGCCTCGGCCAGTCGAACTTCGCCCGAGACGGCGGCCGCGGGTGTGCCCGACGTTCGGTCGATTCCGTTCTCGCGGGCATGCTTGAGAGCATCGAGAGTCTGAGACGGTTCGCTGTGCACCGCCGCTGCCAGCAACGGCGCGCTGGGATCGGTGGGGTCGACCAACGGAATGGGAAGTGCGTGCGCAACTTCGCGCGGATCGAGAGCGGCGTCGTGGCTGACACCGTCCACGTACACATCGGTTTGCCCGACCAATTCATCGGTGCCGAAAGACGTTCGCTGCCTGCTGAACACGAGCGAGAGTCCGGGATTCTCCTGCCCGGTCTGCTCGGCGAGGATTTCTCGCAGAACGCCGGTGAGTTGTCCCGCGATTTCCTCGGCGGACTGGAATCGCTTCTTCGGATCCGGGTCGGTGGCGCGTAGCAGTAGACGGTGAAAGAACTCGTGGTCGCGCAATAGTGGCTCGTCCTCCGGTTCGGGAAGGCCGTCGAGGTACCGTCCGTGCTTCGAGGGCATGTCGAGGGTGAGAACCGCGAGTGTTCTTCCGACGGTGAAGATGTCGGAGGCGATGGTCGGACCGGTCTCGATGATCTCGGGTGCTTGATAGCCGGCGGTACCGTACAGGTACCCGTAGTCTTCGATTCCGGACACGGCGCCGAGATCGATCAGCTTCAACTGATCCTCGGTGACCATCACGTTCTCGGGTTTGAGGTCGTTGTAGGCCAGGCCGGTGGAATGCAGATAGCTCAGCGCCGGAAGGATTTCCAGTACATAGCCGATTGCCTGCTCGATCGGCATGTGCTTGCCGTCCGGGAATTCGGCCAGCACCTCGCGCAATGATCGCCCACCCACGTACTCCATGACGATGTACCCCATGGGTGTGCCGTCCGGGCGCGGATGCTCGACGAAGTTGAAGATCTTGACGATGCTGGGGTTGGCGACCTCGGCGAGGAACTGACGCTCGGCCACCGCAACGGCTTGCGCTTCGGAATCACCGAAATGCAAGAGCCCCTTGAGAACTACCCACCTGTCGCTGACATTGCGATCGATCGCGAGGTAGATCCATCCCAGGCCGCCGTGCGCGATGGGCCCTTGAACCTCGTACTGACCGGACACCAATTCGCCCTCTTCGAGGAGTGGACGGAAGTCGAAAGTGGAACCGCACTTGGGGCAGGTGCCGTGCTGAGTTGCCTTGGTGCTTGCGCTCTTACGACCGACTGGTTCGTTGCATTTCCAACAGAACCGTTTCCGCTCGGGGACGGTCGGGTCACTCATCACCGCAGATGCGGGGTCGATCTGCGGGACGGGGGGAACCTCGACCAGGCCGCCGCCGAGGCGCAGCTTTCGTCCCGACCGGCTGCGGCGGGATCGAGTGGAGCGGCCGGTCGGGGAGGAGGATGCGGACGGCGTGGTTCCTCGTATCTGGGCCGAGGTCGGTTCGAGACGCTCGTAGGCGCCCGTGGCTTCGGGCTCGGGCCGCTCGTAGGCGCCGGTGGCTTCGGGTTCGGGACGCATGGAAGCCTGCGTGGCGTCGGGCTCGGGGCCGGTTTCTTCGGTCATGTCAGCCTCAATCCCGGTAGACGGCCGGCGGGGGACCGGGCGAAGGACCGAGGACGCTGAGCCAGCGGTCGTAGATACGGTTCCAGGTCCCGTCGCTCCGGATCCGATCCAGGGTTCCGTTGACGAATCGGACCAAGTCGGGGTTGTCCTTGTTCACTCCGATTCCGTACGGTTCGACGCCCAGTGAGCCACCGACCATCATCAGATACGGGTCTTGCGAGGCGAGGCCCGCGAGGATCGTGTCGTCGGTGCTGATCGCGTCCACCTGCCCCTGCTGGAGGACGACGAGGCAGTCGGACCACATCGGGACGGTGACGACGGTGGCTTCGGGTTGGAGTTGCTGGATTCGAGTCGCCGAGGTCGTTCCCCGGGCAGCGCAGACCCGCTTGCCTGCGAGGTCGTCGATGCCGCGGACGGATGACCCCTGCAAGACCTGAATTCGTTGTTCAGCGGAGAAGTACTGCGTCGAGAAGTCGACCTTCTCGCGCCGCTCGCACGTGATGGTCATAGTCTTGACGACCACGTCGACCATCGATTCCTGGAGTGCGGCGATCCGATCGTCCGACGTCAGGATTCGGTACTCGATCTTCTCCGGGTCACCGAGCAGATCTCGGGCGATTTCGCGGGCGATGTCCACGTCGAAACCCTCGAGGCGCCCGGTGGCCGGATCGCGAAAGCTCATGAGGTTGGAACCGGTGTCCAGGCCCACGATCAGCCGCCCGCGGGCGCGGATGGCGTCGAGGCTCGGCGTGGGTGGCTGCGGAGATGCGTCTGCGGGGGTGGGCCGCAGGCTCGCGGTGAGGTTGGTGCACGACGCGGTAGTCGTCGGTGTCGGGCTGGGAGCGATGGTGGCCTCGGCCGGCAGCGGCGGTTCCGTGTACGACGTGGCGCCTGCGTTGTCCAAGTCTTCGGCTCGATCCGCACCGCAACCGGCGAGCATCAGCATGGCCGCTGCCAGAACCGCGACACATACGGCCGGGCTCTTCCTCCGCATCACCGGTACTCCCGTCACTGATACTCCCGCAGTCGAGGCCAGAATCCGATGAAGATTCCGGCAACTCCGAGAACTGCCAATACAGACATGCCCGGTGCAGAGGCAGCCAACACCCGGGAGGCGTACGAGACGTCGGACCGAAGATTCGTGCGCGAATCCACGATTCCCTGCCAGAGTTCGTGATCGAGCTTTCCGTACTCCGCGGCCGAATCCTGTTCTCCGGCGCCGATGGTGATGGCTGCGGCGGACGTGAAGTCGCCGTTTCCGAGACGGTCGTACATGCGCGTGTGCGCAGCCACCCACTGCTGGCGCGAGTCGAGTGCGGCGGTCAGCACTTCGCTGTTCACTCGGGCGCGTTCGTCGCTTTGCAGGCCCTCGAGGATGTCCCGCAGAGCATCGACCTTGCGGGTGAACGTCACGTTGTCCTCGGCGGTCGAATCCCGCCTCGCCAGCGTGAGGGTTTCCACGGTGCGTGCTTGCTGCGCCATGATTCGTGCCTCGGTCAGTTCGTGCAGTGGCTCGGCCCCGGCGTCGAGCGCGCGCCCGGTGGCCAGTGCGGAGACCAGTCCGACCGTGAGCAGCCACAGCAGAGCTGCAGCGACCGCGAGCGAGGCAAGGATCAACCCGAGATTGAAGCGTCGGCGACTCTTGCGGGAGAAGTACATCTGTGTCGCCACCAGCGCGCACAGCACGAAGACGAACGCCACGATCGGCCACCACGGTGGAGTCTCGAAATCGCGCTGTACTTGTGAGACCAGCGTCTCCTGCGAGGCGTGCAGTTGCTGGGCCATCGGCAGCAGCGAGGTCTGCATCAACTGCGAGGCCTCGCTCAAATATGCTGCCCCGACCGGGTTTCCGACGCGATTGTTCGCCCGTGCAGTTTCGACCAGCCCGGTGTAGACGGAGAGGTCGGTCGAGATGGTGGTCAACGCGCTGTGACCGGCAAGATCGGTCGAGTCGAGACCGGCCGACGCCTGGACGATCTCCGCAGAGGCCTCACCGATCGACTGCGTGTATCGGTCGCGGACTTCGGCGGGTTCGAGGCCGCCGGAGATGAAGGCGGTGGCCGCGGCGGCGTCTGCCAAGGACAACGCACTGTAGAGATTCTGGGCCGAGTTGGCGAGAGGCTCGGTTTCGACGAGGAGGAGGTCGAGGTTCGCCTGGCGGTTCTCGATCGCTGCGGTGGCGAGGAGTCCGGCGATCAAAGTGATCGCGATCAGGATCAGTCCGACGACGGTCAACCGGCCAGGCGTCGAGGACATGAAGGCCTGCAGTTCGCGCCGCAGAAGTGCCTGCTCGTCCTCCGCCGACACTGATGTGGCCTCGGAGGGCGGCAGCGACCGGGGTTCGATGGACGGGACGACACGGTCGACCATCGAGCACCTCACTTCGCTGTAGGCGGGCTACCGAGAAATGATGCCGCCGAGAAATGATTCAGGGCATCTTCGCGAGCATATAAGCATCACCTACACCTGGAGCAGTTTGAAACGGTTAGTGTGGGACAACGGCGAGAGCGGGCGGAGCGAGGTAGTCGATGCGTGGTGACGGTGACGGTTGGTCCATCGGATCGGACGGTACTCGGCATTGGGGTAAACACGGAGCTGCAGGACTGCTTCTGCGTGCCCCCGATTCGGACGGATCACCCATGGTCTTGCTGCAGCATCGTGCGGCGTGGAGCCATCAGGGCGGAACGTGGGCACTGCCCGGCGGTGCGCGGGACTCACACGAGAGCACGACGCACGCTGCCGTCCGGGAAGCACACGAAGAAGCAGGTATCGCCGAGGACGCCGTCCGTGTTCGCGGGGAAGTAGTGACGATGCGCGCCGAGAGCGGGTGGACTTACACCACCGTCGTGGCTGACGCGGCGCATCCACTGTCGACGGTTGCCAATGGTGAGAGCACCGAGTTGCGGTGGGTACGCGAAGCCGACGTCGACTCACTGCCGCTGCATCCGGGCTTCGGTTCCTCATGGCCCGACCTCCGGACCGAGCCTGTTGTGGCCGTGGACGGCGATCCGCACACCGTCGTGCTCGAGGACGGCGGATTCGGATGGTTGTCGGGTAGTTCCCACCAAGGCAGTTCCCACCAAGGCAGTGAGCAGTCAGGCAGTGACCAGAACTTGTCCGAGGCGTCGAGTACGCAGTCGTAGCACTCGAGTCTTCACAGTTCATACACAGCAGAAGGGCCGGACTCCGCGGGAGTCCGGCCCTTCGGTGTTTCGGTCGTCGACCGAAACGAGGCTCAGCTGAGCGAGTTCAGCGCCGTGATGAAGCTGACCGCGGTGATACCGAGCTTGAGCAGCTCGCTGATCTTGCCGAGGTTCAGGTCTTCGAGCGATTCGGTGCTGAGCGAGCCGGTGTCGAGGGATCCCATTTAGTGCTCCTAGGTTCAGTTAGTAACTGGAGGTAAACTACAACAAACCGAATGGGATGTGACACGCAATCGAAGCAACTGTGAGCAAGATCACTTAATCCGACTTTTCGGACATCCAATCGCACCTAGGAACTGGGAGTTTGTTGTCTGATCGGACAACTTCCGTTCACAATTCGAGTCAGGCGTGCTGACCCGTAACTGTGCGGAAATCGCCCGGCAAACACTTGACGAACGCCAGTTACCGGCTTTCAGCGCCCAGCGACGGCTGCGGCGAGGCGTTGCGCGGCCGCCTGGGGATCCGATGCTTGCGTGATTGCACGCACGACGACGATGCGCGTGGCGCCGGCATCGAGCAGCTCTGGCAGACGTTCTTCGTCGATGCCGCCGATCGCAAACCAGGGCCGCGGCGGTGCGGCGTCGGCGGTCGATCGAACCAGTTCCAAACCGGACGCACTTCGATTCGGTTTGGTCGGTGTCGCCCAGACCGGCCCGGTACAGAAGTAGTCGACGCCCTCCTCGATGGCGGCCAGACTCGCCTGCGCGCGACTGCTCGTCGAACGGCCGATGACGACGTCTTCACCGACAACAGTTCGCGCGTAGGGGACGGGAATGTCGTTCTGGCCGAGGTGGAGGATGTCGGCGCCGGAAGCCATCGCGAGATCCGCGCGATCGTTGACGGCCAACAATGCGCCGTGGCGTCGCGCTGCGGTCGCGAGAATGCCCAGCGCTACCAGTTCGTCCTTGGCCTCGAGCGGGCCGAACTCGCGCTCACCGGCAGAGCCTTTGTCACGCAATTGGATGATGTCGACTCCGCCGGACAATGCTGCCTCGGCGAACTGCGCGAGGTCGCCTTTCTCGCGGCGCGCGTCGGTGCACAGGTACAGCCGTGCTGCTGCCAGGCGCTCGCGCCGGTCGATGTCGTTACTGGGATGTGTGGGGTGCACGGAGCAAACGGTAGCCTCTAGGGAGCAAGGTTCGACACGGGAGTCCTGAAACGTCGTCGTCACTTTTTGTCGTGACTGCGAGGTTCGTTGGGCTGAGAGGGGATCGCGACCAGATCCCGACCGTCAGACCTGACCCGGATCATGCCGGCGCAGGAAGTGGAGGTGGAGTTTCGTGAGTACACACGCTCGTACGGTGTCGGTTGTCGGCGGCGGTGTCATCGGTCTCGCTATCGCGTGGCGAGCAGCCCGCGACGGGTGGGCCGTTCGGTTGTACGACCCGTCCATTGGATCAGGTGCTTCGTGGGTGGCGGGCGGAATGCTTGCCCCGCTTTCCGAAGGCTGGCCGGGTGAAGAAACCGCGTTGACGGTTGGTGCAGCGTCCCTGGAACGGTGGCCGACGTTCGGTGAGGAGCTCGGAAAATTCGGGCAATCGGTCTTCACCGCGGACAGCTCGCTGACGGTTGCACTCGACGCTGCCGACGCGCAGGACCTGCAGACCATCGCCGAGTGGGTGAGCTCGCAGGGGCACGAACTCGAAGTTCTCGGTCGCGCGCGCATCCGTGAACTCGAACCGATGCTGGGCCGGGGCATCCGGTCGGGGTTGATGGCTGTTGGTGAGTCCGCCGTCGACAACAGACTTCTGCTGGCGGCGTTGCAGAAGGCCTGTGCGGAATCCGGCGTCGAATTGATCGCGCGGGCCGTCGACGACCTCGCCGAACTCGATACCGATCAGATAGTGCTCACCGCCGGTATCGCGTCACCCAAGCTGTGGCCCGGGCTACCGGTACGCCCGGTCAAGGGCGAAATCCTTCGCTTGCGCAGTAGGCCTGGAGTCACCCCGGCGCCCAGCCGTACCATCCGTGGAAGCGTCCACGGGCGGCCCGCCTACCTCGTCCCGCGCGGTGACGGAATCGTCGTCGGCGCAACACAATACGAGTCTGGTGAGGATACACAGGTCACGATGGCCGGAGTACGGGACCTGATCAACGACGCCGAGGCACTGATGCCGGCGATCGGCGAATACGAACTGTACGAGTGCGCGGCAGGTCTGCGTCCCATGACGCCGGACAACCTGCCGTTGATCGGGCGCGTGTCCGATCGTGTTGTCGTCTCCACCGGGCACGGCCGCAACGGGGTCCTGCTGACGCCCGTCACCGCCGATGCGACGGTCGCGTTGCTGAACGGCACATCTTTGGTCGAGGTAAAAGGAACCGAACCCGAGCGGTTCGCAGTAGCTAAGGAAAATTCATGAGTGACCAGGTCCCGATCGGGATCACCGTCAACGGCGAAGATCTCGAGTTCGATCGAGCAGTCACGGTGACCGAACTTCTGACGCACCTCGAGTTGCCGAGCAAAGGCATCGCCGTCGCCGTCGACGGTGCGCTCTTTCCTCGCGGGCGTTGGGACGAATCCGTCGGACGTGGTTGGGAAATCGAGATCCTCACGGCGGTGCAGGGTGGCTGAGCAGGACCTTCTCACTATCGCGGGCCGCAGTTTCGGTTCCCGGCTCATCACGGGGACAGGCGGCGCCGCCAACCTTGCGGTGCTCGAGGAAGCGCTTGTCGCCTCCGGTACCGAACTGACCACCGTCGCGATGCGGCGAGTCGACGCGGCCGGCGGCACCGGCGTTCTGGACCTGCTTCGTCGCCTCGGAATCGAACCGTTGCCGAACACCGCCGGGTGTCGAGGCGCCGCCGAAGCGGTCCTGACGGCGCAGTTGGCACGCGAAGCGCTCGAGACGAACTGGGTCAAACTCGAAGTCATCGCCGACGAGCGGACTCTGCTGCCCGACGCAATCGAACTCGTCTCCGCCGCAGAACAATTGGTGGACGACGGATTCACCGTCCTGCCGTACACGACGGACGATCCGGTGCTGGCGCTTCGCCTCGAAGAGGTCGGCTGCGCGGCAGTCATGCCGCTCGGTTCACCCATCGGGACAGGGCTGGGTATCGCGAATCCGCACAACATCGAGATGATCGTCGAGCGCGCCGGTGTGCCCGTCATCCTCGACGCCGGAATCGGAACGGCCAGCGACGCCACCCTTGCCATGGAGTTGGGCTGCGACGCCGTCCTGCTTGCGACAGCGGTGACGCGGGCCAAGAATCCCGCGTTGATGGCGTCGGCGATGCGGCACGCAGTGGTAGCAGGTTTCGAAGCGCGTCACGCCGGCCGGATTCCCAAGCGGTTCTGGGCCCAAGCATCGTCCTGACGGACCATTTCCGGGTGTTTTCTCAGGGTTATGCCCGGATTGTCCGGCTTCGTGTCCTACCTGAGTACCACTCGGAACTAGACCTGTGGCCGATGTGCTGGTCATTGCCGGTAGGGCAAAGTTCTCCTCATGATTGAA
>NZ_JBMAIQ010000010.1:0-298228 GCF_048573875.1 Rhodococcus sp. SB1D
ATACCAAAAAAATTTTGGCACTGACATTCATCGACACACTGTTGAGTTCTCAAAGAACACGCACACACCATCACTTCAACCAGGTTGAAAGCTCCGGGGCAAGGGTTACAATCTTAGCTTGTTCGCTCCAGGGAAGCAAGTTCCCGCTGAGCGTGATTGTCTCCGACTTCGTCCAACCGCGTTTCCCCGGCCTGTCGGTCGGGGTTGGTGTCCGTGTCGCTCTGACTTGGACAAAGTTACGCGAATGAAAACTGAGCGTCAAACGTGCAGGTCGCAGATGTTCGACAGGTTAAATCCGCTGGTAGCCCGCCCGGAGGCGGGCCACCAGCGGCCACAGGAGCCCCGCAAGACAACTGTGACCCCACACACGTCAGTTTGGAAGGATTCTCACGCCGGCGAAGTTGCGCTTTCCGCGCCGGACGACCAACCAGCTGCCGTGAAGCAGATCGGATGCGGTGGGCTCCCAGTCGTCGGCCGACACCTTCTGGTTGTTCACCGAAGCACCGCCCTCTTTCACGGCGCGTCGAGCGGCCCCCTTGCTCTCGCACAAGCCGCTCGTCACGAGCAGATCGATGATCGTGCGCGGCTCCCCCGGCGCCAATTCGCTGACCGATGCTTCTTTCAGCGCCGCGGCTAGCGTCGACTCGTCGAGTTCCGCCAGCTCCGCCTTGCCGAACAACGCCTGACTGGCGAGCTCGACAGCACGGGTGTTGTGTTCCCCGTGAACCAAGGTCGTCATCTCCGCGGCAAGTCGCTTCTGCGCTTCTCGCGCATGCGGCCGCTCTGCCGTTGCAGTCTCCAACTCTGCGAGTTCATCCGCAGTCAGGAAGGTGAACCAGCGCAGGTACTTGATCACGTCGGCGTCGCCGGTGTTCACGAAGTACTGGTACCAGGCGTACGGGCTGGTCATCTCGGGGTCGAGCCACAAACTTCCGCCACCGGTCGACTTTCCGAACTTTTTGCCATCGGCCGAGGTCACCAGCGGAACCGTCATTGCATGAACGCTCTCACCGTCGACACGACGGTTGAGTTCGACGCCGGCAATGATGTTGCCCCACTGATCGGACCCGCCGACCTGCAGAGTGCAGCCGAGGTCGCGTCGCAAGTGCAGGTAGTCGTTGGCCTGGAGCAGCATGTAGCTGAACTCGGTGTACGACATCCCGTCCGACTCGAGACGACGCTTCACGGTGTCACGCGCAAGCATGACGTTCACGGAGAAGTGTTTGCCGACATCACGCAGGAAGTCGATGGCCGACATCTTGCCGGTCCAGTTCATGTTGTTCTCGATGACCGCGCTCGTCGGCGAATCGTCGAAATCCACGAATCGTTCGAGCTGACCACGGATGCGACCTGCCCAGTCCGCGACGGTATCGGCGGAGTTCATCGTCCGTTCCCCGACGTCACGGGGGTCTCCGATCAGGCCCGTTGCACCGCCGGCAAGAACGATCGGGCGGTTGCCGGCGCGCTGAAACCGCTTGAGCGCGAGGAGCGGAACCAGGTGACCTGCGTGCAGGCTCGGTCCTGTCGGGTCGAAGCCCGCATACAACGTGACCGGTCCGGCCTCGAGATCTTTACGCAAAGCGTCGAGATCGGTTGATTGGGCGATCAGCCCGCGCCAGGTCAGTTCGTCGAGAATATTCTCAGTCACGGACTCGATCATCCCATCTTCACGAAATGACCGGCGCTCGCGGGCTTCGGCGATACGCGGACACCGCTCGCGAGTCCGGAATCCACAGGCGCCACGGAACCTCCGCCGCGGTACTGACCCCCACCCGCGGTCCACTGACCCATTCCTTCGACTCCCCCAATTCGAGCCGAATCCGCGAGGCAGGGTTGAACACGTCTGTTCCGTTGTCCGCCAACGTGATTGCGACAGAAGCACCGAGATTACCCGGCCCTCTGGCCCATTGGTGAGATGGTCGATCCGGCGATCTCCGAGCAGACACCACATCGTGACCGGCCTCGATTTCGGCCGCTCGGAGCAGAACACCACCCGCAACACCATCCGGGCCGTACGAGATGTTCATACAAAAGTGCATTCCATAGCTGCGGTAGACGTAGAGACGCCCCGCCCGCCCGAACATCACGCTGTTCCGCGGCGTTCTCCCCCGATACGAATGTGCTGCCGGATCCGGCCATGGCCCGTCCTTCTCCCCTCCGTACGCCTCGACCTCGACGATCCTCAGCGAGATGTCGTCGACGGTCAGGGTCGAGCCGAGAATTGTCAGGCCCGCTTCCAACGGGTTCTCCACATTTTCCAAGGTCTCGATGCTCACCCTTCGATTGTGCCCACGCCGTTGACTCATCGGTCGGCCGAGTCGCATAATTCAACAAGTGATGAATTATTGAAACGAGGCGAACCGTGACCACAACGCCGGCAATAGATATCCGCGGACTACGAGTCGTTCGCGGCAAGCACGAAGTTCTTCACTCGCTTGACCTGCAGGTATCAGCAGGATCGATCACCGGACTGCTCGGCCCGTCCGGCTGCGGCAAGACAACCCTGATGCGCGCGATTGTCGGAACACAGATCGTCGAAAGTGGTGAGGTCAGAGTGCTGGGCGATCTCGCCGGTTCCGTTGCTCTTCGCCACCGGGTCGGATATGTCACCCAATCCCCCAGCGTGTACGGCGACCTGACGGTCACTCGAAACGTCCAGTACTTCGGCGCTCTTTACGGCAAGTCCGGCGCCGACGTCGCAGCAGCGGTCGACGCCGTCGGATTGAGCCGATACGCCGACCAGACCGCCGCCGATCTGTCTGGTGGTCAACGCGGGCGAGTCTCGCTGGCTTGCGCGTTGGTGGCGTCACCTGATGTGTTGATCCTCGACGAACCGACCGTCGGCCTCGATCCGGTGCTTCGCGTCGAATTGTGGGAACGATTCGCTGACCTTGCTCGCAGCGGAACCACCCTGTTGGTCTCCAGCCACGTCATGGATGAGGCCGACCACTGCGCTGAGCTGATCCTGATGCGAGACGGGCACCTCCTCGCTCAACTCACACCCGATGAATTGCGCGCCAAAACCAGATGTGAACGGCTCGAGGACGCCTTTCTCGAGCTGATTCGGACTTCACCCGTCGGAGGCGAAATATCATGAGCATCAGGATCTTCGGTGCTACGACCGTACGCATTCTGCTTCAGCTCCGCCAAGATCACCGCACGGTGGCCATGATCTTGTTGGTCCCGTCGTTACTGATGATTCTGCTCTATTTCCTCTACCAAGACGTCCCGACGCCACCCGGCCAGGTTTCGCTCTTCCAACGAGTGGCGATCACGATGTTGGGAATCTTGCCGTTTGTCGTCATGTTCCTGGTCACGTCCATCGCGATGCAACGCGAACGCAGTTCAGGCACACTCGAACGCCTGCTCACCACACCGATGGGCAAACTCGACCTTCTCGCCGGATACGGGGCGGCATTTTCGCTCTCCGCCGCCGCTCAGGCAGCCCTCGCGTGCGCGGTTGCTTTCGGATTCCTCGGACTCACCATCGCCGGCAGTCTTGCCTGGGTCATCGTCATTGCAGTTCTCGGCGCAATACTGGGCGTTGCGCTAGGCCTGTTGGCCAGCGCATTCGCGAAGACCGAGTTCCAAGCGGTGCAATTCATGCCGGTAGTTGTGGTTCCACAGCTCTTCCTCTGCGGACTCCTGGTACCGCGCGACCAATTGCCGACCTGGCTCGAATGGATCAGCAACGTCCTCCCCTTGAGCTACGCCGTCGACGCACTTCAGCAAGTGTCGATGCATGCCGACGCGACGGGTCAGATGTGGCGTGATCTCGCCGTCATGGCGGGCTTCGCCGCCGCCGCACTCTCGCTGGCCGCGGCCACACTCGATCGCCGCACTCCATGACCGACAAGGACACGAGTCCTGCACCGATTCGTTCGGGGCGACGACCGGGCAAGTCGGAGACTCGCGCGCAGATCCTCGATTCGGCGCGACGGGCGTTCTCCCAGAACGGTTTTCGACGAACAACCGTTCGATCGATAGCTGCGGCCGCTGACGTCGATCCGGCTATGATTCATCACCATTTCGGGAGCAAGGAGCAGTTGTTCACCGCTGCGATCGCGCTACCGATCGATCCAGCAAAGGTACTGGGACCGGTTCACACCTCCCCGACCGAAAACCTCGGCGAAAGCCTTCTCCGGGCGGTGATCGGGCTATGGGATTCGGAACACCAGCCGGCGATTCTGGCGGCTTTTCGATCAGCCATTTCCGGCGACGGATCGCAGTTGATCCAGAGCTTTCTGCTCGATGTCGTATTGCGCGACATCATTCCGCGGGTGGACACACCACCTGGTACCGGCTTGATCAGAGCGGAATTGGTGGCCTCTCAGATGGCCGGACTGCTTGTCACGCGATATGTGCTCGGACTCGAACCACTCGCATCATTGAGCGTTGACGCCTTGGTACCGCTGGTGGCGCCGAACCTCCAGCGGTACCTGACCGGTGAATTACCGATCTAGCCTTCAGCCCGCGCGAGCAACTTCTCGTGTTCGTCGTCCGCTACATCGCGTGCCTCGTCGATCAACAGAACGGGAATGCCGTTCTCGATCGGGTAGGCACGCCGCAGGCGCGGGTTGTAGAGCAACTCGTCCCCGACCAGCAGCAGCGGGCCTTTGTCCTGGGGGCAGGCCAAAATGCTGAGCAACGTCGAATCAATAGCCACGTGTGTCCTCTCGAACCGATCAAACAGAATGTCCTCAGGCTACCGTGCTCCGGTGCTCACCCTCGTCGGCATCAACTGCGCGGCAATTGCCTTGGTCAGCCGCTTGTACGACTGCGACTCGGAATCGAGGAACCAGGTCCGTGGCCCCGGCGCCGGCAATCCGGCCGCAGCCAAAGCAGTGGAGCTCGGACGGTACGACGAACCCACCGGGATCTCGTCAACCACGTGCACGATATCCGGACGAGCGTCGAAAGCGATGCGCGAGAGGGCCTCTGCAAGCTCGGCAGAACGGAACTGCCGCCCCGGACGCCAAGTCACGGCAGCGACCGCCAGCTGATGCGGCGCGTCACCGACTCCGTATGCGACGGCAAGATCCACCCGCGCCACACTCGACAACGCGTCGACGATCGGCTGGGTGAACACGGGACCGCGGACCGTGGAAATGACCGTGTTCTTGTGGTCGATCAGCCAGTAGTCGCCGTCGGCGTCCCGGCGGAAGAGATTTTCGGTGGGAATCCACGAATCGCCGGCTTGGAAGAGACCTCGCATGGCTCCGCCCGAGAGATCGGCGGTGAATCCCGCGCGCCCGAGCAGCAATCCGACCTCGTCTTCGGCGCACTCACGGACAAATCCGTTTCCGTTCTCGAGGAGCCGACCACTCAGCGGGTCGTATGCCGTCAACCGCACCTGCGCGCTACCCGGCAGTGGGCGCCCCTTGGAACCAACTTTGGAGCCTGCAACATTGGCAAGAATCACGTCGCCTTCGGTCGACGCATAGAACTCGAGTACCTGCGCGGGGTCGAACGCCTCCGTTGTCCGCTTCCACAGACCATGGGGCATGCCCGAACCGATGAACAGGCGGACCGGATGACTACCGTCGATGAGAAGAAGATCCTCGTCGAGTATCTCGCGCATCATCGACCACGTGTAACTCACGACCGTCACGCCGTAGCGGTGGATTTCCTCGACGAACCTCGCGGGGTTCAGTCCACGTGAGAGCGCAATGCGTGAGCCACCGGCCATGGCACCACCGATGGTCGCGAGCAGACTCGACGAATGATGGAGTGGCGCAAGGCAGTACACGGTGTCACCGCGATCGAGATCTGCCGCCGTAGCCGTGCCGAAGGCCGACAATGCCCACCGGTAGTTGGTGATCTGCTTGGCCTCGAGCACACCGCCGGATTCCGCAAAGATGATGAAGGCGAGTTCGCGGGCGACACCGGGATCCGGTCGGTACCACCCGGGCAGATTGACCTTCGTCGGATCGATTTGTTCGAGATCGATCACGTCGTGTGACGGATCCACCTCGAGGCCACGGGCATCGCCGCCGCCGAGCACCAGTACCGGCCGACCGGTAACCACTGCAGCATCGACGTTTTCCGGATCGGTGATGATCCGATCGACCGACCCCAGCTTGACCGCCGCCGTTATGTCGGAGCCTGGCGGAAGCATGACCGCGACGGCACCAAGTCGCGACAGGGCCGCGATGGCCGCGAGTGCGCTGGGACGGGTCTCCATCAGGACACCGACATGCGCTGCCGGACGCACTCCCACGGAGATCAATCCACGCACGACATTGTCGATACGCGCGTTGACCGCTTCATACGTGTGCACGCGATTGTCGAAGAGGAAGCACTCGCCGTTCGGCGCCTTTCGACGCTGCTCCGCCAGCAACTGGCTCAGCGAGATCTTGGTGTGCGGCTGAATCTGGTTGAGTCGAGCCAGACGTGGCAACGCTCGTGCCGCTTCTCCCGACAATTCGAAAGTGCCGCGCAACGCACCGGCGGCAAGGTCACTGATTCCCTTGGTGACTCCTGCACCTACTTCAGCGACCGAGGCGACGGTGTGGATGATCCGATTGCTGATCGACACACCGGTCTGGTCTTCGAGGTCGGCGCCGTAGACCATGTTCGCGATACGGTCCGGGAGGGGTCCACCCGTCTCGGTCCACTGTACGAATTCACCGGTGGTCGGCCAGGTGTGATTGGCCGCGGTGGAACCGACAACCAAACCGAAATGGCCTGCACGCAAGGTAGATTCGTAGACCTTCGCCCGCGGAGCGGCTTGACTGATGCCTCGAACCGCTTGCGGCTGGCCGATGTCGTCGACCTCACCGACGAATGCCAGGATGGGGCAGGTGATCTCGGCGAGCGAGACCAATTGATCCTTGATGACGAACCCACCTGTCATCATTCGGTTGTGCACGATGAACTGCTTGAGCAGTTCGGCTACCGCGGGCCCCGACCACGCGACCCAACCCTCGGTCGCGAGGAAGCGGCGTTGCTGCTCCCGCGGAAGCAACGCCTCACGGTCGTGCAGTTGAAGCAGAAAGTCGACGCGCATCTTCAGCGTCTTCACGGGATCGAGCAACTGGAACCCGGTACGGGCCATCCACCCGGTGACCGCCAGGCGATTGAAGACGTGATCGGCGAGGAAATCTGCACCCTTGGTTGCCAATCCCGCCGGGATGCCGAAGGGTAGCGCGGCGAGTGTGTCGACCGGACTGCCGAAGGTGATGACGCTGGCGATGTTTCGACTACGCCGATACGCGGCAGCCTGATAGGCGAACATGCCACCCTGCGAATAACCGGAGATGTGAACATCTTTTCCGGTGTGACGGTGGATGTGATCGACGATGTCGCTGAGAGCGATGATGTGATCGGCGAGATTACGATCCCAACCGCCCTCTTCCGAGTCGGGCGAACCGAAATCGACGACCCAGGGATCAAGGCCCATCTCGTGCAGAATTCCCACAGCGCCCTGGTCACGGGTCACGTCGTACACGTTCGCCGACATCATCATCGGCGGGATCAGCAAGATCGGTGCGCCGACGGTTTCCGAGTCACTGTCCGGGAAGTAGCGCCGTAGCCGATACATCGCTGCGCGTTCGACGATCTCGAACGGCGAAGTGGTCGCATCCGTTTCCAGCCCACCCAACCGGACGACCTCGAGGCCGTTTTGTGCTGTCGCAACCACCCGACGAATCGGGCCCAGCACAGACTTGGAATTCAATCCCACCATTTCACTCCCAAGTTACTCACCATGTGACGTCAGTCTCATTTTTCCCGCGCGCGACAAGCCTACTGACGACGAATACGCGTACGCGGTCAGGGAGCAAATTCTGCTACCTGACCGCGTACGACCGAAGGACTACTGCCGAAAAGAGAGCGACAACACTCGTGACCGCGAGGTCACAGGGTCCATTCCCGCAGTGACTGCGCCACTGCTTTGACTCCGTCCAGCTGCTCGGCAACCCGCACCCCCGCGGTGCCGCCTCGCGCGTTGCGCGAAGCGATGGAACCCTCGACTGTCAGCACCTCACGAACAGCGGGTGTCAGCGCGCTGTCGACGCCGGCCAGTTCCTCGTCCGTGAGATCTTCGAGTCCGACGCCTCGCGCTTCGGCGACACGCACACACGCTCCAGCAGCCTCGTGTGCAACCCGGAACGGCACGCCCTGACGCACCATCCACTCCGCGATGTCGGTGGCCAACGTGAACCCTGCCGGAGCAAGTTCCGCCATGCGTTCGGTGTGGAACTCGAGCGTCTGCACCAGACCGGTGATGGCCGGGAGCAGCATCTCGAGCTGCGCAACCGAGTCGAAAACCGGTTCCTTGTCCTCTTGCAGATCGCGGTTGTACGCCAGCGGCTGAGCCTTGAGCGTCGCCAACAATCCGGTCAGGTTGCCGATCAAACGACCCGACTTACCGCGCGTCAGTTCCGAGACATCCGGATTCTTCTTCTGCGGCATGATCGACGATCCCGTCGACCACGCGTCGGCAAGCGTGATGTAGCCGAATTCCGGTGTGCTCCAGATAATGATCTCTTCCGCCATGCGAGAGAGGTCGACACCGATCATCGCAAGCACGAACGCTGCCTCGGCCGCAAAATCACGCGACGCGGTTGCGTCGATCGAATTCTCGGCCGAGCTGTCGAACTTCAATTCCGCTGCAATGGCTTCAGGGTCGAGACCGAGCGAGGAACCGGCGAGTGCACCGGAACCGTACGGGGACACCGCAGCTCGCACGTCGAAGTCGCGAAGGCGCTGCACGTCGCGCAACAACGGATGTGCGTGAGCGAGCAGGTGATGGGCCAACAGGACCGGCTGAGCCGCCTGCAGGTGCGTCTTGCCCGGCATCACGGCATCCGGATGGGCCCCGGCCTGAGTCGCCAATGCGTCGACCACGTCGAGAACTCCGGTGGAGATGCGGCGGACCGCATCGCGAAGCCACATGCGGAACAGCGTGGCCACCTGGTCGTTTCGCGAACGTCCAGCACGCAGGCGCCCACCGACCTCAGGCCCGACACGCTCGATCAGACCGCGCTCGAGTGCGCCGTGTACGTCCTCGTCCGACTCGCTGGGCCCGAAGGCGCCACTGGCAACATCTGCCGCCAGGCGGTCGAGACCGTCGAGCATTGTCACGAGGTCGGCTTCGCTGAGCAGGCCTGCCTTGTTCAGCACACGCGCATGCGCCTGCGACGCCCGCACGTCGTACGGAGCGAGGACCCAGTCGAAGTGAGTCGACTTGCTCAGCGCCGCCATGGCAGCGGCCGGTCCGGACTCGAACCGCCCGCCCCACAGCGCACCTTCGTTGGTGCCGTGTTTTTGAGCGTCTCCGTCACCGTGAGCCGTCATGGCTCAGAGTCCCAGATCGCGCTTCGCGGCGACCTTCGACGACAGACCGTGGATCTCGACGAAGCCCTTCGATGCGGACTGGTCGAAGCTGTCGCCCTCGTCGTACGTCGCGAGGTTGAAGTCGTAGAGCGACTCCGGGCTGCGACGACCGTTGACGGTGATGGCTCCACCGTGCAGGAAGAGACGGATGTCGCCGGTAACGCGTTCCTGCGTCTTGTTGACGAACGTGTCCAGTGCGTCCTTGAGGGGCGAGAACCAGAGGCCGTCGTAGACCAGCTCGGACCAACGCTGCTCCATCTGACGCTTGTAGCGACCGAGTTCGCGTTCGAGGGTGACGTGCTCGAGTTCCTGGTGTGCGGTGATGAGAACCATCGCGCCGGGAGCTTCGTAGATCTCACGGCTCTTGATGCCCACGAGACGGTCCTCGACGACGTCGAGACGGCCGACGCCCTGAGCGCCTGCGCGCTTGTTCAGTTCCTGAATGGCTTCGAGAACCGACACCGGGCGGCCGTCGATGGCGACCGGGCGGCCCTTGTCGAAGCTGATGATGAGCTCGTCGGGTGCGTTCCAGTTGACCGTCGGGTCCTGGGTGTAGTCGTAGACGTCCTTCGTCGGCGCGTTCCACAGATCCTCGAGGAATCCGGTCTCGACGGCGCGGCCCCAGACGTTCTGGTCGATCGAGAACGGCGACTTCTTGGAGACGTTGATCGGGATGTTGTTCTCTTCGGCGAAGGCGATGGCCTTCTCGCGGGTCCAGGCGTAGTCGCGGACCGGTGCGATGACCTGCAGGTCGGGTGCGAGGGCGCCGAATCCGACCTCGAAGCGAACCTGGTCGTTGCCCTTACCGGTGCAACCGTGCGAGACGATGGTGCCGCCGTGCGAGCGTGCAGCTTCGACGATGTGCTTGACGATCAGCGGACGGCTGATGGCCGAGACCAGCGGGTAGCGGTCCATGTACAGGGCGTTGGCCGCGATGGTCGGCAGGCAGTATTCGTCCGCGAACTCGTCGCGGGCGTCGACGACAACGGATTCGACTGCGCCGCAGTCGATCGCGCGCTGACGCACGACCTCCATGTCCTCGCCACCCTGCCCCAGATCGATGGCGACGGCGACAACTTCAGCGCCCGTCTCCTTACCGATCCAACTGATGGCAACAGAAGTGTCCAGCCCGCCCGAGTAGGCGAGTACGACGCGATCGGCCATGGTTTTTGTGCTCCTTCGGTTGAAAATCTCTATCAAAGAATAAGGGGTCAGGCGAGCGATTCGATCATGGCCGCGAGTTCCGCTCCGGAAAGCGGTTCCCGGGCCACTACGAAGATGGTGTCATCTCCGGCGATCGTGCCCACGATGTCCGGCATCGAGGACCGATCCAGTGCGCTCGCGAGGTAGTGCGCGGCTCCCGGCGGTGTCCGGAGGATCGCCATGTTGCCGCTGAAATCGGTGGAGACCAACAACTCACCCAACAGCCGTGAGAGGCGGTCGGTACCGCCGGCCACACCGCGTACCGGGTTCCCGTCCTCCGGCACCACGTAAACACCGGCGCCGCCGTCGGCGGCACGCAGTTTCACCGCTCCCAGCTCTTCGAGGTCACGCGAGAGCGTCGCCTGCGTTGCTTCGATGCCCTCGGCACCGAGCAAGGCCGCCAGCTCCGTCTGACTTCGGACAGGGTGAGCCGCCAGAAGCGCGATGATGCGCGACTGGCGACCAGCCCGAGTGGGAGCGACGCTCACGCCGGGTCCAGTTGGGTTCGCTGTTCCAGCAGCCACACGAGCAATGCCTTCTGGGCGTGCAGACGGTTCTCCGCCTCGTCCCAGACAACACTCTGCGGCCCGTCGAGAACCTCGTCGGTGACTTCTTCGCCGCGATGCGCGGGCAGGCAGTGCAGGACGACGGCCTTCGGATCTGCCTTTGCGAGCAGCTCCTTGTTGATCTGGAACGGACGGAAAGGTCCGACCCGATCGAGTCCGTCGTTCTCCTGACCCATCGAGGTCCAGGTGTCGGTGACCAACGCGTCGGCGCCGACGACGCCGGCCTGTGGGTCCTGCGTCAGGGTGATGGTCGCGCCGGTTTCCTCGGCGCGTTTGCGTGCTGCTGCCACGACCCAGTCCGCCGGTTCGAAGCCGGCGGGGCTTGCGATGGTGACGTCGATGCCTGCGGTCACTCCGCCGAGCATCAGCGAGTGAGCCATGTTGTTGGCGCCGTCGCCCAGGTAGGTCAGCTTCAGCCCCTTGAGCTCACCCTTCTGTTCGATCAGCGTTTGCAGATCGGCCAGAACCTGACAGGGATGAAATTCGTCGGACAATGCATTGACGATGGGAATCGTTGCGCCCGTAGCCATTTGCTCCAGGCGCTTCTGGCCGAACGTGCGCCACACGACGGCGTCGACGTAGCGGGAGAGAACGCGTCCGGTGTCCGCCAAGGTCTCTTCACGACCGAGTTGAGTGCTGCGCCCGTCGACGACGACAGCGTGACCGCCCATCTGTGCGATGCCCATCTCGAACGAGAAACGTGTACGCGTCGAGTTCTTCTCGAAGATGACACCGACTCCGCGGGGACCCTCGAGCGGACGCCGAGCGAACGGGTCCTTCTTGAGAATCGCAGCGAGTTCCAGAACTTCGGCCTGCTGCGCCGGAGTCAGATCGTCGTCCCTGAGAAAGTGTTTCACCACGGTAGTCACTTCTCCCCCGGCTGGTCAGCCGATAGTGCACTGTCGAAGATGGCAGGTAGTGCTGCCACGAAGGTTTCGGCCTGCTCGTCCGTGAGGATGAGCGGCGGCGCCAACCGGATCACTCCGGGTTGCGCTGCATTCACAAGGTACCCGGCTTCGCGCGCTGCGTTTTCCACCGCCGGCGCGACGTCCTCGGTCAGCACGACACCCAGCAACAGTCCTGATCCCCGTACGTAGTCGACCAACGGATGGCCCAGATCTTCGATGCCCGCCGAGATGGATTTACCCAAGCTGTCGGCGCGTGAGATCAGGTCTTCCGCTGCAATGGTTTTCAGCACGGCAAGTGCCGCCGCAGCACACACCGGATTGCCACCGAACGTCGTACCGTGCTTACCCGGTCCGAACAACTCGGCCGTTGCCCCGGTCGCGATGCAGGCGCCGATCGGCATTCCGCCACCGAGTCCCTTCGCGAGGGTGATGACGTCCGGCACGATGCCGACTGCCTGATGGGCGTAGAACCAGCCGGTCCGGCCAATGCCGGTCTGCACTTCGTCGAGCACGAGAAGTGCACCGCGCTCGGCGGTGATCCGCCGAGCCTCGACGAGGTATCCCTCGGGTGGCACCACGACGCCGCCCTCACCCATGATCGGTTCGAGGAACACAGCGGCGGTGTCGGAATCGACGGCCTGCTCGAGTGCCTCGACGTCGCCGTACGGCACGAACTCGACACCGGCGGGCATCGGTTCGAACGGCGCCCGCTTGGCCGGCTGACCCGTCAGAGCGAGTGCCCCCATCGTGCGACCGTGGAAGGAGCCTTCGGCTGCGATGATCTTCTTCCGGCCGGTGGCGCGAGCGAGCTTGAAGGCAGCCTCGTTCGCCTCGGTACCGGAGTTGCAGAAGAACGCGCGCCCGGTGACGTTGCCGAGATGAGCGAGCAACTGCTCCGCCAACTCGACGACCGGCTCGCTGGCGTACAGGTTGGAAACATGGCCGAGTGTCGACAACTGAGTAGTCACGGCTTCGACGACGGCCGGATGTCCGTGTCCGAGGATGTTGACGGCGATTCCGGCCAGGAAGTCGACGTACTGCTTGCCGTCGGCGTCGGTGAGTACGGCGCCGTCACCGCGGACGAGAGCAACCCGGGGTACGCCGTAATTGTTCATCAGCGAAGCGGACCACCGCTGCTGCAGATCGATCGTGCTCATGAGATAGCTCCCTGCTGGGGACCGGCGACCGAGGAACCCGGCACGACCATCGTGCCGATTCCTTCACCGGTGAAAAGTTCGAGTAGGACTGAATGTTCGAGCCGACCGTCGATCACGTGCGCCGACGGCACACCTCCGCGCACCGCGCGAAGGCAGGCCTCCATCTTGGGCACCATGCCGGCATCGAGACTCGGCAACAACTGAGCAAGGGCGTCGGTGTCGATCTCGGTGGCCAGCGAGGATCGGTCCGGCCAATCGGTGTACAGGCCCTCGACGTCGGTGAGGACAACGAGCTTCTCGGCACCGATCGCCTCGGCCAGTGCTGCAGCAGCGGTATCGGCGTTGATGTTGTGGACGACGCCGTCGGCGTCGGGCGCGATGGTCGAGACCACCGGAATACGTCCTGCCGCAATGAGATCGAGTACCGCGTCTGGGTTCACGGTAGTGACGTCTCCGACCAGGCCGATGTCGGTCTGCTCCCCCTCGACCGCAACAGTGCGTCGAGTAGCGGTGAACAAGTGCGCATCCTCACCGGAGATACCGACCGCGTACGGACCGTGCGCGTTGATCAGCCCGACGAGTTCACGGCCCACCTGACCGAAGAGCACCATCCGGACGACGTCCATCACCTCGGGCGTCGTGACCCGGAAACCACCGCGGAACTCACCCTTCATGCCAAGGCGTGCCAGCATCGCGTTGATCTGCGGGCCGCCGCCGTGCACGACGACGGGGTGGATGCCGACAGTCCGCAGGAACGCCATGTCCGCGGCGAAGGCGGTCTTGAGTGTCTCGTCGATCATGGCGTTTCCGCCGTACTTGACCACGACCACCTTGTCTCGGAATCGCTGCAGCCACGGCAGCGCGTCGGCGAGGACATGCGCCTTCTGATGCTCGCTGATCACGGGATACGTCTCGGTCATGACGAGTACGCCGAGTTCTCTTCGACGTACGCGTGCGAGAGGTCCGTGGTGCGAATGCTCACGGACTCGTTGCCGATTCCCAGGTCGATGTCGAGTTCGATGTCGATCCCGCTCAGGTCCACCTCACGCGCTCCCGGAGCGCCGACGCCGTCGATGCAGACGGGACTCCCGTTGAAGGACACACTGATTCGATCGGGATCGAGCTCGATGGGAGCGATACCCACTGCTGCGAGGACGCGGCCCCAGTTCGGATCGGATCCGAACAGTGCCGTCTTGACCAGGCTGTCGCGGGCGATGGTCCGGGCGCCGATCAACGCATCGGACTCGGACGCTGCGCCGCGAACCGTCACCTTGACCCGCTTGGTGACGCCCTCGGCGTCTGCCATCAACTGATCCGCGAGATCATCACACACGGCCAGCACTGCGGCGTTCAGTTCGTCCTGCGTCGGCGTGACACCGCTGGCGCCGGAGGCCAACAGGAGCACTGTGTCGTTGGTGGACGTGGCGCCGTCGACGTCGAGGCGATCGAAGCTCAGGTGGGTGGCGGCGCGCAGAGCGGTATCGAGCTGCTCGGCCGTTGCGACAGCATCGGTCGTGACGACGCACAGCATCGTGGCCAGCGCAGGCGCGAGCATGCCTGCGCCCTTGGCCATTCCGCCGACGTTCCATTTGTTCGCGTGGTGCAGCGACGCCTGCTTCGGCACGGTATCGGTGGTCATGATCGCGTATGCCGCGTCGGTGCCGCCGGAGATTCCGCCAGCGAGTTCGTGCACTACCTCGGTGACACCGGGGATCAGCTTGTCCATGGGCAAGCGGTCACCGATAAGTCCGGTCGAACAGACAGCGACCTCGATCGCGCCCGTCTCGGTGCCCCAATTACTCAGTGCCGAAGCAACTTCCTCGGCAGTCTTGTGTGCATCCTGGAATCCACCCGCGCCCGTGCAGGCGTTCGCGCCGCCCGAGTTGAGCACCACCGCGCGCAGCTTGCCCGTCGTCAGGACCTGCTGAGACCAGAGCACCGGAGCTGCCTTGACCTTGTTCAGGGTGAAGACGCCGGCAGCGGCCAGATCGGGTCCCTCGTTGAGCACCAATGCGAGGTCCGACTTGCCACTCTTCTTGATACCGGCAGCAATTCCGGCACCGCGGAATCCGGCAGGTGCGGTGACGCCCTGCGTGCGGAGCAGACGTCCCCCGGCGACGTGAACCACGTCTGCAACGGTCGCGTCAGGCTCGGTTGCGTTGTCGATCTGCTGCGGATTGTCGGTGCTCACGGAGCTACTCCCACGGTAGAGAGACCTGCGGTCTCGGGTAGGCCAAGGGCGAGATTCATCGATTGCACCGCGCCACCGGCGGTGCCCTTGGTGAGATTGTCGATTGCCGAGATGACAACGAGCTGACCGGCGTCGGCGTCAACGGTGACCCCGATCTGTACGGCATTGGATCCGATCACGGCACCGGTCTGCGGGAAGACTCCGGCAGGCAGTACGTGGATGAACGGCTCGTCGTTGTATGCCTTGTCGTAGATTTCGCGCGCTTGCTCTTCGGTGGCCGTGGTGGCTGCCGTGCAGGTCGCGAGGATGCCGCGCGGCATGGGCGCGAGGACTGGAGTGAAGGAGACACTGATGTCCTTGCCGCCTGCGGCCGAGAGATTCTGAATGATCTCAGGGGTGTGGCGATGGACGCCGCCGACGCCGTACGCACGGACGGAGCCCATGACCTCGGAACCCAGCAGATCAGCCTTCGGTGCCCGGCCGGCGCCCGAAGTGCCACTGACCGCAACCACGTTCACGTGTGAGTCCACGATCCCCGCGGCAACGGCGGGGGCCAGCGCGAGGCTCGCTGCCGTCGGGTAGCAGCCCGGAACGGCGATGCGGGTTGCGCCTACCAATTTCTCACGGGCACCGGGCAATTCAGGAAGACCGTAGGGCCAGGTGCCGGCATGAGCGCTCTTGTAGTACTTCTCCCAGGCTGCGGGATCCTGCAGCCGGAAGTCCGCGCCGCAGTCAATGATGACCGTCGACTCGGGCAGCAACTTGGCGTACTGAGCCGAATTTCCGTGTGGGAGACCGAGGAAGACGACATCGTGACCCGAGAGGATCTCGACAGTGGTCTCTTCGAGTACCCGCGAAGAGAGTGGAAGCAAGTGCGGATGATGCTCACCGAGCGTCGAACCGGCGTTGCCACCGGCGGTCAGCGAACCGATCACCAGACTGCCGTCGGCATAGGAGGGGTGCCCGAGGAGCAGACGCAGAACCTCACCACCGGCGTACCCACTGGCGCCGGCAACGGCGACTCTGATCGGCTTGCGTGCGTTCTCGGTCGTACCACCTTCAGTCATGTCACACAGTATGCATCATTGTGCATCGGAATGCATAATTACTTACCCATGGATCGCCGGATCTCCTCGAGCTTGGCCTTTGCGGCCTTCTGGCGCTCGTCCCACCGCTCGTCCACGGACTTTCCGGCAGGACTCTCGTGCGCCAGTTCGGACGAACCTATTGAAGTACCGAAGCGCCCCTCTATCTTCTCCCGAACGCGGTCGAAAGTGGGCACTCCGCCTTCGGTGTAGTCGGGTTCGGGAATTCTCGGATCGGTCGCAAGTACCACCGGGACGTCGATGATCTCGTCGACCTCCACAACGGTGTCGGGCAGTTCGACTTCTTCGGCGTCGGTGATCTCGTTCTCGTCCTCGACGCGGTTCGGCTCGAGGCTCGCGGCAGCGGTGTCCACCACGGAAAGAAGGACCGACAAACTCGGACGACGCTCGACCACTGCGCGGACGACCGCGAGGAAGTCCTTGTCGTCGAGTGCACTGGCGGCCTCGACTACCTGGTGCACGGACCCATCATGTTCGGACCCATCATTTCGTGACACTGTCAGTCCCTTCTCGAATACGCCGACGGACAATTCCGATCCTTCCACGACCGTCCGTCGAAGGGGTCAGCGTGACGCGAGATACGCGGCAAACGCTTCCTCGCTCGAATATTCGGGGACGTATCCGAACTGTTCCTTGAGCCGCCGATTGTCGAGAACCGGTCTGTACTGGAGAAATCCGACGCGCTCCGGACCGTGTTCCGTTACACCCAATCGCCGTCCGACGCGTAGAACGCCTCGCAACAACCATGCAGGAAGCGTCACCGTGCTCTTGCCCATCCGGGAAGCCAACTCGTCGACGGTCAGCACGCCGTCGCCCGCGACATTGAAGATGCCCACTTGGTTTCCGGTCACGGCCTCCGCAAAAGCGCCCGCGACATCGGTGTGCCAGACGAAGACGAAGGGGCTGTCGCTCCCGGCAACCTTGAGCAGCTTGCGGCGATCGAACAACGCGGTGATCTGATTGTCGACGCTCTCGCCCAAGATCGTGCCGATCCGGAAGACAACTTGTTCCAACTCCGGGTGTTCGACGCGATATTCGGCGAGCATCTCCTCGACCAGGCGTTTGTGGCGACTGTATGTGAATTCGTCGTTGCCTCGGACAGGTACGTCCTCGGTGATCCACGGTGGGTTGTCGGAGTGGTAGCCGTACGCCGCTCCGGACGAAGACACGACGACCCGTCCAACCCCGTGTTCGACGCAGGCCGCGAGCACGTTTCGTGTCCCGTCGACGTCGACGCGGTACTCCTGCTCTGCTGTCGTTTTCTTGCCGGGATTCACGATGGACGCAAGGTGGATCACGACGTTCGGTCGGTACTGACCGAACACCCGCCCCAATTCTGTGGGGTCGCAGACGTCCGCCCTGACGCGGCGGATGCGATCGTCCGGCGTGTCCTTGACCGTGAGGTCGACACAGACGACGGTGATGCCCTGCGCGATCAGTGCGTCGATGACAGCGGTACCCAGGAACCCGTTTCCGCCCGTGACGAGTGCGACGGTCATGCCGGTACCGCCTTTCGGGCGCGTCGCTTGGACCAGATCGTCGCCAGAGCCAACCCGGCGATGATGTCCCAGATCCCCCACCAGCCGGCCACGACGGCCATGCCACCGAGACCGTCGAAGAACGTGAACACCAGGCCAAGCCCCAGCCCCGCATTGCGGATGCCGACCTCGAAAGAGACGGCGCGACGGCTGTATTCGTTCAACCCGGTGACGGCGCCGCAGAAGTATCCCAGTGCGAGGGCAACCGTGTCGTGCAGGAAGACCGCGAGCAGTACCACCCCGATGTAGTCGACGAAGTACGACGCATTCCCCGACACCCCCGCGACGATGAAGATCAACAACGCCACCAACGAACCGTTTTTCACCCAAGGCTGCGCTTTCGCGGCGATCTCCGGAAACCTTCGTGCCGCCCAGATGCCGAGAACGAACGGCACACCGATGATCAGGGCGATTTGCGCGACCATCTCGAGCGCATTCAGGTTCACGGACTGCAACAGAGCGTCGGTCTCCGGGCGTCGGCTCCCCCAGAACGCAAGATTGAGCGGCATGAGGAAGATCGCGAGGACGTTCGACACCGCCGTCATGGACACCGAGAGTGCGACGTCGCCGCCCGCCCGGTGAGTCAGGACGTTCGAGATGTTCCCTGGCGGGCAGCACGCCACCAGGATCATGCCGAGTGCTACCGACGGAGCCGGCGAGAGAATCAGCGTCAGGAGAAAAGTCACTGCCGGCAACAGCAGGAACTGCGCAGCAATACCCACCGCCATCGCCTTGGGTTTGGTGAGGGCACGACGAAAGTCGTCGACCGAGGTGTCGAGGGCGATCCCCAGCATGATCGTGGCCAGCACCACGTTGAGGATCATCAACGATCCCGGGTTGAAGTTGAGCACCACGTCGTCGATCGGCATCACTGTCCTCCCTTCGTCAGAGCGGCATCAAGCAGTCCGATGTGCCGCTTGATCGCCGAGCGGTAGGCGTCCTTGTTCACGTAGTAGGCCATTCGTCCCAACTTCAGGTACTTGTATCCCCCGGACAGATCTGGAGGAGGACCGGCCGCCGCCGCCGAGAATTCCCGCGCCGCGGCGGGGGCTTCGGTACGTGCGGTGATCAATTTGGCCACCAACTCGGCCTGCTCGAAACGGCCCTGCCACCCGAGACCGGATGCTTCGACCATGCCGAGAACAAAGAGATTGTCGTGGCGGCGACTCGCGACGTTGAGGAACAGGTCCGGGGCAGCGCCCGACCAGTCCAAGTCCTCGCGCGCGATGAAGGGATAGTCGAGGTGATACCCCGTGGCGCAGAGAACGAGGTCGTAGTCGGCAGACGATCCGTCGACAAACCGCACCGTCTTCCCCTCGAACCGGTCGACGTCGGCGCGCACGTGCACATCACCGTGCCCGATGTGGTGCAGGATCAACGAGTTCACGACCGGATGCGATTCGTAGATCTTGTAGTCCGGTGCCGGAAATCCGAACCGCACCGGATCACCCGTGAACTGCTTGAGTACCAAGGCGTCGACGCGTTGTTTGATCCACGGCGGCAACGGCTTTCCCTGATTCAAGGTGTCCGAGGGTCGGCCGAACAGATACTTGGGGACGAAGTAGTAGCCTCGCCGAACGCTCAGGTCGACGCACTCGGCCTGGTGGACGGCATCGACGGCGATGTCGCATCCACTGTTGCCCGCCCCGATGACCAGTACCTTCTTCCCGCGGAAGATCTCGGCGCTGCGGTACTGGCTCGTGTGCATCAACGTGCCGGTGAAGTCGCCCCGGAAAGTCGGCATGTTCGGCTTCGACAGCGTTCCGTTCGCGATGATCACGCCTCGATACCGCGCGACTGTTGTCTCACCGCTGCGACTGCGCGTGGTGACCTGCCACAGCGAATCGACCGGCGAGACGTCGACGACGGTAGTGCCGAAGGCAAAGTGCCTGCGAAGATCGTGAGTATCGGCGTAGTCGCGGAAATAATCGGCAAGTTCCACGTGGCTCGGGTAGTCGGCCACCGAATCCGCCATCGGGAACTCGGCGAATGCGGTGGTGCCCTTCGAAGAGATGAGGTGCGCCGACTCGTAGACGGTGCTGTGCGGGTTGTCGATATCCCAGAGCCCACCGACGTCGTCGTGGCTCTCGAAGCCGTCGAACGCTATCCCGGCCCGATCGAGGTTTCGCGCGCCGGCCAATCCAGACGGGCCCGCTCCGATCAGCGCGTACTTCTCCTCTGTGATCATCCGTCGAGCGTCGCAGATAGTCCGAATCTTGCAGAAATATGCCGGATAATGACGTTATGAGCGCACCAGATACCGGCAACGGTCGCGGGATAGATGAAATCGATCTGAGGATAATCAATGCGCTCCAGCTCGCACCGCGATCGAAGTGGCTTTCGTTGGCCGGACCACTCGAACTCGACGCCGCGACTCTCGCCCGTCGTTGGAATCGACTCTCCGAATCGTCGTTGGCCTGGGTCACGGTCACTCCAGGGCCACAGGTGCTGGGCAGCATCGTCACAGCGATCATCGAAATCGATTGCTCACCTGCTCTTCTCGACACCGTCGCGGCACGGCTGACTCGCTCGGCCCACGCCGTGACCATCGAAGCATCAACGGGCAGAGCAGATCTGCTCGTCACAGCCGGTACCGCGGATCTGGCGTCGATGTCGCGCTTCATCTCGGAAGACGTCGCAACGATCGACGGTGTACTGGCGACACGAACCTCGATCATCACACGCTGGTTCACCGAAGGTGGGCGATGGAGACTCAATGCGCTGGCACCGTCCGAGAAGGGTGTGCTGACCACCAGCGAAAACCGTCCTGCCGTGCGCGCTCGGCCGACCGGGATATCCGAACAGGATCGCAAGGTTCTGACGAAGCTCGCTTACGACGGGCGCACTCCCATGAAGGAGTTGGCCGACGCGATCGGTGTCAGTCCCGCTGCGTGCAAACGCCAGATCGACCGGCTCACGTCTTCGGGGTTGGTGGCGCTGCGGTGTGAATTCGCGCGGCCGCTGGCCGGCCTTCCCGTGCTCGCCACTTTGTGGTGCCGCGTCGAACCCGAGCTTCTCGATACGGCGGGACGAGTGCTGAGTCGGGCGTCGGAAGTTCGAAACTGCTTCGCTGTAGTCGGCCCCGACAACCTGGTGGTTCAGTTGTGGCTGCATTCTCCTGCAGAACTCGATGCATTCGAAACTCGTCTGCGCAAGGAGATTCCGGGTCTTTGCGTCACGGAACGATCCATCGTGCTGTATCTGCGCAAACTGCTCGGCCACGTGCTCGACCAGCAAGGGCGACGGACGGACACCGTTGCGCCAGATGTGTGGCTTTCCGATTCGCCTCAGTCGAAAAGCCGATAACACGACAGAGCCCACGACCACCGGCAACGGTCGTGGGCTCTGTGATCAGTTGAGGAAATCAGCCACGCATCTGCGCACCGACAGCCTTGGAAGCCGCCTCCACTGCTGCATCGCGCGCGGCACTTGCCTCGTCCTCGGTCAGCGTCCGGTCGACACCACGGAATCGCAATGCGAACGCGAGCGACTTGCGGCCTTCACCGACCTGCTCGCCCTCGAAGACGTCGAAGAGGCGGATGTCTTCGAGAAGCTCACCGCCGCCGGAACGCAGAGCTTCCTGCACCTTGGCTGCCGGAATGTCGCGATCGACAACAACTGCCACGTCCTGGAGCACTGCGGGGAAGGGCGAAATGCGCGGCGCCGGCAGGTTCTCGACCAACGGCAAAGCGTCGAGGTCGATCTCCAGTGCGCAGGTGCGCGCGGGCAGTCCCGCACGCTCGAGAACAGCCGGATGCAGTTCGCCCGCATGACCGACTACGTTGCCGTCAACGACAACCTCGGCGCAACGGCCGGGATGCCACGGCAGGTACTGCGCCGCACGCAGTTCCACCTCGACGCCTGCTGCAGCTGCAATGACCCGCACGGCTGCAAAAGTGTCCGAAGCCTCGGCCTGACGGCCAGGACCCCAGGGGCCGCTCGGCTCACGCAAACCACTCAACACTGCAGCGATGTGCACCGGCTGTGCCGGCAACGACGCGATCAGGTTCGCGATCTGCTCGTCCGTCGGGCGACGATCCACCGGCAATGCATCCACCGGTTCGGTGTCAGGGCCCGGCAGGACGACCTGCGCGATGCCGTACAGCGACAGATCACGCTGACCGCGAGAAGCGTTGCGAGCCAGGATCTCCAGCAGACCCGGGAGCAGCGTGGTCGCCAACTCCGGACGATCGGCTTCGAGCGGGTTGAGGACCTTGCTGGTGTTGCGGCGCGGATCATCCGCGTCGAGGCCCCAGACGTCGAAGACGTTCGTAGGCAGGAAGACCGGAGGAAGGACCTCGACGTAACCGGCGTGAGCCACGGCCTTCGAGACCGTGCGCTTTCGCCGCTGCGACGGAGTCAACCCACGTCCGGCCGGAGCGGCGGGAAGCACAGACGGGATCTGCTCGAGACCTTCGAGGCGAAGAACTTCCTCGACGAGGTCCGCAGGCTGCACCAGGTCCGGACGCCACGACGGCGGCGTCGCGACCAACTGGCCGTGTCCCTCTTCGCTGACGCCGACCTCGACGTTGCAGCCAACCTGGGTGAGGCGGCGAGCTGCGGTGCCGTTGGGGTACGTGACTCCGGCGACACGGTCGGGCAGGTCGATATCCATGCGAATGGCAGCGCGAGGGGCGACATCGCCCACGTCGGTCAGGACCGGTTCGATCCGTCCGCCGGCAATCTCGACCAGCAGAGCGGCTGCGCGGTCGACGGCCGCGAGCGGAATTGCCGGATCGACGACGCGCTCGAAACGCTTGCTCGCCTCACTCGGCAGCTTGTGCCGGCGCGCCGTCTTGAAGACTGCGAGCGGATCCCAAGTAGCTCCTTCGAGGAGGATGTCCGTCGTTGCCGTTCCCACCTCGGTGGTTGCGCCGCCCATGACGGCAGCCAGCGAGATGACTCCGGAATCGTCGGCGATGACAACGTCTTCGGGATCGAGCGTGCGTTCGACGTCGTCGAGCGTCGTCAGCTTCTCCCCCGCCTTGGCGCGACGGACCACCAGGTCGCCCTGCACTGCGGTCGCATCGAACGCGTGCAGAGGCTGACCGAGTTCGAGCATCACGTAGTTGGTGACGTCGACGGCCGGCGAGATCGGGCGAACACCCGAGAGCAGAAGTCGACGCTGCAGCCACCACGGGCTCACTGCCTGCGGATCGATACCCGTGATCTTCCGCATCACGAAACGCGAAGCCTTGGACTCCGGTTCGAGGCGCACCGGCCAGGCTTCACCCTCAGCCGGGTGCGCGGGAACCGAAGCAGGATCGGCGTATTCGAGATCGAAGCCGCACGCGAGCTCTCGCGTGAGACCGCGGACCGAGAAGCAGTAGCCACGGTCCGGGGTGATGTTCAGTTCGATGATCGTGTCACCGAGACCGAGCAACTCGTTGCCGTCGGCGCCGGGTTCGGCGGTACCAGGCTCGAGCACCAAGATGCCCGAATGGTCTTTGCCGATACCGAGTTCCGAGACGGAGCAGATCATGCCGTCGGACACCTGGCCGTACGTCTTGCGAGTGGCGATTTCGAATCCGCCGGGCAGCACCGCGCCGGGCAACGCAACGACGACGAGGTCACCCTCGTTGAAATTGCGCGCGCCACAGACGATGCCACGGGGCTCGGGTTCGCCGACCTCGACCTGGCAGAAGCGGATCGGCTTCTTGAACTCGGTCAGTTCGGTGATGGAGACGACCTTGCCGACGACCAACGGGCCGTCGATCGCCTCGAGTGTGTCGAGTTCCTCGACTTCGAGTCCCACCCGGACGAACCCGGCGTCCAGCTCTTCCGGGGTCACCTCCCAGTTGGGAGTTGCCCGCTGCAGGATCTCGGTCAGCCAGGATTGCGCTACTCGCACGTCTGCTCAGCTCTCTCGTTTGTCGATAAGTCTTTGTGAAGGTTCCGCGGACCGGATCGGTCAGCCTGCGACACCGAAGGGCAGCGTGAAACGCACGTCACCTTCGACGATGTCGCGCATGTCCGGGATACCGTTGCGGAACTGCAGGGTCCGCTCGAGGCCCATGCCGAATGCGAAACCCGAGTACTCGTCGGGATCGATACCGCTGGCGCGCAGAACGTTCGGGTTGACCATGCCGCAGCCGCCCCACTCGACCCAGCCTGCGCCGCCCTTCTTGTTCGCGAACCAGACGTCGACCTCGGCCGACGGTTCCGTGAACGGGAAGTAATTGGGGCGCATACGGGTACGCGTCTCGGGGCCGAAAAGGGCACGAGCGAACGCGTCGAGAGTCCCGCGCAGGTTGGCCATGGTCAGGCCCTTGTCGACGGCCAGGCCCTCGACCTGCGAGAAGACAGGGGTGTGGGTCGCATCGAGTTCATCGGTGCGGAACGTGCGGCCCGGGCACACCACGTAGATCGGCACCTCACGCGAGAGCATGGTGCGGACCTGCACCGGCGAGGTGTGGGTACGCAGCACCTGGCGAGAGTTCTCGGGTGCCAGGTGGAAGGTGTCCTGCATCGTGCGCGCAGGGTGATCCGGCAAGAAGTTGAGTGCGTCGAAGTTGAAGTGCTCGGTCTCCACCTCCGGACCCTCGGCAACTTCCCAACCCATCGCGACGAATACGTCGGCGACCTGCTCGGAAATCAGGCTGATCGGGTGACGCGCCCCGACTGGGTGACGATCGGAAGGCAGAGTGACGTCGATTGCCTCGGCAACCAACACCGCGGCGTCACGCTCGGCGAGGAGGACCTCACGACGAGCGTCGTACGCGTTGTTGATCCGAGTGCGGAAGATGTTGACGCGCTTACCGGCGTCCGCCTTTTCCTTGCCCGGAAGGCTGCCGAGTCCCCGGCGAGCGAGGGCGATCGGGGACTTGTCCCCCAGGTGCTCCACCTTGACGTGCGCCAGCGCATCCAGGTCAGCGGCGTCCGCCAGCGCCTTCTCGGCGTTCTCAGCCGCAGCGGTCAACGCCTCTTCGGTGAGTACACTCGCGTCGACCTCCGGCGGTGTCGCGCCCTCATTTTTGGCCACGGCTGTGACGCTCCTGTCGCTTCTCGGTTTACTTCTCGTACTGCGTGCTTCTTGTACTGCTTACTTCTTGTACTGCGAGCGAGCATTCGAACTCGCTCGAGCATTGTCTCTGCTCTTGTATTGTCTCAGGCTTCCGCAAATGGGATTCCGTGAGGTCTTCGCGTGCGTTTTCAGCCGTGATCGGTGGCGCGATTTTGCACCCGCGCGCTTGCGTACAGGCAAATTGCCGCCGCTGTCGCGAGGTTCAAGCTCTCGGCGCGGCCATGGATCGGAATCCTGACCCGATGATCAGCCTGCGCGGCGATCGCCGGATCGAGACCGTGCGCTTCGTTACCGAACAGCCAGGCCGTCGGCTTGCTCAGCAACTCGTCGGCCTCGTCGAGATCGACCTCGCCGTCAGCTGCAGTCGCGAGAATCTGAATGCCGGCTGCGCGAATCTGCTCGATCACCGACACTGTGTCTCGATCGCGGACGACTGGCAGGTGAAACAGGCTGCCCGCCGACGAACGAACGACCTTGCCGTTATGCGGATCGACGCTGTCGCCGGCGAGGATTGCCGCGTCGGCACCCACTGCGTCTGCGATGCGAATGACGGTGCCCGCGTTACCTGGTTCGTTGACCTCGACCGGCACTGCGAGCAGGCGGGTCTCCTGATGGACGGCTGCGCTCAGCGGTACATCCAGTAGATCGCTGACGGCAACGAGTCCGGGCGGCGTGACGGTATCGCTGAGAGCTTTGATGGCTCGATCGGTCACAAGAGCAACACGAACTCCAGCGGTCAGCGCCCGATCGATGACGTGCTGATAGCGCTCGGCTGCGTCCTCGGTGTAGAAGAGGTCGTGCACCGGGCGGGCCTCGCCATTCGAGAGTGCACCGTTCAACAGTTCGGTGACCGAGTTCTCGCCCTCGACGAGGAAACGTCCTGCTTTGCGTCGTTCTGCTGTGCGCAGGAGCTTGACAGCAGAAACGACCCGCGGAGTCCGCTCGGTGAGCGGGTCCACGGGCCGTTGCTGTGATGCGTGAATCAGGCTGCTTCTCCGGCAGGAGCGTTCACGTCAGCCGGCAGAGCGGCCTTCGCGAGTGCGACCAGGCCGGCAAAGGCCTCGGCATCGGAGACAGCGAGCTCGGCCAGGATCTTGCGGTCGACGTCGACCTCTGCCAGACGCAGGCCCTGGATGAGGCGGTTGTACGTGATGTCGTTTGCACGAGCTGCAGCGTTGATACGCGTGATCCACAGCTTGCGGAACTCGCCCTTGCGCGCACGACGGTCGCGGTACGCGTAGGTGAGCGAGTGGAGCTGCTGCTCCTTGGCCTTGGTGTACAGACGCGAACGCTGTCCACGGTAGCCGCTGGATGCAGCAAGAATTGAACGACGCTTCTTCTGGGCGTTGACCGCCCTCTTTACGCGTGCCACTTGAAAAATCCTGTCAATCTAGGGGCTGAAAGTACGGCCCCGGGTGGTCAGTAAGGGGGCGACTCAGATGCCGAGCATGCGCTTGATGCGCGGAGCGTCGTCAGGGCTGACAACAGCGACACCGTCGAGACGACGGGTAACCCTGCTGGACTTGTGCTCGAGAAGGTGGCGACGGCCGGCCTTCTGGCGCATGAGCTTTCCGCTGCCGGACACCTTGAATCGCTTCGAGGCGCCGCTGTGGCTCTTCATCTTGGGCATGGAGTCCTCAGTTCTTGTTACGTGGTGGATCTTGGGAAATCGACTAGCTGGCCGGAGCCTCGGGAGCGGCATCGCCGGTCGCCGGTGCTTCCGGAGCTGCTTCACTGGAAGCCGGTGCGGCCGGAGCCGGACGCGGAGCAGCCTGAGCCACTGGCGCCTGAGCGCTCTCCTGCGCCTTGACACGAGTCTTGGCGCCCTTGTGCGGTGCCAGGACCATCGTCATGTTTCGGCCGTCCTGCTTTGCCGAGGTTTCGACGAATCCGAGATCTGCGACGTCTGCTCCCAGACGCTGCAGAAGGCGGTAGCCGAGTTCGGGGCGTGACTGCTCACGTCCGCGGAACATGATCGTGACCTTGACCTTGGAACCGGCTTCGAGGAAGCGAACGACGTTGCGCTTCTTGGTCTCGTAGTCGTGGTCGTCGATCTTGGGTCGGAGCTTCTGCTCCTTGATGACCGTCAGCTGCTGGTTCTTACGTGACTCACGTGCCTTCTGTGCAGCCTCGTACTTGAACTTGCCGTAGTCCATGATCTTGCAGACCGGTGGACGGGCGTCAGGAGCTACCTCGACCAGGTCGAGGTCGGCCTCAAGGGCCAAGCGGAGTGCATCTTCAACACGCACGATGCCTACCTGTTCGCCGCCAGGTCCGACCAAACGAACCTCGGGAACGCGGATACGATCGTTGATGCGGGTCTCAGTGCTGATGGGGCCTCCTAGGTTGAACGGTGCGGTCTTCATGACCGCACGCAGCCCGTACCGCCCGCACCCCAACAAAAAAGCCCCGCTGTGATGATTGCTCATCCGCGGGGCCCGATGTCGACCGATCACATAAGATCCAGCTCACGCCGAAACCTATCTCCTCGACTGAGCGAGGAACCTGACGAAGAATGATCTCCGATAACAGGTGACCGGAACCACTGAACTGCAGTTTCACCTGCCGCGCAGAGGTGGGAGTCGGACTCCACTTGCTGCCCCCGAACAAGTCGGAGGCGGTCGTTGCAACAAGAGTAACAGGTCGCCACAGATGAAAGAAATCGGTGCCGCTCCCAGTACTGCCGGGAGAGGCCCGATTCAACACCGTCACGGCCTGATGGAATCCTTACATCCATGAGTGAGAACTTCGAGGCAGAACAGAACACCGACGGCGCGAACCCCGACGTCCGCGAACTCTCCGAAGTTCCCGCGGTCGAGGTCATCAGCCGTGCTGCAGTGATGCTGATGAGTTCGGCTGCCGAAAAACTCGGCCTCTCCGACGCCGATCCGTCTTCCAGCCCCTACCTGGACCTCGACGAAGCGCGTCGAGTCATCACGGCACTTGCCGGACTCGTGACTGCGTCGGTCGAATACCTCGGCCCTCATGCCGGACCCATCCGTGAAGGCCTCCAAGCCCTGCAGCGCGCATTCCGTGAGGCCTCCTCGCACCCGGACGAGCCAGGAAAGGGACCGGGCGAGAAGTTCACCGGTCCGGTCTACTGAATTGGCAACCGCCAACAAGACTCAACCGACGCCCGAGGACGTCGACGCATTCATTTCACGCGTCGACGACCGCAAACGCGCCGACGCCGTGGAGCTGATCTCCCTGCTGTCGGCCGCAACCGGCGAGCCTGCTGTCATGTGGGGCTCGAGCATCATCGGATTCGGGGCACGGCACTACCGATATGCGAGTGGCCACGAAGGTGACACCCCACTGATCGGATTCTCCCCCAGGGCCACCGCGCTCACGTTGTACTTGTCGCTGAACTTCGACGACTACACCGACACGCTCGCTCGCCTCGGCAAGCACAAAATCGGCAAGGGCTGCCTGTACGTCAAACGGCTGAGCGACGTCGATATGACGGCCCTGACCGAACTGATCACGGATTCCGTTGCCGCAGCCCGCAACATGATCGACTGAGTCACTCACCTACGGGGAGAAACAGGCCGAGCGTCTTCGGGCGGTTGCCCGAAGACGGTCGAATCGCGTGGTGTGAAGTGATCGTTCGTCAGCGTGGCCCGACGCATTCGATCGAGTCGAAACCACCGCACGGCGTCGCGCTCGCGACACCAGCCGATGAGAAACCACTGACCACGGTCCTGCGCCAGAATGTGCGGCTCAACTGCCCGCACCGTCTCCGCACCGTCCCCATCCACGTAGTGCAACGACACGACGCGACTCTGCTCGAGACCCTGCTCGACGGCCTGCCGGTTCGCGCGCGAATCCGTCAGAGCCCCGCCGTCACCGCGAATCCACACGCGGCCACCGAGCTCCGCGACCTTGCGACGACTCTCCTCGTCCATCACATCGAGCAGTTTCGCCAGCGCTGCTCGCCCATCCGGCGCAAACGGAGCATCACCCATCGCCGTCAAGGCCAACGCGATCGAAACTGCTTGCGGAACAGTGAAATTCACCGGCGGTAGCGTAGCGCGACCTACGAGTCGGTAACCACCCCCGGGGCCTGAGCGCGCTTCGATCGCCGCACCCGACATCATCAGCGTCTCGATATCCCTCTTGATCGTCCGGGTGGTGACACCGAATTCCTCGGACAATCGGGAGCACGTAGTCCCTCGATCGCCCTGTCGCCGAAGTTCCTCGACGAGAGCATGCAATCTCGCAGCTCGATTCACGTTCACCAGTGTCTCAGATTCCGATACCAAACGGTGACATAATTGGTGACACTCTGTTGTCACCAACCCGGGTGCACTGTGAGTCCATGAAAACTCACATCGTTCTTGTTCCCGGATTCTGGCTCGGTTCATGGGCTTGGGATGCAGTACTCCCACACCTCGAACGTTCCGACACCCGCGTGACCAGCCTGACACTGCCCGGGCTCGACGCAGTAGACACAGATCGATCAGCGGTCACCTTCGACGCTCACGTCCGTGCAGTCGTCGACGCCGTATCGGACTCCGACGAGCGCACGGTCTTGGTCGTACACAGCGGCGCCGGCCCGGTGGGGTACGCCGTCACCGATCGCATCCCGGATCGCGTCGCTCGGATCGTCTACGTCGACTCGGGCCCCATGCCCGACGGCGCAGCGCTGCGACCGGATCTGGCCGCTGACGTCGTCGAGATACCGCTGCCGACGTGGGCAGAACTTGAAGCAGACGGCAGCAGCCTCGAAGGACTCGACGAGAAGGCTCTCGAGGCGTTTCGCGCCAACGCCGTCCCCGAACCGGCCGGGCCGGCGCGTGAGCCGATTGTCCTGACGAACGAAAAGCGCTACCAGGTGCCGTCAACCGTCGTTTGCAGCACGTTCCCGTCCGCGGTGATTGCCCAGATGGCCGACGGAGGTCATCCGATGGCCGCCGAACTGGCGAAACTTCCCGTGACGTACGTCGACCTCCCGACCGGCCATTGGCCGATGTGGTCGCGCCCCGAAGACGTCGCCCAGGTGATCCTCGAGGCCGCCGCTTCCTGATCGACAAAGCAGTGATGCCGGATCGGATTCCGACCCGGCATCACTGACCGATTTCTACTTGCTCACGTTCTACTAGCTCACGGAAGCGGCTTTCTTCCGTGGCGCGGCCTTCTTTGCGGCAACTGCCTTCGTCGCACGCTTCTTGGTGATCGGCTTGGCCTTGACCGGCGCGTGCTGTGCGGTGAGAACCTCACTGAGGAACTTGCCCGTGTAGCTCTCGGGGACCGCGGCAACGTCTTCCGGCGTACCTTGCGCCACAACGGTTCCGCCGCCGGATCCACCCTCGGGTCCCATGTCGACGACCCAGTCCGACGTCTTGATCACGTCGAGGTTGTGCTCGATCACGATCACGCTGTTGCCCTTGTCGACCAGACCGTTGATCACGATCAGGAGCTTTCGGATGTCCTCGAAATGCAGACCCGTGGTGGGCTCGTCGAGGATGTACACCGTGCGACCGGTGGACCGCTTCTGCAATTCGGCGGCGAGCTTGACGCGCTGCGCTTCACCACCGGACAGAGTCGGAGCCGGCTGACCCAGTCGGACATAGCCCAGGCCGACGTCGACCAGCGTCTTGAGGTACCGGTGAATTGAGGTGACCGGCTGGAAGAACTCGGCTGCTTCCTCGATAGGCATGTCGAGTACCTCGGCGATCGACTTGCCCTTGTAGTGGACCTCGAGCGTTTCGCGGTTGTACCGAGCGCCGTGGCATACCTCGCAGGGCACGTACACGTCCGGCAGGAAGTTCATCTCGATCTTCAAGGTTCCGTCGCCGGAGCACGCCTCGCAGCGTCCACCCTTGACATTGAACGAGAATCGGCCGGGCTGGTAACCGCGGACTTTCGCTTCCGTCGTGGCCGCGAACAGGGTTCGAATCTTGTCGAACACACCGGTGTACGTCGCCGCATTCGATCGCGGAGTCCGGCCGATCGGAGACTGATCGACCTGCACGAGCTTGTCCAGCTGATCGAGTCCGTTGATTCGTGTGTGACGGCCAGGCACCTGGCGTGCACCGTTGAGCTTGTTCGCCATGACGGTCGCGAGAATGTCGTTGACCAACGTCGACTTGCCCGAACCGGAGACACCGGTGACAGCGGTGAGAACACCCAGCGGGAAACTCACGTCGATGCCGTCGAGATTGTGCTCGCGAGCTCCGACGACCGTGACCTGGCGTTTGCGATCCACCGGCCGACGAATGGCCGGAACCTCGATGAAGCTGCGACCCGACAGGTAGGCGCCGGTCAGAGATTCTTCACACGTCAGCAGTTCTTCGTACGGTCCGCTGTGGACGACCTTGCCGCCGTGCTCGCCGGCGTACGGTCCGATGTCGACTACCCAGTCGGACGTGCAGATAGTGTCTTCGTCGTGCTCGACGACGATCAGCGTGTTGCCGAGGTCGCGCAAGCGCGTCAGGGTTTCGATCAGTCGTCGATTGTCACGCTGATGCAGGCCGATGGACGGCTCGTCGAGTACATACAGCACGCCGACGAGTCCGGAACCGATCTGCGTTGCCAAGCGGATTCGCTGGGCCTCGCCACCGGACAACGTGCCAGCGGCACGCGAGAGGGAAAGGTATTCCAAGCCGACGTCGAGCAGGAACCCGAGTCGTGCCTGAACTTCCTTGAGGACCTGACCCGCAATCGCCTCTTCGCGCGAACCGAGAGTGAGGCTGTTCAAGAAGTCCGCGCAATCGGAGATCGACAGTTCACAGACCTCGGCGATGGACTTACTGCCGAAGTCTCCAGCCGCGATAGTTACCGACAGGATTTCCGGGCGCAGGCGAGCACCACCACACGCCGGGCACGGCGTGTCGCGCATGTACCCGTCGTACCGTTCCTTCATCTGATCCGATTCGGTCTGCTCGAGCCGGCGATGCAGGAACGGCATCACACCTTCGAACTCCGCGTAGTAAGAACGGGTACGGCCGTACCGATTCTTGTACCGGACGTGAACCTGCTCCTCGCTGCCTTCGAGGATTGCTTTGCGGGCCTTCGCCGGCAACTTGTTCCACGGCGTCTTCATGTCGAAACCGAGGATGTCGCCGAGGCCGGAGAGCAACCGTCCGAAGTACTCCGAACTCTGGCCCATCGACCACGGCGCGATCGCTCCGTCTTCGAGGCTCAGGTCGGGATCGGGAACCACCAGATCCGGGTCGACCTCCTTGCGGATACCGAGGCCAGTGCATTCCGGGCAGGCGCCGTAGGGCGAGTTGAAGGAGAACGAGCGCGGTTCGAGATCGTCGATCGCGAGTGCGTGGCCATTCGGGCAGGCCAGCTTCTCGGAGAAACGACGCTCACGATCAGGTGCATTTTCTTCACGGTCGACGAAGTCGAGGACCACGATGCCTTCAGCCAAGCGAAGTGCGGTCTCGACCGAGTCGGTCAGGCGCTGCTTCGAACTCGCCTTGACCTGCAATCGGTCGACCACTACTTCGATGTCGTGCTTTTCCTGCTTCTTGAGCTTCGGCGGATCCGCCAGCGAATGGACGACACCGTCGACGCGCACTCGCGAGTAGCCCTGGGTATTGAGCTGATCGAAAAGGTCGACGAACTCGCCCTTACGAGTACGGACTACCGGTGCGAGGACCTGGAACTTGATGCCCTCTTCCATCTCGAGCACCTGGTCAACGATCTGCTGGGGCGTCTGACGTGCGATCTTCTCACCACACACCGGGCAGTGCGCCGAACCTGCGCGGGCATAGAGAAGTCGGAGGTAGTCGTAGACCTCGGTAATGGTGCCCACCGTCGAACGGGGGTTGCGGTTGGTCGACTTCTGGTCGATCGACACCGCAGGAGACAATCCCTCGATGAAGTCCACATCCGGCTTGTCCATCTGACCGAGGAACTGACGCGCGTATGCCGAGAGCGACTCGACGTAGCGGCGCTGACCTTCGGCGAAGATCGTGTCGAACGCGAGGCTGGACTTGCCGGAGCCGGACAACCCGGTGAAGACGATCAGGCTGTCTCGCGGGAGGTCGAGATCGACTCCTCGCAGATTGTGCTCACGCGCACCCCGCACGATCAGGCGATCCGCCACACCAATTCCCTTCATTGTCAATCGTCCGGGGCCGTCCCCCCGGAGAAGTCTCGAGTGGCCTCGCAAACGCGAGTCCTCGAGCGATCGTCATCGTAGGCCGAGCCACCGACACGTTTTTCTCACCAGGCGAGCCCATCGCTCTACCTGCCCCTATTCGAAGGTAGCCTGCGTTTCATGACGAATCAGCCCATCGTGATCGACGACTCCTACACCGGTCAGGTCTCCCCCGATTCTGCCCCTCAGCGGCGCACAGTCGAAGGCGCCGTCATCACGAAGATGTCGGTCGGCCCCATGGACAACAACACTTACCTCGTCGTCTGTTCCACGACCGGGAAATCTCTCCTGATCGATGCGGCCAACGAAGCCGAGAAGATCATCGCGCTCATCGAACAGGAAGCACCTGTTTTCGATTCCATCGTCACCACCCACCAGCACGGCGATCACTGGTTGGCCCTCGAAGACGTTCACGCCGCAACCAAGGTGCCGACCGCCGCGCACCCCCTCGACGCAGAGGTCCTTCCCGTCACCCCGGACGTGCTCCTCGAAGACGGCGACAAGGTGACCGTTGGCAACTTGAGCCTCGACGTCATTCACCTGTCCGGCCACACGCCCGGCTCCATCGCGCTGGCTCTCACCGAACCGAGCGGACAGGTTCACCTCTTCACCGGCGACTCACTCTTCCCCGGCGGAGTAGGCAAGACCGCCGACCCCGAGAAGTTCACTTCTCTGCTCGACGACGTGGAAAACAAGCTGTTCGGAAGGTACGACGACGCGACCGTCGTCTACCCCGGGCATGGCAAGGACACGACGCTCGGCGCCGAGCGCCCGCACCTGGCGGAGTGGCGCGAACGCGGTTGGTGACGTTTCACCTGTTCCGTACTGGACCCCGCTAACCGACTTGGCTGTCGACCTGTTCACCGTTGACTCGAAGTCGCGGAAGCCAGGTCGACAGAGTCCGGCCCAGTCCTTCGACCATCCGTTCCCCGAACACACACAGCGTGCGTTCCCACGGATGGCCGAAGGTCCCTTCCGTGAAGTCGTCCCGACTGAATATGTAGTAGTCACCGTTCGGATAGACCGGGACACGCCACTCCGCAAGCTCCTTCGCAGCAGCGTGTGCCTCCGCGTCGAAGGTGTAGCCCGGATGCTGCCAATCCAGAACGACGAAGTTGGGATCGTCGTTCCAATCGGTGACAAAACAGCGCAACGCTTCGGCGTTGATCGCATCCACGCGAGCGGCCCACGCCCCTGGAGTCGCAGCTGGCGCCGCACCCAAATCGAAGACCACGGACGGGATGGGCTCGGCGATGGCGGGCCAAGATCGTGCGTCGATGCCGGGCGTGAACCCAAAGCGGTCACGAAAGATCGCCCAGTTTCTCTCGTTCTCCTCGTCCGACAGCTGTCCCCAGCCGGTGGGAAGGGTCGAGCCGAAGTTCTGAGTCATCTTGGTGGTCACAACACCATCGTGCTCGAACGGTGCGCATACTGTGACACCTTCGAACACGCCGTATGCGGATACGCGGTAACGGATACTTCAGAACGGTGTGTCCGGATCAGTGGAGAAGTCATCGTCGCAGTACAGCGCGCTTCGGCGACCAGGAATCCGGCGACCGGGTCAGGCGTGCCGGGATCGCCGAACCGGACCAATTCCTTGTGAGATCGCTAGGGTGGAAAACGAACCTACATCGGGAGGCTTGAAACATGCTGGTACGTCGAATTGCTCGTCCACTGCTTTCCACGATCTTCATCGCCGGGGGAATCGATGCTTTGCGCAACCCTGCTCAGCGAGCAGCCAAAGCGTCACCGCTGATCGACAAATCCGTCGAGACGCTGCCAGGAGCAGTGACGCAGAAGGTGCCTGCTGATCCGGAAACACTCGTCAAGATCAACGCCGCCGTCCAGATCGGCGGCGGTGCCCTGCTGGCCACCGGCAAGGCGCCGCGGCTCGCGTCGTTGGTGCTCGCAGGGAGCCTGGTACCGACCACGCTTGCCGGTCACGACTTCTGGAACGAAACCGATCCGTCACTGCGAGCGATGCAGCGCACAAACTTCATCAAGAACGTCAGCTTGCTCGGCGGACTGATGATCGCCTCCGTCGACACCGAGGGCAAGCCGTCGCTCGGCTGGCGCGGCCGTCGCGCCGCGAAGAAAGCCCAGGCGTCTATCGCCGCAGCACTTCCATTGGTCGCATCGCAGACCGATCACACGAGCGATCGCGTCGAGCATGCTCTGTCGGTGGCGTCCGAACGCGGTTCCGAGCTTGCCGAAACCGCGAAGGCACACGGCACGGATTGGCTCGAACTTGCGAAGGAGCGCAGCTCCGAGTTCGCGGAGATCGCGAGCAAGCGAGCCGCGGAATTCGGAGAGGTCGCCAAGGAACGCGGCCCGGACATCCTCGAAGTCGCGCAGAAGCGCGGCTCCGAACTGGCCGAGACCGCACGCGAGCGCAGCGCCGAACTGGCAGAGCTGGCGAGCAAGCGCAGCTCGGAGTTCGCCGAACTCGCCCTCGAGAAGAGCAACGAGTGGGCCGAAACGGCGTCGGAGCAGACCGAGGTGCTGGGTAAGCGTGCTCGCAAGCGCGCAGAGAAGGCGCTCGAAAAGGCTCGCGCCAAGAAGGACGAATTGACGCACTGAGTGCACCGAAAGACACGGTCAGGCCACCTTCGGGTGGCCTGACCTGTATCTATGCGGCAGTTCATCTGGGGGAACTAGACTGTCTTGGCGCTTTTGCAGCGCGTGAATTTCTCATCAAGCCTAGGAGATCCTTTGCCCGACGCGGACCCGTCACTGAACGAGCAAGAGCTCGAGCAGCAGTACGTGACGATGTTGTACTCCCGTCTCGACGATCTTCGAAAGTATGCCCAAACTCGCTTGAGCACGGTCCTCCTCGAGACCGGCGGAACCCCGCAAGCACGCAGCGAACGCGAATCCTTCAACGCCATGTACACCGAGGATCTCGCCAAGTACGACGCAGCCGAGAACGGAATGTGTTTCGGACGCATCGACTTCGACGACGAGCGACGCTACGTCGGCCGACTGGGAATCCTGGACACCGACAACGACTACGAAACGCTGCTCCTCGACTGGCGAGCTCCGATGGCACGCCCGTTCTATCTGGCGACGCCCGCGGCACCCGAGGGCGTGAAGCGGCGACGCCATATTCGCAGTCGGAGCCGCACAGTCACCGGCATCAACGACGAATACCTGGACCTCGACGCGGCCCGCGCCGCAGGCGTGGTGACCGAAGCCGGCGGCGTCGCCGGTGAGAGCGCTCTCCTGGACGCTCTGAACGCAGCGCGTACGGGTCAGATGAACGACATCGTCGAGACCATTCAGAGTGAGCAGGATGCCATCATCCGCTCCGAGCACAAGAGCGTTTTGGTCGTCCAGGGCGGTCCGGGTACCGGCAAAACCGCAGTCGCCCTTCACCGTGCCGCCTTCTTGCTCTACACCTACCGCCAGCAACTGGCCAAGGCCGGTGTTCTCATCATCGGGCCGAACGCGACGTTCCTCGACTACATCAGCCAGGTCCTTCCTTCACTCGGTGAGACCGGAGTTCTACTCTCGACGATCGGGGACCTGTACCCCGGAGTGCGTGCGACTCGTACGGATTCCCTCGCCGCCGGTGAGATCAAGGGTTCCCTCGCGATCCTCGACGTGCTCAAGAACGCCGTCCGGGATCGGCAGGAAGTTCCGTCGAAGCCGATTACCCTTCGATTCGACACGTACGACTTGAAGCTGGATCGAAAGACTGTCACGAAGGCGCGCGGGCGTGCTCGGTCGTCGCGTCGCCCACACAACCTGGCGCGCCCGATCTTCGTGGCAGCAGTCATCGAGGCGTTGGCACTGCAGATGGCCGAACTCATCGGCGGAAACCTCGTCGACGGTGGGTCACTCCTCAGTCGGGACGACATCGCCGACATTCGCGACGAGATGCGTGAGGACCCGGACATCATGTCCGCCATCGGAAAGCTGTGGCCCGAATTGTCGCCGCAGCAAATCCTCGCGGAACTGTGGACGTCGCCGGCGAGGTTGGCCAAGGCAGCGCCGCAACTCGACGACGCCCAACGCGACGAGCTTCTGCAGAGCGTCGGACCGGGTTTCAGTGCGGCCGATGCTCCCCTGCTCGACGAACTGGCCGAGATTCTCGGCGTCGACGACGCCGCCGAACGCGAACGCGCACAACGTGAATGGCGCGCGCAGATCGCCGACGCCCAGGGCGCCCTCGACATCCTCACCGGGTCTGCACCACAGGATCTCGAAGACGAGATGGATCCCGAGATCTTGATGGCGTACGACTTGATCGACGCCAGCCAACTCGCCCAACGCCACGATCAGGGCCAGCGCCAGACCACGGCAGAACGCGCTGCCGGCGACCGAACCTGGACCTACGGTCACGTGATCGTCGACGAAGCCCAAGAGCTCTCCGAAATGGCGTGGCGAATGCTGATGCGGCGCATACCGAATCGCTGGATGACGTTGGTCGGCGATACAGCTCAGACCGGTGATCCCGCGGGAACTTCGTCCTGGCAGAAGATTCTCGAGCCTTACGTCGCCAAGCGCTGGAAGCTCACCGAACTGACCGTCAACTACCGAACTCCCTCGGAGATCATGGATGTCGCGCACCGTGTGCTCGAAGAGATCGACCCGGAGCAATCCGTGCCCCGGTCGGTACGCGACAGCGGATTCGCGCCGTGGGCGCTCAAGACCACGGCCGAAGAATTGGAATCGACCGTGCGCCGTTGCATCGAGTCCGAGTCGCATCCCGGTATCACCGCAGTGATCGCCGGTTCCGAGGTTGTTGCCGATCTGGCGGGCCTAGCGAGTGACACCGTAAGCGTCCTGTCCGTCAAGGACGTCAAGGGACTCGAGTTCGACACCGTGTTGATCGTCGAACCTGCCGACATTCTCGACGAGTCACCACGCGGAATGAACGACCTCTACGTCGCATTGACCCGCGCTACCCAGAGGCTCGGCATCATTCACGTCGAGTCGCTCCCCGCGGTTCTCGACGGCGTCGAAGCAGCAGAGTTGGCCTTCGATTCGTGAGCATCACGGAGTAGGTTCGTGCGTGACACCACGAATGGTGGTGTCACTCCAATTTGTGTCGACGACTGAAGGAATGACCCCTCGTGCTTGGCCTGCCCGCAAGTTCCGCCGCACCCATCCGCAAGATCGCTCGCGTGGTGATCGGCGTCGGGATGCTTGCGGCGGTGACAGCCGGTTGCTCAGAGGATGATTCGAGTTCGACGGCTGCTGCAGGCAGCGACGACATCGCTGCTGTTGCTGCCGCACCGACCGAAAAACCGGTAGACGTGGCAGAAAGGCTGCGGGCGGCGCTCGCGTCTACCGGGGTCACGCCCGCCTTTTCCGACGACATGTTGCAGGCGCTCGGTGACGGCGTCTGCCAGCAGCTCGCGGCCGGAACGGATCGAGCGATGATCATCGCGAATCTGCGGGCGGTATCGCTGAACGGAGCAAGCGAACCAATGGTCACCTCCGGAAACGGCTCGGCCGCATCGACAACACCCCCCAGCGCCGATCAGCTGGCTGAAGTGTTCGTCGATGCGGCCGAGGCCGAGTACTGCCGGTAGTTCAGCGAACGGTGTGCACGATCAGGACATCGGACGTCGCCTTGCGAGCGGCATCGGAAGGCACCGATCCGAGTAGACGCCCGGTCAACGTGTTCAATCCGCGATTTCCGACGACCAGCAAGTCGCCCTTCACCTCGTCGAGCAAAGCGAGAAGCGATTCGACGGGAGCGCCGACGACGGCGCGCTCGACAACATCCTTTGCCCCCTGGGCATGTGCGCGCTCACGAGCGGTGCGAAGGATCTCGTAGGTCGGAGCGGAACCGGTGACCTGGTAGGCCTCGTTACCCAACGCATCAGCGGCAGCGCTCACGTCCTTGGGATCAGCCGGGTAGTACGCACACGCGATGACGAGCTGAGCGTCCGAGCCACTGGCAATGGCGGCAGCTCTGTCGACTGCCTTCAGTGACGACTCGGAGCCATCGGTTCCTACGACAACGGTCCGGTAGGCACTCATTCATTCCTCCATGGTTACGGGACGGACGGTACGGCCGGCACCGGGCGCAACGCTGTTGCGCCCGCTCGACAACCGCTGCGCTGACATTAGCGGGATTGTGCCGCGGATAGTGTTATTTGCAGTACACGCCACAAGCCCACAGTGAATGTGATTCTTCGTCACAGACACATTTGTTCGGTGGTGACCACTCAGCGAAGTTTGCCAAAGCGGGGCCCGAACAGCGCCGCCGGAAATACTTCCTGCTCGACCAGGGCGGTACGCCACGGCGTCGCCAATTCCAGCAACCGCTTGGCACCCTCCTCACCCAGCGCATCCCACGGAGCCAAAGCGAGGTCGTCCGTCAGGTCTTCGACGACGTCACGCAAGTCCTGCCCGTCCTCGGTCAGCGCACCGGACGAACGATCCAGCAGTTCGCGGTCCTTCAAACTCTCGACGGCCTCGTCCCACTGTTCCTGCGACCATCCGCGACGAGTCTGCGCGAATTTGCGCTGAAACCCGATTCCCGTCGCGGTGTGCGTGATCAACGCGTCCAGGCCGTTCAATCCCGCGGTCTGAAGGGCCGCAATGTGGCCGTCACCGCGATACTCACGCAGCAGTGTCAGCGCGTGCCAGAAACGCAGGTGCGGCTCGGCCGGCCAGTCGAGCGACGCCCAACCCGCGTACAGAGGGCGGCCGTCCACTCCAGGAATGTTCTGGGCAGCGATCGACACGAGTTCGGCGGCCTCGGCCATGTCCGCCGATCCTGTCACGTCTGCACCGAACAGGCGGACGTACGCCGCGTCGATTGCCCGATACCGCGCGGCGACAACCTCTGTGGGCCTTGCCAATTCCCAGGCACGTGGGATAACACTGGCGATCAATTCAGGATTGAAGTTGAAGAAGGTGGCCGTGACGACAGTCGCGGGTGGAGCGCCGAGCGGAGCTGATCGCCCGGCAAAGTACACCATTCGGCCAGGCTCCAACCCGACGCCGACAAGTTCCTTCTCCGTCTCCGGGACGAAGTACGCCAAGGAATGGAGAAGTTCGAGAGTCCGCGCGGTCTTGCCTGCAGTCTGTGCATCCATACCTGAAACCGTAGCGGTCGAAAGCACGAACGCACGCGAGGCGACCTACTTGAGACCCGCGGCGTCCATTCCTCGAAGCTCCTTCTTCAAATCCGAGATTTCGTCTCGCAATCGCCCAGCCAACTCGAACTGAAGGTCGCGGGCAGCGTTCATCATCTGATCGGTGAGTTCCTTGACCAGATCTGCCAATTCGGCCCGAGGCATCGATTTGGTGTCGCGCCCCTCGTACACACCCGCACTGACCGCACGACCGGCCTCACCCTGCGCACGCCGACCACGCGTCGCATTGCGACCCGAACCACCGACGTCCACGGACGCCGCAGTGTCCTCTGCCTCCTCGTACACCTGATCGAGAATGTCCGCGATCTTCTTGCGTAGAGGTTGTGGGTCGACGCCCATCTTCTCGTTGTAGGCGACCTGCTTCTCGCGTCGTCGCTCGGTTTCCTCGATGGCCTGCGCCATGGAAGCGGTGATCTTGTCCGCATACATGTGCACTTGACCGGATACATTTCGAGCCGCTCGGCCGATCGTCTGAATGAGGCTGGTGGAGCTACGTAGGAAACCTTCTTTGTCGGCATCGAGAATCGCGACCAGCGACACCTCGGGAAGGTCGAGTCCCTCACGCAGGAGGTTGATGCCGACCAGCACGTCGTACTCCCCCAGGCGGAGCTGACGGAGCAACTCGACTCGCCGGAGCGTATCGATATCCGAGTGCAGGTAGCGGACGCGAATACCGAGTTCGAGCAGGTAATCGGTCAGATCTTCCGACATCTTCTTGGTCAACGTCGTGACCAGCACACGCTCGTCACGTTCCGCTCGCTCGCGGATTTCGTGAACGAGATCGTCGATCTGTCCCTTGGTGGGTTTGACGATGACCTCGGGATCGATCAATCCGGTCGGGCGGATCACCTGCTCGACGAACTCACCGCCGGACTGACCCAACTCGTACTTACCTGGTGTCGCCGACAAGTAGACGGTCTGACCGATCCGCTGACTGAATTCTTCCCAAGTCAGAGGGCGGTTGTCTGTTGCCGACGGTAGCCGGAATCCGAACTCGACCAGGTTTCGCTTGCGCGACATATCGCCCTCGTACATGGCGCCGATCTGAGGAACCGTCACGTGCGACTCGTCGATGACCAGAAGGAAATCTTCCGGGAAGTAGTCGATCAAGGTTGCGGGGGCAGTTCCAGGGCCACGGCCGTCGATGTGGCGCGAGTAGTTCTCGATGCCGGAGCAGAATCCGACCTGTTTGATCATCTCGAGGTCGTACTGCGTACGCATGCGCAGACGCTGAGCCTCGAGGAGCTTGCCCTTGCCTTCGAGCTCGGCGAGTCGCTCTTCGAGTTCCGCCTCGATGTCCTTGGCGGCACGCTCCATGCGTTCAGGGCCGGCGACGTAGTGCGTCGCCGGGAAGATACGAACCGTGTCGACCTGGCGAACGATGTCACCAGTCAGTGGATGGAGGTAGTACAGTGCCTCGATCTCGTCACCGAAGAATTCGATGCGGACCGCCAGCTCTTCGTACGACGGAATGATCTCGACCGTGTCGCCGCGCACGCGGAACGAACCTCGCGTGAACGCCATGTCGTTGCGGTTGTACTGAACGTCGACGAGCAGACGCAGGAACGCATCCCGCGGCACCTCCACACCGACGTCCAGCTGAATTGAGCGATCGAGGTACGACTGCGGTGTACCGAGGCCGTAGATGCACGACACCGAGGCCACCACGACCACGTCCCGTCGTGACAGAAGGCTGGACGTCGCCGAGTGGCGCAGCCGCTCGACATCGTCGTTGACGGACGAATCCTTCTCGATGTAGGTGTCCGTCTGGGCGATGTACGCCTCGGGTTGGTAGTAGTCGTAGTACGAGACGAAGTACTCGACCGCGTTGTTGGGTAGCATTTCCCGAAGCTCGTTCGCGAGCTGAGCCGCCAAAGTCTTGTTCGGAGCCATCACCAGAGCCGGGCGCTGCAGCTTCTCGATCAACCACGCAGTCGTGGCCGACTTACCGGTACCGGTCGCACCGAGGAGGACTACGTCCTTCTCCCCCTCGTTGATCCGTTTCTCCAGCTCGGCGATAGCTGCCGGCTGATCGCCTGCCGGTTCGTACGGGCTGACGACCTCGAAGCGCGCGTCTGAGCGCTCGATGTCACCAACCGGCCGAAACTCGGAATGCGCGACCACGGGATGTTCGGAAGCAAACGCCATGAAACCAGGGTAAGCGCACCTACCGACACAATGCCCGCTCGTCCGCGTTCAGCCGAAAATGCAGTTCGGCGGTAGGTTCTTCGACCATGAGCGAGGAACGTCCCCACATTCACCGGCCGAAGGTCGAAACCTTCGACATCGCAGCTCGCACCAACGTCGATCCCAAGGGCTTCGTTCGCCCGGTCGAGCACTACCGCGAAGAACCGTGGGGGCTGTACATGGCGCGCCACGCCGACCATCCCCGGTTTCACTACCTGGAGTCCTGGATTATTCCCGAACTCGGAATTCGGGCGTCGATCCTGCACTTCACCCCGGAACACATCCGAGACTGGGATTTCTATGTCGACATCGGCGACTTCATCCGCGGCGACCAGGTCTGGACGTCCGAGGACCACTACCTCGACCTGATCGTGCAGACCGGACGCAGCGTCGAATTGCTCGACGTCGACGAATTGCTCGAGGCGAACACCGCCGGGATTCTCGACCCGAAGACGTCAGAGCGTGCGATGCTGAACGCGGCCCGCGCTATCGACGGCATCGCCGCCCACGGTCACGATCTCGACGCCTGGCTCACCTCGGTGGGCATGCCGGTCACGTGGCGCTGAGTGGTTAGAGGGACCAGCCTGATTTCTCGGCCCACTCCCATGCCCGGTGGAAAGCGGCGTCGAACCACGGCGTCTTGACTCCCAGGTAGGCGTCGATCGCAGCGGCGTAGTCGTCGATGCCGGCGGCACTCTCGGCTGCCTTGACCTTGAGTTCGGCATATTCGGCACGCGCCGACGCATCGGAGCGAAGCCAGTCGCGGAAGAGGATCGCGAACTGCTGACCTGGCCAACCGTCCACCCGAATGTGAATGTTCGCGCGGCGCCCTGGATCGGCACTCCCGTGGATCCGCTTCGCCCACACCGCCGGATCGGTCTCGCCACCGAGGTACGACGGTTTCGGGTCGTCGGCGACGATGTGCTCGATCCGGGGGAACCCGGCAGCGGCCAGATCTTCCGCGAGGTCGTCGGCAACGCCGAGGTGCTCGACAGTGATCTGAATGTCGATCACGTCCTTGGCATCGAGACCAGGCACTGCGGTCGATCCGATGTGATCGATACGGCGCGCGCGGTCACCGGACGCCAACGACAACCGGCCGATGATTCGTTCGGCCTGCGCCGGCCACGACGGGTCGGCTGGAGTCAGCTCGGGCAGTGCGCGCACTACCGTGCCCTCGCGGAGGTTCTTCTCGAAGGGAACAAGTCGATTCGCCCACAAGTCGCGGACCACGTCGTCGAGTGAACCCGGCTCTCCGCTGTTGTCGAGCCACACGTCGGCAACAGCACGACGCTGATCGTCATTTGCCTGCGCTGCGATGCGCGCACGAGCGTCGGATTCAGGCATGCCGCGCGAGCCCACCAAGCGTCGAACTCGTTCCTCCTCGTCGACGTAAACGATGACGACCAGATTGAATGCCGGCGCCATCGAACCCTCGACCAACAGCGGAATATCTTGAACGAGCACTGCATCCGACGGCGCAGACGAAATCTGCTCCATCGTCCGCGCACCGATCAGTGGGTGGAGGATGCCGTTGAGAGTTCCGCGTGACGTGTCGTCGGCAAACGCCAACGACGCCAGCGCGGGTCGGTTGAGGCTGCCGTCCTCGGACAGAATCCCGTCGCCGAATGCATCGACCAGAGCGGCAAGTCCCGGAGTACCGGGCTCGACCACTTCTCGGGCGATCAGGTCAGCGTCGACGATGACGGCTCCCAGTTCGCTGAGGATTTTCGACACTGTCGACTTACCGGCTCCGATGCCTCCAGTGAGGCCAACTCTCAACACACTCGACAGTCTCTCATCTCCGCGCCCGAGAGATTCAGACACGCCTACTGATCGAACACGCCGGGGCGTTCGAGGCTCAAATACCACAATTTTGGTGACCGTGCGGTTATGTTCTAGCGAACGCACCTGTACCTGCACCTTCTCGAGAAAGTGGACGCCATGCGAGCAGATCGCGACCATCACGGTCAGCACCGCCTCGGAATGCCGAACGGCGTGCACTGCATAGAGTTTCCCGAAGTTGCTTTTGCCCTGGCAGAGCACCGTCGTACGTGGTTCACGATGCTCGTGAGCCAAGGCCGACACAGCTTCGCGTCGATGCGTAAGCGCACAGCCGAAGCGACCGCCACCTACTGGGTGCCTGCTCCCGCAAACTGAGTTCTCTTCACAAAGTACAAAATGACCGGCAACCCTACGGTGCCGGTCATTTTTGTGTTCACTCACTGAATTGATTCTTCGCTCGCAAGTGACACCTGGCAGAGAGAAGAACCCCGCCCCTGCACGTGCAGGGGCGGGGTTCTTCACAGATCTCGCCTGATCAGATCAAGCGGTAATCCTTATGCGTTGCCCGACAGCTTCTCGCGAAGTGCGGCGAGCTGTGCATCGCTGGCAAGCGATCCGCCAGCGGACTCGGCCGGAGCGGAGCCGGCAGCAGCCGGAGCCTCGGCGTCCTCTGCAGCAGCCGTCTCCGAGGAGTAGCCGGCAGCAGCGGTGGCAGCCTCAGCGGCCTCGTCTGCAGCGGTCTTCTCCATCTGAGCGGTGTGCATCTTGTGGCGACGCTCAGCCTCGGCGTAGCGGTTCTCCCACTCTTCACGCTGCTTGTCGAAGCCCTCGAGCCATTCGTTGGTCTCGGGATCGAAGCCCTCGGGGAAGATGTAGTTGCCCTGCTCGTCGTACGAGTCGGCCATGCCGTACTTGGACGGATCGAACTCGGCGTTGTAATCCTCGTTGGCCTGCTTCAGCGACAGCGAGATACGACGACGCTCGAGGTCGATGTCGATGACCTTGACGAGTGCATCGTCGCCGACGCCGACAACCTGGTCCGGAACCTCGACGTGGCGCTCAGCGAGCTCCGAGATGTGAACGAGGCCTTCGATTCCCTCTTCGACGCGCACGAATGCACCGAACGGAACCAGCTTCGTGACCTTGCCGGGCACGATCTGGCCGATGGCGTGCGTGCGGGCGAACTGACGCCACGGATCTTCCTGCGTTGCCTTGAGCGACAGGGAGACGCGCTCGCGGTCCAGGTCGACGTCGAGAACCTCGACGGTGACCTCGGTGCCGACCTCGACAACCTCGGACGGGTGATCGATGTGCTTCCAAGACAGCTCGGAAACGTGAACCAGACCGTCTACGCCGCCCAGGTCCACGAATGCACCGAAGTTGACGATGGAGGACACGACGCCCTTGCGGACCTGGCCCTTCTGGAGCTGGTGCAGGAATTCGCTGCGAACCTCGGACTGAGTCTGCTCGAGCCATGCGCGGCGCGACAGGACCACGTTGTTGCGGTTCTTGTCGAGCTCGATGATCTTGGCCTCGATCTCCTTGCCGACGTACGGCTGGAGGTCGCGGACGCGACGCATTTCGACGAGCGAAGCGGGGAGGAAGCCACGAAGACCGATGTCAAGGATGAGGCCGCCCTTGACGACCTCGATGACGGTGCCCTTGACGGCCTCGTCCTTCTCCTTGAGCTCCTCGATGGTGCCCCAGGCACGCTCGTACTGAGCGCGCTTCTTCGACAGGATCAGTCGACCTTCTTTGTCCTCCTTGGTGAGGACGAGAGCCTCGACCGCATCTCCCACGGAGACGACCTCATTGGGGTCGACGTCGTGCTTGATGGAGAGCTCACGAGAAGGGATGACGCCTTCGGTCTTGTAACCGATGTCGAGCAGAACCTCGTCGCGGTCGACCTTGACGATGGTTCCTTCGACGATGTCGCCATCGTTGAAGTACTTGATCGTGGCATCGATGGCGGCGAGGAAGTCCTCGGCGGAGCCAATGTCGTTAATGGCAACCTGCGGCGAGGTGACGGTTGTGGAGGGCATATGTTGAATTGCTCCGGACGAGTTGTGGTCGGTTGATGGATTTTGTCGGACGAGATGCGCAACTGTGGCGTACAAATGTTGGAAGTACTTTGTGAAGTACTAGATCGAAGTACCCAGCTGCATCAATAACGAACAACCGAATACCGGATCACATTCCACACCGCGGAAGCGCACCGCGAGCTCCCTCGGTCCGACCGATTCCGAGACCTTGGTAAAGATCTCGTATAGACAATCGGTCGGATGACAGACACTCGCGTGAGTAAGACTACGCGTCGGCTATCTTGCCGGGCAAACCCGGGTACCCTGCGCCCGCATCACCCGTTCTACTGTGTTGTTCATGTCTGACGAGCGCCATGCCGCTGCCAATTCCATTCTCGGTACCAGCGGCGTCGGCCGAGTCCGTGTCGATTCGAGTTCCAGCGACCGCGCCAGCCGTGCGTGGTGGGACGCCGACGCCGACGATTACCACCGAACCCACGGCGAGTTTCTGGGCGTGAACAGCGCGGAAGGTGAATTCGTCTGGTGCCCCGAAGGGCTGCACGAGGGCGATCACCACTTGCTCGGCGACATAGTCGACAAAGACATATTGGAAGTGGGTTGCGGCTCGGCGCCGTGTGCCCGATGGCTCGCCGGACATGGTGCTCGGGCCGTCGGTCTCGACATCTCGATGGGGATGCTCGCCCGCGGGCAGGACGCGATGAATGCCGGCGGACCGGCCGTCCCGTTGATTCAGGCAAGTGCGGAACTCCTGCCGTTTGCCGACGAGAGTTTCGACATCGTTTGTTCTGCGTTCGGCGCCGTCCCGTTCGTTGCCGATTCGCAGCGAGTGATGAACGAAGTCGCCCGGGTTCTGCGTCCCGGCGGATCGTGGGTCTTTGCCGTCAACCATCCGATTCGATGGATCTTCCCCGACGATCCCGGGCCGAAGGGCTTGACCGCGACCCTCCCCTACTTCGACCGCACCCCGTATGTCGAGGTCGATGACAACGGAGTCCCCACCTACGTCGAGCATCACCGCACCATCGGCGACCGGGTTCGTGAGATCGTCGCGGCCGGACTTCAGGTGCGCGACATCATCGAGCCCGAATGGCCGGAGTGGTTGGACCGCGAATGGGGACAGTGGAGTCCCCTGCGCGGCCAACTCTTTCCGGGCACTGCAATTTTCAGCGCCGTCAAACCCTGACGGCTACAGCAGCTTCGACAGGAAAGCCTTGGTCCGGTCGTGCTGAGGATTGGCCAGGAGTTCCCGCGGCTCGCCTGCCTCGACCACAACTCCCCCGTCCATGAAGACCAACTGGTCGGCGACCTCGCGGGCGAAACCCATCTCGTGGGTGACGACCACCATCGTCATGCCTTCTTTGGCCAACTGCTTCATCACGGTGAGAACTTCACCGACCAGTTCGGGGTCGAGCGCGGACGTCGGCTCGTCGAACAGCATGAGCTTCGGGTCCATCGCGAGAGCGCGGGCGATGGCAACTCTTTGCTGCTGACCACCCGACAACTGGGCCGGGTAGGCGTTGGCTTTGGCGCTCAACCCGACCTGATCGAGGAGGTCCTTCGCTCGTTCGACAGCCTTCTTCTTACTGACGCGCTTCACCTGCGTCGGCGCTTCGATGATGTTCTCGAGAGCGGTGCGGTGCGGGAACAGATTGAAGTGCTGAAACACCATCCCGATGTCGCGGCGTTGTTTGGCCGCTGCTCGCGGGTGAAGTTCGTACAGTTTTCCGTTCTTCTCCGAGTAGCCCACCAGGTCGCCGTCGACGTACAGTCGGCCGGCGTTGACCTGCTCGAGGTGATTGATGCAGCGCAAGAACGTCGACTTGCCCGACCCGGACGGCCCGACGAGACACAGGACCTGACCGGGGTCGATTTCGAGCGAAATCCCTTTCAGGACCTCCAATGCGCCGAAGTTCTTACAAACTCGGTCTGCTTTCACCATGGGGGTCATTTGCGTTCTCCTCCGGGGGTATCCGGAAGCGTTTCCACTACCGTAGCTTTTCCTTGCGCGTCGGCCAGTGCCTGAAGTTGGCGTGTGGTCAGTGCTCGGGTTGCGCCCTTCGAATAGTGACGCTCGACGTAGTACTGCCCGATCATGAGCAGACTCGTGATTGCGAGGTACCACGTCGCCGCCACCATCAACAGGGGAATCGGCTCGAAGTTGGCGCCCGAGATATCGCGCGCTCGACCGTACAACTCGAAGCTGTAAGGGACCGCCGTCACGAGCGAGGTGGTCTTGAGCATGCTGATGACCTCGTTACCGGTCGGCGGAATGATGACGCGCATCGCCTGCGGTAGAACGGTTCGTCGCATCGTCTGACTCCACGTCATACCCAATGCAACAGATGCTTCGGTCTGGCCCTCGTTGACCGAACTCACGCCGGCGCGGACGATCTCGGCCATGTAGGCGGCCTCGTTCAATGCCAAACCGATCACGGCAAACAGAAACGCTGCCTGCAAGTCCTGGAGATTGATGTGCGCAAACTGATGTACGAAGGGAATACCGAGATCGATGCTCTTGTAAATCGACGGGAACAGGCCCCAGAAGACCAACTGCACGTAGACAGGTGTTCCTCGAAAGATCCACAGATAGCCCCAAGCCGCGGCGCGAAGCACCGGGTTGGGAGAGAGTCGCATGACTGCCAGAATCACACCGAGGACGATCGCGATCACCATTGCCAGCACCGTCAGCTGGATCGTTGTCCACGCACCAGCGGAGATGCGTTTGTCGAACAGATACTGACCGTAAGTCCCCCATGCAAAGGCTTCGTTGGTCGCCGCGCCGTAAACGAACAGTCCGAAGAGGACCACGACGACGACCGCGGCAATCCAACGACCAGGTCTGCGTAGTGGAATCGCCTTGATCGGCACCGGATCGCCGGTCTCAGTTGTTGTCATGTTCATCAGCTTTCCGCGCCGTTGATCTTGGATACTTCGATGACGCCGGCCTCGACACTCCAGGTCTGCGCGATCTGTTGATAGACACCGTTGTCGATCAGGTACTGCATTGCCTGCTGCAGGGCGGGACCGAGGGCGGAGCCCTTCACGATCGGCCAGCCGTAAGGCGCCGAATCGAAGGGTTCTCCCGCAGCTTCCATCCGGCCCTTGCTCCGTTTGATCGCATAGCCGGTCACTGGTGAATCAGCGGACAGCGCGTCGACTCGACCGAGAATGAGCGCGTTGGCCGCGTCGTCCTGGCTGTCGTACTTGATCTTGTCGATCGGGGGTTTGCCCTCGGCCACGCAGGCCTCGCTCTTGGCAGGCACCTCGTCGATGTCCTCGGTGGTCGTGGTCTGCACCGCCACCCGAAGCCCGCACGCATTGTTCGGATCGACTGGCTTGTCCGGCCGCTGGGCCCACTGGATACCCGCGCTGTAGTACGTGACGAAGTCGACCGTCTTCTCGCGCTCCTTGGAGTCGGTGAACGAAGACATGCCGAGGTCGTAGCTTCCCGACTGAATAGCGGGGATGATCTTGTCAAAGTCGGCTTGGTTGAAGACAGCTTCGACCCCGAGCACGGCGGCAACGGCATTCATCAGGTCGACGTCGAAACCGACGATGTTGCCGTCCGCGTCCTTGAATTCGTTTGGCGCGTAAGGAATGTTGACCCCGACCTGCAGTTTGCCCGAATCCGTGACCTTGGACGGCAGAAGTGCGGCGATCTCGGGCACCTTCTGGACATCAAGTGGCGGCCCTTCCGGAACGAGACCCTCGTTGTTGGTGACACATCCGCCGCACAATGCGACGATCAAGCCCACCAACAGGACTCGCACCACGTTGGCGCGGATACGCCCGCCACTGCTCGAGCCATAACTCACGCCACGTGGCCTTGGTGCCCGTGCGTTTTCATCGACCACGACTCTGCTCTCCACTCGTCGATCGCCGCACTTGCAACGTCCATCCGAAATTCAGTCGAACGGTAGGTTACGGCAGGAGTTCCACCGTCGCCGACTTCGCAAGATTCCGGCCTGTCGTACAAGAATCAGCGACGCAGAGTGTGTGCGTACACGACTTCGGAAAATTCGCTGGTCGATGCCAAACCGCCGAGGTCGGCGGTCGCGATGCCCGACGCGATGGTCGTGCGAACCGCGTCTGAAATGCGGCGTGCTGCCGCAGACAACAACCGATCGCCACGCGCATCACCGAGCCAGTCGAGCATCATTGCACTCGAGAGGAACAGTGCCGTCGGGTTCGCCCGATTCTTCCCGGCGATGTCGGGTGCTGCACCGTGCGCAGCCTGAGCCATGACCTGCGTCTCGGAAGCGTTGATCGACGGCGCGGTTCCGAGTGAACCGGACAGCTCGCCCGCCAGATCCGACAAAATGTCGCCGAACATGTTTTCGGTCACCACGACATCGAAGTCGCCGCCGCGTCGAACCAGGTGCGCCGCCATCGCGTCGACGTGCTCGTCGTCGACGACTACGTGTGGGTACTCCGCAGCGACGGTTCGGCAGGCGTCACGGAACAGGCCGGTGGTCAGTGTGAGGACGTTGGCTTTGTGGACGATCGTGACGTGATTGCGCCGTCGCGACGCCAACGCGAAGGCAGTGCGTGCGATCCGTTCACACGCAGCGCGGGTGAACACACCGACGGCCAGCGCGATGTCGGGCGTCGGCATGAACTCGCCGCTGCCGACTGCCATGTTCCGATCCGCGTACAACCCCTCGGTGTTCTCGCGGACGATCACCAGATCCATGTCGGGGACCATTGCCTTGACACCGGGGAACGCCGCTGCCGGCCGAATGTTCGCGAACAGCTCGAACTTCTTCCGGATGACGCCGCCGGGTGTGAGTTGTCCGCGAAACCTCTCCGGATAGGACGCACTGTCGTGGGGTCCGAGAATCCAACCCTGCAGCTGCCCCAACCCATCGATGGTCTCGTCGGGAATCGGCGTGCCGTGGCTGTCGATGGCCGTACTCCCGAGCGGAAGCTCGACCCACTCGACGGGCGGAGCATGAACCGCTGACAACGCCGCATCCACGATCTGCCGTGTCGCCGGGACGATTTCGTGGCCGATTCCGTCGCCGTGCATGAGCCCCAGCCGCATGGCCGAAGTACCGATTGCGCTCGCACCTGTCATCAGGCAATCATTGCTCACCATGGTCCAGTCGGTGGAATTGCTCCTCGATCCAGTGAGTGAGTCGGCAGTGCGAGCACAATGGCAGCTACTCGCCGACGCCGGTTTACCGAGTCAGGCCTCTCATCACAGCCCGTCCAACCGTCCGCACATCACGCTGTTCGTCGCCCGTGAGATCCCCGCGGAGATCGACGAACTGTTGAAGCGGCGCTTCTCGGCCCCGGACTTCGAGGTCCGACTCGGTGGCTACGTCGTGTTCGGCGGCAAGCAGATGGTCTTGGCGCGCTCGGTCATTCCTTCGCGCGCACTCCTTCACCTGCACCGAGAAATATCCGAGTCAACAGTTGACTCGACGGCACTTCCCGCCCACGTCGAGCCCGGCGCGTGGACGCCTCATGTAACGCTCGCCCGACGCGTCGAACCTGCACGTCTGGGTGAAGCCATCGCCCTGCTGGGCACCGACGTGATTCAAGGGCGCTGCGGCGCGATCAGGCGCTGGGACGGCGAACAGAAGACGGAGTGGTTACTGACGCCGCCGCTGTGACAGATCGGGTTGCACGTCGGGTCACCAGGATTCCCGCGATCACCGCGAGTGCACCAACCGGCTGATTCCAGCCAACGCTTTCGTTCAAGACTATTGCGCCGAGAGCGACGCCCACCACTGGACTGAGGTAAGTGACGGTGGACGCCGCAGTCGGCCCCCACCCCTGAACGACATTGGTGTTCCAGATGAATGCGAGCCCGGTCCCCAGTGCGCCCAGAGCGATCATCGACAGGACAACTGCCGGCGTCAGGTGCATCGGTGTATTCGCGATGACCGGTGAGGCCAGAACCATCACGAATGCACCGATACTGATCTGCAATAACGCGACCGTGCGGGTGTCGACGCCGAGAGGAAGCACGAAACGTCTGAGGTAGACAAACGAAATCCCGTACGAGGCAGTCGCTCCCAGGCAAGCGACCTGAGAACTGACACTTCCGCCGACGCCGAGATTCCACGGCGCCAATACGATCAGCACCCCACCGAATCCGAGAAGCAACCCCAGCGATTTGTATCGCGTCAGCGTCTCCCCCGGCAGAAAGGCAAGGGAGACAGCCATAGTCATCAGTGGCGTGGTGGCGTTGTAGATGCTCGCGAGTCCCGAGGACATGTTTTGCTCCGCCCAACTGAACAGCAGCCACGGCACGATGCATTGTGTCGCTGCGAGAAAAGCCATGTGTTTCCAGACGCGAAAGTCCCTCGGTAGGCCGATCCGGCTGACCGCTGACACGAGAACCAGCGCGAGCGCACCGAAGACCAAGCGCCACAGAACTACCTGCGTGAAGGACAGACCTTCGAGCCCGATCTTCATGAAGAGGAAACTGGCTCCCCACACCACCGCAGCTGCGGTGTATTGAAAGGCCAGACTTGCCCTCAAAGGGTGAAGTCTCCGTGCGGACTGACGTCGTGACGAGTGTCGGGCGTTCGGCCGGCAAGAGCTAGTACGTTCAGGACCAGTAGGACCAAGACGCTGACGACGATGATTGCCATGTGTCCAGCCTGACGGAATGTCCCACGTGGCAGTAGTGGCAGAAAAGCCAGAATTGGACGATTTTCTGCCACTTTCCTGTTTTTCTGTCACACTCGAAAGATGCTCGCGAAAGTGGTGGTCCCACTGATGCCGATGACCGAGGCGTTCGAACTCGGCGTGGCATGTGAAGTCTTCGGCTTCGACCGATCCGACGACGGCCTCCCCACGTACGACTTCTCTCTGATCGCCGCAGTTCCGGGTCCGATCCGAACGCGGTTCGGGTACAACATCGATGTTCCGTACAACCTCGATTCTCTCGACGACGCCGATCTCATCGTCGTGTCCGCCGGCGGAACCTACGACGCCGGCGACGCGTACATGTGCTCACCGAGTCCCGACTCGAGTGTCGATCCCCTGTTGGTCAAACTCAACGAGGCCGTAGCCCGGGGCGCCAAGGTGGCGAGTCTGTGCACCGGAGCGTTTGTCCTCGGGGCGGCTGGACTACTGGACGGAAGGCGATGCACGACGCATTGGCGGCATGCAGAGAGGCTTGCCCAGACGTATCCGGAAGCCAAGGTCGATCCGGACGTGTTGTACGTGGACGAAGATCCGGTGTTCACCAGCGCAGGCACCGCGGCAGGAATTGACCTGTGCCTGCACATCGTCCGAAAAGAACAGGGTTCTCGCGTTGCCAATGGCATCGCGAGAAGGATGGTGGTGCCGCCCCATCGTGACGGTGGGCAAGCCCAGTACGTTGCCACTCCCCTCGCCTCGACGCCGAGTGCAACCCTTGCCCCGCTCCTCGACTGGATGACGGAGAACCTCGCCCTCGACCTCACTGTGGGCATGGTCGCAGCCCGCGCGAACATGTCCGCGCGCACGTTCGCGCGCCGTTTCCAAGCGGAAACGGGAACAACCCCCGCCCGCTGGCTCAGCGATCAGCGAGTACTGGCCGCCCAACATCTCCTCGAGAATTCCGACCTCTCCGTCGACGTCATCGCAGAACGCGTCGGATTCGGCGGCGGTGCCGTGCTTCGCCAGCACTTCATTCGTCTGCGTTGCACCACGCCGCAGGCCTACCGCCGGACGTTTCGGGCGACCGAGAACGCAAGCTGAAATCGGCTCAGGGAAGAATCAGCGGTTCCGGGGCGTTGCACACACCAACAGCCCGCACAATGGAAAGGACCCCTGTGGCCACCCAGACACTCACCCAGCAGAACTTCGACGAAACGATAAACGGCAGCGACGTCGTCCTCGTGGACTTCTGGGCCTCCTGGTGCGGCCCGTGCCGCCAGTTCGCACCGACGTTCGAAGCCTCTTCGGAGAAGCATGCCGACGTCGTTCACGCCAAGGTCGACACCGAGGCCGAGCAGGGAATCGCAGCGGCCGCCAACATCCGCTCCATCCCCACGATCATGGCCTTCCGCGAAGGCGTACTCGTGTTCAACCAGGCCGGCGCGCTTCCCGCCGCTCAGCTCGAGGAGCTCGTCACTCAGGTCAAGGCACTCGACATGGACGAGGTCCGCAAGCAGATCGCAGAGCAGACCGCATCTGCTGAATAGCGTGAAAAGGCTGGGCCGGAATCGAAGTCGATTCCGGCCCAGCCTTTTTCGTTGCTGCCTAGTGAGCCGCGCTGTCCCAGCTTCGACCGGTTCCCACCGAAACATCCAGAGGTACCGACAGCTCGATGGCTGTGGCCATCTTGTCCTTGACCAGCGCGGTGACCTCCTCCAACTCGGAGGCAACCACTTCGAGCACCAATTCGTCGTGCACCTGCAACAGCATGCGCGACTTCAATCCGGCGTCAGCGAGAGCCTTCTGCACGTTGATCATCGCCACCTTGATGATGTCGGCCGCAGTGCCCTGGATCGGCGCATTGAGGGCAGCACGTTCGGCAACCTCACGACGCTGACGGTTGTCGCTGTTGAGGTCCGGCAGGTAGCGACGACGACCGTAGAGCGTCGAGGTGTAGCCGTCCTTACGTGCCTGCTCGACCACCGCGTGGAGGTAATCCCGCACGCCGCCGAAACGAGCGAAGTACGCATCCATCTGCTGCTTCGCTTCTTCGGTCGAAATCTTCAGCTGCGACGCCAATCCGTAGGCACTGAGCCCGTAGGCCAGACCGTACGACATCGCCTTGACCCGGCGCCGCAGTTCTGGAGTCACCTCTTCGATCGGTACACCGAATGCGCGCGAGCCGACAAAGCTGTGCAGGTCCTCACCGGTGTTGAATGCCTCGATCAGTCCCTCGTCGCCTGACACGTGCGCCATGATGCGCATTTCGATCTGGCTGTAGTCGGCAGTGAGTAGAACGTCGAACCCTTGCCCGACTACGAATCCGTCGCGAATCTCGCGCCCCGCGTCGTTTCGCACCGGGATGTTCTGCAAGTTCGGATCGGTCGACGACAGACGTCCGGTCGCGGCAACCGTCTGGTTGAACGTCGTGTGAATGCGTCCGTCTTCGGCTACGGCCTTGAGAAGACCGTCGACGGTCACCTTCATACGCGTCGCATCACGGTGCGCGAGAAGGTGTTCGAGGAACGGGTGTCCTGTCTTGTCGAACAGACCCTGCAACGCCTCGGCGTCGGTGGTGTAGCCCGTCTTCGTCTTCTTCGTCTTGGGCATGTCGAGTTCTTCGAACAAGACCACCTGCAGCTGCTTCGGCGAACCCAGGTTGATCTGCTTGTCGATCACCTCGTAGGCCGAGTTTGCTGCGTCGGCGACCTGGGAGGCGAAACGGCTCTGAAGATCGTGCAGATGCGCGCTGTCGACGGCGATGCCGGTGGCCTCGATCTGAGCGAGCTCGATCGTCAACGGCAGTTCCATGTCGGAGAGGAGCGACTTGGATTCGATCGACTCCAACTCGGTGTCCAGTGCAGCTGCCAAGTCGAGAACGGCCTGAGCGCTGAGCATCGCGGTCTCGGCCGCTTCGGCATCGAGCTGCTCGGTGTCGTCGAGCAGTGAAAGCTGTTCCTGGCCGGATGTTTCGGCGCGCAGTTCACGCTTGAGGTAGCGGAGCGAGAGGTCGTCGAGATTGAAGCTGCGCTGGCCCGGCCGGACGAGGTACGCGGCCAGAGCAGTGTCGCTGGTCAGTCCACCGAGCGTCCAACCACGCCCACGCAGAGCATGGATCGCCCACTTGGCTTCGTGCAGCGCCTTCGGCTGCGATGCGTCGGCGAGCCAATCACCGAGAGCTGCTTCGTCTTCCGGTGTTGCCGTCGACGCCGCGATGTATGCACATTCACCGTCGGAGGCCGCGATCGCGAGTGCAGTGACGTCGCCGGCGAACGGAGTTCTGGTTCCGAGCACCGTCACGCCGTGACGCTCACCGGTTCGTGCGTGGGCGTCGAGCCACGCGGCAACCGCACCCGGGGCGAGTGCGTCGCCGCTGACCTCGAACCCTTCCTCTGCTTCGGGCTCGGACGACGACAGGGTCGCGAACAGTCGATCGCGGAGAACCTTGAACTCGAGATCGTCGAACAACGCATGAATCTTCTCGCGGTCCCACGGGGCCAACACCAACTGCTCGGGCGTGTACGGCAAGGGAACGTCGCGAACCATTTCGGTGAGCTGACGATTGAGCAGGACGTTCGCGAGGTTCTCCCGCAGTGAGTCGCCCACCTTGCCGCGGACCTTGTCCACGTTGTCGACCAGTCCCTGCAGGTCGCCGTACTCACGGATCCACTTGGTGGCGGTCTTCTCGCCGACGCCGGGGATGCCGGGGAGGTTGTCACTCGGGTCGCCGCGCAGTGCAGCAAAATCGGGATACTGCGCCGGGCTGAGGCTGTACTTCTCCTCTACGGCCGTCGGCGTGAATCGGGTGAGCTCCGAGACACCCTTCTTCGGGTAGAGCACAGTGACGTTGTCGGTCACCAGTTGCAGCGAGTCACGGTCACCGGTCACGACGAGAACCCGGTATCCGAGGGCCTCCGCCTGCGTGGTCAAGGTGGCGATCACGTCGTCGGCTTCGAAACCTTCCTCGGCCATGACCGGGATGCCCAGCGCGCCGAGAACGTCCTTGGTGATGTCGATCTGGCCCTTGAATTCGTCCGGAGCCTTCGCGCGCTGCGCCTTGTATTCGGGGAACAGGTCGGCGCGAAACGTCTGACGCGACACGTCGAAGGCCGCGGCCAGGTGGGTGGGCTGCTCGTCACGAAGAAGGTTGATCAACATCGACGTGAAGCCGTACACCGCGTTGGTGGCCTGCCCACTGTGTGTCTTGAAGTTCTCTGCAGGCAGCGCGTAGAAGGCGCGAAACGCCAACGAATGCCCGTCGAGAAGCATCAAGAGAGGGCGATCGTCCGCCTTGCCGGTGGTGCCGGCTGGAGCGGTGGACGTGCTGGACCGAGTTGTGGTTGCGGGGCTCACGGTTCATCAGTCTAGGGATCGCGACCGACATCGACGCCTTCGCCGTTGTTTACGCAGGAACAGACACAAGAATCGGACAATTGATGCAGCCTTCGGCCTTCGATACGGAACCGAAACATCCCGGAAATCTCAGAACCCCATCTGAAGCGAACGGAGCCGTTAGAGTCCGGAAATCGCAGCAGCGAAACAATCCCTCTGCTGCGCGGCACTTTGTCCAGACGCGCTATTCCCGACCCGCTCGGAGGACGTACGTGGCCCCACCCGTAGTGAAACGGCAGACCCTCGCGACACTCAGCCGACTACTGGCCTTTGCATTACTGACGTTCTTCGCATTACTCAGCCTGGCCGGAACTGCTTCGGCTCAGGAACCGACCACTTCCCCTACACCGCCGACCCCGACAGCATCCGCGCCACCGACAGCACCGGTTCCCGACAACGCTGTCCCCGTCAGCGGCAATCTCAACAACGGCGGCACACGCCTCGAGGGCGTCACCGTGCGTGCACTCGATTCTTCCGGCACGGAAGTCGCCACCGGAGAATCGGCATCGAACGGCCGTTGGGAACTGGCCGTGGCACCGGGCACCTACACCTTCGAGATCGTTGCCGACACACTTCCCGACGGGGTCAGTGTGCAAGCCGCTGTCGAACGCGAGGTGGTGGCCGGCCGCGCGAACACCGTGATCTTCTCGTTCGGCGAGGTACGTACCGCCTCGAATGTCAGCTTCGGCGAGAAGCTGATCCGCACGACGGTCGACGGTCTGCGGTTCGGCCTCGTGATCGCGATCGCCGGTGTGGGTTTGAGCCTGATCTACGGCACCACTGGCCTGACCAACTTCGCTCACGGCGAGATGGTGACGTTGGGAGCCGTTGCTGCCTGGGTGATCAACACGTCCTTCGGCGTTCCGCTGATTCCCGCCACGATCCTCGCGATCTTCGTCGGCATCGGCATCGGCCTGCTGACCAACGGAATCGTCTGGAAACCACTGCGTAAGCGCAAGACCGGGTTGATCGCGCAATTGGTGGTCTCGATCGGCCTCGCGATTTCATTGCGCTACTTGATCCTGATCTTCTTCTCCGACCGCGCCGAACCGTTCGACGACTACCAGGGCCAGGTCGAGAAGAACTGGGGCCCGATCGCACTGACCGACGCCAACGCGATAGTCATGATCGTCAGTCTGGTCGTCCTGGTCGGCGTCGCACTGCTTCTGCAGAAGACTCGCATCGGAAAGGCCATGCGTGCCGTCTCCGACAATCGTGACCTCGCCGCTTCGTCCGGAATCAACGTCGAGCGCGTGATCATGTTCGTCTGGGGTCTCGGCGGCGGATTGGCCGCCCTCGGCGGTGTGCTGTTCGGCATCTCCGAACTCGGCGGACGCGTCCAGTGGGAAATGGGATTCAAACTGTTGCTGCTCATGTTCGCCGGAATCACCCTCGGTGGTCTGGGAACCGCGTACGGGGCGCTACTCGGCTGCGTCATCGTCGGACTTCTGGTCCAACTCTCGACGCTCATCATCAACCCAGACCTCAAATACATCGGCGGACTTCTCGTCTTGATCGTGATCCTCGTGGTTCGCCCCCAGGGCATCCTCGGATCCAGACAAAGGATCGGGTGACGAATATGGACATCATGGGAGCTTTCCAGGTTTCCTTCGCCCAGCTGATCGGGCCGTCGGCAATCTTCTACGCACTGTTGGCAATCGGGTTGAACCTGCACTTCGGCTACGCCGGACTGCTCAATTTCGGTCAGATCGGTTTTGCCCTTCTCGGCGGCTACGGCGTCGGCATCATGACCGTGACCTACGACCAGCCGCTCTGGCTCGGCATCCTCGTCGGACTCACCGCAGCCGGGCTCCTCGCGCTCGTGCTCGGTATTCCGACGCTGCGTCTGCGCGCCGACTATCTCGCCATCGTCACCATCGCGGCCTCGGAGATCTTGCGTCTGATCTTCCGCTCGACCGCGTCGGATTCGGTGACCGGTTCCACCAATGGCCTGTTCGGTTTCGCAGACCCGTTCACCGCACTGAGCCCCTTCGACTCGGCCAAGCAGTACTCATTTCTCGGCGTGAAGTTCTACGGAGACGACCTCTGGTCGATGGTCGTGGGGTGGACGCTGGTCTTGATCTTGTGCGGATTTGTCTACCTGTTGACGCACAGTCCGTGGGGGCGCGTCCTCAAGGCGGTTCGCGAAGACGAGGACGCAGCGCGATCGTTGGGCAAGAACGTCTTCGTGTACAAGATGCAGGCGCTGGTTCTCGGCGGCGTGATCGGTGGTCTGGCCGGGGTGTTCAACGCTTTGCAGACCAAGTCCATCAACCCGGACTTCTACTCGACCGCGCAGACGTTCTTCGCGTTCGGCGCACTGATTCTGGGCGGGGCGGCAACGGTATTCGGCCCGGTGGTCGGCGCAATGTTGTTCTGGTTCCTCCTCGCCATCCCTGATGCCTTGCTGCGTCAGGCGATCTCCGGCGAGAATCCGCTGCTCTCGCTGACCGAACAACAGGTCGGGGCCACCAGGTATGTCCTGCTCGGATTGATGATTGCTCTCCTGATGGTCTTCAGACCGCAGGGAATACTGGGTAACAAGCGGGAGGTGCAACTCAATGCTTGACGCCGATACCAGAGCACAGATCTTTGCCGACGTTCCTCACCTTCCCGGATCGGCGAAACCCGACCCGGTGTTGGTCGCTGACAACGTCTCGCGGACGTTCGGCGGTCTCAAGGCCGTCGACGTCGATCACCTCGAGATTCAACGAGGGTGCATCACGGGTCTGATCGGTCCAAACGGTGCAGGAAAAACGACGCTCTTCAACCTCCTTACCGGATTCGACCGGCCGGACACCGGTACGTGGTCGATGGACGGTCAATCGCTGGGCCGCATGTATCCCCACCAGGTAGCCAGGAAAGGAGTGGTACGGACGTTCCAGTTGACCAAGGCGCTCTCCAAACTCACCGTGCTGGACAACGTACGTCTCGGTGCCACCGGCCAACGTGGTGAACGCATTTTTGCATCTCTAGTCCCGTGGATCTGGAAAGGCCAGGAACGCGAGATCACCGAACGCGCCAACGAACTCCTCGCACAATTCAAACTCGACACCAAGGCCGACGACCTCGCCGGTTCACTCTCCGGTGGGCAGCGCAAACTGCTCGAAATGGCTCGCGCACTCATGACCTCGCCCTCGGTGGTGATGCTGGACGAACCGATGGCGGGGGTCAATCCTGCTCTGACGCAAAGCCTGCTCGGACACATCAAGTCATTGCGCGACGACGGAATGACCGTCGTGTTCGTCGAGCACGACATGGACGTGATCCGAGACATCAGCGATTGGGTGGTGGTCATGGCGCAGGGCAGCGTCATCGCCGAATCCACCCCGGACGAACTCTCGTCCAACACAGCCGTCGTCGACGCATATCTGGGCAGCCACCATGACCAGGCCCTCGAGTTCGACGACAACGGAAATCCGGTGGGCGAGACGGCCGTTCTGGCCGCCGCCCTGGCTGAAGCCGAGGTCGAAACCCTCGAGACGGGCGGGGACCTGTCGGAACCCGACATCGACAACCTTCCGGCCGATCTCGCCGCGACGCTGGAATCGAGTCCCGAGGAACCGCGCGGAAGGCACGAGAAGCCATGAGCGAGAACCACGCACGTTCACTCACGCCTGCAGAGTTCGCCGCGACGGCCGAGGAGCATCAGCGACTGTCGGCAGGTGCCCTGCTCCGCGCCGACAGCCTCGTCGCGGGCTACATTCCCGGCGTCAACATCCTGCGTGAATGCAACTTCTTCCTGAAGGAAGGGGAAATCGTCGGGATCATCGGACCGAACGGCGCAGGCAAATCGACACTCCTGAAATCACTGTTCGGACTGATACCGGTACGCGAAGGGTCGGTCACCCTACGCGAGGACAACATCACGTCTGCGCCCGCTCACGTCCTCGTTCAGAAGGGAGTCGGGTACGTCCCTCAGACACAGAACGTCTTTCAGACTCTGACCATCGAAGAAAACCTCGAAATGGGCATTTATCTGCGGCCCAAGGCATTCGCGGAACGATTCGCCTTCGTGAGTGAACTGTTCCCTCTTCTGAGTGAACGACGAAAGGTGAAGGCCGGCGCACTCTCCGGCGGCGAACGCCAGATGGTCGCGATGGGCCGGGCCCTGATGATGGATCCGTCGGTGCTGCTGCTCGACGAACCGTCCGCGGGCCTGTCCCCCATGTTCCAGGACGAGGTGTTCATCCGCTGCAAGAAGATCAATGCTGTCGGTGTCTCGGTCATCATGGTCGAGCAGAACGCGCGCCGCTGCCTTCAGATCTGCGACCGCGGTTACGTACTCGATCAGGGTAAGAACGCGTACACCGACACCGGCGCCAATCTGATGAACGACCCCAAGGTGATCGAGTTGTACTTGGGAACGCTCGCTGGAAGCAAAGAGAAGTAGGACAGACACGAGAATGGGCCAGGGTCGCGAGACCCTGGCCCATTCTCGTTGGCTGCTTACCTGCCCACGACTTACTTGCCCACCACCACGAATCCTTCTGTGGTCAGGGTGTTCTCAGGGCCGAACTTGAGCTTTCCGTACGAGCCGATGGACGGCTCCCCCGAATCGTTGAAGTCCAACTCACCGGTGATGCCGTCGTAGTCGATGTCGGTTCCCGCCTTCACCAACGGCAGGCACTCGACGTAGGACGTGCACTTGGTGCCGCCTTCGGTGACGCTGTTAATGTTGGCCGCGATGTCGGTACCGGCCGTCGACTTCGCCTGCTCGGCAGCGAGCGCTGAGATCACCACCGCGTCGTATGACTCTCCGGCGTAGTTGAAGTCGATCAGAGAGGGGTTCACAGCCTTCAGACGATCCTGGAAGGCAGCTCCGACGTCCGTCAGGGGCGTCGTTCCCTGCATGGTGTCGAGCAACGGCTTCGCCACGGATTCGCCGAGAGCGTTACCCATGTTGCCGTCGACGCCGTACATCGCCATTCCATCCGACGGGCCGATGCCCACTTCGTGCATGCGCGTGATGATCTTCGCCGACTCTTCGAAGCCCACCAGTGCCACTGCATCCGGATTGAAGTTCTTGACTTGATCGACTTCGGAGTTGAACGACTGCGCGTTCGGGTCGTAGATGATCTTCTCGATCTGATCGGAGGGGACACCCGAATCGATCAGATTCTTTTCGATGTTGTCCGCCAGACCCGTCCCGTACGGGTCGTTGAGGGCCATGATCGCTACGCGCTGACCACCGTCGTCCGAAATGAGCTGTGCGACGGCCTGAGCCTGCAGTACGTCCGTCGGAGCGGTGCGGAAGTACATGCCCTTGTCTGGGTAGCAGACGAATTGGTCCGAGGTGTTGGCAGGCGAGAACATCACGACGCCTGCGCTGGCGATCTTGTCGATCACCTTGAGCGAGACCGAAGACGACGCGGCGCCGACGATGACCTGAGTGCCTGCAGCCAATTCGCGGTCGACGGTGGTATTGGCGGTGTCCGTTGTGGTGTCACCCGAATCGCCGGGAATCAGCTGGACCGGTTGGCCGAGAACGCCTCCGGCTGCATTGACGTCGTTGACTCCCAGCTGGGTGCCCGCGACCATCGGCGGCCCGAGGAACGACAAGCTGCCTGTATCGGGAAGAAGCGTGCCGATGCGCAGCGCTTCCGTGGACGGGGTGGCGCCGGCCTTGGCCTGCTCCGGGGTGCAATCAGTCGTGACGGATGTCGTCGCGGCAGAAGCGCCGGACGTAGAGCCACTCGAAGACGAGTCATCCGACTTGTCCGAGCTACAGCCTGCAAGTGCCAGTGATGCCGCGCCGAGAACTGCAGCAGTACGCACAAGTGTTCGTCTAGCCATCCCACGCTCCTAAGATCAGCCGGTGCTCGCGCCACCCGAACTGGCGCTCGCTGTGGGATCAGACGCTAGACCTTGGAACCGTTTCGCGATCCTTCAAGAAAGCCCTGTGACCTGACTGTTATCTGAAGGTGCACAGTGTTTACACGGCTGTAGCGCTGCGCGACGTTTCGACGGTCGACGCAGCAACCGGGTAACCCGGACACTTTGCTCAAGCGTCCGGTTCACCGCCCAGAGTTTCCAGTACGACCTGTGCGACCGCCTTCATCGTGGAGCGCCGATCCATCGCGGCGCGCTGAATCCACTTGAACGCCTCAGGTTCGGTGAGCGCTTGGCGAACCATCAGAACACTCTTGGCTCGCTCGATCAGCTTGCGTGCTTCGAGCCGGTCCGAAAGATCAGCGACCTCACGCTCGAGCGCCGTCACCTCGCGGAAACGACTGACCGCCAATTCGACAGCGGGAACGAGGTCACTGATCGAGAACGGCTTGACCAAGTAAGCCATGGCGCCGGCATCGCGTGCGCGCTCGACCAACTCGCGCTGACTGAACGCTGTGAGAATGACAACAGGAGCGATGCGTTTGGCGGCAATCTCCGAAGCGGCGTCGATGCCGTCTCTCCTGGGCATTTTCACGTCCATGATGACCAGATCAGGCTTGAGCGACTCGGCCAACTCCACCGCGACCTGCCCGTCACCCGCCTCACCGACGACGTCGTAGCCCTCTTCGCGGAGCATCTCGACCAGATCCATGCGGATCAACGCCTCGTCTTCAGCGACGACAACACGACGGGGTGCGAGCTGATTGCCTTGCGGCTGCGGCGAATTCATGGCCACCATCCTCCTCCATCGAACCGCCCCGACACGAGACGCGAACGATTAGAGGGTACCGGTGTTTGACATTGAAATCGCATCTTCTAATGTAGTCATCGCAACAAGCCCTCGTATCCCAATTGGCAGAGGAAACGGATTCAAAACCCGTCCAGTGTGAGTTCGAGTCTCACCGAGGGCACCACCTGCCGCAGCTGGCCGCACCGCAAGGTTTCGGCATTCGGCTGTACCCCAGATCGACCGCCGTTAGATTCGATCCATGAACGGTCACCGGCTGATTGCTCTGCTCGGAGCCATATCGATTCTCGCGCTGCTCACCGGGTGTCAAACAGACGGCCAATCCAATACTGCCGGCGAATCCAGCACTGCCGGCGAATCTTCCACCCAGGCCGCGCTCGATGCTGCAACACAGACCGGCACCCTTCAGGTCGGCTCTCCCCCTATCGATGCCCCATCCACCGAGATCTCCATGCCTCCCCCGTTCCCGAACGACACGGAGGTCCCTTCACCGACTCCGCGCGTCGACGTGACCGAGATCGACGTGATCGATCACGATGGTTTCACCCGCATCACCTATCGCTTCGACGGAAGCGGATCTGTGTTCTGGAAAACCGAATACGTCAGTGAAGCAATCCGAGCGGGTGACAGCACAGTCGTGGACGTCGGAAGTCGATCGATACTTCAAGTCGACCTGATGGGAGTCCAATCGGATTCGTCGCTCAACTCCGTATCTCACGAGGGCGAAAACATCACGCGCATAGACAGTGCAGCCAGGAACAGTGCGATCCTGCAGTCGTTTGTCGGCACGGTCGACATCCGTCCGGCATACACCGTATCGACATCCGATTCACCGTCCCAGTTGACGATCGACATCCCCAAGGCAGACAGCTGACTGTCGAATACCCAATTGCGCGCTCAGCTCAGCCATTCCAGCGCAGCGGTGCTCGACGCGGTAATTCGGTTATCGCGGGGCGGATGAATACTCCGTCTCGAAACCGAGGTCTCACAATCGATCCGAGGCGATTGCGGGGTCCGGTTCAACACGACTGTCATGATTCTCACTGCATGCCCGAACGTCCGCTGCTCGAACTGCTGCTGCCAGTGTTTGTTCCAGCAGGACTGCCACCGTCATGGGGCCGACGCCACCCGGCACTGGTGTGATCGCACCGGCATGTGGGAGCGCAGCGGCGTACTCCACATCTCCGACGTTGCCCTCGTTGTACCCCGCATCGATCACCACTGCCCCAGGCTTGATCCACGCCCCTTTGATCAGTTCCGGAACACCGACGGCCGCGATGACGACGTCTGCCGAGGCGACGTGGGCGGCCAGGTCGACGGTGCGCGAATGGCAGTATGTCACCGTTGCGCCTCGACGCAGGAGGAGCATTCCCATCGGCAATCCGAGTATCGGGCTTCGGCCGACCACGACAGCATGCTTTCCGGAGAGTTCGACGCCTGTGGCGTCGAGCAGGCGCAGGATGCCACTCGGCGTACACGATTCGAATCCCCCACCGGTCAACGCCATTGCCGCAAAAGATGCCGAAGTGACGCCGTCAACGTCTTTGTCGGCCGAGATGGCATCGAACGCGGCCCGTTCGTCGATGTGGTCTGGCACCGGGTGTTGCAGCAGTATGCCGTCGATCGAAGGGTCCGCCGACAACGCTCTCAGCACGCCGACCAGTTCTTCGGTGGTTGTACTCACCGGGAGTTCGACCGTCCGCGACGTCATTCCGACGGCGACAGATCGTTTGGCCTTCATCTGTACATACGCCTTCGAGGCCGGGTCCGCTCCCACGATGACGGCGGCCAGGCAAGGAACGTGCCCCGCCTCATCACGAAACTGCCTGGTGCGCACTGACAGGTCCGCGAGCGCAGCATCGGCAATTGCGCGTCCGTCGATTATTCGAGCGGGCGCGGTCTGGGTCGACAGATTCTTGGTAGAGACGTTTTCGGTAGGCCGATTCTCGGTAGACATGGATCCCCCTTCACACAAGATGTGTGAAGCACCCAGGCGGTCGATGCCTCGCGATGTGCACTCCCCGGTGGTAATCCCCACCCGCGCCAGTCGTGCGTGGTCAGCGTACCGCGCGGTTGCTTCACCGCCACGAAACGCGTCGAGAACGCCACTCACGAAACGAGACAAATCGACATAACCTATCAATAGGTAACGATCTGACCTGCAGTTATTCCATCCTGTGCAATTAGATGGCACGATGGGGGCAACCGCACGGGCACCAAGCATTGGAGGCACCGATGGACAACGGCAAGATAAACCTGACCTATGACGGTCGGGTGTCACTGAGCTTCCAACTGGCGATTCCGCACGCACCGGACAAGGTCTGGAAAGTGATAACGGAACGCGAGTACCTCGACGCCTGGTTTCCGGCGGACGTCGATTTCGATCTCACTCCCGGCGCGGATCTACTGTTCAAGGTGACACCGGAACAAGTCGAGCGTTTCGGACTGCCCGCAGATCACGTGACGCGCGGGACGGTCATCAGCGTCCACCCGCACCGAATTCTCGAATTCCTCTGGGACGCAGATACTCTGCATTGGGAACTGGCACCGGACGGCACCGGCGGCTGTTGGCTGACTCTCACCCACACGATGGAAGACGAAGAGTCCGCGTACGCGCACGCCGCCGGTTGGCACGCGGGCTTGGAAGTTGTTGCGGCCCAACTCGATGGACGCGAAGTCGACTGGTCTCCGTGGGACCGCGCCGACGAACTCTCACCGCAATATCGCAAGTCTGCTTGATTCTGGGCCCGAGTTCAGTCTCGGGCCCGCATCTCATTCCCCTTTACGCGGGAAATGCCTGATCATTCCTTCTTGGACCACCGTCGCCAACAGCAGTCCTTCCACCGAGAAGTACCGTCCGGTTGCCAGACCGCGCGAACCTGCGGCGACCGGCGATTCGGTGGCGTACAGGACCCAGTCGGTGAACCGGAACGGGCGATGGAACCAGATCGAATGATTGACCGTCGCCGCGACGATACGATCATGACCCCAGGACAAACCATGAGTGGTCAGAATCGAATCGAGCACGGTGGTGTCGGACGAATATGCCAGCGTCGCAGCGTGAATGAGCAAATCGTCCGGCAGATCACCGTCGGGGCGCATCCACACCCGATTGTGGTTGAGTTTCTCGCCGGTGCCCTTGAGGATCCACGCCGGATCGTTGGCGTACCGCATGTCGATCGGCTTGAGCGCTGCACTGAAATGCGGCAGTTTTTCCTCGTACCCCACCAGATGATCGCCGATGGGAGGCAACGACTCCGGAAGTGGAACATCCGGGATCTCGACAGCATGGTCGAGCCCCTTGCCGGAGTCCTGGAACGCCGCGAGCATCACGAACAATTCGTTCTCACCCTGATAGGCAGTCACCTGACGGTTGGCGAACGCCCGCCCGTCGCGATGACGATCCACCCGATACTCGATGGGCGCCTTGACATCTCCGCCGCGAATGAAATGGGCATTCACCGCATGGATGGGGCGATCACCGTCGACGGTCCGCCCGGCGGCCATCAGTGCCTGAGACACCAACTGACCGCCGAACGTCCGCGAACCTACCTGTTTCGGGTGGTATCCACGGAACGCGTCTTCACCGATCTGCTCCAGATCCAACAGACCGAGGAGAGTACCGAGGTCGGTGGACGCGTTCGCGTGGGTCACTCAGTGGTCCTCTTCGCCGATACGGTGGACGTGAATGAGGTTGGTGGAACCGACAGTTCCCGGAGGGGATCCGGCAACGATGACCACGAGGTCGCCCTTGACGTACCGCCCGAGGGAGAGCAACGCACTGTCCACCTGACGCACCATCTCGTCGGTGGTGGCCACCGCATCGACCAGGAACGTCTCGGTTCCCCACGTCAGCGTCAGCTGACTGCGCACCGCGGGCAGCGGTGTGAAGGCGAGCAACGGCAGCGGCGTGTGCAGACGAGCCAGTCGACGCACCGTGTCACCGGACTGAGTGAACGCAACCAAGGCCTTGGCGTCGAGACGTTCGCCGATGTCGCGTGCTGCGTACGAGATGACACCGCGCTTGGTGCGCGGGACGTGGGTCAACGGTGGGACACGGGTCGATTCGTTCTCGACGGCCTCGACGATGCGGGCCATGGTGCGAACGGTTTCCATGACGTACTTGCCCACCGAAGTCTCGCCCGAGAGCATGACTGCGTCGGCGCCGTCGAGAACGGCGTTGGCGACATCGGATGCCTCTGCGCGAGTGGGACGTGAGTTCTCGATCATCGACTCGAGCATCTGCGTCGCGACGATGACCGGCTTCGCGTTCTCACGAGCAATCTGGATTGCGCGCTTCTGAACGAGCGGGACCTGCTCGAGCGGCAACTCGACACCGAGGTCACCGCGGGCGACCATGACGGCGTCGAACGCGAGCACGATGGCTTCGAGATTGTCGATGGCCTCGGGCTTCTCGAGCTTCGCGATGACGGGAACGCGGCGCCCGACTCGATCCATGATGGCGTGAACCAATTCGACGTCCGCCGGTGAGCGAACGAAGGAGAGTGCAATGAAGTCGACACCCAGCTTGAGAGCGAACTCGAGGTCGGCGATGTCCTTGCCCGACAGGGCTGGAACGGAGACGTTCATACCGGGCAGTGAGAGGCCCTTGTTGTTGCTGACCGGACCGCCTTCGGTGACCCGACAGACGACGTCGTTGCCGTCGATGGACGTGACGACCAGGCCGACCTTTCCGTCGTCGACCAGCAGTCGATCGCCGGCCTTGGCGTCGCGCGCCAATTCCTTGTACGTGGTCCCGACGCGATCGTGCGTTCCCTCGACGTCGTCGACGGTGATACGAACCTCTTCACCGTTGGCCCAGGTGGTCCGCTCGTCCTTGAATCGGCCGAGGCGAATCTTGGGCCCCTGAAGGTCGGCGAGAACACCGACGGCCTTTCCGGTGGCGTCCGACGCGGCGCGGACGCGAATGTAGTTTTCTTCGTGATCGGCATGCTCGCCGTGGCTGAAGTTGAGGCGCGCCACGTCCATGCCGCTCTCCACGAGCTCACGGATGCGGTCGCCAGAAGCTGTCGCAGGTCCAAGTGTGCATACAATTTTTGTCCGTCGGTTCACGGCTCGAGCCTAGTCGCTACCCCACCGCACTTCTATCCGGCATTTGCGACCTGCACTTTCTGTACTTACTCGATTCAGTTGGTCAGCTCACGAACAGCGGAAATGCCTTTGGATGAACCGGAGCCGGAAGCGCCGACTCGCCTGTGAGAAACATGTCGACGGCACGTGCGGCCGACCGTCCCTCGGCAATCGCCCACACGACCAGCGACGCCCCGCGATGCGCGTCGCCGCAGACGAATACGCCGGGTGTCCGGGTCTGCCACCCGACATCACACTCGATTCTGCCGAGTGGATCGGTGCCGACATCAAGGTCGGTGAGCAGCGGGGCGGTTTCGACGCCGTCGAAACCCAGAGCGAGCAGGACCATCTCGCACACCAGATCCGTCGTGTCGCCGGTCTCCACCAGGGTCCGTTGTCCGTCCTTCGCTCGTGACACGGCTACCGGAACCATCCGGATTGCGCGGACCGCACCCCCACCGTCGTCGAGAAATTCCTGCGCCGCCCATCGGAATCGTTTGTCACTGCCCTCCTCGTCCGCCGGCGAGGTGCGCAGGACCCGCGGCCACAACGGCCATGGGTCGCGATCTCGATCGCGGCGTGCCGGAGGTGGGACGTGGTAGTCCAATTCCGTCACCGAGAGCGCACCCTGGCGATGCACCGTGCCGAGGCAGTCGGCGGCCGTGTCGCCGCCACCGATGATCACGACGTTTTTACCTCGCGCCGAGATGCTCGACGCACCATCACCCTCGCATTCGCGGTTGGCCGCCCGCAGATACGTCATCGCAGGATGGATTCCACGAAGACTACGACCCGGTACGTCGGTGTCTCTGACACGATCAGCCCCGACCGCCAGGATTACCGCCTCGAAATCCGTCAGGAGGTCGTGCGCGCTCACGTTCACTCCGACGGCGCAGTCGGTGACGAATCGGGTCCCCTCGGCGGTCAGTTGGTCCAGCCGCCGGTTGATGAGGGCCTTGGGCAACTTGAATTCAGGAATTCCGTAGCGAAGCAGTCCCCCGATCCGATCGCTCCGCTCGAACACCGTGACACTGTGTCCGGCTCGTGTCAGTTGTTGAGCCGCGGCCAGTCCCGCCGGTCCCGAACCGACAACCGCAACACGGTTTCCGCTGTGAACTACCGCAGCCTGCGGCCCCAACCAACCCGACTCCCAGGCGTTGTCGACAATCGCCTGTTCGATGCGCTTGATGGTGACACCCCCCGACGTGTGCTCGTCGTCGAGTGCGAGAACGCACGCCGTTTCGCACGGTGCGGGGCACAGATGTCCGGTGAACTCGGGGAAATTGTTGGTGGAATGCAGATTCTCCGAGGCTTCGGACCACCGTCCACGCCGAACCAGGTCGTTCCATTCCGGAATGAGATTGCCGAGCGGACACCCTACGTCGGCCGAATGGCAGTACGGCACAGCGCAGTCCATGCAACGCGAGGCCTGTGCAGATACGTCTCGATTTCGCACGACGGGATCCAGCGACTCGTATACCGACGCCCAGTCGCCGACACGCACATCGGGCGATCTGGTCGGTGCGTCGGATCGTTTCACGTTGAGGAACCCGCGTGCGTCAGGCATGAGCCGGCTCCACCAGTTCGTTCTCTTCCACGACCTTCCGGTAGTCGACAGGCAAGACTTTGGTGAATCTCGGACTCTGGCCAACCCAGTCGTCGAGAAGTTTCGCAGCCACCGGCGAGCCGGTCGCAGCGAAATGCTCGCCGAGAATGTCGACCAGCTGACGACAGTCTTCCGCCGAAGGCCGCTCCAGCACGACCATGTCGCGGTTGACCTTCTCTGCCTTCACATCGAGTACGAAGGCAATTCCGCCCGACATTCCCGCAGCAAGGTTCCTACCAGTTGGGCCGATGATGACGACGCGACCCCCGGTCATGTACTCACACGCATGGTCGCCGACGCCTTCCACCACAGCGACCGCACCCGAGTTTCGCACCGCGAATCGTTCCCCGACACGCCCCCTGGCATAGAGCGCACCGCTCGTAGCGCCGTACAGCAGCGTATTGCCGGCAATCACCTGCTCCTCGGCCACGAAGGGTGCGTCCTCACTCGGCCGAAGCACAATTCGTCCACCCGAGAGCCCCTTTCCCACGTAATCGTTTGCATCGCCGACAACGACCAGCGAGATGCCCGGTGGCAGGAACGCACCGAGTGACTGGCCTGCCGTTCCACGGAGCACGACGTCGATGGTGCCGTCAGGTAACCCGACGGCGCCGTAGCGTCTGGTCACCTCAGCGCCCAGCCTCGTTCCCACCGCTCGATCCGTATTGTGTACTGGCAGTTCGATATGCACCGGTCGAGCGTCCTCGAGGGAGTTCGCAGCCAACTTGATCAGGGTGCGTTCGAGTTCGCTCGAAGTAGGTACATACGGTTGGAAGGCCGCGCCGGCCGGCGCGGCCGGAACGTCGAAGAGTGGTGAGAGGTCCAACGTGCGACTCTTCCAATGTGCCACCGCCGGAGACATTTCCAATACGTCTGCGTGCCCCAGAGCATCGTCGATACTTCGAAACCCCAGTTCTGCCAACAGCCGTCGTACGTCGTCGGCGATGGAGCGAAAGAAGTTCTCGACGTACTCGGGCCGGCCGGTGAATCGCTCGCGCAGTTCGGGATTCTGCGTCGCTACTCCGACAGGGCAGGTGTCGAGGTGACATACCCGCATCATGACGCACCCGGCCGCGATGAGTGGCGCCGTGGAAAACCCGTACTCCTGCGCCCCCAGCAACGCGGCGACGACGACGTCCCGCGCCGTGCGCAAACCCCCGTCACACTGGACGACGATCCGATCGCGTAACCCGTTGAGCACCAGGGTCTGCTGAGTTTCGGCCAGCCCGATCTCCCACGGCGTACCCGCGTGGTGGATGGACGAGAGTGCCGCAGCACCCGTCCCACCGTCGTGACCGGAGATCAGCACCACGTCGGCGTGCGCTTTGGCCACACCTGCCGCAACAGTCCCGACTCCGGCTGCGCTGACCAACTTCACGTGTATCCGCGCGCGATCGTTTGCGCATCTGAGGTCGTAGATCAATTGGGCGAGATCCTCGATCGAATAGATGTCGTGGTGCGGGGGCGGAGAAATGAGCCCGACCCCAGGCGTCGAGTACCGGGTTTCCGCGATCCACGGGTACACCTTGGACCCCGGAAGCTGCCCTCCTTCACCGGGCTTGGCACCTTGGGCCATCTTGATCTGAATGTCGGTGGCATTGACCAGGTAATCGCTGGTCACCCCGAAGCGCCCACTCGCGACCTGCTTGACTGCGCTTCGACGCTTGTCGTCACGCAACCGCTCCGGCGACTCTCCGCCCTCACCGGTGTTGGAACGCCCGCCGAGAGCATTCATCGCAACCGCCATCGTCTCGTGCGCCTCCGCAGAGAGGGAACCGTAGCTCATCGCACCGGTGTTGAATCGAGCGAGAATCATCTCGACGGGTTCGACCTGATCGAGCGGAATCGGCGGACGAACCTCACACCGAAATCGAAACAATCCCCGCGGTGTTCCGCCCTGCGCGCTCAGTCGATCGACTTCATCGCTGTAGCGGCGAAAGATTTCACTTCGCCCCGTCCGGGTCGCATGCTGAAGGAAGAACACGGATTCGGGTGTGAACACATGCAATTCACCATCGCGGCGATACCGGTACTGTCCGCTGTCGGTCAACTGACGATTGTCGAACTGACGATGCTGCACTGCGGACGACGAGAACGCAGCCGTGTGGCGCATCAGAACTTCGCGCGCGACTTCAGTGATACCGATCCCGCCGATCCGGCTCCGTGTGTTGCAGAAGTATTCGTCGACCAACTCTCGACCCAAGCCCACGGCCTCGAATACCTGTGCGCCCGTGTAGGAGTGAACCGTAGCGATTCCCATCTTCGACATCACTTTGAGCACGCCGAAATTTGTTGCTCTCAGGTAGTTGTCCGACGCAGTCTTCGGATCTATCCCGGGAAGTTCGTCCTGCTCGCTGAGGGCTTGGACAGATTCGAGAGCAAGATACGGGTGGACAGCCGCCGCACCGTAGCCGATCAGCAGCGCGATGTGATGAACTTCGCGCGCGTCACCCGAGTCGACGACAAGGGAAACCTTGGTCCGCAGGCCATGACGAACCAGATCGTGGTGCACGGCTGATACTGCGAGCAATGACGGAATGGGAGCCTGCTCAGGGCCTGATCCACGGTCGGAGATCACCAGAATCTCGATTCCGGCTGCGGCGGCTGTTCGGGCGGACTCACGAAGCCTCTCGACGCCTTCGGTGAGACTGCCCCTCGGATCGAAACCTGCGCGAAGGACAGCGCTTCTCGGAGTTCTTGCGCCGTATAGTTCGGCGACCTTCGCCATCTTCCCCGGTCCGATCACCGGTTTGTCGAGAACAATCCTTCGGCACGACAGCGCCGACGCTTCGAACAAGTTCTGCTCAGCGCCGAGGGTGACACCAAGCGTAGTGACGACTTCCTCGCGAATCGCGTCCAAAGGCGGGTTGGTCACCTGAGCAAAGAGCTGAATAAAGTAGTCGTACAACAGCTTCGGCCGATCCGAAAGAACGGCGAGAGGCGTGTCGACACCCATCGATCCCAACGGCTCCGATCCTGAGCTTGCCATCGGGACAAGAATGTCCCGCAGGTCCTCGGCGTGGTATCCGAAGAGCAACTGCCGTTGCAACAGCGGAGCCGGATCGCCTCGGGCAGGCGCAGTCTCGGGGATGTCCTCCAGGTCGACCAATCCCCCGTCGACCCAGTCCCGGTAGGGGGCTGTGCTCGCGAGTTCGGACTTGATCTCCGCATCGGAAACGATCCGATGGCGAGCGGTGTCCACGAGAAACATGCGTCCCGGTTCGAGGCGCCCCTTCTCCAACACCTCGGACGTGGGAGCGTCGAACACACCGCTCTCACTGGCCAACACGATACGGTCGTTCTTCATCCGCCACCATCGCCCTGGGCGAAGACCGTTGCGATCCAACACGGCCCCGACAACAATGCCGTCGCTGAACGTCACGGACGCCGGACCGTCCCACGGTTCCATCAGACAACCGTGAAATTGGTAGAAGGCCTTTATCTCGTCGGGCATCGAAGAATCGTTCTCCCAGGCTCCGGGAATCATCATCGCGATGGCGTGTTGCACACTGCGGCCCCCGAGCGTCAAAAACTCCAGTACTTCGTCGAACGACGAAGAGTCGGATCCTCCCGGGGTGCAGATCGGAAACAGGCGATCGATGTCCCCACCTAAAAGTGTGCTCCGCAGCATCGGCTCGCGAGCGCGCATCCAATTCCTGTTTCCCACAATCGTATTGATCTCGCCGTTGTGGGCGATGCAGCGATACGGCTGAGCGAGTGGCCACGACGGAAATGTGTTCGTGGAGTATCGACTGTGCACGACTGCCAACGCAGTTCGCATTCGGTCGTCGCGTAGGTCGGTGAAGTAACCGGGTAACTGCGTCGGCGTCAGCATGCCCTTGTACACGATGGTTCGGGCGGACAACGAGGGGAAATACACTGCAGTGTTGGCACAGTGAATCCGCTCGACCTGTCTCCTGAGCGCAAACACTCGTCTGTCCAAGGCAATTCCGCCCACACTACGATCTCGCGACTCGGCGCACGTCACAAAACACTGACTGACGTACGGAGCGCACTGCGCGGCAACGGTTCCGACGCAGTCTCGGTCGACCGGCACCTCTCGCCACCCGATAATCTGCAGTCCTTCTGCCGCTGCGTACCGGTGTATCCGAACTACCGCGCGCCAACGTGCTTCCTGATCCACCGGGAGAAAGCAGTTTCCGGCCGCGTAGGTGTTCTCACCCATCGCGTTGGGTGGTGGAAGCTCGAACTCGGTCACCGCGTCGAAGAACTCCGTCGGCAGCTGAATCAGAATGCCCGCGCCGTCTCCGCTGTTGGATTCGCGCCCAACTGCGCCGCGATGGGAGAGATTGCCCAGGACCGCGAGCGCATCGTCGACAATGGAATGCAGGTGGCGTCCAGAGGTGTCTGCTACCACGGCTACACCACACGAATCGGTTTCCTGATCGGGGTCGTACAGGCCCCGAGGTTCAGGTATTCGAGAAAACAGCACTCGGCGACCTCCACGCGGACATGCAGCCGACGTGCGCTAGTTTATCAGCCCATAACCGCAGGTCGCGAGAGCAAAACGGTGACCCCCTGATACCGAGGCATCAGGGGGTCACACTTGCCGAGGGTCGTTTCGATCAGCTACGCAAACGGCGGTTGTACTGATCGCGCACACTGCCGGTCAACATCATGATTCCGTCGATGAGCGGCCAGATGCCACCGATTCCACACGTCAACCAAGTGACCGCGATCTGTGCGACAGCCATGCCGGGCTGGTTGAGATAAAAACGTCCTGCACCGAATCCGCCGAGCAGAATGCCCAGCAATCCGGCAGTCGTCTTCGACTTGTCCGAGTACGGTTCACCGGTCATCGGGTCACGTCCGTATGGTGCGGACGGGTCGACCAGGCCGTAGCCAGGCTGAGGATAACCCTGAGCTTGTGGGTACCCCTGAGGCTGACCGTAACCCGGCTGTGAGTATCCCGGCTGTGAGTATCCCGGCTGGGGGTAGCCCTGCGGCGGAGCCGCGTAGGGATTCGGAGTCTGATCTGCCGGTGCACCGTAGACGGGACCGTCCGTCGGGGTTTGGGTCGGGCTCGAGTAGTCCGGCGCCGGATAGTCGGTCGCCGGATAGTCGGTCGCCGGATAGTTCTGGGCGGCGTAACTTTCCTGCGACGTGTACGGCGCTGTCGGCTGATTCGGGGTGGAATCAGAATCGGCAGCGGGAAACGCTGTGGTCGATTCGGTTCCGGTCGGCGGCGGGTAGATGGGGTGGTTTCCCCACCCCGGACCGTTTCCGACTCCCGAATACGTGTCCCAGCCTGGACCGGTGCCGGTGGTCTCCGTCGACGGCGTCTTTTCGGTGGGTGCCGAGGTTTCCGTCAACGACGCATCCGCCGTCGCGTCGTAGTCGAACGGCGACCCGAACTGCGGTGGAACCGGCGGCTGTGATCCAGACGAGTCCCCCGACTCGGAAGGTTCCGGATTCTTGTTCAAGTTAGGCAACGTACTTTCCTTCGATTCGACGACGGTACGTAATAGCTTTTGTTATCGGACTTCGAGAAGGTTCGACCTTCTCGAGGCCAGTCCCCCACACATGTTTCCTCGGTTCGCGCTCGCGACTCATCCTCGCAATGGCCGGCGAGCACCGTCCCGCGCATTGCCCGAAAGTATCACGATGCCGTCGACGAACGCCCAGATCCAGATTCCGATCGCAAATGGAATTCCGATGAGGAACGCCGACATGAACAGCGCGAAGAACATGCCGAGCAGTTGGCACAATCCGATGCCGACACTTCCGATATAGAGGCGCCCGACTCCACAGATTCCGAAGAAGCCCAGCAAGATCTGCAACAGTCCAGCGGTGGCCTTCGACTTGTCGGAATACGGTTCCCCGGTTACCGGGTGCCGACCGTACGGGGCGTAGGGATCTCCGAACCCGTACATCGATGGAGGCGGCAATGGCTGCTGATATCCGTACGGATTGGGCGCGCCGTAGACCGGTCCCTGATCCTCGGGGAATCCCCCCTGCGAATAGGGACCTGTCACGGCTTGTCTTTCTTCGACAGCTTCACCGCGTCCGACGACTCATCCGACGCTGCCGTGGAGGCGCTTGCCTCACTGGAAGCGGATTCAGCAGCATCGGATTCAGAATCTTCAGCATCGGCCTTCGCCGAATCAGTTTCGGTAACTGGCGCCGCGACTCCTGCTTCGCCGGCAGCTACCGCAGCGACGTAGTCCTTCGACTTCAAATCAGCCGGATCCTCACGACCCTTCTTCGCCAGGAAGAAGTAGGCCAGTGCGGCGAAGAACACGATCCCCGAAGTGAATGTGTTGACGCGAATGCCGGCGATCTCATAGGCGAAATCGTCGCGCATCAGTTCGACGACGAACCGGCCCAGGCAATAGCCCGCGACGTACAGAGCAAACAGACGTCCGTGGCCGATCTTGAATCGGCGGTCGACGAGGACCAGCAGGATCACGATCAGGACGTTCCACACAGCTTCGTAGAGGAACGTCGGGTGAACGACCCGAATGACTTCTCCGTTGGAGACACCTGCCAGTTGATCGAGCTGGCCGGAAGAGTTCACACGCTCGAAGATCTCGAGGCCCCACGGGACGGTGGTCTCGCGACCGTACAACTCCTGGTTGAAGTAGTTGCCGATACGACCGATGGCCTGCGCGAGCAAGATTCCGGGCGCAATCGCATCACCGAGCGCGGACACCGGAATGCCGCGTCGACGGCAGCCGATCCACGCACCGATGCCGCCGAGGAACACTGCTCCCCAGATTCCGAGGCCTCCCTGCCACACCTTGAGTGCGTCGAGTGGCTGACCGTTCTCGCCGAAATAGGCGGGCCAGTCGGTCAAAACGTGGTAGAGCCTGCCACCGATCAGACCGAAGGGAACGGCCCAGATCGCGATGTCGAGAACGGTCCCCTTCTCGCCGCCGCGGGCGACCCAACGACGATCTCCCCACACGATCGCGACGATGATGCCGAGGATGATGAAGAGCGCGTAGGCGCGAAGCGCCACCGGTCCGACGTACCAGACGCCTTGGGGCGGGCTGGGGATATAGGCCAGCAGGTCCACAGTTGAGGTCACGACGCCACGGTAGCCGAGCGGACGCCCTCGGCGAGTTCTTCGGTGAGCGAGCGAACCGCTCCCAGGCCGTTCTCGACCGCGGAGACCAGAGCCGAGCCGACGATGACGGCATCGGCGTATGCCGCGATTTCGGCAGCCTGTGCGCCGGAGCGAACTCCCAATCCGACGCCGACGGGAATGTCGGAATGCGCGCGGATTCGTGCGGTCAGTTCCGGAGCCATCGAAGACACGGCGTCGCGAGCGCCGGTGACACCCATCGTCGAGGCCGCGTAGATGAATCCACTACTCGCATCGAGTGTCATCGCGAGTCGTTCTTCCGTCGAGGACGGAGCGACAAGGAAGATCCGGTCGAGGTGGTGCTCCTCGGATGCTTCCATCCAGGCGCCGGCTTCTTCCGGAATGAGGTTGGGGGTGATCAGTCCGAGCCCGCCGGCGGAAGCGAGGTCTCGTGCGAACTTGTCGACGCCGTACTGCAGTACCGGGTTCCAGTAGGTCATCACGACGGCCTTGCCGCCGACCGAACTGATCTGCTCGATCACGGTGAAGATGTCGCGAAGGCGAACGCCGTTGGTGAGTGCGGTTTCGGCTGCACGCTGGATGGTCGGACCGTCCATGACCGGATCGGAATACGCGACACCGACTTCGATGATGTCGCAGCCGCCGTCGACCATCGCCTTGAACACGTCGATCGATTCGGGAACGGTCGGATAACCGGCAGGCAGGTAACCGACGAGGGCGGCACGCTTGTCAGCCTTGCACGCGGCAAAGGTGGGTGCGAGGCGTGATGGTCGTTCGCTCACTTGTCCGAGCCTTCCGTGTTGTCGTTCTCGTCTGCTGCATCATCCGGAGCGGCTGCCTGACCTGAGGCGCCGTCGAAAAGACCGAACCAGCTTGCGGCGGTGTCCATGTCCTTGTCACCGCGACCGGAGAGATTGACGACGATGATCGCGCCCTCACCGAGTTCTTTGCCCAGTCGGAGTGCGCCGGCGACGGCGTGGGCCGATTCGATGGCCGGGATGATGCCCTCGCGGCGCGAGAGCAGCAGCAGCGCATCCATGGCTTCACTGTCGGTGACGGGTTCGTAGGTCGCGCGCCCGATATCGCTCAGGTAAGCGTGCTCGGGTCCGACCCCCGGGTAGTCCAGACCAGCAGAGATCGAGTGCGATTCGATGGTCTGACCGTCTTGGTCCTGGAGGAGGTAGGAGTAGGCACCCTGGAATGCGCCAGGGGTACCGCCGGCGAACGTTGCTGCATGCCTTCCGGTTTCGACACCGTCGCCGGCTGCTTCGTAGCCAACCAGCCGTACCGACAGATCGTCGATGAACGGGTGGAAGATTCCGATTGCGTTGGAGCCGCCTCCGACGCAGGCTGTGACTGCATCGGGCAGGCGGCCGGTCAGTGCCTGAACCTGGACGCGTGTTTCGAGGCCGACCACTCGCTGGAAGTCCCGAACGATGGTGGGGAACGGGTGCGGGCCTGCCGCGGTACCGAAGCAGTAATAGGTGTTGTCCGCGTGGGAAACCCAGTCGCGCAAGGCTTCGTTGATCGCGTCCTTGAGCGTGCGCGAACCGGTCTCGACCGAAACGACCTCCGCGCCGAGCAGGCGCATGCGTGCGACGTTCAGTGCTTGACGTTCGGTGTCGACAGCACCCATGTAGATGACGCACTCGAGACCGAGCAGTGCACAGGCGGTGGCCGATGCCACACCGTGCTGGCCCGCTCCGGTCTCGGCGATGATGCGGGTCTTGCCCATACGCTTTGCCAGCAGAACCTGACCGAGAACGTTGTTGATCTTGTGAGAACCGGTGTGGTTCAGATCTTCACGCTTGAGAAGGATGCGCGCACCGCCGGCGAACTCGCTCATTCGCGTTGCCTCGAAAATCGGCGACGGGCGCCCGGTGTAATCGCGCTGCAAGCGATCGAGTTCGTTCAAGAACGTGTCGTCCGCTCGAGCCTTTTCGTACTCCGCAGTGACTTCCTCGATAACCGCCATGAGGGCTTCCGGCACATGCCGTCCGCCGTAGACGCCGAAATGGCCTCCGGCGTCGGGATCGTGGGAGCGCTCGGTGAGTCCCGCGCTGGCCGGCGGCAGATTGCCGCCCTTGAATATTGCACCGGAGCCTGGTTCCTGAGTACGTGAAGTCACCCCACCAGTCTGCCCCAACGGTGTCGCTGGTCACCGCCCGGGTGCATCAAAGCACGCCGGGCGGGTGAAGCGATTTATCGAGACGGTTTGGGGCAGGACGGGTGCGCACCTGCATTGACCAGATCTGCGACGGCCTTGCGCGGGTCGCCGCTGGTCACGAGGCCTTCACCGACGAGCACTGCGTCGGCGCCCGCCCCGGCGTACGCCAACAGATCGGCAGTTCCGCGAACACCGGACTCGGCAATCTTGATCGTCTCGGTCGGAAGACCGGGAGCGATGCGACCGAAGGTGTTCTTGTCCACCTCGAGAGTCTTGAGATTGCGGGCGTTCACACCGATCACCTTGGCGCCGGCTTCGAGCGCGCGGTTGGCTTCTTCCTCCGTGTGCACCTCGACGAGGGCAGTCATTCCCAGAGATTCGGTGCGATCGATCAACGAGGCGAGCGCCTGCTGCTCGAGTGCCGCGACGATCAGCAAGATGACGTCGGCGCCGTGAGCGCGAGCCTCGTGAATCTGGTACGGCCCCACGATGAAGTCCTTGCGGAGCACCGGAATGGTGACCGCTTTACGGACTGCGTCCAGGTCGGCCAACGAGCCGTGAAAACGGCGCTCTTCGGTGAGAACACTGATGATGCGTGCGCCACCGGCTTGGTACGCCGCGGCAAGCTCAGCGGGATCGGCAATGTCGGCCAACGCACCCTTTGACGGGCTCGCTCGCTTGACCTCGGCGATGACGCCGATGCTCGATTCCAGAAGTGCTGCTGCAGCATCGAGTGCAGGCGGTGCAGCGGCCGCAGCAGCCTTGACTGCAGCGAAGTCGAGTACGGCTTCGCGGGCGGCGACGTCAGCGCGCACCCCGTCGAGAATCGAGTCGAGTACGGTCATCGTGGCCCGAATCCTTTCTGGGCAAGAGCCCGATGTGAGATACGTCATCAGGGTGGTCTCAGCCTAGTGGGACGAAATTTTGCTACTCCGTCGGGGTACCCACGCAGGTGAGGGTTCAGTCTTACTCAGTGGGACGACCCCGGTTTCGCGCCGTTGTCTCCCCCAACTCCGTCGTCCCCGTCAGTCGCTGTCGGGTCCTCTCCGGCGTCGAGCGCATCCCACAACATCCGTTGTGTCACAGGCTCGTCCGATGCAGGTTTGTCTCCCTGACCAAGCTTGGCCGCGGCCTCGCGGCGCGCGGCAGGGTTGTCGTATTTCGACGACAACCCGCCTCGCACTGGAGGTTTGCGCATCAGAAGTACTGCCGCGCCGAGCGCCGCCACCGCTCCGACCAACGCAAGCAAGGCAGGCAGTACCGAAACAGTCGTCGAGAGATCTTCCGGGTGACCGGACAACTCGGCCAACTCCACCGCTCGGTCCGCAGAGGCTCCGGACACCAACAACTGCACTGCCGGAACCGCTACCGCGACGGCGACGAGGGCAACCAACAGTCCGACTACCCGAAGTGCCCAACCTCGCACCGCAAACGACGCCGCGATCGCCGCCAGAAGCGCGAGCGCGAGCGGAGTCATCGCCGCCGCCCAGGTGCTGCCGTCGAGATCCGTCGTCCTCTCCAGCGTCTTGCCGTCGCTCGAGGTCAGATGAACCCACGTCATTCGTGAGCTGCCCCACAGAGCTGCTGCCGACAACGCCAGCAGAAGCGTTCTCGGCACGGCGGTGCCACGAGAAACGCTTGTAGGCTCCGCTGCACTCGACTCGTTCTCACTCACTGATCGTCACCTCCGATGGTGCGCAGGGTGTGCGCCGACGCAATCGCGCTCAGCACTGCCATCGCCTTGTTGCGGGCCTCGGTGTCCTCGTAGACCGGATCCGAGTCGGCGACGACACCGGCGCCAGCCTGGACGTATCCAATCCCGTCCTTGATCAATGCCGTTCGGATCGCGATCGCGGTGTCGGCGTCGCCGGCGAAGTCGAGGTAGCCGACGATGCCGCCGTAGATACCGCGCCTGGTCGGTTCCAGTTCTTCGATCAGCTGCATCGCACGGACCTTGGGCGCCCCCGAGAGGGTTCCAGCGGGGAAGCATGCGGTGACGGCGTCGAGAGCGTGCTTTCCCTCGGCCAGATGTCCGGTGACCGTCGATACGAGATGCATCACGTGGCTGTACCGCTCGATGTGCCGGTAGTCGTGCACCTTCACCGTGCCCGGGCGACAGACACGACCCAGATCGTTTCGCCCCAGATCGACGAGCATGAGGTGCTCGGAGTTTTCCTTCTCGTCGGCGAGGAGGTCCTTCTCGAGCAGGATGTCGTCCTCCTCTGTGGCACCGCGCCATCTGGTTCCAGCGATCGGGTGTGTTGTCGCGACGCCCTCGGCGACGGTTACCAGTGCCTCAGGGCTCGAACCGACGATCGAAAACGCCGTCTCTCCATCACCGTTCGGCACGTTGAGCAGATACATGTACGGGCTGGGGTTCGACGCTCGCAGCATCCGGTACACGTCGATCGGTGCTGCAGTGCAATCGATCTCGAATCGCTGCGAGAGAACTACCTGGAATGCCTCGCCCGCTTCGATGTCGCCGATCAACTTTTCGACATCGACACCGAAGCTCTCGGTGGTGCGCTGACGACGGTAGTTCGGAGTCGCTTTCGAAAATGTCGACACCGTCGATTTCGCCGGCGCCGCGAGAGCACGAGTCATCGCGTCCAACCTTGCGACTGCGTCGTCGTACGCCGTGTCGACGCGCTCGTCCGTGCCGTCCCAGTTGACGGCATTGGCGATGAGGGTGATCGCCCCTTCGTGGTGATCGACTGCGGCGATGTCGGCGGCAAGCAGCATGACCATTTCGGGGATCTGCAGGTCGTCGACCGCGGAGTCACCCAATCTCTCGAGGCGCCGCACCGCGTCGTAGCCGAGGAATCCGACCATTCCGCCGGTCAGCGGGGGCAGGTCGGGCAGCCGCTCCGAACGAAGCAGCTCGAGGGTGGCACCGAGCGCGTCGATCGGGTCGCCGCCGGCCGGAGCGCCGGCCGGAACGTTGCCGTACCAGGCCGCCTCTCCGTCCACGACGGTCAGTGCAGCCGGACTCCCGACGCCGATGAACGACCACCGCGACCACGAACGACCGTTCTCGGCCGACTCGAGCAAGAAGGTGCCGGGACGATTGCCGGCCAACTTCTCGTACGCCGAGAGCGGAGTTTCGGAGTCCGCCAACACTTTCCGAGTGACCGGAACGACCCGGTGCTCAGCTGCGAGAGCTCGGAACTGCTCCCGGGTCGTGGTGGAATCGGACGCGTCACCGACGATCGCGGTGTCGGATGACCGTGCGGACATGGAGGTGGGCTCGCCGTGCATGGCTCCATCATCCCAGGCTCCCCCATGTGGCCGTCGTGCGCGGGTAACCTCGGCCGAATGAAACCAGGCCAACTCGCTCCCGATTTCTCACTGCCCGACCAGGACGGGACTCCGCGCTCGCTGACGAGCCTGCTCGAGAACGGACCCTTGGTCCTCTTCTTCTACCCGGCAGCCTCGACGCCGGTGTGCACCGCCGAGGCGTGCCACTTCCGTGACCTCGGCAGCGAATTCGCCGCGGTGGGCGCTTCGCGAGCGGGCATCAGCACCGATACGGTCGAAGCTCAGTCCACCTTTGCCACCGCACAATCCTTCGACTACCCCCTACTCGCCGACACCGACGGCAAGGTAGCCGAACAGTTCGGCGTCAAGCGCGGACTCCTGGGCAAGTTGGCTCCGGTCAAACGCTCGACCTTCGTGATCGACACCGACCGCACCGTCCTCAAAGTCATCTCGAGTGAACTACGCGCCAACACCCACGGCGACCAGGCGCTCGAGTTCCTTCGCAATCGAAGCTGACTCACCTGGGCGACCTGATTCTCTGCGCAACCTGACTTCTCTGCGCGATTTGAAATCTCTAGGCGACCTGAATCGAGCGCTTCGCAAGCCCCATCCAGAATCCGTCGATCACCTGGGTGGGCACCTGTTCCGGATCGGACGACGCACCGAGCGTGACGAACAACGGGGCGAAGTGCTCGATGGTCGGATGCGCGTACGGCATCCCGGGAGCTTGAGCGCGGAAGTCGATCAAGGAATCGACGTCACCGGCAGCGAACCTCTCCCCTGCCCACGCGTCGAATTCCGCCGACCATCCCGGGGCCTGCGCCTCCGGTGACGGATCGCGCAGGAACGGTAGCCCGTGCGTGGTGAATCCGGATCCCACGATCAGTACACCTTGCTCACGGAGTGGCCGTAGGCGCTGTCCGAGATGGAGCAAACGCTCGGGATCGAGGGTGGGCAGCGAAATTTGCAGTACCGGGATGTCTGCGTCCGGGTACATCACCGTGAGCGGCACGTAGGCACCGTGATCCAGGCCTCGATTCGGCTGCTGAACCACGCGTTCGTTGTCCGGCATCAACGCGGCAACCTGGGCGGCGAGTTCCGGAGTGCCGGGAGAGTTGTACTTCGCGCGGTAGAACCTCTCGGGAAAACCACCGAAGTCGTAGATGAGCGGGGTGCCCGTGGTCGTCGATCCGATCGTCAGCGGTGCTGATTCCCAGTGCGCCGATACGACGAGGATTGCCGTCGGCCGCGGAAGATCGCCGGCCCACGCCCCCAACTGGTCAACCCACAACGCGCTGTCCACCAGCGGCGGAGCACCGTGGCTGAGATACAGCGCAGGCATGGTTGTGGTGGACATACGGACTCCTCGGGATAGACATTCGTCGTAAGTTGAAGTTTCAACCTAATATAGAACTCAACACTTGCGTCCCGCAACTATTCCCCGCAGGATTCTTCTGGACATGCGTCTGAGACGCTGTACACAAGCACGCTCCGTGCACGAAGAATGCTCGACCCGAAGGAGAAGTCACCGATGAGTGAACCGACCGCGCAGCCCGACGCGCAGTCTCAGACGAAGTGGCTCACAGCCGAGCAGCAAGAAGCATGGCTGACACTGATCGCTCTCGTGACACGGTTGCCTGCCGCACTCGACACTCAACTACAACGCGATTCGGCACTCACACACTTCGAATACTTCGTACTCGCGGCACTCTCGGACGCCCCCGACCACAAGCTCCAGTTGTCGGTACTGGCCCAGCGCGCGAACGCGTCCCTGTCCCGCCTCTCGCACGTGATCACGAAGATGGAGAAGGCCGGCTGGGTGAAACGGGAAGTCATTCGTGGCAGCCGCGGCTCCAACGCAGTGCTCACCGACGAGGGAATGGCAAAGGTGGTCGCGGCCGCGCCGCCGCACGTCGCCTCAGTTCAAGGTCTCCTCTTCGAGGGCCTCGACGATCGCCAGGTCGCCCAGCTTTCGTCGTTGGGTACAGCAATGCTCACCCAACTGGACAAGGGAATCGCCGCCGGACTCGGCAAGGCCTGACCACATCCCCGAGACGAGCGACTGATGATCAAGACGGCAGCTTCGCGAGGTCGAGTGCAGCCAAGTGACTGAACAGCATGCTCGCTCCGATCGGGTTTCCACCGCCGGGGTACGTAGTCCCGCTGGCCGCTGCCATCGTGTTCCCCGCCGCGTACAACCCGGCAATCGCCGTACCGTCGGCTTTGAGCACCCTCCCGGTCGCGTCGGTCCGTAGACCACCTTTGGTCCCGAGGTCGGAGATGCCGAAAGCGGCAGCGTGAAACGGCCCTTGATCGATCGGTACGAGCGGCGAAGCCCCCTCGGAGAAGGCGCGGTCGTACGCAGTGTCTCCTCGACCGAAGTCTGTGTCGACGCCAGTCGCCGCAAACGCGTTGAATCGCTTCACGGTCTCCACCAGTTCCGCTGCGGGAACATCGATCTGGGCAGCGAGGTCTTCGAGCGTCTGTGCACTCTTCCACAACCCCGCAGCCACATACTGCTCCGTCTGGGCCATGGGTACGTTGGGTGCCTTCACCGGCGGCACTGCGCCTTCTCTGTTGTCGTAGATCATCCAGTACGGCGTGGTTACTTTCCCTGCCCGCATGTGTTCGATGACGGCGCGACCCAAGCGGTCGTACGGCGCTGATTCGTTGACGAATCGACGACCGTCGTCGTCCACGAAGATTCCGCCGGTGAACCACAGCGCAAACGCGGAGCGCCCATCTGGATGGGTGAGTCCCGGCGACCACCAGGCCTCGCCCATCAGGTCGGTGTCGACACCCGCGGCGACCGCCGCCTGGTGCGCCTTCCCGAGGTTGCCGGGGCAGCCCATCGTGTCGAGAGCGGATCCGGGGACACCGAATTCGGCACGCATGGTCTCGTTCTGCTCGAATCCACCGGCGGCGAGGATCACTCCTCTGCGCGCCTGAATGGTTCGACGCCGACCATCTCGGTCGACGACGGCTCCGACCACCACTCCGTCCTCGACAACCAGTTCCTCGAGAGTGGTCTTCAGGTGCATGGTGGCGTTCGGGAGTTCCGCAAGAGCCAACAGGAATCGACCGATCAACGACTGGCCGCCGACGAGGTACTTCGGCAACTCCTCCCCCAGCCGTTCCGTCGCCAGCGGCGGACGAAGCGAATCACGAAGCGCACCCAGCTTGTTCGCGTTCATCGGCTTGGGAACAATGTGCCGTCCGCTCGCTCGAGCCTTGGGCTCCTCACCGAAGTAGTCGGGCCACGGCAGTATCTGGAACTCGAAGTTCGAGTCCTCTTCGAGGTAGTCGATCAACCCGGCGCCACCTCGAACGTAGGCTTCCTGAACGTCGGCGGGCGTACGATCACCCACCACTGATCGGTAGTACTCCAGCGCATCCTCGATGGTGTCGACGTCCCCGCCCCGACGAAGAACGGCGTTGCACGGGAACCACATTCCGCCGCCGCCCGAGTACGCCGTTGTTCCGCCGTACTTGTCGGTTGCTTCGATCGCAATGACGTCGAGGCCGTCGCGGGCTGCCGTGTACGCGCCGGTGAGTCCACCACCTGATCCCACAGCGAGTACGTCGCACGTCTCGTCCCACTTCGTCATCGTCAGCCTCTCTGATTCTGGGCACAGTTTCCGAACATGTTCTAGAAATCGTTCTAACACATGGACTTAGCGATCGCGGGGGTTCGAAATTCTGTCCCACCGAGCGGGAGCGAGACATGACACCGAGCGGGAGCGAGACATGACGCCGAGCGGGAGCGAGAACGAGCGGAGATAGCGCACACTTTGCCCGCACGGGTCCGATCCCGTAGTGTCTGGACACATGTCTGGTAAGACCAAGTTCGAGTCCACTCGCCGCCGACTGACCCAGCAGCAAGCCGAAACCGTCGATCGATTGACCGCGGCAGCGATCACGGTCCTGCGCGACAAAGGGTTTGCCGATCTGACTGTGCGAATGGTGGCAGCGGAAGCCGGTGTCGCCGCGGCTACGGCGTACACCTATTTTTCGTCCAAGAGTCACCTTGTGGCAGAACTGTTCTGGCGCCGACTCGACGCGGTACCTCACGAGCCCTCCCCCGAGGCGGAACGAGAAGCGCAGGTCTGCTCGGTCCTTCGAAGCGTCGCACTCCTCGTTTCCGACGAACCGGAGCTGGCCGCGGCCGTGACCACGGCGATGATGGGCAATGATCCCGACGTCGAACACCTTCGGGGACGTATCGGCAAGAACATCCGCGAGCGGCTCATCGAGGCGCTGGGGCCGTCATACGATCCCGACGTACTCGAAGCACTCGAAATCTCCTGGTCCGGAGCGCTTGTTCGAGCCGGCATGGGTTACGAGTCCTATTCGCAGATCGCAGACCGGCTCGAAGTCACTGCCAGGCTGATCATGGCGGGCCGCGACAACCTTCACTAGATGGGGGTCATGGCACTCACCAGCCATGTGCCGTCGACTCGATCGAGTGTCACCTCGACTCGGCTCGACGTCGACGCTGGTGCCGGCCGCGCGGTACTCGTCGTGATCTGATCGACGAACACGAGCACTTCCGCGCGGTCCGCGGCAACGGAGAGCACACCGACATCGACGACTCGGGCTTTCGTGCTGATTCCCTGCTCCTTCGACTGTGGGGCAACTGTTTTCGATCCGAATTCGGTGAAACTGTCCTGAAACGATCCGCCGGCGCCTTCGGCCGCTCGTGCGAGATCGTCGTCGACGGTATCGCTGTTGTAGCTCAAGAGCTTCTCGACGAGCGTGGGCGCCACACCGATCACCTCGGCACGTGCGGTTTCAGCGTCCCCCGAACGGTGGTGACTCCAGATCGCAGTGCCGCCGACTCCCATCAAGACCAACGCTGCAAGCGCTATGACCATGCGCTTCACGGCACGAACTCCACACTCGACATCAGTACCCGCCCGTCGACGTCCTCGACACCGACGCGCAGACGGTAGGTGCGCGCCGAAGACTCTCCCGCTGAATTGCCGACCTGAGCAGATGCCGCGATCAGCACCACCCCCGAGTTACCGGATTCCGATGCCAAGGCTGCGGTGTCGACACGCCCGTCGGAATCGACGGCAAAATCACGGATGGACGCGACGAACGCAGATTCGCCGGACTTCAGTTCGTCGGCAAAGGTTCCCGTACTCAGCGACTGCAGTGTCTCGAGGTCCTCGTCGACTGTGGCGGAGTGAACGTCGATCAGAGCGAGGGCTCCTGCGACCGCACCGTCGACGTACTTTTGACGCTGGGACTCTCGCGCGCGGTCCGATCGAACTGCCAGAGCACCGAAGACGACAACGACGCTCAGAGCCGCGAGTGCAATCCAGACCAGGGCAGTGAGTACACCGCGCTTCCCTCCGACCGGATCCAGCACCTCACCTCTCAACGATTCGTCGGCGTCAGCAACTGTTGCCACGGCTCACCCTCCCCCGAATCGGAAGCAGCAGGAGCTAATTCCGTGTGTTGATAGTCGACACCGTCAGGCCCGGTGTACAACTCGCCGGGAGCATTGGTCCCCGACGGCACGTACGCTTCGGGGCTCCGACAGATCTCCGGGCTCGGTGCTCGTTTGCCCGGTACCTCCATACAGGGAATGTTCCGGGATCCACGAACTGCGAAGACCGAGTTCTGCGGAACTTTGCAGTACAGATCAGCCGGGGTGTCCGGCACACTCATCTGGGTCGGGTCCCGTCGCTGATCGGCCGGAAGGTAACCGGTCGAGCACGCCGCGGGGTCCTGCGCTTGGAGGTGGAAGTTGACGTTCGCGGCGCCGTCCACCTGCCCGCGTTGTACGACGGTTTCCTGTGCCGCGACCAGTGGCGGCAAGATGACGAGCACCTGCTCCAAACCGGCGTTGTACGTCAAAGCCACCTGAGCGGTGCTGGTGAAATTGGCAAGCAGCACAGGCAAAGTGGGTTTGAGGCCTTGAAACAGCAGGTCGGCTTCAGTCGCGAAGCCCGGTCCGGTCTCGAGGATATTGCGCACGGACCCGTCGGCGACCTCCAACTGTCCACTGAGTTGAGCGACACTGGACGCCCACTGGCGAATCTGATCGCCCGTCACCACCTGTGTCTGCAGGAGCGGATCCAACTGCTGTACGAGCGTCGTGGCCGGGGTTGTGGCAGCAGACATCTGATCGACGAACGAGGTGGTCGAATCCAGCAGACGAGCCAGGTCCTCTCCCCTGCCACCGAATGCTGCCGCGGACTCGTCGATCACCGACCGCAACTTGTCCTGCGGTACCGATGCGAGCATCGCCTGCGCCTGATCGAGGACCGGTCCGATCTCGGTCGGGATCGTGACAGCGTCGGGGCCGATCACGTCTCCGTCGGCCAGAAACGGTCCGTCCGCGGTTCTCGGTTGCATGTCGACGTATTGCTCGCCGATGGCCGACACACTTCGCACCGCTACTGCGAGCCCGCTGGAGGGAACGGGAACCGCACTCTCCAAAGATAATTCGGCGCGTACCACTCCCGGAGACAGACGCACCGATCTGACCTGACCGATGGTGTCGCCGCGATAGGTCACGTTCGCGTTCCGATACAGGCCACCGGCGTCGGGCAGTTCGACTGTCACCGAATAGCGCCCGATTCCGAGCATGGTCGGAACTCTCAGGTACGAGATAGCCGCTGCGCTCATGCCTATCACCGCCAGGATCGCGAAGATCGTCAATTGCCTTCGCACCAACTTCGTGAGAATCATCGTCCACCTCCCTGGGCGGGCTGCGCTGTGCCAGGTGGGCCGGGCTGCCCTGTGCCGAGTGGGGCGGTCAAGGGATCGACCAGTACTCCGTTCTCCACGGGGGTTTGCGGCGCCCCGAACGGCGTACCGAAGCCGAGACCTGACTGGAGGCGATTACTCGTGAGGTCGATCAGCGCCCACAGATTGGTGTAATCGCCGCGCATTCCGTCGTCGATGGTCGTCTGGGGGAAGGGGAAGGTACTCAGGTTGCCCAAATTGTTGATCAGGTCCGGTCCTGTTTCGACCACCTTCTGCAGCGTCGATTCCAAGGCGCTCAAATTGGCTTTCAAATCGTCGCGGGTCCGGTCGACCAGATCGGTCCCGACGTCCCCGAACCTGCCGACCGCATCGAGGGCGGTGGTCAGGTCGACGCGTTGGGCGCTGAGTTCCGCCAAGGCCGGATCAAGGGTCTCCAACGCCTCACCGAGAACGTCTCGCTGGGCCGTGATTTCACCGGCGAAGACGTCGAGATTCTCCATGGTCGTGACCATCGCATCACGTTGGCGGTCGAGTGTTTCGGTCACGGTATCCATCTGACTCAGCAGGTCGCGAGCCGCGTCGGTCCGTCCGCCGAGCGCCGTGTTCAGCTCCGTGGTGATGCTGTGAATCTGAGCGAGCCCGCCGCCGTTGAGGACCAATGACAGTGCCGTCAACGCTTCCTCGGTGGTGGGATAGACGCCGGCCGACGCGAGGGGGATCACCGATCCCTCCGACAACCGCCCTTCCGGCGCAACATCGGTAGGCGGCGCAAGCGCAACGTGTTTGGACCCGAGCAGGCTGGTTTGGCCGATCTTGGCCGTCGCATTGGCGGGCAGGGACACCGAGCCGTCGAGCGCAACCGTCACCCGTGCGTGCCAGTTGTCGGTCTCGATCGCACTGATACTTCCGACTGTCACGTCGTTGACCATGACCGGAGAGTTGGGACTGATCGACGTGACGTCCGGCATCTCGATCACGACCGAGAAACTTCCCTCACCGCGGCCGGCCGCGCCCGGCAGCGACACCGAATTCAGCCCGCTCCATTGACAACCCGTCAGAACGAGCACGGCGCTCGCCGCCACACACACTGTTCCCCACCGGCGGCCAGTCATCGTGATCCTGTCGACGGCATGAGCAAGCCGGTCAGATCAGACGCCACCGGTACCGTCGGAAAGCCCAAGGCGCCAGTCGGTTCCAGATCAGGCTCGCTGTACACCAGTTGGTCCGGAAGAGCGCCGAGCGCCCGGGTCGGATTGATGCTCAGGTCCGGGTAGTTGGCCTTGATCGTGTTGAGCAACGGGCCGAGGTATTCGATGCACAAATCCGCGCCCTTCTTCGAGGTGTCGTTGGCCAGGCCGGCGATTCCGCCGCAGATCAAGTCGATCGGGTTGCCGACGTTCTGGAATGCGGGCACACCCACCATCGCTCCTTGGGCCGGCCGGTAGACGTTGTAGTAGTTCGACAACGCTGTCGGAGCCAGATGCAGTACCTTCTCGAGGCCTGCGCGCTTGTCGACCAGTACGTGGGACACGTCGGCCAACTTCGCGATCTGCTCCGTCAAGCCGGTTCGGTTCTGTTCGACGAACCGCTGTACGTCGACGACGGCGGCGTCCAGATCGGCGAGAGCCGGAGCCAATTGCGTCCGGCTCTCGGCGAGCACACTCGAGACATTTGCCAGTCGTCCTTGGAACTGAACGATCTGTTCGTCGCTTGCGGCGAGTGCGGTCGTGAAGGTCTGCAGGCCGCGGATGGTGCCGAACAGATCGGCTCCGCCTTCGTCGAGTGTGCTCATAGCCTCCGAGAGTTCGGTCACCGAGCGCCCCAGCGCTTCCCCGTTGCCGGCCAGTGCGGATCCGGCACCGTCGAGGAAGTTGGCGGCGGGACCGCGATCGTCCCCGACGGGACCCAAAGCATCGGCAGCCCGGCCCAGCTGTTCCTTGATCTGGTCCCACTCGACCGGGACGGCCGTTCTGTCGAGTGGGATCTCCGCACCGTCATTCAGTGCGTCGGCGCCGTCCGTCACCGCCGGCGTCAACTGCACGAAGCGGGCCGAGACCAGCGACTGGGCAACGATCACCGCTTTCGCGTCCTCGGCGACGGGAACCTCGCGCGCCAATTTCAGTTCGACGCGCATTCGATCTCCCTGTGGGGCGATCGCGGTGACGCGGCCGACGTCGACTCCCACGACACGAACGTCGTCACCGACATACAGACCGGTCGTCGAGGTGAAGTAGGCCGTCACGTTGTAGTAGCGCAGATGTTGCACCGCAAGGTATCCCGACACGACGACGATCGCCGCACCGATGACGCTTCCACCAACGACGGCGATTCGACGCCAGTTCACCGGTTTGCGAACTCGTAAGGCACCCATCATCGAACCTCCGGAATCGGTAGCGGCGCAGGTGGTAGCCCGAACATCGCGTTGATCAACGGTTGGGTGTATTGCGCTGGCACCAGGTTCTGGACGTAGGCGTAGTAGAAGGGGCCGCTGGCCACGGTGTCACCGAGCGTGCCCACGTACGTACCGAGACCGTCGATTCCCTGAGAAAGGTTGTCCTTGTTGTTCTGCAGAATTCCGACAACCGTGTCGAGTTTGCCGAGGACCGGCTGCAATTGCGCCTCGTTGTCGTGGACGAGTCCGCTCAGCTGGGTCGACAACGCCGAGATGTTCGTGATCACTTCCCCCAGCGCCGCCTGTCGCCGATCCAGTTCTCCCAACAAGGCGTTGCCGTCGACGAGTAGCGCGTTGACCTGTGGTCCACGCTCGGCCAGCGTCCCGGCGACGTCGTTTGCATCGGACAGCAAGGTGCGCAACATGTCGTCGCGTCTATTGACGCTGTCGGAGATCCGTGCGACACCGTCCAGCGCCGGCCTCAGGTTCGGCGCACTGTCGGACATCACCTGCCCCACTGCGTCGAGCGATTCGGAGAGTTGGTCGAGATCGATGTCCTCGACCGTCGTGGTGAGGTCACCGAGCACGTCGGGCAGCGAGTACGCCGATCTTGTTCGCTCGACCGGGATCTCGCCGCCGACCGCGATCCTTCCCGGACCGTCCAGATCGAGCGATACCGCTCGCTTGCCGAGCAACGACATCGTGGTGACGGCCGCCGATGTGCTTTCTCCCAAACCGATCGAGCCTTCCAGTGTGAAATCCACGCGCGCGAGTCCGTGCTCGACCTCGATCCGATCCACCGTTCCGATCTTCACTCCGGCGGCGTTGACTTCGTCTCCCGGCGCGAGACCGCTGGCGTCGGCGAACACCGCGCTGTACCCGACACTCGATTTCAGGAACTGCAGATTCTGATACTGGAGCGATGCCAATACGACGGCGGCCGTGACGACCAAACCCACGACCCCCACGCGTACGGCCTGGCTCTGTGCCATCTCTCTCATCGTGGTGCGCACCTTCCGGTCGTCTGATCCACCAGGTCGACAGTGAGCGGCGTACCGTCGGCACCGTCGACCTTCAGTGCGATTCCGCACAGATAGAAGTTGAAGAACGACCCGTACGAGCCGACTCGGATCAGCTGCTTGTAGTTCGAGGGCATGGACGCGAGAATCCGATCGAGCTCACTCTGTTGCTCGATCAGCGGATTCAGGCTTGCGTCCAGCTTCGACAGGTTTCCCGCGATGTCCGGGCGAACTCCGGCGAGGAGATCGGCGAAGGTGCCTGATGCGGTGTTCACACTCTCGACGGCAGTCCCGATCATCTCCCGGTCCGCCGCGAGCCCGCTGACCAGCTGTTGTAGGTGATCGAGAGTGTCACTGAACTGACCACCGCGGCTGCGCAATTCGCTGAGCACACCGTCGAGGTTGCCGATCACTCGACCGATCAGTTGGTCGCGGTCTGCGAGAGTGTTCGTAATCGATCCGGTGTGCGCCAGCACCGATGCCACAGTTCCGGACTGGCCTTGAAACACCTCGAGCAAGGACATCGACAACGCGTTGACCTGCTCCGGGTCCAGGGCTTGAAACAGCGGCTTGAAACCACCGAGTAGCGCATCGAGGTCGAGTGCCGGTGCGGTGCGATCGACGGGGATGCTCTCGCCCTCCGGTTGCGGTTCCGCGATCCCCGGATCGTCGAGCAATTCGAGGTATCGATTACCCACCAGATCCTGATATCGAACAGCGGCTCTGGTCGATACGGTCACGGTGTCACCCGTATCCACACTGAAACTCACGTGGGCACGGTGATTCCCACCGAATTCGACGGAGCCGACAGAACCGACCGGCACACCGGCGATGCGCACCTTGTCGCCGGCTCTGAGCCCGGAGGCGTTGACGAACTCCGCCGAGTACGACCTCGCGTCGCCACCTCGCATCTGGCCGAACACGAGGATCAGCCCGGCGTTGACGAGGATCATCACCAGAACAAAAATTCCGAACTTGACGGTGTACCCACGAACTTTCATCGGATCTCCGTCCCGAACAGGTAGCTCATCAGATCCGGGACCGTGTTCATCGGTTGCCCACCATTCGGCTGACGCTCGGGCGCAAACGGATTCACCCCGGTGTCGGTCACCAGGTACGGAGCATTGACGTTCGGGTCGCGCAGTGGAAGGCCCATACACTGCGGGCCACCTGTTGCCGCGACCTTCGGGAGGTCGTCGGGATATCGGTACGGTTCGGTTCCGGCGATCAGACCGATCGACATCTTGATTCCTGGTTGTCCGTTGTAGGCGCCGTCGCCGATCTTCTTGCTCTCCTGCAGTCCGTGGAACATGCAGGGAATCACCGGGGAGTATTCCTCGAGCAGTGCGGTGGTCGGCCGCAGTAACGACAGAACGGTGTCGACGCCGTCGGCGTTGGCTCCCAGTATGTCCTCGCCGGTGCGGGCCAGCCCGATCACGTTGAGCAAGAGGAGATCAAGATTCTGCTGCTCGTCGAGAACAGTGGATCCCGTCGTCGTGAGCGAGTCGAGGGTGTCCATCAAGTCGAGAACAGCGTCGCGGTAGGTCTGCGTGACGGCTGGCAGGTCCGTCAACACATGATCGAGAGCCTCACGTGCAGTGTTGAATTCGAGCAAGGAGGAATCTGCTTGTTCGAGTGCGACCCCGAGCCGTTCGCCGCGTCCTTGCAGAGCAGTCGAGAGGGCACCCAATGCCGAATCGAGTTTGCCCGGGTCCACCGTCCGGAGCACGGTGGTGAGTTTCTCGAACACCGTGTTCAGCTCGACGGTCACCCGGGATGCGTCGATCGTCGCTCCGGCGGCAAGTCGCGCACTACTCGGCTGCTCCGGCGAGGACAGGCTGACGAACTTCGCGCCGAAGGCCGTGTTCGACGTGATCGCCACATTCACGTTTGACGGAATCGATTCGAGCGCTTCGGGATCGATCGACAACGACAGTTGTGCGGTGGCGTCGTCAGTCGGCGTGATGGACTCCACCGAGCCCACGGTCACCCCGGCCATCTTCACCCGCGCGCCCGGATCCATCACGAGCCCCGCGCGCTCCGCGATCACCGTGATCGGGACGCGAGCGACAAACACCTGGTTGAAAGACGCGACCGACAACGCGATGACCCCGACGATCGCCGCAGCCAAGCCCAGAGCAGCCAACTTGTAGCCGTATCTGTGCACGCAGTCCCCCTAACCGGACAGATTGAAGTTGCCGGAACCGCCGTAGAGCGCGAGTGAGACGAGCAGGGTCACCGCCACGACGCAGATCAGCGAGAGCCGAACCCCGCGGCCCACTGCAGTTCCCACGCCCGACGGTCCCCCGGACGCGTTGTATCCGTAGTACGTGTGGATCAGCATCACCAGTAGTGCCATCACGAGCACTTGAACGAAGGACCATGCGACATCGACCGGATCGAGGAACGTCGTGAAGTAGTGGTCGTAAAGACCGGAGGACTGACCGAACAGCACCACCGTGGTGAACCTTCCGGCCAGAAAAGATCCTACGAGCGCCAATGAGTACAGCGGCAAGATCGCGATCATCCCTGCGGTGACGCGGGTGCTGACGACGTACGGGACCGAACTGATCGCCATCGATTCGAGGGCGTCGATTTCCTCACTGATGCGCATGGCACCGATCTGCGCGGTCGAACCTGCGCCGATCGTGGCCGACAGGCCGATTCCCGCGATGACCGGCGCAGCGATACGAACGTTGATGAAGGCGGAGAAGAATCCGGTGAGCGCTTCGACTCCGATATTTCCCAGTGAGCTGAAACCTTGGATCGCAATGGTGCCGCCCGAGGCGAGAGTCAAAAATCCTACGACCGCAACCGTGCCGCCGATCACTGCCAAAGCTCCGGTGCCCATGCTGATCTCGGCTACCAGTCTCAACACTTCCTTAGGGTGTTTGCGAATTGCCCACGGGATGTGAGCGATGGCGCGCGCGAAGAAGACAGCTTGTCGCCCGACGTCGTCGATCGAGCGTGACGTTCGAGCCACCCGCGCCCGCGTGCGTCCGAACTTGCCGATTTGTGCCAGCGAATCCGACAGCGTCACCTCGATCACCCCGCCGTCAATCGGATGCCGACCGCGGTGACGATGGTGTTGACGACGAACAACGCCATGAATGCGTACACCACCGTTTCGTTGACGGCCTCCCCCACGCCTTTCGGCCCACCCCGTACCGACAGTCCGCGATAGCAGGCCACCAATCCCGCCAGCATCCCGAACAGTGCAGCTTTGACCATCGACAACGCCACCTCGGGCAGGCCGGTCAGCAACGTGATTCCCTCGACGAAGGCGCCAGGGTTCACGCCCTGGAGAAACACCGAGAAGGCGTAACCGCCGGCGATGCCGATGACGCAGACGAGTCCGTTGAGCAGCAAAGCCACCACGGTCGACGCGACCACCCGAGGAATCACCAGCCGAGTGATCGGATCGATCCCGAGCACCTCCATGGCGTCGATCTCTTCACGAATCGTTCTCGATCCCAGATCGGCGGCGATGGCTGTCGCGCCCGCACCTGCCACGATCAGCACCGTCACCACCGGACCGACCTGAGTCACGGCGCCGAGCGCGGCCCCGGCGCCGCTGAGGTCGGCGGCACCGATCTCGCGGAGAAGGATGTTGAGGGTGAAACTCACCAGGACCGTGAACGGCACGGCTACCAACACTGTCGGCACGATCGACACCCGGGCGATCATCCAACTCTGCTCGAGAAACTCTTGCACCTGAAAGCGGGTGCGGAACAAGCCCACTGCGACATCGGCGCCCATCCGGTAGAACTGGCCGAGTTCGCGCATCGGGCCCGCAAGTGCAACTCTTCCGCTGTACACGTCAATGCCCCGAAGGGCATGACGTGGAGTTGCCGTAGTCGACCTTGAATTCCTTGATCCCGTTGAGCCAACCGGACGAGAGCCTGCTCGGATCGCCGAGCTTGCTGATGTCGGGCATGTGATCGGCGATCTTGCCGAAGATCAGATCGACCTCCATTCTGGCCAGGTTGGCGCCGACGCAGTAGTGCGGCCCGGTTCCTCCGAACGCGAGGTGCGGGTTCGGGTCTCGGGTGATGTCGAAGACGTCGGGGTTCCCGAAGACGGTTTCGTCGAAGTTCGCCGAGCCGTAGAGCAGTACGACGCGCTGCCCCTTCGCAATCGCAGTGCCGGCAATCTGTGTGTCCACCACTGCTGTTCGTTGCATCGACGTCAGTGGCGAAGCCCAGCGGATGATCTCGTCCGCGGCGGTGCGCGGACGCTCGCGCTTGTACAGTTCCCACTGATCCGGATGCTCGAGGAATGCCATCATGCCGAGTGTCGTTGCGTTTCGCGTCGTTTCGTTGCCTGCGACAGCCAACATGATGACGAAGAAACCGAACTGTTCCGGGGTGAGTTTCTGCCCGTCGATGTCGGCATGCACCAAGCGCGAGATGATGTCGTCGAGCGGTTCCTCCCGTCTCACCTCAGCCAGTTGATAGGCGTAGCCCAATATCTGCGCCGACGCCATCCGAGACTCGCCGGCGAGTGACTCGTCGTCGTATCCCGTCATCTGATTCGACCATTCGTACAGCTGACGGCGCCCGTCCTGCGGTACACCGATCAGCTCCGAGATCGCCTGCATGGGTAACTCGCTGGCGACCTGGCTGACAAAATCACCGCTACCTTCCGCCACGGCAGCCGACGCTATGTCTTCTGCCCGCGCTTCCAACCCGGCCCGCATCGCTTCCACCGACCGCGGAGTGAACAAGCGTGCCACCAACTTGCGCAGCTGTGTGTGCTCAGGGGCGTCCTTGTTGATGAGGACGTGTTTTGTCGCCTCCAACTCCTCCGCCGAGATGTTGTCTTCATGCCGCGGAATGCAGCCGTTGACGTTGCTCGAGAACTCCTCGCTGCGCAACGAGACGTCGCGGACGTCTGCGTGGCGGGAGACAACCCAGCAACCACCGTCGTGAAATCCGCCGGTACCCGGTTCCTGGGCGTTCCACCAGACCGGAGCGCATCGTCGTAGTTCGGCGAACTCGGCAAGCGGGACGCGCTCGCCGTACAGATGCGGGTCGGTCACGTCGAACCCGTCGGGAAGGTCGATCTCAGGCATTGCAGATGCTCCTTTACGGATGGGTGCCGGGTGCCGGGTGCCGGGTGTTGCGTGTGAGCGCTAGTCGATCCGGTGGACCGGGTCGCTGTTCTGTGAGAACTCCTTGGCCCAGCGGTAGTCCGGCTTGCCGCTCGGCGCTCGAACGACCTCGTCGGCGATCCAGAAGGAACGCGGAATCTTGTAGCCGGCGAGGTGACTGCGGGCGTGCTTCTCGATGGATTCGAAATCCGGTTCCACACCGTCGCGGATGCGAAGCACCGCCGCCACCCGATTGCCCCACCGCTCGTCCGGAACACCGATCACTGTCGCGTCGTAGATGTCGGGATGGGCCTTCACCACGGCTTCGACTTCTTCCACGAAGACCTTCTCGCCGCCGGTGTTGACCACCATGTTTCCCCGTCCGAGGAGGGTGACCGAGCCGTCGTCCTCGATCCGCGCCCGGTCTCCGGTCACCACTGCCCGTGCGCCGTTCACCTCTCGGAATATCTCGGCCGACTTCACCGGGTCCTTGTAGTAGCCGAGTGGAACGTTTCCGAGTTTCGCCAGCCATCCTTCGGCGCCCGAGCCCGGCTCCAACACTCGGTTGTCATCGTCGACGACGACCGTGAATCTGTTGGCACCCACTTTGGGTCCGCCACGCTGCTCCAACCCTTTGGTTGCGAATCCGATTCCGCCGAAGCCTGTTTCGGACGATCCAACCGAATCGGAGATCATCAGATTCGGAAAGACGTCGAAGAACGCATCTTTGACCGATCCGGAGAAGAGCGCAGCGCCGGAGGCGAGCACAGCCAGGCTCGACGCGTCCGGCTGCAATTCGTGATGGGCTTCGACCAGTGGACGGCCCATGGCGTCGCCGGTGATGACCATGACCTGCGGGCGATATTCGGCGACGACCTTCCAGACCTGTGCCGCATCGAATTTAGGTTCGAAGATGACGGTGTTACCAGAGAACAGAGCGTTGAACGTCGGCATCAGTGCCGAGGTGTGGATCAGCGGTGGAAGCATGCACCACCGCATCGGTTCGGCTGCCGCGGCGCCACCGCGCGACTGCTGGTACTCGTCGGCGATCGGCTCACCCGAATAGAAGTCGTAACCGCCGGCCAATACGCGCCAGATGTCTTCCTGCCGCCAGACGACGCCTTTCGGTCGTCCGGTTGTTCCGCCGGTGTAGAGAACGTAGACGTCGTCGCCGGAACGCTCGGGAAATGCATGTTCACCTGTGCGCAGCGGGGATTGGTTGCCGAGCGCATCCTCGTACGCCACTGCCCCCGGAATCGACGGTTCGTTCCCGAGAGCGAGTTCGTCCGCCGCCTCGATCACGTACTTGACCCGCGGCGTGGCCACCAACGCCTCGGCGACCCGCTCAGCGAAACCACGATGGAAAACCAACGCCGTGAGATCCGCGTTCTCGTACAGGTAAACCAATTCGTCGCTCGTGTAGCGGTAGTTCACCGTGATGGGAACCCCGCGGATCTTGAAGGCCGCGAGGACAGCAACCATCGCCTCGATCGAGTTGTGCAGTTGAATACCGATGTGCGAACCGACACCTAACCCGACGGACTGGAAGTAATGCGCCAATCGGTTGGCCCGCTCGTCGAGCTCACGGTATGTCACCTCCTCGCCGGAAACGATCAGCGCGAGGCGATCGGGCATCGCATCGACGGAATGCTCGAACAGGTCTGCAAACGTGTACGCCATAGGTTGAGTCCTTCGGGTTCGGCCGGTCAGACGACGAAGAGAGGCAAAGGGATTCCGCGATCTTCGAATACGAATGCCGCGCCGGTACTGACCTTCGTGATGGCGACTTCGACGCATTCCGGAGCGGGAGCTTCGGTGATGTCGACGGCCAGAAGGAGCCCCGCGGCATCTTCGGCCACCACTCTCACGGTGAAGTGCGGATTCACGCCGCGGACCAAAGCCTGGAGGGGATCGAGGTGCTCGCTGCCGAGCAAGGTCGGCCAACCGCCGTCGCGGTCGACAAGAGCTTCTCGCGAGATCCGCAGCTCCAGAGCACCGCCGTCCTGTCGGACCTCGCTCTCCACATACTGCTTCGGATTCAGCAAGGGATGCACGGACAGGACCAATGCCAACGATTCCAGCGTCGAAGGAAGCCCGAGCGCATCTCGAATACGCTGTGCCGCAACTCCCGCGATTCCGGTCAATTGCTTTCGCGTGATCTCGCGAGCCTTGCCTTCGTCGGCACGGCGGCGAACCGCTGCCAGAAAGCCCAACGCCAATAGATGATGCTGCACGCAGATCTCCTCTGCGATGCGAACCAAGGCTGATCGCGAGAAGTCGGAAAACCTCAGGTCGGACAACAACGGACCCGAGTAGTCCGCCCTACCGTCCCCACCGTGATCGATCGGGCTCAGCTCGACCGTCACCGCGGCGGTGCGTCCGATCTGCTCGGTGTGCGCGGTCATCACGGGAGGCGTGTGCGACGGGTCGATGGAAACGGTCCAGGCGCAGTGCGGATGTCGGTCCGCGGGCCTGCGCGGTGGTCGGTGAATCGGCCGGATCTGGGTGTGCGGGTTGGTCGCGATGGCTGTCGCATCGAAAGTCGGATCCTCGATGTCGTGACACATCGAGGTCACGAACTCATCACCCAACGGCTCGACGTCCATGAGTGCTCCGCAATGATCGAGCCAGAACTCACCGTGCAGCGGATCGTCGACCCGGTATCGAAAGTCCATGAACTGTGGCGGAGCGCCGATGTCGAGTTGTAACCCTTTGAAGATCGTCACGACGTCGTCGCCCTCGTATCCGAGAGCCTTCTGCATGCGGCGGGTGTACCAGGGGCTGGCCGATTCCCACTCCTCGACGGCCACCTGCGCCATACCCTCGCGTCCGAATTCGACGATCAGATGCGCCATGCCCGAGCGATCGATCAGCTGCCCGCACAGGAGCAACTCGGGCACCAACACGGCAAGGTCGCGCTGCGAGAGTGTCTCGAAGGAATCGCGCACCGTCATCGGACTCACCACAGCGGGACCGGCGCGGTGCCCACCGGATACCAGCCCGGTAGCGGGTCGCCCGAGATCGATCGCTGGATCCGCCCCTGCATCCCCTTCGAGAGAGCATTGTTGCCGATCATCTCCATGAACAGTGCCGACACGTTCCCGAAATCGAAGAAGTCACGCTGCCAGGACCATTGGAAATCCCCGCCGTAGCGGAACCAACTACCACCGATACCGTAGACGGAGTAGTTGCTACCGTCCTCACGCTTGGCATCGGAAATCTGCTTCCACAAGCCGATCACGTTTCCGCTACGGTCGTCGATCACAAAGTCTTGATACGGATACTCCCAGCCTTCGAGGCCCTTCATCTCGAGACCGAGCGCGACTTCACGAATCTCCCCGCGCCCCACCGCCATGAAATCCTGCTTGGGGCCGTAGTTCCACCCGTACGTGGCGTCCTCGGTATACATGTCCGCCAACGGTTTCCAATCGCCGGCGGCTTCGGCCTTTTTGTTCGCCTCGATCCAGCGTTGGACCATCTCGTCGAGCTCTGCGCGGTCGAAACCCGTCATCTGAACTTCCTCCCTCGAGCACATGAATTCGCTGCAATCAATCGACAATTCTCAGGGCGCCGGTCGGGCAGTACCTGACCGCCATCTCGGCTTCACCGCGGAGCGACTCGGGTGGGTCGGAGTCCAGAAGACTGACCTTCCCCCGCTTCGGGACGACAAAGATCTCCGGTGCCTCCAGCTCGCATGCCGCATGGCCTTGGCACAGGTCGAGGTCGACTTCGACGTGCATGATCACCCCTCACGCCCGGGACGTGTTCTGCGCCGGTACCTCACCGCGCACGGCTGCTGCAACTGGACGACCATCTTGCTGTGGTCGTTTCGGTAGGATTCCGACGGCTGCGCCATCTCGAACTCGAAGTCCCGCAGCAGGATCGAGAAGATCGCTTTGAGCTGCATCTGGGCGAACGCAGCGCCGACGCAGCGATGCCGGCCGGCTCCGAACGGAATCCACGTCCAGCGGTTGACGATGTCCTCTTGATTCGGGTCGATGTACCTCCCGGGATCGAAGGTGTCCGGCCGGGGAAAGTCCTCGGCGATTCGATTGGAGATCGCGGGTGTCGCGGCGACAAGATGGCCCTCTCGGATCTCGAAGCCGCCCACTTCGAAATCTCCACGTGCCACCCGCAACAGGATGATCAACGGCGGATGCAGTCGAAGGGTTTCCTTGACCACAGCCTCCAGAACCGGAATCTGGCGCAGGGCATGAAAACTGATGTCGGCGCCGTCGGAGTACAGATTGTCGAGTTCGTCGACGACGTCCGTCATGGTGTCGGGATGCCGCAACATCTCGATCAGCGACCACGCTGCCGTGCCGGAAGTCGTGTGGTGGCCGGCGAACATCATCGAGATGAAGATTCCGGTGATCTCGTCGGCACTGAACCGGAGGTCGCCGTTCTCGTCCTTGACCGAGACCAACACGTCCAACATGTCGCGGTCATCCTTGCCCTGCGGAGGATTCGCGATGCGCCCGTTCATGATGTCCTGTACCAGAGCGACCAACGCCAACCGGGCCTCGTCGCGGCGGCGGAAACTCTCGATCGGCGCGTACGGATCCACGAAAGCCAATGCATCCGTTCCCTGTTCGAGCTCGTGATACAGCTTGGCGAAGCTATCATCCAGTTCGTCGCGGAACTTCTTGCCGATCAGGCACGCCGACGAGGTGTAGATGGTCAGCTCGGCGAAGAAGTCGAGCAGATCGATCTCGCCTTCGTCTCCCCACTGCGCGACCATCGCCTCGACTTCCCGGCCGATCGTGGCGGCGTGCCCGCGCATCTGTTCGCCGCGCAGAGCCGAGTTGTGCAGCATCTCTTTACGCCGCTCCGGGCTGGCGTCGAAGACGACGCCTTCACCGAATATCGGCTTCATGAAGGGGTAAGCCGCTTGTTGGTCGAGATCCTCGTCGGTGGAGCGGAAGAAGAACTCGTTTGCCTCGGCTCCGGACAGCAGGATCACTGTGCGGTCGGCAAGTTGAAAGGCGCCGACGTCACCACATTCCTCACGCACCCGGCGCATGAGCGCTATCGGGTCGGTTCGCAGTTCCTCGAGATGCCCGTGCGGGAGATCCCCGCCGGACACCCGCGGCGGCTCTGGCAGTGTTCGCGACGTCTCTTGCACTCCGTGCGTCATGTCGTCTCCTGTGAGTTCGCAGTGGGAAGTTTGTCCAGTGGCGCCTCGGGCTGAACTTCGACGAGCACGATGTGTGCTCCTCGCGGCGCCGACACAACGGCGACGATGGCATTGGCGATGTCCGAGGCGCGCAGAAAGTAACCATGGCGGGCGAACCCCCACTTGCTCCACGATTCCCCGACCGGTCCGATGATCTCCGGCGTCGTGTCCATCCCCATGCCGGTCAGTGTCGGCCCGGGTCGCACGATCGACGCGCGAATGCCTGTTCCCTCGAGCTCCATTCGCATCTGACGCCCCATTGCCTCGAGCCCGGCCTTCGCCGCGTCGTACGCACCCATGAGTGGACGCTGGCGCTCGGCACAATCCGAGCCGATCAGTACGAAGTCACCGCGCTGTCGTTGCCTCATGCCGGGGAGTACGCGATGCGCCAATCGCTGCGCACCGACGAGGTGAACTTGGATCTGCCGTAGAAACGCCTCAGGATTCATCTCGTCCGCAGCCCCGAATTCGAGGTCTCCGGCACCGGAGACGACGATTTCCGCGGGGCCGTGGACTGCCTCTGCGGCCGAGACGAACCCGTCGACCGAATCACCGTCCGTGACGTCGAGGAAGTGGGCGAACGCTTCACCACCGTTGCTGCGGATCTTCTCGGCGATGGCTTCGCATTCGGCGACTCGACGCGCACCGAGTGCAACCGGATGCCCGAGTTCGGCCAGGGCATACGCGGTGGCTGTGCCGATTCCCGACGACGCACCACTGATCAGTGCCGGCCGGCGAACAGGATTGGGTTCGAAACGAGGCATCAGCGCACCTGCACTTTCACCGGCAGGGCCGCAAAGCCCCGGACATTTGTCGAATGAACACGCTCGATTCCGGACTCGACGACTTCGTAGTCGCTGACCCGACGCCCGAACTCCGCCAGGGCGATCTTGGCTTCGAGCTTGGCAAGGTGGGCACCGAGGCAGAAGTGCACGCCACCACCGAAACTCGCGAGTTTTCCCGACGAACTCCGGCCGATCTGGAAGCTGTCGGCATCGTCGAAGACGTCGGCGTCTCGGTTGGCCGATCCGATCAGGAGCAGGACCTTCTCCCCCGCTGGAATGGTGCGCCCGTGGTATTCGAGGTCGACAACCGAAGTCCGAGCCACGATCTGACTCGACGTGTCGTAGCGAAGAGTCTCTTCCACCCATTCCGAGGCTCGTTCGGGATCGTCGAGGACCGGTGCGATCTGCTCCCGGTGGTGCGAACCCCAGTACAGAGCGTTTCCGAGAAGCTTGGTCGTGGTCTCGTTTCCGGCCACGACCATCAGAAACATGAATCCGAGGATCTCCTGGTCCGAAAGCTTGTCTCCGTCGATCTCGGCGTCGAGCAAGGCCGAGGTCAGATCGTCCGTCCGCGATCGGCGACGCTGCGCGATCATCTCCTTGTAGTAGCCCATCAAACTGATCGAAGCCTCCACCGCAGGTTGCGGCACGTCGAGAACACCCGCCTCTCGATGCACCACCAGATCCGCCTTGCGCCGCAGTTCGGCTCGGTCGGGTTCGGGGACACCCATGAGTTCGGAGATGACGTCCATCGGCAGCTTTCCCGCCACCTCCGTAATCCAGTCGAACTCCCCCGCGCCCAGCGCGGGTATCAGATGTTGCTTCGTCAGTTCGAGTATCCGGCCGTCGAGCTCCGCAACACGCCGCGGTGTGAATCCGCGAGAAACCAACTGGCGCAACCGCATATGGCGGGGATCATCCATAGCGAGAAACGACATCACATAATGCGCGTGTGGACCGTATGCAGCGGGGTCGAGTGATACTCCGTTTGCGCTCGACAGACGCTTGTTGTCCTTGAATCCGTCGACCACGTCCGCATATCGCGACAATGCCCAAAAGCCCACGTCCGGATTGTGATACAGGGGTGATTCTTCGCGCAGACGCTTGTACGTCGGATACGGATCGTCGTGAAAGTGGTAGTCGTACGGATTGAAGACCACCGGATCGATCAAAGCTTCTGTCATGATTTCTCCAGGATCAGTAGAGCTGAGGCCTCGAGGCGTCCAGCGATTTGCGCGTAGGTTCCGTAGCCGATCCCTGCCCGCAGAAGCGCCCCGGCATAAAGCATTTCGAGCGCTTCCAACACTTCGGGTTCGCCATTCGGATCCAACGCCGAGGCGAGTCGTTGATGGATCTCGAGCCCGATCCGGCCGCGAAGATGTTCCACTTCAGGGTCGGATCCGAGCAGTGCATTGGTCACGGCGGCCGATACCTCCGGTTCGTCCGCGAGAAGCAGCGCGATATTTCGAAGTACAGACAGCACGTGCGCGGTGCGATCCAACCCTGAGCCATCAGGCGCCGACGAGTTCTGAAGTCTTCGCCAGAAAACCTCTGCGACGAGATGCTCCTTGGACGCGAAATACGTGTAGGCGGTCGCAGTTCCTACGCCCGCTTCGGCCGCAACCGAACGGACAGTCAGTCCGGAAAACTCTTGTTTGCGTAGAACTTTCACTGTTGCTTCGGCAAGCCTGGCCACAGTTTCCGCCTGTTTGCCCGTGAGGCGCCTGCGAGTGGATTCGTAGACAATCGATCCCCCGCCACTTGAATCGCCCCGTTTGCTGGACACGTGTCTGGACGTTACTACAGCGTCCTGTCCAGGGCAACGAAATGGGGAAACTTGGAAAATTCACCACGAACAGGCAGCAGCGACGCGAAAAGTTCTACTACAGACCGATCTTCATCCCGGCACCAGCGTCCACGCGCAGTTGCTGGCCGGTGACGAATCGCGACTCGTCCGAGGACAGGTACACGACTGCATGCGAGATGTCCGCGGGTTCGACCCACGGGATCGGCATCGCCTGCATGAACGGGAACGTCACAGCCGCATCCTCGGCGGTCGGATTCTCGAGGTCGGGACGGAACGTCCGGTACATCGGCATGCTCTGCAACATGTCGGTGTTCACATTGGTCGGATGAATCGCGTTGACGCGAATGGAACTCGGCCCGAGGGTCAGCGCCAACGAACTGGTGTAGGCCTGAATCAGCTTCTTGGCCAACCCGTATCCGTCGCCACCCGGACCCTGGAGCGCCTGTTGCCCGTTGAATCCGGTCTGCGGCACCAAACCGGCAACAGAGCCGATCGCGATGATCGAACCCCCTTCGCCGAGGTATTCCATCGACGCGTGCACTGTATTGACGACACCGAGAAAGTTCACATCGAAGGCGTCGACGAAACCGGCGGTCGACACGTGTTTGCCCAGCGGACAGATACCGGCGTTCGCCACGACGACATGCAATCCGCCCAACTGCCCTACCGCCTCGGCAAGTGCTGTTTCGAGTCCGGCGCGATCACGGACGTCGACACGCGCCGTCACCACCTGCTGCCCGGCCTCTTTCACCAGGCGAGCGGTTTCCTCCAGATCGGCTGGACTGGCGAGCGGGTATTCGTTGCTGGCGATGTCTGCGCACAGATCGAAGGCGATGATGTGCGCGCCCTCCCGCGCGAGACGGACGGCGTGACTGCGCCCCTGACCTCGAGCAGCGCCGGTCACCAACACCACTTTTCCGTCAACTCTGTTCATTTCGACCTCTCTCCTGTGGATGTGAAGACGTGGTTGTGAATGTGCGGTGAACCGTAGCGGCGCCGCACCGGACACGAGGCGCTTTTCGTCGAAGCAGATCCGAGACCCTCTCGAGACCGCTGGGCTCTCGAAATCTCTTATGCCCCAAAAACCATTGCCTCAACCACAAGTGTGAACTAGAGTCCAGACACATGTCCAGAAAGAGAGGGTTTGCGCTATGACGCTTCGACCCGCAGACAGTTCTGCACTTCTCGTCGACGGAAAACTGGTTCCCGGATCCGGCGGGACCTTCGAAGTTTTCAACCCGGCGACCGAGGAACTGATCGGCCGTGCGGCCGAAGGCACCGCCGCGGACATGGACGCGGCCATCGCCGCTGCGCGCCGTGCGTTCGACGACACCGAATGGGCACGCGATCACGGGTTTCGCGCTCGCTGCCTGCGCCAACTGTGCGATGCACTCCAGTCCCACATCGAGGAGTTGCGTGAGATCACCGTCGCCGAGGTCGGCGCACCGGTCATGCTGACGAGCGGTCCGCAACTCGAAGGCCCGATCGAAGATCTTCGCTACTGGGCCGATCTGATCGAAACCTATTCGTGGGAACAAGATCTCGGGCACGCGTCTCCCATGGGGATTCCGACCCATCGCCGACTGCTCAAGGAAGCCGTCGGCGTCGTCGGCGCAATCACACCGTGGAACTTTCCGCACCAGATCAATTTCGCCAAGCTCGGTCCCGCCCTCGCAGCCGGCAACACCGTCGTTCTCAAACCCGCGCCGGACACGCCCTGGTGCGCCGCGCTGGTCGCCAAGGTGATTGCAGAAGAAACCGAGATCCCGGCCGGCGTAGTCAACGTCGTGACGTCGACGGATCACTCCCTAGGCGCGCAGCTGTGCAGCGATCCGCGCGTCGATCTCGTGTCCTTCACCGGTTCCACCGCCACCGGACGCACAGTGATGGCCACGGCCGCGCAAACTCTCAAGAAGGTCTTCCTCGAACTCGGGGGTAAGTCCGCATTCATCGTCCTCGACGATGCGGACATCAAGGGTGCATGCTCGGTTGCCGCGTTCTCCGTCTGCGTTCATGCCGGTCAGGGATGCGCGCTCAGTACCAGACTTCTGGTGCCGCGCGCTCGGTACGACGATGCTCTGGCCGCGGCATCTGCCGCGATGGCGGGTATCCGAGCCGGCGACCCCAGCGCGCGCGGAACGGTGTGTGGCCCGGTCATCTCGGCGCGCCAGCGCGCCAGGGTGGAGAGCTACCTCGCCCTCGCGGTCGAAGAGGGCGGCACGATCGTGACGGGTGGGGGCCGTCCCGACGATCGCGAGAGGGGTTTCTTCGTCGAACCCACTCTCATTGCCGGGCTGGACAACTCGTCTCGCGTAGCGCAGGAGGAGATTTTCGGGCCCGTCCTCGTGATCCTTCCGTACGACAACGACGACGACGCTATCCGGATTGCCAACGATTCCCCCTACGGCCTGTCCGGGTCGGTGTGGGGCACCGATCCCGATCGCGTCGCGCACGTCGTTGCCGGTGTCAGAACCGGAACGCTGAGCGTCAACGGCGGCGTCTGGTATTCGGCCGACGCACCGTTCGGCGGCTACAAACAATCAGGGATCGGCCGCGAAATGGGCCTCGCGGGTTTCGAGGAATACCTCGAAACCAAGCTCGTCGCTTCACCTTCCTGACATTCCACACCCTCACCCCACACCCTCACCACAGAATGATCACCACGAAAGTAGGTCGACATGGGACGTTTCGACGGTCGCACCGCGATAGTCACCGGAGCAGCGCAGGGTATCGGAGAGGCGTATGCCCGCGCTCTGGCCGCGGAGGGGGCCAACGTGGTCGTGGCGGACCTCAATCGCGAACTCGGCGAAGCAGTCGCCAAGCAGATCAACGCGGACGGCGGAAGTGCCGTGTTCAAGGACGTCGACGTCGCCGACGGGGAGTCGACTGCGGCACTTGCCGACTTCACGATCGAGCAGTTCGGCAGCATCGAGCATCTGGTGAACAACGCTGCCATCTACGGCGGAATGAAGATCGATTCCCTGTTGACGGTGGACTGGGACTACTACCGAAAGTTCATGAGCGTCAACATGGACGGCGCACTGCACGTGTGCCGGGCGGTCGTACCTCACATGCGAGCGAAGGGCGGTTCGATCGTCAACCAGTCCTCCACAGCAGCCTGGCTGTACTCGAACTACTACGGACTCGCGAAAGCCGGCGTCAACAGCCTGACACAACAACTCGCGACCGAACTCGGCTGGTCGAACATCCGGATCAACGCCATCGCTCCCGGTCCCATCGACACGGAGGCGACTCGAACCGTCACCCCCGGCAACATCGTCAAGGACATGGTGAAGCGAATCCCGTTGCAGCGCATGGGAACACCGGAGGATCTCGTCGGCATGTGCCTGTTCCTTCTCTCCGACGACGCAGGCTGGGTGACCGGGCAGATCTTCAACGTCGACGGAGGCCAGGTGTACCGGTCATGACGGAATCGGCGCCGAAAGCCAGCGCTTCGAAAACCAGACTGGGATACATCGGCCTAGGCAACATGGGCGCGCCGATGGCGCAGCGCCTCCTGGACTGGCCGGGCGGACTGGTGGTGTGTGATGCCCGCGCAGAAGCGCTCGAACCGTTCACCACTGCGGGCGCGAGCGCAGCATCGACGCCCGCCGACGTTGCAGCGCAGGCGAGCATCATCTCCGTCACGGTGCTCGACGACGCGCAGGTACGCGAGGTTGTGTGCGGGCCGCACGGGATTCTGTCGACCGCACAGCCAGGCACTGTCGTCGCGATTCACTCCACTATCTCGGACACCACGGCGGTGGAACTCGCTGACATCTGTCAACAGCGTGGTGTTCTGCTGGTCGACGCGCCGATCAGTGGCGGTGCCGGCGGCGCAGCGCAGGGCAGGCTGGCAGTGATGATCGGCGGCTCCGACGAGGCGTTCGAAGCCGTCCGCGAGCCCTTCGGATCCTGGGCCGAGCTGGTGGTTCACGCCGGTGACGTCGGCGCGGGAACGCGAATGAAGCTCGCACGCAACCTTCTTCACTTCGTCTCGTTCACCGCCACGACCGAGGCCGCGCGACTCGCCGAAGCAGCAGGACTCGATCTCCGCACGCTCGGAAAGGTCGTCAGGCACACCGATGCGATCACCGGTGGCGCGGGCGCGATCATGCTCCGCGACACCACCGCACCGGTCTCGGAGGACGACCCGTGGTTCTCGATACTGCGGCATGTTCGCAATCTCGGGGAGAAGGACTTGGCCTTGGCCATCAACCTCGGTGATCGGCTGAATCTCGACCTGCCGCTCGCGCACCTTGCGCTCGCCGGACTCGGTGCCGGTCTGGGCGTCGGGAATGACAGCGAAGTCAGGCCGGCCGAACCTTCAACGGCATCTACTACTCGGGAGCACGCATGACCGACACCACTCACATGACCGATGCCGGTGGAACCGACGAAAGCCGCATCTCCGAGGCCCGTGCTCGTGGCGTCGCGAAGATGAACGAGGTGTACGGCTGGGAGCTTCCCGCCGACGTTCCCGGCGACTTCTTCGCGGTCACCGCCGACCACCTCTTTGCCGACATCTGGACGCGACCGGGACTGTCGGTACGTGATCGACGACTACTCCTGATCGGTGCCATCACCGCCCAGGGGCAGAACGATGTGGCGAAGATCCAGATCAACGCTGCTCTCCACAACGAGGAGTTGACCGAGCAGCAGTTCGAAGAGGCCGCAATCTTCCTGTGCCACTACGTCGGCTGGCCGCTGGCCACCGGGCTCAACAATGCGCTGATCGCCGTGAAGGCCGACAGACGTAAAGCCGCGCGCGCCAAGGAGAAGGCCGCGGCCGATTCCGCGAAAACGGACACCGACTGACTTTCGGTCGAGATACTGCCATCAGGGCATCGATCACACCCACCGATTCCCCCACCAACCAACCAGAAGAGCGAAGGATCCGAATCCATGGCCGAGGCCAGCTCAATCCGTCCGCAGTCCTCCGCAAACATCGAGCAGTGGCACTTCGAGGCTGACGTCGTCGTCGCCGGCTACGGCATTGCCGGAGTGAGTGCTTCGATCGAGGCCGCGCGAGCGGGCGCCGACGTGTTGGTGCTCGAGCGCACGAGCGGCTGGGGCGGCGCTGCGGCGCTGGCAGGCGGATTCATCTATCTGGGCGGCGGGACCCCGTTGCAGCAGGCACTCGGGTTCGAGGACTCCCCCGCCAACATGAAATCGTTCATGATGGCCGCACTCGGTCCCGGCGCCGACGAGGAGAAGATCACCGACTACTGCGAAGGCAGCGTCGAGCACTACAACTGGCTCGTCGACAACGGTGTGCCGTTCAAGGAGAGTTTCTACGGCCAACCCGGCTGGGAAACACCCTTCGACGACGGACTCATGTATTCCGGCGGCGAGAACTCGGCACCGTTCAACACGATCGCGACACCGGCCCCTCGCGGGCACGTTCCACAGATGAGCGGCAAGCGCACCGGGGAGAAGGGCGGTGGTTTCATGTTGATGAAGCCACTGATCGAGACGGCCGAAAGCCTCGGCGTACGAGCAGAATACGACATGCGAGTCCAGCGCCTGGTCGTCGACGGAGATCGAGTGGTCGGCATCATCGCCAAGCAGTACGGCAAGGAAGTGGCAGTTCGAGCACGCACGGGTGTCGTACTGGCGACGGGAAGCTTCGCCTACAACGAAGCGATGATCCAGTCGTACGCCCCACGGCTGATCGGGCGCCCCGGTGCGGCTATCGAAGAGCACGACGGAAAGTCCATCCAGATGGCGCAGGCTCTCGGGGCCGACCTCGCGCACATGGACGCCACCGAGGTCGCATTCTTCGGCGACCCCCAGTTGATGATCCGCGGCATTCTCGTCAACGGACGCGGCCAGCGCTACGTCAACGAGGACACGTACCCGGGAAGAATCGGCCAGGAGACGCTGCTGCGCAACGAGAATCAGGCCTACCTGATCATCGACGAAGCTTCCTACGAAGAGGGCTGCGCCGCCGACAGTTCCACACCGTTCTTCAGATTCCAGCCCAAGTGGGTGGCCGAGACCGTCGAGGAACTCGAATCCGACATGGGTCTGCCGGAAGGCACCCTCCAGTCGACCGTCGAGGTCTACAACCGCCACGCCGCCCGTGGTGAGGACCCGGTATTGGGAAAGAAGAAGGAGTGGGTCAAGCCGATCGGCTCACCCGTCGCTGCGCTCGATCTTCGCAATTTCACCGCCGGATTCACGCTCGGCGGTCTGCGCACGTCGATCAACTCGGAGGTCATCCACGTCTCCGGCGAACCGATCCCGGGTTTGTTTGCCGCTGGACGCTGCACCGCCGGCGTCTGCGCCGGTGGATACGCCTCCGGAACGTCCCTCGGTGACGGCAGCTTCTACGGGCGACGCGCCGGAGTCAGCGCTGCTAAGGGCTGAGCGTCTCTTCTCAGATGTCAGCGTCCTCGCTGCGACGTTCGAGGAACAACGTGTCACGCCACCGCCCACCCAGTTGAGCGATACGCGACCGAGTGCCGACGACTCGGAATCCGACGGCCTGATGCAAGGCGACGCTTGCCCGGTTCTCCGGGAAAATCGACGACTGCACTGTCCATATCTCACTGGCGTCGGCGGCTTGCACCTGTCGGCGAAGCAGCAGCTTGCCCACGCCGCGCCCGCGAGCGCCGCTACCGATGTAGATGGAGTTCTCGGCGACCCCGCGGTAGCAATCACGCGAGGACACCGGGCTGAGGCTCGCCCAGCCTTCGACGCGGCCGTCGATCTCGGCCACCCATCGATGATCGGGTAACCATTGCGCGTCGAGCTTCTCGACGGATGGCACCGAGGTGGTGAACGTCGCGGTTCCGGTGTCGATTCCTTCGCGGTAGATCGAGCGGACGGCATCCCAGTCGCCGGATTCCATGCGGCGCACCACCACGTCATCGGGAAGAACTCCCAGTGTGTCTTCGACCGGACCACGAGCAGCCACGACGGCGGCCGCTGCCATCAGATCGGAGTATGCCGTTCCGGCAACACTGACAACCGAAGTGCCTTCACGCACCGAAGCCTCGACAAAACCGACCTCGATCAAGGCCTCGAGGTGAGCACTCAACGCCGACGGCTCGAGTGATGCGGCGTGTGCAATCGTCTCGACGTCGATCGGACCGCCGGCAGCAAGTCGAAGCACTCGCAGCCGCGTCGGATCACCCAGGCACGCAAACCTGCGCGCAAGTACGTCGGTGTCGAGGGGAGCGAGTGTTTCTGAACTCATGAGGCGACTATAACGCCGCTGACCTGCAGTTCGGTCGGCTAGGTTCGGCAAGAGTGTCCCGGAGTGAGAAACAACTCAGCCACCGACCCCAGGGTTCGCCGGCTAACGCGCACCGATCGACGCGGCAATCATCGACCACGAGTTGTGAAGATCGTCCTGCCAGTAACCCCAAGAGTGAGTGCCAGTTGCCCGGAAATCATAGGTGGCCGGGATGCCCAAGGAGTCGAGCCGCTCGGCCAAACGCTGGGTGCACTGGTTCGTCCCGGCCTCGATGACTCCACCCACGATCACCTGGTTCGCCAGAACGCCGAGGTCGCCGTTGACCATCGGTCCGCCCAGATTCTCGTGTGGGCCGGGCAGGCCCGATCCATTGCTGATGTAGAGGTCGACCCCCCGCAATCTCTCGGCATTGACCACAGGATCGTTGGCTACCCAGCCCGGACCGCCGGGAGGACCCCACATGTTGTCCACGTTGCCGCCGCGGAATCCGACCACGAATCTCACGTAGTCCTGACCGGGTTGAGTACTCGTCTCGGCACACCCGCTGAAAGCACCGACGGCACGGTAAACGGATGGCGCCGCCTCGGCCAGGCTCAGAACCGAGGTACCTGCCATCGACAATCCGGCAACGGCATTCGTACCCGTAGTCCCGAGCGTGGCATCGACGATCGGTGGCAACTCCTGGGTGAGAAATGTGGTCCACTTGTTCAGTCCGAGAACAGGATCGGGCTTCTCCCAGTCGGTGTAGTAGCTGTAGGCACCGCCGATCGGGTTGACGACGTTGACGTTCTTGTCGCCGAAGAAGTCGACGACGTCTGTCCGTGTCTGCCACGTCGCCGTGTCCTCGCCTCCGCCGGCCCCATTGAGTAGATAGAGGGTCGGCCGGGGCGCACTTGTGTCTGCCGGCCGAATCACCTCGAGCGGAATCACCTTGTCCATCGCAGCCGAGTAGACGTACATAGTCAGCTGACGGGCGTTGATCTCCTCGACGTGATCGAGAGCTGAACCGCCTGAAGGGGATGTCGGGGCCGGGTCAGCCGAGGCCAACGCTGCTTCGCCGAACAGTCCCGTCCACGCGACGAGGGCGACGACAAGCATTGCCCGAGTACGTCCGATTCTTCTCATTGCCGCTCCTCGTGCTCGATTGCGGTGCCCGGCAACAGCTCGGTGGCGCTCGCTTCGCGGGCGTGCGGCTTGGTGGCTTGAAGTTGTCATGCCCGTTCGGAGTATCCGGAAAACATCGAGAGCACCCGGGCGAGCACCGGTCCGATGACCGCCATGGCCGGAGGTTCGATCATCTCGTTGTGTTCGCAGCGCACGGGCACCTCCACGATCCGGCCCGTCACGAGTGGGCTCCATTCCTGCGGCGACCTGTCGCGCGGAATCGTGTCGTCTTCTCCGGATGCCAGGAAGATCAGCAGATCTCCTTCGTAGACCTGGGGAACGAACTGGTGCGTGATTCTCTGCGAAGTCTCGTACCCTCGGGCAATCCGTTCGAGGTCCCGACCGTCGACTCCCGTCTCGGGCCCGAGCCTCCGGGCCAACACGGCCGCCGCCTCGTCGAAGGTCAGATCTCGGTCGGTCTCGATCTCGAGGCCGAGTCCTCGCAGTAGATCTCGGACGTCGAGTTCGGCTGACGCAGGGGCATTGCCGTTGTCGGGGTAGCTGTCCATCATCGCCAGTGTGGCGACGTCGCGGCCGGACGATTGCAGTTCGACGGCCATGGCGTGCGCGATGACTCCGCCAAGGGACCACCCGAGTAAGTCGTACGGCCCGTCCGGCGAAACGGCCTCCACCTCTTCGACGTAGCGATGGGCTAACTGTTCGATCGACTGATAGTCACCGTCGTCGCTGAGAGCGGGGAGCTGAAGTCCGTACACGGGTCTGTCCTCGGGCAGATACCGCACCAAGCCGGCATACCCCCAGGACAGGCCGATACCGGGGTGCACACAGAACAGCGGTCGCCCAGTCCCTTTCGTCCGCAGTGGAACAACCACGGCGAGAAGCTCTTCCATACCGGCGTCGGCTGTCGGCATGTCGAGGCGTCGAGCGATTCCAGCGGGTGTCGGGTCGAGGAACATCCACTGAAGCGGGATTCTCCGTCGGAAACGAGAGTGCAGTGCGCTGACGATTCGGGTGGCCACCAGGGAGGACCCGCCCAGGTCGAAGAAGCTGTCGGTAGTGCTCACCCGGTCGACACCCAGAACCTCGACGAACGAGTCGACCACGGCGCGCTCGGTGTCGGTGACCGGCTCGCGGAACTCGGCTGCAGCCGAACCGAATTCGGGTTCCGGTAAGGCCTTTCGGTCGAGCTTGCCCACCGGTGTCATCGGAATCCGATCGAGAAGCACCACTGCCGACGGAACCATGTGCGAGGGTAGTCGGTCGGCTGCGTACGCCCGTATCTCGTCGGTGCCGGTGGCGTCGGCAGCTGACGCACGCACGTACGACACCAGGACCGTTTCACCCGACGGTCCCGTGTGGCCGACAGTCGCGGCGAAGTCCACCGACGGATGGCGTGAGAGAACTGCATCGATTTCCCCGAGTTCGATCCGAAAACCACGGACCTTGACCTGGAAGTCGCTGCGCCCGATGTATTCGAGCGTGTGATGCGCTCCATCGCCGGAGCCAACGATTTTGGCACTGTCACCGCCGGATTCACGCCAACGCACGACATCTCCGGTGCGGTACATCCGGCGCCCCGGCGATCCGTACAAGCAAGCGACAAATCGTTCCGACGTGAGCGACGCCCGATTATGGTACCCACGTGCCATACCTGGGCCGATGATGTACAACTCCCCCGGCACGCCCACCGGGACGGGCTGCAAACGCTCGTCCAGCACCAGGAAGCCGAAACCCACTGCCGGCGAGCCGATGTTCACTCCCGCACCGGGTTTCATCGAATCGCTGACACTCGCCTGCACGGTGGTTTCAGTCGGGCCGTAGCCGTTGTGCAGCCTCCGACCCGGCGCCCATTGCGCGACGACCTCCGGCGGGCAGGCCTCGCCCACCAGATCGAGAACACGGAGCGCCTCGAAACCGTTGTCACCCAACGCCGCCAGCGCGGTCGGTGTAATGGTGGCATGAGTGACCTGCTCGCGCCGGAAAACATCGGCCAATTCGGCGCCACCGTACACAGCAGGCGGAACGATCACGACTTGCGCCGAGGCGCTGAATGCCATCGTCAACTCGAAGATGGAAGCGTCGAAACTCGGCGATGCCAACTGAGAGACATGAGAGTCGTGAGTGACCTCGAACCTCTCACGAGTTTCGGCCGTGAAGCTCGCCAAACCTCGATGAGTAATGTTCACTCCCTTGGGTTTCCCGGTAGATCCCGAGGTGTAGATCAGGTAGGCCGGATGATCGAGGTTCAGTTCACCGGTTCGATCGTCATCGGTGATCGGTTCCGGCGACAGCGCGGCTACCCGCCGGGCGAAGTGTGGGTCGTCGAGTTCCAGCCAGGGAACAACGTCGGGTAGGTGAGTTCGGCTGGTCTGAACAGTCAAACCGAGCGAGGCTCGGCAATCGGCGAGCATGTATTCGACGCGCTCGCGCGGATAGGCCGGATCGACAGGCACAAAAGCCGCTCCGGCTTTGGTCACCGACCAGATCGCCACCACCGATTCGATCGAGCGAGGCATTCCCAGTGCCACGAAGGTCTCCGGGCCCACACCGCGACCGCACAACTCCCGGGCAACACGATTCGACCACTCGTCCAGGTCGCGATAACTGAGCTGCCGGTTCTCGAGCGACAGGGCCACCGAGTCAGGATCGATCGCCACGGCGTCCGCCAACAACTCAGGCCACAATTTCGGAGGTACTTCGGGGAGCCCATGCGCCGGCGTCAACTCGCGACGTTCGAGATCGCCGAGTAGGTCGATGTCACCGATCGGTACCTGCGGATTCCGGGTCACGGCCTCGAGCACACGAACGAACATGTCGGCAAAACCGCCGACCGTACCGGGGTCGAAGAGATCAGTGGCAAAGTCGACGGCTCCGCTCATCCCTCCCGGTTCACCGCGATCGTCGTACTCCTCGGCCAGAAGGAATTCCAGGTCTACCTTCACTACCTCGAGTTCAGGGTCGATCCCGCGGACTTCCAGTCCCGGTAGCTTCAGAATCGGTCGTTTGTTGTTCTGGAATTCCAGCGACACCGAGGAAATCGGTGCATAAGCGCTCGACCGTTTCGGCCCGACCGCGTCCACTACCCGCTCGAAGGGCACGTCGGAATAAGCGAACGCGGCGAGGTCGACTTCGCGGCAATGCTCAACCAACTCGCGGAACGATCGAGCCGGATCCACCTGTGTGCGCAGTGCGAGCGTGCCGACGAACATGCCGACCAGATCATCGAGGGCACGATCTCCCCGGCCGGCGATCGGCGTGCCGATCACGATGTCGTCGGTGCTGCCCAAACGTGCCAGCAAGAGCGCGAGCGCTGCATGCACAGTCATGAATGCAGTGGACTCGTGCTGCCGCGACACGTTCAGAATACGGCGGTGAAGATCACTGCTGATCGAGAAGTGAATCCGCGAGCCGTGAAAACTCTGTTGCGTCGGCCGGTCTCGATCGAGCGGAAGTTCCAAGAGGTCGGGAGCACCTGACAATGCACGTCGCCAGTAAGCCAACTGCTCACTGATCACCGACCCGGGGTCGTCGACTGAGCCCAGAATCTCCCGTTGCCAGAGCGCAAAGTCGGCGTACTGGACTGGAAGCGGCGTCCACTGGGGATCCCCGCCGTACGCGTGGGCCTCGTATGCAATCATCACGTCTCGGGTCAACGGAGACATCGAGAAGCCGTCAGCCGAGATGTGGTGCACCACTACGGCAAGCACGTGTTCGCGCTCATCGATGGTGAACAACGCTGCCCGCAGGGGAATTCGTGCGGCGACGTCGAAACCGGCCGAGACCATCCGGGCAAGCTCGTCACGGAGATGATGTTCGTCGGTCACCGATGTCTCGGTCAGTTGCGGCAGCTCGGCGCTCTCGGTGGGCAGGATGTGCTGGACCGGTCCGTCACCGTGGACCGGGAACATCGTTCGCAGCGATTCGTGGCGGGCGATGACATCGGACATCGCTGATCTCAAGGCCGGTTTGTCGAGTTCACCGCTCAACCGCACCACGAGCGGAATGTTGTATGCAGGAGAACTGGTGTCGAGTTGATTGACGAACCACATCCGCTGCTGAGCAAACGACAAGGGGATGTTGTCGGGTCGGGGGCGCGGTCCCAGTCGCTCCGCCCCTTCGGCAACCGACTGGCCGATCACCGTAGCCAACTCGGCCACCGTCGGCGTCTCGAACAGATCCCGCACGCCTACGGTAGCTCCGAGCACCGCCCGTAGCCTCGCCGCGACCGAAGTGGCGCTCAGAGAATTTCCACCGAGCTCGAAGAAACTGATGTCGGTACCGACTCGTTCGAGGCCGAGCACCTCGCCGAACACGTCCGACACTGCCTGTTCGACCGGGCCGACCGGGGGACGGAAATCCCCTGTGGTCGTCTCGATTTCGGGTCTTGGCAACGCCGAACGGTCGACTTTTCCGACAGCGGTCAACGGAATGTTCTCCAGCACCGTGAGAACGGCAGGCACCATGTGCGAAGGCAAGCGCCGGGCCACGGCGCGACTCAGGATCCTGGTGTCCAGTCGACCCGCCGTGGGCACGACGTACGACACGAGTCGGGTGTCTCCGGTGGGGGCGGAATCGGCAACCGTAACGGCAAAACCGACGTTGGGCTCCGACATGAGCACACTGTCGATCTCACCGAGTTCGACACGGAAGCCTCGAACCTTGACCTGGAAGTCGCTTCGCCCGACGTACTCGACACACATGTCCGCCGTCCATCGCACGATGTCGCCGGTGCGGTACATCCGCGTTCCAGGGTCAGCCGGGTTGGCAACAAAGCGTTCTGCCGTCAACCCCGCCCTTCGGTGATATCCCCGTGCCACGCCTGGTCCGGCCAGGTACAGCTCGCCGGGGACCCCGACGGGAACCGCTTGAAGTCGAGTGTCGAGCACCAGTTCGCTGACGCCCCTGACGGGTCCACCGATGGTGATTGGTTCTCCGGCGGTCATCGGCGGGCTGACGTTGGACATGATCGTTGCTTCGGTCGGTCCGTACGCGTTGTACAGGCGGCGGCCAGGTGCCCAGCGAGCGACGAGGTCGGGCGGGCACGCCTCGCCCCCGAATACGACTTCCGAAAGTTGTTCCAGCCCAGCCGGGTCCACCGATGCCAATGCCGCTGTGGTGACGAACGCGTGCGTGACGGCGTGCTCTGCCAGAAGTTGCGCCAGGTCCTCGCCCCCGTAGATCCCGGGTGGAGCGACAACCATCGTCGCCCCGGCTCCGAAAGCCTGCAGATATTCGAAGAGCGACCCGTCGAAACTCGGAGTGGAGAAGTGCAGCGTGCGTGATTGTGGAGTTGCGCCGTAGCGTTCGAGCTGGTCTCGGGCGAAGTTGTCGAGCCCTCGCTGCGTGACCACGACGCCCTTGGGCACGCCGGTCGACCCCGAGGTGTAGACCACGTAGGCAGCTGAATCCAACCCGATCGGACGGAGTCGGTCGTTGTCGGTCAACGGGCTCCCCGAGAATCCCTCGCACTTCTTCGTAAAATGCGGATCGTCGATAATCAGCCACTCCGCGATATCGGGCAATCGATCTCGGCCCGCGGTGGTGGTCAATCCGAAGCTGACCTTCGAATCGATCAGCATGTGATTGATCCGCTCGTCCGGATAGTCGGGATCGATCGGCACGAACGCAGCGCCTGTCTTGGCGACGGCAAGTATCGACACCACGGACGCGAGAGAACGTGGGACACCGACCGCTACATAGTCCTCGGTTCCCAGGCCGTGCGAGACGAGCATGCGAGCAATGCGATTGGAGAGGATGTCCAGCTCGCCGTAGGTCATGCTGCCGTCCGCCGATTCCACGGCCGGTGCGTTCGGATCACGCTGGGCTGCCTCGTCGAAGATCTCCGGGAAGACGCGCGACGACCCGCCGGCCGTGCCACGGACTGGCACCAATTCAGCATGTTCGGAGGCTGCGAGCACCGACACCACAGCCAAGGGGCGATCCGGCTGGGTACACGCTTCGAGTACGCGCCGCAGTCGTCCGGCGATCTCTTCGATGTCGGCGGCACCGAAAACCTCGGGTATGTACTCGAATTTCAGGCGGAGCCTGGTGTCGAACGATGCTACGAGGCTGAGCGGGTAGTGGGCAGCGTCCTTGGCTTCGACATCGGTGATCCGGACCCCCGCAATATCGGTATCGGACGAAAGCCCCTGACGGTCAACGGGATACGATTCGAAGACAGTCAACGTGTCGAATACGATCTCCGGCCCCGCGCCTACGTGGATCTCGGAAAGCCCGAGACAGTGGTGATCCGACAGCTCTGCTTGCTCGGCCTGGATCCGCGCGAGGAGTGTGCCGATACTTTCACTCGGGCGCAGCGTGATTCGGACCGGAATTGTGTTGATGAACAGCCCGACCATGGTTTCGATCCCGGTCAGCTCGGGAGGTCGACCCGACACCGTCGCTCCGAACACCACATCGTCTCTCCCGGTCAGTGCAGCAAGGACGATCCCCCACGATGCCTGAACAATCGTGTTGATCGTCAGCCCGAGTTCACGCGCCATCCCGCGAAGTGAGGTTGTGAATTCCTCGTCCAGATCGAACACCCACTCGGCCGCCATGGTGGAGAGTCGACGCGATCGAACCGCTGGAGCCAACAGCGTCGGTCCTTCGACTCCGCTCAGCGTCCTCGCCCACACAGCTCGGGAAGCTTGCTGATCGCGGCGGCTCATCCAGGTCAGATAGTCGCGATACGCGCGCGCGTGAGGCAAGGCCGCCACTTGACCGTCGGCGGCATAGAGCGTCGCCAATTCCCGGATCAGCAGGGGCATGGACCAGCCGTCCAGAAGGATGTGATGATTGGTGAGCACGAGCGTGAACTTTTCGGGGGCGAGAGCGATCAGGGTGAATCGGATCAACGGCGCCCGTGCCATGTCGAACGGGCGCGCTCGGTCCTCGGCCAGCGCTCGATCAATTTCCTGATCTGGTGCACCAGTGAGGTCGATTTCCTGCCACGGCGCTGCCACGTTGCTTCGGACCACCTGGACGGCACGGCCGTCGGCGCTGTGAAGGAAGGCGGTACGCAGGTTCTCATGCCGGCCGAGCAGCGCGTCGGCGGCGCGGCGCAGGCGCTCCGAATCGACTGCGCCGGCTAGATCGAGAGCCACTTGTACGAGGTATGCGTCGACCGATCGTTCGGCCAATTCGGCGTGGAACAACAACCCCGCTTGCAGTGGAGAGAGTGGCCAGACATCGCTCAGGTCGGGACACCGACTTTCGAGGTCGTCGATCGCCTCCTGTCGAAGATCGACCAGATCGAAGTCCGAGGGTGTGAATCCGCCGCCGCCCGCCGCGAACTCTGCGAGTCCGGCCAGTGCGTCGAGCCACCACTGCCCCAGTTGCCGAACGTCGTCCGCACCCAGAATGTCCGGTGGGAACGTCCAGCCGGCAACGAGCTGCGGACCGTCCTCGGTATCGCTGTCGACCGTCATCACGTTGACCTCGAGGACGCTGGCGAGTGGGAGATCGACGGCCGCAACCGTCCGCAGGTCCTCGTCACGGATCGGTACCCATCCCGCTGAAGCGTCGGCGTCGGATCCACCGACGCGTCCGAGGTAGTTGAAGCTGATCTGAGGCACCGGAAGTTGCGAAAGAGTGTGTGCCGTTTCGCGGTTCAGATAGCGCAGCAACCCGAAGCCGATGCCGCGGTCCGGCACCGCCCGGAGTTGTTCCTTGACAGTCTTGGCAGCGACGCCGGCAGCCGGGCCGCCGGCGAAGGCGTCACCCGGATCCACTCCGCTCAGATCGATCCGCACCGGGAAGATCGTCGTGAACCATCCCACCGTGCGAGCAAGATCTGCCCCGGGAACCACCTGTTCCTCGCGTCCGTGCCCCTCTAGACTGATCAATGTCTCCGGATTGTCGATGCCGCGGTCCATGCGCCAGCGGACCATCGCAAGTGCCAAAGCCGTCAACAATCCGTCCTCGACGCTCCCGTGAATCGCCTGCGGAACTGTCGTCGACACGGCCTCGGTCAATCCCGTGGGAACTCGTACTTCGATGTCAATGGTGGCCGAGGCGGTGTCCCTCTTCGTCAGGGCGCGCACACCCAGAGTCGGATCCGGGCCCTCGAGCACCTCTCGCCAATAGTCGATTTCAGCGACCCGATCCGGCTCGCGCGCGGCGTCGACGAGGCCATGTGCCCATCGACGCATCGAGGTTCCGACCGGAGCAAGTGACGGGTCGACGCCTGACTGCACCTGCGCACAGGCAAGTGCAAGATCGGGGATCAGGATTCGCCAGGAAACGCCGTCCGTCACGAGGTGGTGCGCCACGATTAGCAACTGTTTCCGGCTCTGCCGGTCCTTTTGAATCTGTCCGTCGGTGTCGAGCAGGACTGCCTGCACCATCACACCTGCCTCCGGGTCGAGCCGCCCCAGAGCTGCGTCGAGTTCTGTCGAGACCGTCTCCGCGGCAGAACCCCCGAGGCTCCCGTGGCGTACGACGGTCTCCGCCCGCACCGTACCTACAGGCGCAACGTCCATCCGCCGAGCGGATTCAGGATGATGCGTCGCCCGGATGCCTGCGCGGAGGATGTCGTGGTGGTCCAGCACAGCCTGCATGGCCAGTGTCAGCGTGACCTCGTCGAGCGTGGCAGGAACCGAGAGCAGAACAGATTGGGAGTACCGGCGAAAATCTCCACCACGGTCAAGCATCCATTCGACGATCGGCGTCAATTCGATCTCACCGACGCCGCCGCCAGGTAATTCGTCGACGACGACACGGTTGCCAGCCGTTCCGGCCGTCTCGGACAGCGCCGCAACAGTTTTGCGTTCGAACACCTCGCGCGGTGTGATCAGAACTCCGGCAGACCTGGCGCGCGTCACCAACTGGATGGACATGATCGAGTCACCGCCGAGAGTGAAGAACGAATCGTCGACCCCCACCTCCTCGAGTCCCAGAACTTCGGCGAACAGACTCGCAAGGATGTTTTCCGTCGCGGACGCGGGGCCACGACTTACGGTTGCCTGTCGCCCGAAGTCAGGTTCAGGCAATGCATTCCGGTCGAGCTTTCCGTTCACCGTCAGCGGCAAACCCTCGAGAACCGTCACGACAGCGGGGACCATGTGGGGCGCCAACCTCTGTGAGACATACTCGAGCAACGCCGCCGGAGAGATAGTGGCACCGGACTCCGGCACCACGTAGCCCACCAACCGGTCTCTGCGGGCTACCACCGCCGACTGAGACACGCCCACTCCGGAGAGCAGTGCAGCCTCCACCTCGCCGAGTTCGATTCGGTACCCCTTCACCTGCACCTGCAGATCGTTTCGTCCGAGGTACTCCAGCTGCCCGCTGTCATCCAAGCGCCCCAGGTCACCGGACCGATACATACGCGCACCACTGACCGCGAGGTCGGGAATGAACCGCGCGGACGTCAGACCGAACCGGCCGAGGTATCCGCGTGAAACCTGATCACCGGAGACATACAGTTCACCCACCACACCGGGCGGCACCGGGTGCAACCGCTGATCCAACACATACACACGCAATCCGGGTAACGCCCGACCAATCACCGAGGCCGATCGTTGACGCACCAGCACACGATCGAGCGGTAAATGGCTGACGTGCACAGTGGTCTCCGTGATGCCGTACATGTTGACCAGATCTGGTGACGAAGTCCCGCGACGGGCGTACCAGCGCGTCAACTGTCCGAAGTCGAGCGCTTCTCCGCCGAAGATCACGTAGCGCAATGACAGGGCCGCACCCCCGGTAAGCCGGTCGGCTTCCGCCAATTGATAGAAGGCGGTGGGAGTTTGATTGAGCACCGTGACACGTTCGTGCCGTAGCAATTCGAGGAATGCCTCTGGTGAACGGGCCGTGAAGTAGTCGACCAGTACCAGTCGGCCACCGTGTGCGAGTGCGCCCCACATTTCCCAGACCGAGAAGTCGAATGCCTCCGAATGGAACATCGTCCACACATCGCCGCTGCCGAAGCCGAAGAGCGCTCTGGTGTTTGCCAGCAACGTCACTACGCTGCGGTGAGAAACCTGCACCCCCTTCGGGCGCCCGGTGGACCCCGAGGTGTAGATCACGTAGGCCACCGATTCGGGTCGGAGCGGTAGCAGCCGATCTCGGTCGGTCACCGCAAGCGGAGAAAACCTGTGCAGTGCATCGAGAATCACCGGGTCGTCTACCGCAATCACTGGAATCTCGCTGTCTGCGATTGCGTCACTGTCTCGTATGTAGTCGCCGTCGGCCCGGGTGGTCAACACACACTTCGGCCGGGCGTCACGCAGCACGAAGTCCACCCGGTTTACCGGAGAAGTCGAGTCCACCGGTACGTATCCGCCACCCGCCTTCACCGCCGCCAGCAATGCCACCATCAGGTCGATCGAGCGGGCCATCGCGACTGCCACCAAGGTTTCCGGCCCCACCCCCTGCGCCACCAACAGTCGAGCAAGGCGGTTTGCTCGCTCGTCGAGTTCGCGGTACGTAACCGACAATCCGCCGCAGCGCACCGCCACGGCAGCACCGGACGTCCGCGCCGTGCGATCGAAGAGATCCGACAACGAATCCTCGTCTGTTCCGGCGCCAGAGGGCGTGGGCGCAACCAGCACCCCGCTGAGTTCGCCGGCCAGAATCATGTCGATATCACCGACGACCACCGACTGGTTCTCGGTCACGGCGCCGATCACTCTTTCGAAGCGCGCCGCGATGCGCGCCACCGACATTCGATCGAAAATATCTGTTGCATAACGGAAACCGGCGCTGATACCAGCGGGCTCACCGTGCTCGTCGACGTGCTCCATCACACTCAGTTGCAGATCGAATTTCGCAACCGCGAGATCGACGTCGAGCGAGCGAACCGTCAGTTCCGGCAAGTCGAAGCGCAGTCCCGTATCGGTCTGGAATTCGAGGAGTACCTGAAACAGAGGTGAATGCTCGGTGGAACGGTCGGGCGAGAGGTAATCCACCAACCTCTCGAAGGGGATGTCTGCATGGTCCAGAGCACCGAGATCCGTTGACCGCACCGCGGCCAACACCTCGGCAAAGGTTGCTCCGGATGAGACAGGTGTGCGAAGGACGAGCGTGTTGACGAACATCCCGACCACATCGTCGAACACCGATGCACCGCGACCTGCGACCGGAGTCCCGATCACTACGTCGTCCGCTGTAGTGAGCCGTGCCAGCAATACCGCCAGAGCCGCATGCATCACCATGAACAGAGACGAACCGTTCTGGTGTGCGAGTTCGTTCAAAGCTCGATGGATCTCGGGCGAGAAGTCCATCGAAACCACCGCGCCCTCGGCAGACCGTTTCGAGGTTCGTGGTCTATCGAGAGGGAGCGGCAAGACGTCCGGAATACCCGACAGCTTCGCTGTCCAATAATCGAATTCGGCCGAGGGCGAAGTTTCCGGACCAACGTCTGCGTCGACGATCTCACGCTGCCAGAGGGTGTAGTCGGCGTACTGAACCGGCAGCGGCGCCCAGTCCGGGCTCCGACCTTGCGTGCGCGCGGTATATGCACTCATCAGGTCGCGTGCCAGTGGTGCCATCGAGAAGCCGTCTGCGGCGATGTGGTGAACAACGATCGCGAGTACATGCTGCTCCGGTCCGGTTCGGAGTAACCTCACGTGCAGCGGGAACCCTTCGGACACATCGAATCCGATGTCGAAGAACGCGTGCAAGTCCGTGAAAAGCCACTCGCCGGGAATCGGCACGGGGTGGATTCGAGGAGCAGCGACCGCGGGTTCGGCGATCACCTGGTAGGGCCCGTCTGCGGACGCAGGAAAGATCGTTCGAAGAGATTCGTGCCGTTCCACCACATCACCCAGCGCGGCTTGGAGCGCACCCGAATCCAGGAACCCGTCCAGTTGTAGTGCGACGGGGATGTTGTAGAGCGGAGACGACGTGTCGAACTGGTTGACGAACCACATCCGCGATTGCGCGAACGACAGCGGAATACGTTCTGGCCGTGCCCTACTCGTGAGGGGCACACGAGTAGCTTCCTCGGGTCCAGGCTCGCCCGGCGCGGAGTCGATTGGATCTATCGAGGCCGCCAGGTCCGCGACCACGGGGGCGTCGAACAGTGCATTGACCCCCATATTGGTGTGCAATGCGGCGTTGATGCGGGCGATGACTCGAGTGGCGCTGAGGGAATCCCCGCCGAGTTCGAAGAAACTGTCGTCGGCACCCACCTGGTCGAGACCGAGAACGTCGGCAACAGCACGGGCGATTCCGATTTCGGCAGGAGTGGCAGGAATCCGATATGCAGCGCTCGCAAAATCGGTGTCCGGGAGGGCTTTACGGTCCAACTTCCCATGCACCGTCACCGGAAACTCCCCCAACACCACCACCACCGACGGCACCATGAACCCCGGAAGAGACCTCCGCACCCCCTCCAACACCACCACCTCATTGACCACCACCCCCACCTCACCCACCACAAACCCCACCAAAAAATCCCCACCCACACCCGACCGCAACACCACCACCGCACCAGCCACCCCCACCTGAGCAGCCAACACCGCCTCCACCTCACCCAACTCCACCCGCTGCCCCCGCACCTTCACCTGAAAATCCGTGCGCCCCACAAACTCCAACACCCCACCACACCCCCACCGCACCACATCACCCGTCCGATACACCCGAGCACCCACCACCCCCGACACCGGATCCGCCACAAACCGACCCACCGTCAAATCCACACGACCCTCATACCCCCGAGCCACCTGCACCCCACCCACATACAACTCCCCCACCACACCCACCGGAACCGGCCGCAACCGCGAATCCAACACCAACACACGCGTATTCCACACCGGCCGACCAATCGGAACACCCACCCCCACAACACCCTCCACCACATGAAACGTCACATCCACCGACGCCTCCGTCGGCCCGTACAAATTCACCAACTCCGCACCACACACCCCCGCAAACCGCCCCGCCAACACCGACGACAACCCCTCACCCGACACAAACACCCGACGCAAACCCGAACACCCCACCCCCAACTCCCCCACGCTCAACTCCCCCACGAACACCTCCAACATCGACGGCACAAAATGCACCACCGACACCCCCCACCGCTCGATCACACCCACCAAATACACCGGATCACGATGCCCACCCGGATCCGCCACCACCAACCCCGCACCCACCATCAACGGCCAAAACAACTCCCACACCGACACATCGAACGACACCGGCGTCTTCTGCAACACCACATCCCCCACACCCAACGGAAACTCCCCCTGCATCCACAACAACCGATTCACCACCCCCGCATGCGACACCACCACCCCCTTCGGACGACCCGTCGACCCCGACGTGAACATCACATACACCGCATGCTCAGGCAACAACACCCCCAACCGATCCCCCACCCCCACCGGACCACCCGAAAACCCCGAAACATCAACACAACCCACATCAACAAACCCCACCCCCACCGGCAAACACCCACCATCACCAACCCGCGACAACACCACCACCGGATCCACCACACCCACCACAAACCCCACCCGCTCCACCGGCGCACCCACATCCACCGGAACAAACACCCCACCAGCCCGCACCACCGCAAACACCGCCACCAACAACTCCACCGACCGCGACAACGCCACACACACCCGCGACTCCGGACCCACCCCCAACGAAATCAACAACCGCGCAAAACGATTCACCCGAACATCGAACTCACCCCACGACAACACCACCCCACCACACACCAACCCCCCACCACCCACACCAGCAAACCGCCCATCCAACACATCCACCAACGTCAAACCCCCCACCACAACCCCCACACCATCCCAACCACCCACCACCAACCCACGCTCACCGGCGACAAACACGTCGACCTCACCGACCGGTGTATCCGCGTTCGCTGCGAAGGCGGCAAGAATCCGCGACATTCGCTGTGCAATGGTGTCGACCGCGGCGCGGTCAAATGCCGCCGGCTGGTACCGCAGGCTGACCTGCAGCGTCGGTTCCGCGACCGACAGCACGGTGAGCGGGTAATGCGTGGCGTCGCGGGCATTCACAGCGGTGACGCGCATACCGGCAATGTCGGTGTTCCCGCCCATCCCCGAGGTATCGATCGGATACGACTCGAAGACCGACAGTGTGTCGAACAAATTGCCTGTCCCTACGACAGATTGAATCGCGCCGAGTCCGACATAGTGATGATCGAGCAGAGCTGTCTGCTCGCTTTGCAGTCGAGCGAGCAGCTGCGTACACGTCTCGTCCGGATCCAGTTGCACTCGGACAGGCAACGTGTTGATCAGCAGCCCCATCATGTTTTCCACACCAGGCAACTCGGGTGAGCGGCCCGAAACCGTGACGCCGAAGACTACGTCGTCACGGGAAAGCATCCGAGACAGTAGGACACCCCACGCCGCCTGGATCACCGTGTTCATCGTGATCCCGCTCCGTTGGACCAGCGCACCGAGTCCGTCGCGCACCGAATCGGGTAGATCGACGGCAACCTCTTCGGGCACCAGCTGCTCCGCGATCGGCGTCGAAGGCGCCAACAACGTCGGCTCGTCGACGCCTTCCAAGGCGTCCTCCCACGCCGCGAGCGAGGTCTCCATATCGCGGTGCATCAACCATTCCAGATAGGTGCGGTACGACGGAGTCTCCGGAAGATCGGCCGGGGCCCTCTCGACCGGGAGACCGTCGTCGGCCGCGTATCGCATCAACAGTTCGCGAACCAGCAACGGTATCGACCAACCGTCGAGGACGATGTGATGGTTCGTCACCACCAACACGCACCTCGTCGGCGAGGTTCGCAGCAGCGTCAGCCGAAGCAGTGGCGGCGAAGCGAGGTCGAAGGGTGCACTGCGATCCTCGTCGAGGCGGCGCTCCAGATCTGCGTCGGTTGCCGATCCGCGATCACTCAGGTCGACCTCGGTCCAGGGAATCACTGCATCGTCGACAATCAACTGCACCGGTAGGCCGTTCACGTCGTAGAGAAACGCTGCACACAGATTCGGGTGGTTTGCGAGTAGTCCGGCAGCAGCGCCGCGCAAACGCTCGGAATCAACCGATCCTTCGAGCTCGACGCACAACTGCGCTGTGTAGACGTCCGTCGACGTGGCCGCCAGTGAGGCATGGAACATCAGCCCGGCCTGAAGGGGCGACACCGACCAGACATCGTGCAATCCGGGGAAGTCGTTCTCCCAGCGTTCGATCTGTTGTTGGTCGACCGAGACGAGGGGAATGTCCGACGGCGTCAGACCGCCCGCATCAGGTCGCGACGCGTGCGCGGTGAGTCCGTCGAGCGCACGACGCCACAGTTCCGCGAACTCCGCGATGTCAGACCTGTCGAGCACTCCGCGGGGAAAGGTGAAAGATGCTGTCAGGCACGGCCCGTCGACGTGGTCCTCAACCGCGGCGTTGATGTCGATCACGGACGCCACAGGCATGGACGGGTTCTGGGTTCCGCCAAGCCTTCGATTGCCCTCCACCGGCAGCCAGTCCTGTGTTCCGTCAGAGGAGCTGATCCGGCCCAGATAGTTGAAACTGATCTGAGGAGAACGGAATCGGCCGAGTGGGTCGCTCTCGCCCGACAGGTACCGCAACATCCCGAATCCGATTCCATGATCGGGGATCGCACGCACGTACTCTTTGACAGCTTTGAGAGCCCGCCCGGCGTCGGCGCCACCTGCCAGTGCGTCGTCGACGTCGATTGCGCCAAGTTCCACGCGCACCGGGTAGAGCGTGGTGAACCAACCAACGGTGCGAGCGAGGTCTGCACCAGGAACCACCCCTTCCTCGCGGCCGTGTCCTTCGAGCGTGATCAGGGCGGCAGCGGTATCCATACCGCGGCGTCGTCGCCACCCGATCGAGGCCAACGCAACAGCGGTGACGAGTCCGTCGTTCACGCCGGCGTGGAATGCCGCAGGAACCGTGGTGAGAAGGTTCCTGGTCGCCGAAGGCGAGATGTCCACTGTAACGGTGTCGACCGTGTCGTCGACGTCGATCGTGGGATCGAGTGGGCGCGAACCGATCAACGGGTCATCGCCGTCCAGGATCGTTCTCCACATGTCCAGTTCGACGCTCCGGTCGCCCACGTGCTCGACAAGCCCATGCGCCCATCGCCGGAACGACGTTCCGATCTGTGGCAGTTCGGGCGTGACACCGGCCTGGAGTTGTGCTGTCACCGACGCCAGGTCGGTGACCAGAATGCGCCACGAGACGCCGTCGACAACCAGGTGATGAATCACCACAAGTAGTCGGCCCCGCCCGGTCGACACGTCAGGTTTGTCGGCCAGGTCGAACCAGATCACGCGCACCATGTCAGCCACGGCGGGATCCAAGCTGTCGGCCACGGCCTCGAGTTCTCCCGACGCCAAGGCCCTGAAACCTTCGTCGTCCACCGAATCGACAGCTACGCGGTGGATCAGTCCTTCGGCCGAGATCGAGCCGGGTGGTAAGACTTCCATGACCCGGTCACTCTCAACCAAGCGCGCTCGAAGCATTCCGTGGCGGTCCAGCAACACCTGGAGACCACGGACAAGGAGGTCCTGGGTGAGATCAGCGGGAGCTGTCAGCAAGAGCGCCTGGGAGAACCGTTTCACTCCGCCGCCACGCAGCCCGCCACTGCTGCGGTCGAGCATCCACTGCGCCACCGGGCTCAGTGGAACAGTTCCGACAGCGGATCCCGGTAGCTCCGCGAGTACATCAGGCCTGTCCTGCTCAAGGTGCGCCGACTCGGCAAGCGCGGCGACGGATTTGTGGTCGAAAACATCTCGGGGTGAGATGATCACACCCGCATCGCGAGCGCGGGCCACCAATTGGATGGACATGATGCTGTCGCCACCGAGCTCGAAGAACGAATCATGCACTCCTACCGCGTCGAGACCGAGAACCTGCGCGAACAGAGCGGCAAGAAGATTCTCGGTTTCCGTTCGCGGTGGCCGGTCGGGTGTGGCGGCGGACGAGAAATCGGGTGTGGGAAGCGCTGCGCGGTCGAGTTTTCCGTGAACCGTCAGCGGAACGGCGTCGAGCACCACCACCGCCGCCGGCACCATGTACGACGGCAGGCGCTTGCCTGCATGGGCGAGGACGTCTCGCGGATCGACACTCGCTCCGCGATCGGGAACCACGTAGCCGATCAACCGATCCCTGCCGTCGCCGTTCCAGACGGCCGTCACCGCCTGGGCCACGCGCGGGTGCGTCTGCAGTGCCACCTCGACTTCCCCGAGTTCGATGCGGAACCCACGGACTTTGACTTGGGCATCGGTGCGCCCGAGATACTCCAGCCGTCGGTCGGGCGTCCACCGCACGCGATCGCCCGTGCGATAGATCCGCGTTCCCGGCGCACCGAAGGGATCTGCGACAAACTGCGTGGCGGTCAACGGGTATCGCCGGTGATAGCCGCGAGCGAGAGCCGGCCCGGCGAGATACAACTCCCCCGCGACACCTACCGGTACCGCTCGCAGACGCGAGTCCAGCACTACCTCGCTGAATCCGCGAGTAGGTGTGCCGATAGTGACCGGGTCGTTCGGGGCCAGTGCCGCACTGATGCTCGACACGACAGTTGCCTCGGTAGGACCGTAGGCGTTGAACATCTTTCTGCCCGGCGCCCAGCGGGCCACCAATTCCGGCGGGCAGGCCTCCCCACCTGTCACGACACAACCGACAGTGGTGAGTCCGTCTGGGGCGACGGACGTTAAGGCCGCCGGAGTCACAAAACAATGGGTGACGCGCTCGCGCTCCATTAGCTCCGCCAGTTCCGACCCGCCGTAGACGGTCGGTGGCACGATCACCATCGTGGCTCCAGCACCAACGGCCATCACGAGCTCGAGAACCGACGCGTCGAAACTCGGCGAAGCGAAGTGCAGAGTTCTGGATCGGGTCGTGGCGGCGAAGGTCTCACGCTCCTGGAGCGCGAAGTCGCTCAACCCGCGATGTGTCACCGTCACGCCCTTGGGTGTTCCTGTCGACCCCGACGTGTAGATCAGATAGACCGGATTGTCGATGCGAATCGGTGCCTTCCGATCCGCGTCGGTGACTTTCGATGGCGAGTACGCCCGCAGCCGTTCCTCGAAACCGGCATCGTCGAGGACCAGCCACGGCACGAGGCCGGACAATGCCGCGTTGTGAGCTCGAGACGTTATCCCCCACCCTGCACCGGAGTCGCCCAGCATGTGCTCGATACGAGCAGCAGGATGTCCCGGGTCCACGGGAAGGAATGCCGCACCTGTCTTGGCAATGGACCACACCGCCAGAACGGACTCGATGGAGCGTGGGAGACACAACGCCACCACCGATTCGGGACCCACTCCGGATTCGATCAGCATGCGGGCCAAGCGGTTCGACCGCACGTCGAGTTCGAGATAGGTCACTTCACGTTCCTCGAACACCAGCGCGACGGCGCCGGGATCCTGGGCGGTCGCCATATCTGTTGCTGCAGTCAGCAAATCCGGAAGGGTCTGAACAGCGGCGGAAATCTCACCTCGCACGGGTACCAGTTCGGCTGACTCATAGGCGTCGAGGATCTCGATATCTCCGATCCGTGATTGCGGATCCGTGATAACGCACTCGAGAATCCGTTGCAGGCGGTCGGCGAAGCCCGCTACCGTTTCCTCGTCGAAAATATCTGTGGCATATCCGAACTCGGCGCGAAGACCGTCCGATTCGTCGGCTGCGCCGGCGTTCTCCGTCACCGTCAACTGAAGATCGAAGTTGATGGTGTCGATCTCGACGCCCACGTCGGTCACCTGCAGGTCGGGGAGTTCGAGTGCAGGCCGTTCGATGTCTTGGAACTCCAACATGACTTGAAACAGGGGCGAGTACGCCGTCGAACGTGAAGGATTCACGATCTCGACGACTCTTTCGAACGGCACGTCCGCATGAATGAAGGCGCTCAGATCTAGGTTTCGGACCTGGTCGAGGAAGTCTCCGAAAGTCGCGCCGCGGTCCACTGCAGTGCGCAAGACCAACGTGTTGACGAACATGCCCACCAGGTCGTCGAGTTCGCGCTCCCCACGGCCGGCGATGGGAGTTCCGACGGCTACGTCGTCCTCATCACTGAGCCTCGCCAGCAGCACTGCCAAGGCTGCGTGCACAACCATGAAGACCGTGGCGTTGTGTTTGCGCGACAGGGCAACCACACCGGCATGCACCTTCGGACCGAACTCGAACCTGATCCGTCCGCGTCGAAGCGAACGCACATCACCGCGCGGTCGATCGGTCGGAATGTCGAGAACCTCCGTTGCGCCCGCAAGATTCTCGGCCCAATAGTCGAGCTGTTTCGAGATCAGAGATCGAGAGTCCGATTCCGAGCCCAACCAACCACGTTGCCACAACGCGTAGTCGGCATACTGGATCCCGAGCGGCGCCCACTGCGGTGCCTTACCGTTCACACGGGAGGAGTATGCGCTCGTGAGATCTCGGGCCAGCGGTACCGTCGAGAATCCGTCAGCGGCGATGTGGTGAATCACGATCACCAGGACGTGCGAGTGGACCTGGTCGTCTCGCCGCAACAAGGCGGCGCGCATCGGGACCTGCTGCGTGACGTCGAAACCATCCGAAGCGATCTGCCGGCTACGCTCGCGCAGCTCTTCCTCTCCCTGCACAAGTATCGGTGCAAGATCCGATACCACCTGTGAGGTAGACATGATCACTTGACGCGGGCCGTCATCGGTGAGAGGAAAAACGGTGCGCAAGGACTCGTGCCGCTCGACGACGTCGACAAATGCAGTCTGAAGCGCACTCACGTTCACTGCACCTTCGAGCCTCAACGCGCACGCGACGTTGTAGGCGGCGGACTCGGGGGCGAACTGATTCGCAAACCACATTCGCTCCTGCGCCGGTGAAAGTGGGATATCTGTTGTCATACCCCGCGGCGTCAACGCCGGCTTGGCCCCCTCTCCTCCGCGACACTGCGCCAATTCGGCCAGCGCTGCAACGGTAGAAGCATCGAAGACGTCACGAATATTGATCCGTTCGCCGAGAACAGAATTCACTCGCGCAACCAACCTGGCCGCACTGAGAGAGTTCCCACCCAGGGCAAAAAAGTCGTCGTTCACGCCCACCGTCGACGTTCCCAGCAGATCATCGAAGATTGCGGCAACCGTCTCCTCGACCGGCGTTCGTGGCGCAACATACTGCAGCGCTTGAGGTTCGAAGTTGACGTCCGGGAGGGCTTTACGGTCCAACTTCCCATGCACCGTCACCGGAAACTCCCCCAACACCACCACCACCGACGGCACCATGAACCCCGGAAGAGACCTCCGCACCCCCTCCAACACCACCACCTCATCGACCACCACCCCCACCTCACCCACCACAAACCCCACCAAAAAATCCCCACCCACACCCGACCGCAACACCACCACCGCACCAGCCACCCCCACCTGAGCAGCCAACACCGCCTCCACCTCACCCAACTCCACCCGCTGCCCCCGCACCTTCACCTGAAAATCCGTGCGCCCCACAAACTCCAACACCCCACCACACCCCCACCGCACCACATCACCCGTCCGATACACCCGAGCACCCACCACCCCCGACACCGGATCCGCCACAAACCGACCCACCGTCAAATCCACACGACCCTCATACCCCCGAGCCACCTGCACCCCACCCACATACAACTCCCCCACCACACCCACCGGAACCGGCCGCAACCGCGAATCCAACACCAACACACGCGTATTCCACACCGGCCGACCAATCGGAACACCCACCCCCACAACACCCTCCACCACATGAAACGTCACATCCACCGACGCCTCCGTCGGCCCGTACAAATTCACCAACTCCGCACCACACACCCCCGCAAACCGCCCCGCCAACACCGACGACAACCCCTCACCCGACACAAACACCCGACGCAAACCCGAACACCCCACCCCCAACTCCCCCACGCTCAACTCCCCCACGAACACCTCCAACATCGACGGCACAAAATGCACCACCGACACCCCCCACCGCTCGATCACACCCACCAAATACACCGGATCACGATGCCCACCCGGATCCGCCACCACCAACCCCGCACCCACCATCAACGGCCAAAACAACTCCCACACCGACACATCGAACGACACCGGCGTCTTCTGCAACACCACATCCCCCACACCCAACGGAAACTCCCCCTGCATCCACAACAACCGATTCACCACCCCCGCATGCGACACCACCACCCCCTTCGGACGACCCGTCGACCCCGACGTGAACATCACATACACCGCATGCTCAGGCAACAACACCCCCAACCGATCCCCCACCCCCACCGGACCACCCGAAAACCCCGAAACATCAACACAACCCACATCAACAAACCCCACCCCCACCGGCAAACACGCACCATCACCAACCCGCGACAACACCACCACCGGATCCACCACCCCCACCACAAACCCCACCCGCTCCACCGGCGCACCCACATCCACCGGAACAAACACCCCACCAGCCCGCACCACCGCAAACACCGCCACCAACAACTCCACCGACCGCGACAACGCCACACACACCCGCGACTCCGGACCCACCCCCAACGAAATCAACAACCGCGCAAAACGATTCACCCGAACATCGAACTCACCCCACGACAACACCACCCCACCACACACCAACCCCCCACCACCCACACCAGCAAACCGCCCATCCAACACATCCACCAACGTCAAACCCCCCACCACAACCCCCACACCATCCCAACCACCCACCACCAACCCACGCTCGGGCGCGCCCAAAATTTCCGTATCCCCTACTGGCACTGTTGGATCCGACACGACCGACCGGAGGAGGCGGACGAAACGCTCGCCGAACTCGGCGACTGTGGTGCGCTCGAAGATATCGGAGGCATAGGTGAAGGCGGCATCGAAACCCATGGGGACGCCGTCTTTGCCACGCTGCTCGGAGAGCGACAGTTGCAAGTCGAATTTGGCGACACCGACGTCGACTGGAACAACATCGACACCCAGTCCGGGTAGTTCGAGGTGGGGATCTGCGGTGTTCTGGAATTCCAACAGAACCTGGAAGAGCGGTGAGCGAGATGACGAACGCTCCGGCGCAACTGCATCGACGACTCGCTCGAACGGCACCTCGGCTTGTCCGAACGCTGCCAGATCGACTTCGCGAGTTCGTGAAAGGATCTCCTCGAAAGTCGCGGCGGTGTCAACGGTGATTCGCAGGACGACCGTGTTGACGAACATCCCGACCAGATCGTCGAGGACTTGCTCGGCGCGCCCTCCTACCGGAGTCCCGATCGCTATGTCCGGCGAGACGCTCAGCCGTGCCAACAGAACCGCCAGCACTGCGTGCATCACCATGAACGGTGTCGTGTTGTGATTCCGAGCGAGTTCGAGGAGTTCACTGTGCACGTCTGCGGGCACCGAGAATCGGACCGATTCACCGCGCATGGATCGTTCCGCCGGTCTCGGTCGATCCAGCGGAAGGTCGATCACGTCAGGTAGACCGGCCAGGGTGGACGTCCAGTAGTCCAACTGCTTCGCCTCGAGCGTGTCCGGATCGTCGTCACTGCCGAGCAGTTCGATCTGCCATTGGCTGTAGTCGGCGTACTGCACAGGCAAAGGCGACCAGTCCGGTGCCCGTTTCGCAGCCCGCGCCGCGTAGGCGCGGGTCAGGTCGCGGGCCAGCGGCTCGAGGGATGCTCCGTCCGCCGAAATATGGTGAACCACCAGCGCAAGGACATGATCGTCCGGCGTGACCCGAAAAAGGGAGCCGCGCAGGGGCACGTTCGCGCTCACGTCGAACCCCTCGCGAGCGAGATCGGCGATGCGCCTGTCCAAGGCTTCCTCGTCCACGGATACTTCCCACGCAATCTTCGACGTCACGCGTTCCGAAGGCACTACTACCTGATGTGGGCCGTCGACCGACGCCGGGTAGACGGTACGGAGCGATTCATGCCGATCGACAACATCTCCCACCGCGCGCTGCATTGCAGCGACATCCAAGGCACCTGACAGTCGGACCACCATCGGAATGTTGTAGGCCGGGGACGACGTGTCGAACTGATTGACGAACCACAGGCGTCGTTGTGCCACAGACACCGGAATCTTGTCCCTGTACGAATGTGCCTGCAGGATTGGACGCTTCGAACGCGTGCGATCAACGCGGGATGACTTCGCATCCCGCACGTGGAGGGCCAGTGATTCGATCGTCGGTGCTTCGAACAAAGTCCGCACCCCGAAATCGATTGCTTCAGCGGCATTGACTAGTGCGATCACCTTTGTGGCGATCAGTGAGTTCCCACCCAGCTCGAAGAAGTCGTCACCCGCACCCACCGTCTCGACGCCTAGAACGTCGGCAAAAATCTCGGCCAGCAGTAGTTCTTCAGCGCCCTCGGGCGGTCGAAAGTTGTCCGACCGAGCATCGAACCGAGGTGCCGGTAAGGCAGCGCGATCGACCTTTCCCGCCGGAGTTACCGGCAACTCGTCGAGTAGAACAAATGCCGCTGGAACCATGTACGACGGCACACGGCTCGCGGCGTACTGCGTCAGCTCGGCCGTCGAGAGCGCACTTCCGCCGGCAGGCACGACATACGTGGTGATCATCGTTGTACCGGAGGGAGCCGCACGCGCCACGGTGACTGCATTCTCGACCTGCGGACACGACTGCACGACGCTGTCGATTTCCCCGAGCTCGATACGGAATCCGCGAACTTTCACCTGGAAGTCACTACGGCCGACGTACTCGAGTGCACGGCCACGGCGCCGCCGCACCAAATCCCCCGTTCGATACATCCGCCGGCCCGGGTGGCCGAAGGGGTCTGCCACGAATCGTTCTGCCGTCAACGCATACTTTCGGTGGTAGCCGCGTGCGAGCGCGTCTCCCGAGATGTACAGCTCGCCCACAACACCGTCGGGGACGAGGTGCAATCGCTGATCGAGCACGATCTCCTCGAAGCCGCGGAGCGGACCGCCCACTGTGATGTTCTCCGACGACACCATCGGCTCGCCGATGTTCGACATGACGGTGGTCTCGGTCGGCCCGTACGCATTGCACAGCCGTCGGCCGGGAGCCCACCGCTGCACAAGATCCGGCGGACAGGCCTCACCACCGACCACCACTTCGCCGAAGTCCGAAAGGCCCTCAGGCGAAACTGTTCCGAGCGCCGCAGTAGTGACAAAACCATGCGTGACACGCTGGGATTCGAGGAAGTGAGACAACTCGTCACCGCCGTAGATCGTGCTCGGCGCAATCACCATGGTCGCTCCGGCACCGAAAGCCAGCAGGTATTCGAAAATCGAGGCGTCGAAACTCGGGGTCGAGAAGTGCAATGTTCGCGCATCCTGGGTCGCACCGAACCGCGAACGCTGTTCGGCAGCAAGCGCTTCCAGTCCACGATGCGAGACCGTCACCCCCTTGGGGAGTCCGGTGGAACCCGAAGTGTAGATCACGTATGCAGGATTGTCGGGCCGGATCGGGTGCACCCGATCGACATCGGAGATGGAGCGCACTGACAACCGTGCAAGTCGGCCACGGAACTCAGCGTCGTCGATTGCTATCCAGGAAATCGAATCCGGCAAACGATGAAGTTCGGAAACGACCGTGAGCCCCAGTACGGCGCCGGAATCGGTCAGCATGAAGCGAACACGTTCACCCGGATAGGTCGGATCCACCGGCACGAATGCCGCGCCAGCTTTGGTCACCGCCAACATCGCGACAACCGATTCGATCGAACGCGTCATACCCAGCGCCACACTGTTTTCCGGACCGATGCCGCGGTCGATCAATTCTCGGGCCAACTTCGAGGAACGCTCGTCGAGTTCTCGATACGTCAACTCGGCATCGAGATACGACAGGGCCACGCCGTCGGGGTGTGTGCGCGCCGCACCGTCGAACAAATCGGCCAGGGTGCGGTGCGAAGCGCGAGGGTCACTGCGTACAGGCCGTATCGCGGATCGCTCGACGTCGGACAAGATGTCGATGTCGCCGACCATCATTGTCGGATCCGCTGTGACGGATTCCAGGACGCGCGCGAACCGCAAACCGAGGCCACGTACCGTCTCGGCGTCGAACAGGTCGGTGGCAAACGCGAGCCTTACCGAGATTCCGGACGGCGTACCCACCTCGTCGAAAGTCTCGACTGCAGACACTCCGAGATCGAAGCGGCCGATGTCGCGAGGGTGCTCGTCAGCGCCGGTGACGGACTCGAACGTCACCTGTACAACCGGCGCATAGGCGGGTACATCCTCCACGTGCAATGGCTGAACCAACTGCTCGAGCCGTATCTCGCTGTGCGCCCGCGCATTACTGTGGACCTCGACGACGCTGTACAGGAGCGCCGTGAAAGTCGTCACCAGATCGACGCGACTCCGGATGGCGACGATGTTCGCGTCGGATCCCGCGGGCGTACCGATCACAACATCCGAAGCACCGGACAACCGGCTCACCAGGAGAGCAAAGCTCGCATGTAAGACCGCACGAGTGTCCGTCCCGAGATCACTCGCCATCGCCGTGATCCGCGCGTGGGTGTCGGCGGCGATCAGGACCTCAACCTGTGCACTGTCCAGCGATTGCGTTGCAGGCCTGGGTCGATCGAAGGGAAGTTGCAAAAGTTCGGGCGCCCCGGCGAGCTCATGTCTCCAATACTCGAGGTGCCGGACTTCGCGTTGTCGTCGCTCGCCCTCCCGGGCCGTCGGGCCGTGAATGTCTGCGAGTTCGGCACCGGAATCAGACGCGATCAACTCTTCCAGCAAGCCGACAAAGTTCCGGTGGTGCTCGCGTAAACCCGCCTCCTCGTATCGGATCGGGTTTGCCCGGAAGTCGACACGCAGCCTGTCGCCGCTCGGATACACGTTGACCAGAAGGTCTTCCACCGGCCCGGAGGTGACGATGTGATACTCCCCAACCACCTCGCCCAACTGCACCTCCTGGCGAAACAGCATGACGTTGACCATGGGCCCGGCATATGAGTCTTCGCCTTCCAGACCGCTCGTCACGCCTGCGTCCCGACGGATGTCGTCGAGGCTGCAGCGCTGGTGCCGCAATGCACCCATGAGCTCATGTTGGACCTGGGCGAACAGTTCACCGACGGTGTCGACCGCTGCGACACGGATGAGCAGTGGCGTGACGTTCACCATCATGCCGCCCGAGTCCCGCAGCACCGCCGTAGTCCGTCCGGACATCGGAACATGAATCTGGACAGTCTCTTTCGCCGTCATCCGCGCGAGGTACAACGCGAGCGCAGCGATGACCGGTGCAGCGTGGTTCTCGGATTCGTAGAGAAGGGCACAACTTCGGTCCGACATCAGTGTGCTTTCGAGTCGGCTCTCGGTTTGCGCGGGCCCAGAAGCCTCCGCCAGGCTGGATCCGGCGAGGGTGGTATTGCGCTCAGCCCAGTACTCCCGGTCGGCGGCGAATCGATCCGACATTCTGTACCGCTCGTCGATGTCGTACAGCGTGCGCAGCGTCGCGGCACGACTCGGCTGCGAGTCCTTTCTCGCCGCCGAGGCCGAGTACCGATGCGCAATGCGGTTCATCATGGTCATGGCACCGAAACCGTCGAGCGCAACATGATGGATGCGGCTGTACCACAGATAGTGCGCGTCCCCGACGCGCAGCACAGCGGTCGCGACGATTCCGTCGACTGCCAGGTCGAGCTGCGTCCGGCAATCTCGGCGCATCCACCCGAGGGCATCCTCGATCGGATCGGGGGACCCACGGAGGTCGACAAGACGGACGGTGATCTCAGATGTCTCGTCCACGTACTGCATCGGTTGACCGTCGATCTCGATCACTTTGAGCAAAGGAGATTGAAACTCGTATGCCACCGCTCGCGTTTCGCGATCCAGCAGTTCGACGTCGAGTTCGCCGCGCAGCTCCACGTAGTGCGCTATCAGAATCGGGACTTCGGGATCGAATTGCTGAGCGAACCAGGTTGCCCGTTGGGCGGCCGAGAGCGGAAAGAGCGTCTCATCAGAAGGATCGGTCCGACTTACCTCGAAGGGTTTCACAGCGCCCCGCCCTGCATGATCTCCGCGGCCGCCGAGTGCGTAGCCGCGTCCGAATCAACAGCGCGAAAGCAAGAGGCTGATCGCGCCTCTCAAGCAGTCGTACCCAGAATCGGCACGCGCATGCACCGCCCCACCAGTCGATGTCACGTACGTATCGCTCATGTTTCGCGTGCCCGATATGTACTAAAAGTGTGAATGCGTCTCGTCACCTCGGTAATGTCCCACTCCGAGAAGACACATCCCCCGAGGGGAGCAGGCGCATGGACATCACCACCATTACCGACGTGATACGCCGACCACCGGATCGCCCAGGGGACGTGTGGCGTCCCGGCGACGCCTGGCTCGCGGGAGGAACGTGGCTGTTCTCAGCAGAACAACCCGACACGCGTCGACTGGTCGACCTCACCGCGCTCGGTTGGACACCACTGGAGGTCGGCCCGACTCATTTCGGTGTCGGAGCTACGTGCACCGTTGCCGAACTGTATGCGTTTGTCCCGCCGGACAATTGGCGTGCGAGTCCACTTATTCGCGTCAGCTGCGAGTACTTCCTCTCGTCTTTCAAGGTGTGGAATTCGGCCACCGTAGGCGGCAACATCTGTATGTCGCTTCCGGCCGGACCGATGATCACCCTGGCAGTTGCACTCGAGGCTTCGTTCACACTATGGGCTACCGACGGAACAGTGAGGACCGTCGACGCGTGCGACTTCGTGACCGGTGACCACCAGAATGTCCTGGAGCCGGGCGAAGTCCTTCGGAGCATCGAGTTCCCGGTGCACGCACTCACCAAACGGCACGCCCACCGCCGCTTCAGTCTCACGCACCTCGGCCGTTCGACGATCTTCATGATCGCGACGCAGACTCCTGGCGCCGACGACTTTCACCTCACCATCACCGCCGGCACCACCCATCCGATCCGGCTGACGTTCGACACCATGCCGGACGAGCACTCTCTGCGACGAGCCGTCGACTCCATTTCGGCCGACATTTGGTTCGACGATCCCAACGGAACCCCAGACCACCGCCTCCACCTCGCCCGCCACTACGCCGACGAGCTCCGAAACGAACTCACGGGGAGCCAGTCATGAGCTACACGGTGAACGACCGGCAGTTCCACGAGGAGCCGTTCCCGGGACAGTGTCTCCGGACGTTTCTTCGGCACCTCGGACACCACGGGGTGAAGAAGGGGTGCGACGGCGGGGACTGCGGGGCGTGCACAGTGTGGCTCGACGGAACACCGATACACAGCTGCATCACGCCCGCCTTTCGCGCCGACGGTCGCGCGGTAACCACGATCGAGGGACTCGGCACGCCCGAAGATCTCCATCCGATTCAGCAGCAGTTCCGGGATGCACCCGGCTTTCAGTGTGGGTTCTGCACCGCCGGGATGATCATGACCTCGGCGGCGCTCACCGACGCGCAGAAAGAAGACTTGCCGCGAGCGCTCAAGGGAAACCTGTGCCGCTGCACCGGTTACCGATCCATCGAAGACGCGGTCAACGGTGTCGGTGCTATCGAAGTTGCCCTCCCGGGACAGGCCGTCGGAACCAGCGTCGGGGCGCCGGCGGCCACCGACGTGGTGACCGGCCGAGCCGAATACACTATGGACACCGCGATCGACGGCATGCTGCACCTGAAAGTGCTGCACTCGCCTCACGCACATGCCCGCATCACCTCCATCGACACCACCGAGGCGCTCGCCGTCCCCGGTGTCCATCGCGTCTACACCTGGAAAGACGTGCCGCGCAAGCTCTTCACCACGGCAATACATACCGACCACCTTGTCGATCCGGACGACACCTACATTCTCGACAACGTCGTGCGGTTCGTGGGTCAGCGTGTAGTGGCCGTCCTCGCCGACTCCGTCGTCGCTGCGGAAGAAGGCCGTCGGAAGGTGAAGGTCGATTACGAGATCCTGCCTTCCGTGTTCGATCCGGAAGAGGCCATGGCCGACGGCGCTCCAGCCCTGCACGGATCCGACGATCCCTTTGTTCGAGATCCCGAGCACAACATCCTGCTCGAACTTCACGGTCATGTGGGCGACGTCGAGGCAGGGTTCGCCGAGGCCGACGTCATCCACGAAGGCACCTACTTCTCGCCGCGGGTTCAGCACGCGCACCTCGAGACGCACGGTTCGATCTCCTGGATGGAAGACGGACGCCTTCACGTTCGCACAAGTTCGCAGTCCCCCTCCATCGCCAAGGTCAAACTCGCCCATCTCTTCGACCTCCGCCCGGATCAGCTACGCGTGTTCTGCAAACGCGTGGGCGGCGGGTTCGGAGGAAAACAGGAAGTGATCAGCGAGGATCTGGTGGCGCTCGCCACCCTCGACACCGGTCGTCCCGTCTGCCTCGAGTTCACCCGAGAAGAAGAGTTCACCACCGCGTCGCCGCGTCATCCGATGAAGCTCACGATCAAGCTCGGTGCCAAGTCGGACGGAACCCTCACAGCCTTTCAGTATCGCAACGTATCGAACACCGGTGCGTACGGAAACCACGGTGGAGAGACACTCTTTGCCGGCGGCGCGGCAGTATCGCTCTACCGCTGCGCCAACAAGAAGTTCGATGCGTATTCCGTGTACACCAATAACGTCCCGAGCGGCGCTCTGCGTGGGTACGGGATGACGCAACCGGCCTTTGCCGTGGAATCGGCCATGACCGAATTGGCCGTCGCGCTGAACATGGATCCGCTCGAACTGCGTCGACGCAATATCGTCCGACCGGGCGATTCGCTGATCGCACTCGAAGACGGCCCAGACGACGTGATCTTCACCGAAGACGGACTGGGGCAATGCATCGATCTGATCGACACCGCGTTGAAGCGGCAACAGGTTCCCTCGCTCGGAGACGATTGGCTGATCGGCACCGGTACCGCCAGTTCACTACATGAGACCGCGCCACCCACCGAGCACATTTCCGAGGCTTGGCTCACCCTCGGCGAAGACTGTGTATACGAACTTGCCATCGGCACAGTCGAATTCGGTGAGGGAACTTCTACGGCCCACGTGCAGATCGCCGCAAATCAGCTGGGCACAACTCCGTCGCGTGTACGAATCATTCAGTCGGACACCGACCGAACCGGTTTCGACACAGGCGCTTTCGCCAGCGCCGGCCTGTTTGTCGCTGGGAACGCGGTACTTCGCGCGTCGAATGCGCTCCGCGATCGCCTACTTGCCTTCGCCGCGCACCACACCGGCGTGTCGATTGACCAGTGCTCGATGGACGACGACAAGATCGTCTGCGGTAGTACTCGATTAACACTGCAAGAGATACTCGAGGCCGCGCCCCCGCGCGGGATCCGATTCACCGAGGCGCGGAAGGCATACGGATCTCCGCGCAGCGTGGTGTCCAACACTCATGGCTTCCGGATTGCCGTCCATCGCATCACCGGCGAGATCCGCATTCTCTACAGCGTCCAAGCCACCGACGCTGGGGTGATCATCAATCCGGCGCAGGTGCGGGGACAGATCGAAGGTGGCGTCGCCCAGGGCATCGGCTTCGCACTCACCGAGAACTTCCACGTAGACGCAAACGGCGCGATGATGAACCCGAATCTACGTAACTACCGGATCCCGACATATGCAGATATCCCACGCACGGAGGTGATCCTCGTCGAGTCATCAGACTCCGTCGGTCCTCTCCGCTCCAAGGGCATGGCGGAGTGCTGCATCAATCCGGTTGCCCCTGCATTGGCGAACGCACTGCAGGATGCAACCGGGTCACGATTCCGGTCGCTACCGCTCACCCCGGAACGCATCTACACAGGCCTGAACCGATGACCGCGCACACGTCGGCGGACAGCGCCGCGACGGTCATCATCGGCCAGCGAGTGCGTGCCGGACTGGAGAAAGAATTCGAGGTCTGGCAGAAAGATCTCAACCGAGCCGCCGCAGATTATGCAGGCTTCCTCGGGGCAGAAATCGCTGCTCCGACGCCCACCCAACCTGATTGGGTGATCGTGTACCGCTTCGACTCCATCGCTCATGTTCAAGCGTGGATCAACAGCGCGACGAGGCAGGACTACCTCGACAGCGGTCGTCAGTTCTTCGACGGCCCGGCCACGCAGCAGGTAGTGAGCGGCGGGATCAGGCCTCCGGACCCACTGCTGACCGTCGTAGTGACGCACCGAGTAGGTGACGACAGCATCGACGAGTTCCTTGCCTGGCAGGATCGCCTTCGGGAGGTGGAGAGTGCTTTCGACGGATTCCGCGGCACCGAACTGTTTCGCCCCGTCGACGGTGTGCAGGATGAATGGACCCTGCTGTATCGCTTCGACAATGCTGCCCACCTCGATACGTGGCTGACTTCCCCTGAGCGACAACAACTCCTCGCCGAGGGCCGCAAGTTTCACGACTTCGAACTGCGAACCGTGGACAATTCGTTCGGCAGTTGGTTTGCCTTCGACGAGAACGGAAACGAGGCCCCTCCACCTTCGGAGACAAAAACCTCGATCGCGGTCTGGGTCGGTCTCTACCCGACTGTCGTCTTGCTTACTTTGGCGCTGTCACCGCTGAAGCTGCCACTCTGGCTCGGATTGTTGATCGGCAATCTGCTGTCGAGCTTCATCATGAGTTTCTTCACGATGCCGTACTACGTGAATCGACTCCTGCGCCGTTGGCTGCGTCCGCCTCCGGGGATTCCTGTCGCAAAAACCAACGCACAAGGGGTGGCAATCGTCGCCGCTGTGACCTTGTTCTGGGTTATCGTCTTCTACCTCGTGACTACTCAGTTCTGGTCGCTGCCCTGAACTCTCCGGAACACGAAAAGCCAGCGCATGTAACGGGGCATGATTCTTCCCCGGTGCATACGCTGGCATTTTCAGTTATGTCCGTTCACGCGGCCGTTGGTGGGCTGTTCCCGCCGATCGGCTGCTGGAACGGATCGATCGACATCGGTGGATAGAACACCGATTTCCGATCCGGACCGATCTCCACCCGCCACTCCGTGTGATGCAGCGTCCGATGATGATGACCACACAACAAGACCAGATTATCGAGATCCGTTGGGCCACCATCACCCCAGTGAACAATATGATGAGCATCGCACCACCCCGACGGAGTCCAGCACCCCGGAAACGCACACCCACCATCACGAACCGCCAACGCCCGCCGCTGCGGCACCGTCGCTGTTCGCGCTTCCTTACCGCAGTCGAGCGGAACACCATTCTCATCCAACAAAATCCGCGTGACCGTGCAATCGCACGCCAACATCCGCGCAGTATCGATACTGATCGGACCCACCCAATCCGCCCACGCAAACCCGAGTTCCTCCGTCGACGGCAGTAGATCCTTCAATGCTTTGAGGTCGGTCATGTCTTTTGCACTGGCGGTGACTGTGATGTGCGGTTTCACTCCGCCCTCGATCGGACCCAACCCCGCCCGCTCGTACCGCCGCAACAATTCGCAAAACCCGTCCGCACGCCGCAGCGCCGGAGTACGGGTGTCCTTGACGCCGTCCTTCTCCGGCGTCGGCGCAGACAGACTCGACAACAACGTGATCAGACGTGCCCCGTTCACCGCATCCAGATCACCCTTCACCGACACGCGCCCGTACAAACCTTTCGAGGCATAGAACTCGTTACGCTCCGAATCCTCACCCACCGGAACCCCGTCCTCACGCTTGCCGTACTGCTTCTCGATCCGCCGAATCGCCGCCCGCACCGCATCACAATCGGCGATGTTCTTCGACGCCAAACCCAACAGAATCCCGCGGGCCTTGTCCACATCCGCCAGGGTCATGTTCTTCGGCGGATGCTGACAAAACGACGCCACCTGCCGCGCCTTCAACGCATCAACATCCCCGCGGTGAAACGCATCCGCGACAACAGGTTCGAGCATCAACAACCGCGCCAACCCGACCAGCAGGCTGCACTCACCGATCTCCAGATTCGTCGAACCATGCAACCACTGCGCGATCGCCCGAAAACCCTTCCCGCCGAGAACGTCCCGGGAAAACATCTCCACGATCAGCAACACCAACCGCGACTGCAACTCGTGCCGGACACGCACCAGATCGAGAACCTCACCCTTGAGGCCCTCGCCATCCAGCTGCCACGCTTCCCGACTGTCCATACCGAAAGTTTAATCGAACACACTTTCGATAACCAGAGACAAAACGGACAACTTCGAGAACAGGAAGGCTCGAGACCCGTTGACATGAAACTACTTTCAGTAAATCTCAAAACCGGATCATCGGCCACCGAGCGGCAAAACTCCCCCGCCGACGGGATAGGGCGGCAGCGTTCCCACAAGCGTCGGTGTCAATGTGGTCGCAGACGGATCGGAACGACCGAGAGTGAATTTCCGAACTTCGGCACCACTTCCGTCGCTGCCGCTGACGAGGAGATCCGCGCCGGTGGTCGTGCTCGTCGTGGCTACTCCGACACCCGTCCCTGGACCGGTGAACGGATCGAAGGATGCAACTTCCCGAAACACCACGTCCGTCGAATGATGATCTGGGCTCTCCAGGTACATCTCGGGCGCACCGTCGAGCCTGGATCCACTCGAGAAGACGCGGACGGATCCTTCGCCTCCGAGCATGCCTGCCACTATCGACTTTGCTCCGCCCTCGGCGCCGGCCACCCAACCCGTCGACAGAGACACCCCGTCGCGGTAGTCCTGATCGAATGCCAAGAACTGTGATGTCGTTGCCGGACCAGCCGTATGACCTGCGTGTTCATCGGAGCCGCCCTGCGCAGCCGCCGTCGGTTCGTACAGGTCGTAGCGGAACGTCTTGATCAACGGCTCCTCGCCCGCACCGGGTGCGGTCACGATGCTCGCTCGACCGGAGTGACTGTCAACCATTCCGGTTGCGAACGTGACTCCGCTACTCGATCCCGGGTACGGCGAGAACGAACCGAATTCTGTGGGTGCGGACCTCTTGTCCGCCGGAAGGTCGGTGGAGTAGATCTTGACCTGCGACTCCATCCCTGGGCCTGATGCAACGATGATGTTGTCTGCCAGTGCATTTCCGTCGATGTCGACACCGCCGACGTTCACTCCACCGCGGAAACCCACATCGAAGGGGGCGAATCTTGCCAACTCGTCGGTGAACGGCACGCCGCCGACTGCGTTGTACGCCACCACTTCCGGAGCCGAGCCTGCACCTGTTCCAGCGACCAGATCAAGCACCATGTCTCCGTTCACGTCCGCCATCGCAACACTCGGGGTGCCTTCGAACGACGGGAAGGGCGTCACAGCAGTGATCAGTTTGTCGCCGTTGGCATCGAATATCTGCACCTTGGCGGGCACGCCGGCCGAACCAGGTATCGCGACGGCATATGTCGATACCTCGGGAATCACGTTGACAGTCGCCATCAAACCGTTGTCCTCGTGATTGAGTCGGTGGCAGTGAATCACAAAGGTTCCGGTGTACTCGGTGAACTTCGTTCGCAACGTCACTGACGCAGGCTCGAGAGCATTCTCATTCTCGTCAGTCACCGGAGCGGGCACGTTCACGTTGTCGATTCCCCAGGGCTGAACGCCCGTCGTGGTACCTGCGACGGGATCCACAACTTCCGTTACCTGGAAGTCGTTGACGTGAATATGCATCGGGTGTTCGTCGTTGTTGAGGTTCGTGATCTTCCATTCCTCAACGGAATTCAGTCGCGGTTGAATCAGCGGAATGTTGGGGAACGTGTTGTCGGCGAATTCGTAGGTGAAGGCCTTCGGATCGCTGTTGCTGGCCTTCTCGTTTCCGAACCCACCGGACACTGTGAGATTGCGGGTCACGTCGGGCGTCATCGCTGCGGTATCCACGAACGAGGTGTAGGTATCGAGCTTCTGTCCGAACTCGAAGGGAGTCGTCTTTCCTTCACCCTCGTCTGGCGTCGCACGGATCAACTGCTGAGTCGGGAACGTGAAGAATCCGTCCGCGTAACTGATCACCGACGGGTCGACGGTGACGGTTCCGAGTTCGGCGGGCGGATTGTCGGTACCGTTGTTGGTGTAGAGAATGCCTGGATTGCTCACCGGCTTTGCACCTTCGAGCGGTGGCATCTCCAGCACCAGATCGCCGGACTCCGGCATCTTCACTGCGATTGCGTATCGCGAGGCCGGCGGAATCACCAGCCTGGTTCCGTCCCCGTCCACGGGTGGCCTGACCTCGTCGAACGGGTTTCCGTCCTGCCCTACGATGGCGAACTTCGGATGGGCGCCGGTTGCGGTTTCCGTCAACGTGACCGGCATGTAGGCAAAGTCGCTGATGTTGGCAAGCACCCAGATCTCGGTCTGCCCCGGCTTCAGTTTCAGCGACGGCTGGAACTGACCGTTCACGGTGTACTGCACATCGCGTTGGTTGTCCGGCAGTGAGGGATCGGCCGGTACAGTCGTCGATTCACCCACGAAGCTCTGCAGATTGCCTGGAACGAATTGATTCTGTCCACGATGATTGGCCGGGGACAACGGTCCGGTGTACCAGTTGGTGAAATACTGCGTGCCCTCGGTGGTGTCCGAGAAATTCACCGGAGCAAGGCTCGGACGGTACGTGCCGTCGGCTAGTTCCGTACCGGCGGGTGGCGTCAACGTACTGACGAATTGGGGCCAGTTCGCGTCGTTGAGCTGTCGGCCCTTTCCTTTTCGGTCGAATACGAAGTTGTACTGCAGTGCCATATCGCGAATCGGAACGTCGTTTGCCGTCACGACAGGCAGATTGCCGTCCGGCCGGCCGATTTCCAGTAGCCCGGCCAGGCCCATGTACGTCTGCTGGGCGGTGAGGGTGTGCCGGTGACTGTGATACCAGTACAGACCGTTCGGCATCGTCCCCGGAATCGCGTAGTCGTACACGTTTCCCTGGCCGGCGGGAATGTTGAGCAACACGTTGTCCGCATTGCCGTCCGGACTCACGTGCACTCCGTGCGTGTGCAGATTCAGCGGAGCCGACGTCAGCGCCGGCGGATAGATCGGCACGTCCCCGCCCGCCGGTGTGAATGCCGGATCGTAGAAGTCCTGGATCGTGAGATCCTGCAAATCGTTGTCGTAATGAATGATCAATCGCTCTCCGGGATTGACGCGGAGAGTCGGCGCCGGATAGACGTCACTCGCCGAGGTCGATCCGTCCGACGCCGTACCGCGGATGACCTCGTACCCGAAGAGCAGAAAATTCGACACGGGCGCCGAAGCGGTATCGAGCGGAATCACTCCCTGATGAGCGGACAAGCGCACCTCGAGAACACCATCTCGGCTACTCAGTTTCACCGGCTCCCGATAGTCGACGGCGGTTCCGCCAGAGCCGTAATTGCCGCCCACCTCGGGCGCCGATTCACCGGAGGTACACGCGGCCAACGCCATCGTCATGGACACCACTACTGCTGCGGCTAACGACTTTCCTCGCAGTGTGATCACTGGTTTCCCCGTTCCATGGTGGCGTGAGATACGTCCGATCAGCGCTCACCAGCCTATCGAGAAAACATGGGCTGAACAGGATATTCACGATAAATCGCCCACCTAAGGCCTGCGTGAGTGCTGCACCTTGCAAGCAGTCTCAGCAAACCGATCAGAAATCGAGAAGCACAGCCACGGGACCCGCAATTACGTTGAAAAACATGAACACACCACAGAAGTCCACTTCCGACCACACGTCGTCGATCCACACATCAGCAGGGAGCGCCCAGATGACCACCGCGCAATCCGTGATCCTCGACGTTCCCGACCTCGCGGCAGCCGAAGCCTTCTACAACGCTCTCGGCGTCGGAGATCGAATCCAGCTACACGAATCGAACGAACCGACAACAGGGTTTCGTGGGTACACCCTTTCGCTCGTCGTCTCTCGACCTAACATCGTCGACGCCTTCGTCGGCGCAGCACTCGCAGCCGGTGCCACCGCCTTGAAGCCTGTCAAGAAATCCCTCTGGGGATACGGCGGAGTCGTCCAGGCTCCAGACGGTTCCATCTGGAAGATCGCCACGTCGTCGAAGAAGAACGACGGGCCGGCCACCCGCACGATCGACAGCCTCGTGCTGCTGCTCGGCGCCGAAGACGTCAAGGCCAGCAAGCAGTTCTACCTCGACCGCGGACTCGAGGTGTCCAAGAGCTTCGGTCGCAAGTACGTCGAATTCACCAGTGCAGCAAACAATGTGACACTCGCACTGTATGGTCGCCGCGCTTTGGCAAAGGATGCCGGGGTTGCTCCGGAAGGCACCGGATCACACCGTCTGACCGTTGCCGGCGCGTCTGAAACCTTCACAGACCCAGACGGTTTCGCCTGGGAAGCCGCCTGCGCTTGACATCAAGCACAGATCACCGGGAAGGCGGCCGGTATCAGACGTCGGAGTTGGCCGCGTCATGCGCCGGGTACGCATGCACCAAGGCAGTAGCGAGTTTGGGCACCGCGTGAGTGAGCGAATGCTCGGCGCTGTGTGCAATCGCATGAGCTTCGGCAAGTGTTGCCCGGGGATCGATGTCGAGTTCTGCATCGGCATGCAGTCGGTGTCCGATCCACCGCATCTTCAGATCACGAACACCGAGGACTCCAGGTTCGTGCATCAATGCATGCTCTGCGTCGTCCACCAACTCAGGTTCGACGCCGTCCATCAACCTCCGGAAGACGTCTCGCGCTGCAGTCCTGAGCACCGCCACGATGGCAACGGTGATGACAAGGCCGATGATCGGATCTGCCAACGGGAAACCCAGCGCAACTCCCCCCGCCCCCAGAAGGACTGCGAGCGAAGTGAATCCGTCGGTCCGAGCATGCAATCCATCGGCCACCAGGGCCGCTGAACCGATTTGCCTGCCGACCCTGATCCGATACAACGCCACCAATTCGTTTCCGATGAAACCGATCAAACCTGCCGCCGCTACCCAACCGAGGTGCTCGATCTCGACCGGGTTGATCAATCGCCTCACCGCCTCGACACCGGCGATCACTGCCGACAGTGCGATCATGGCGAGCACGAACAGTCCGGCCAAATCCTCCGCACGCCCGAAACCATAGGTATAGCGCCTGGTCGCAGCGCGCCGACCGAGCGCGAAGGCAATCCAGAGTGGGACTGCCGTGAGCGCGTCGGAGAAGTTGTGAATGGTGTCCGCCAGCAGCGCCACCGAACCCGAGATCGCCACGATCGCGACCTGAGCAACTGCGGTGACTCCGAGCGCAACAAGACTGATCTTGACCGCCCGGATGCCGATTACGCTCGATTCCAATGCGTCGTCGACACTGTCGGCAGCGTCGTGACTGTGCGGCGAGAACACTTCGCGGACTGCCGATCGAAATCCCTTCGGCCCGTGGACATGGCGGTGGCCGTGGCCGTGGCCGTGGCCGTGGCCGTGGGACGTCTTGGGTTCGTGCGTCACGACGCACCTTCTTCTTGATCGGTCCGATCGACGTTCGCCGAGCGCTCCGGGTGTATCTCCCGAAGCTCACCTTCACTACGGTGATGCCCCGGCAATCCGGGTCCGGCATGCTCCGCATTGAAGACCGCGTCCGTAACCAGTTGGCGCACATGGTCGTTCTCCAGGCGATAGAACACCGTCGTACCATCGCGGCGGGTTCGTACCAACCTTGCCATGCGCAATTTCGCCAGGTGCTGCGACACCGAGGGCGCCGGCTTGCCGACGCGTTCCGCCAGTTCGTTCACCGAGCACTCGCGGTCGACCAATGCCCACAAGACCTGCACACGGGTTGCGTCGGCCAGCATGCGGAACACCTCGACGACGAGGTCGACTTGATCATCGGGAAGCTTGCGGCGACAAACACCACTATCTGCGTTCATACGTAGATAGTAGATCATGCTGGACGCCGAAGATGACCTCTCGTCGATTCACCAGTTGTGCAAAGCTTGGCGGCAGAGCCCTTCGCCACTCGCAGACCGGGAGACAACGATGAGTACCGACGATTGGAACGCAGGAATCATTGCGGAATTTCGGGAGAACGAGGGCAAGGTAGGCGGCCCCTTCGAAGGTGCGCCCATGGTGTTGGTCCACCACACAGGACGCAAATCCGGACGCGATTTCGTGAGTCCCATGATGTATCTGGCAGACGAGCAGGATCCGAAGACCATCTACGTTTTTGCATCCAAGGCCGGTGCCCCGACCAATCCCGACTGGTACTACAACCTCGTTGCCACCGACCAGGCAGAGGTCGAGATCGGCACCGAAACATACCCGGTCTCCGTCAGCGAAGTAACCGGCGATAAGCGTGACCGCATCTACGACGAGCAGGCCAGTCGATACCCGGGATTTGCCGAATACGCGGAGAAGACCGCTGGGATCCGCACAATCCCGGTGGTAGCCCTGACTCGCGCGTAAATCCTGGTAGCACCTCCCAGTCGTTTCCATTCGGAAACGGCTGGGATCGTTTGTACGGAATCAGGTCGCTGAAGAGGCTTTGACCTCACCCTTCGCATGCCGTCCGAGCAGCACGTATCCTACCCAGGATCCGACAACCACTGTCGCCGCGAGCGCCTGTACAAGGCCTTCGATACTCGCCGGATAGAACACGCCGGTGATGTAGTGCGAGATGAATCCGGTGGACGGCAACTCCGCGATCCCGGCCATCCGGCGGGCCCAGTTCTCGAGATTGGTCAGCGGGCAGTCGTATCCGACCGCTATCGAACCGACTCCCCAGACGACTGCAAGAAGGTGGAAACCGATGGTACGACGCCACTTCCACGCCACGAACCCACCCAGCACCACATAGAGGACAAACCCGAAGTGAACGAACACCGTTACTACTTCGATGAGCCGATACACCATCGTCGTCTCCGCTCGTGGCGCGGAAGTCCCGCAACAACCAGACTAATCCGATGTTAGTCCTCGTAGAGGTGATCTACCCGGTGTATGCAGCGGTCGTGCGAGCCGCGGCGGCTGCAGCCGCATCCGGGTCGTCGCCCGATGCGATCGCAGCTTCGGCCCACAGTTCACTGCTTCCCGCGATGAATGCCTTGGCCTCGTCGCTCGCCGACCACTCGGGTGTCTCGAGTGGCGTCGCGATCCCCAGTTCCACGTGTCGAGCCAGCCCGAGCAGTCCCATGTCCCACCCGACGCCGACGGCACCTGGACCGTACTCGGCCCACCGATCCGGCTCCACGTCCGCGGCGTGTGCGAAGTCGAACAGAATTGCACGACGGCGCTCCTTGGTTCGGGAAAACTTCAGCTCAGGCGCTGCTGTAGATGTACCGCTACCTCTTCTCCAGCGGCGCTCTTGCCGATCGCCTTGCACAGCGCCACGCGCAGCGGAAGCCAGTGTGGACCGTCACCGGACGGCATCAGCGTCGCCTCGAAGGGATGCTCACCATCGAGGGTTCCGAGCACCTTCACAGCGCGTCTGGTTCCCAGAAGTTCCGCCGAGCCGGGCACGGTCAAGAACGTTGCGAACGCACCGTCTTTCTCGATGGGAGCGGTGAACGAGTAATCGAGCGGTTGTGGAGTCTTGTCAGTGGCCATCTCGCGTCACTGCTCAGCAGCGAGCAGGACGTCGGTGTCGAAACACGTGTGAGTGCCGGTGTGGCACGCGGCGCCCTCCTGATCGACGATCAGCAAGACGGAATCGCCGTCACAGTCGAGTCGCACCTCGTGGACGTACTGGGTGTGCCCCGACGTCTCACCCTTGACCCAGTACTGCTGCCGCGAGCGCGAATAGTACGTCCCCTTACGGGTTTCCAGTGTTCGCGCGAGCGCTTCGTCGTCCATCCACGCGACCATCAGCACATCACCGGTCGACTTCTCCTGCGCAACCGCGCTGAACAGTCCGGCGTCGTTTCGCTTCAGCTTCGCCGCGATTGCGGGATCAAGACTCATATGACGTTTATACCTTCCACCTGTGACTTCCGTGGAATTCCCCTGCACGGCCGCCCTAGAATGGAAGTTCCTTCGCTTCTCGCTCTGGAAGAAGATCCGACATGAACCATCAGCATCATGACGGTCCGCACCCGGAGTACATCTGCCATCTCGCGAACCCGAGTACCGATCGCGTCCGAACCCGCCACGTCGTTCTCGGCATCGGCCCAGGTGCTACCAGCAAGAATGTACTCAGCTACGCACTGACGCTTGCCGCCAAGGAGGATTCAGCCCTCCACGTCGTTCACTGCATCACGTCAGAGGACCTACCTGTCGAAACCGACTCACCAGAATTCGAAACGCGTCTGCACGACGAGATGGTGTCGCAACGCGAGCAGACAACCTCGGCACTTGCCTCGCACGCCGACACCTGGACGTACGACTGCACCTATGGAGACCCGGCCGGTGTCATTCTCGCAACCGCGGACAAATACGACGCATTTACCATCGTGATCGGATCTCCGCGAAAAGGCGCTGCCTCCGCGGTGAGCCGACTGATGCACATCTCGGTCACTTCCCGACTGAACCGGCAGAACCGTTATCCCGTGATATCGGTTCCGACCGGAGTCAGCTCGGCAAGATAGCCGAACGCGGGACAAGCCCGCCTAGATGATCGAATAGTCCTCGAGCGGAAAGCGTTTCGCTTCGACGAACGCATTCCGTGTAGACGTGGGCCGCAGAATCGCAGCCTCGCCGTGCTGATTGAAGTAATAGCTTCGTGCAGTCTGGCAACTACCGCCGTAGAAGACGGAGTCCGCCAGGTTCTCGGTCATCCGGTCGAGGAACTCGGCGTTGGCAGTTTCGGTGACCTCGAATGTTTCCGCGCCGCGCCGTTTCACCTCGCCGAACAGTCGATCCATGTGCTGCATCTGGGATTCGATCGTCGTGAAGTAGGACAACCCGCTGTACGAGTACGGACTGGCGAGCGTGAGGAAGTTGGGGAAATACGGAACCGCGACCCCTTCGTAGGCCTGGAAACGGTTGTCGCGCCACCACTTACCGAGGTTTCGTCCCTCGCGACCGATAACCTCGATGGCTGGAAAGTTCACATCCCAGAGGTTGAATCCCGTTGCCAGCACCAAGGTGTCGATCTCGGTCTTGCGACCGTCGGCGGTGACGATTCCGTCGGCAGCGATGTGGTCGATCGGCGTCGTTTCGAGATGCACGTTGTCCTTGGTGAACGTACGGAAGTAGTTGTTGGAAAATGTGGGACGCTTGCACCCGAAGTCGTAGTCCGGTGTGAGTTGTTTGCGAAGGCTGGCGTCGCTGACCTGGGACCGCAGAAACGCACGTGATGCGGCCGCCGCACCCTTGTTCAACAGTTTGACCTGCTTGTAGTGAAGGACCGCGCTGACCATGATCATTTCTAGGATCGACGAACTGACAGCGCGGGCGATTCGCTGGGTGAGCGGAATACGCGAGAACAGCTTCTGCACTGCATTCGGAATGGAGACGTCGATCTTGGGAACCACCCAGATCGGGGTGCGTTGGTAGACGGTCAACTCTGCGGCCTGCCGCGCCACCTCGGGGATCAACTGCACAGCGGTGGCGCCGGTTCCGATGATTGCGGTCTTGGTGCCGGACAGATCGTAGGAATCGTCCCAGGCCGTGGTGTGGATGATCTTGCCGGCGAAGTCGTCGATACCGGAGATGTCGGGCCGATGCGGTTGCGAGAGGAAACCCGTCGCAGTCAGGAGGTACTTGGCAGTGATGTCCGGCGCGCCTTCGACGGATACGACCCAGTGCGAGGAATCCTCGTCCCAGCGGGCTCCGTTGACCACGGCACCGAACGTCATGTGCTTCCGCAGATCGTACTTGTCCGCGACGTGATCGGCGTACTTCTTCAGTTCCGCGCCCGGTGCGAAAAGCCTGGACCAGTTCGGATTGGGCTCGAACGAATACGAGTAGGTGACCGACGCGATGTCGACAGCCAGACCGGGATAGCGGTTGACGTGCCAGGTTCCACCCAGATCGTCCTCGCGCTCGAGGATCGCCAGGTTGTTCAGGCCCAGCCGCTTGAGTTGAATGGCCGCACCCATTCCGCCGAAGCCCGCCCCCACCACAACTGCGTCGTACTGCACTGCCATCGGAGAATCCCTCTCGTGAACTGCACATCAGAAAAACTGCACATCAGAAAAACTGCACATCAGAAACTGACACGTCATTCCGTTATTGAGAACGGTATCATTCCTGATGTGACGAAGGCCATGACCAGAGCGGAACGAAAAAAGGCGGAATTGCGCCGCGAGATCATCGACGCATCATTCGAGTGCTTCGCGGAACGCGGCTACCACGCGACCGGAATTGCCGATATCGCAACAACTCTCGGAATCGGTCACGGGACCTTCTACCGGTACTTCGAGAACAAGCGCGACATCATCGACCACGTCATCGACGATCTGATCGCAAAGATCATCAGCGCACTCGCCGTCGAAAATGCCCCTGACGCAGCAAATACATTGGACGAGTACCGCGCCCAGGTCGGTCGCATCGCCGAAGCGCTCCCCCGCATCTTCTTCGACGACCCGCGCATTCCGCGGGTTCTGCTCTTCGAGACGACAGGCGTCGACGCCGATCTCACTGGCCGGATGCTCGATCTACTCGACCAGTCGGCATCCTTGACCGCGGCGTACCTGCATCACGGAGTCGAATGCGGCTATCTACGCGCCGACCTCGACGTCGACAACACTGCGCAGGCCGTCAACGGCATGATGCTGGCAAGTGCGATTCAAGGATTGCGAGCCGGTTCGTCCGTCGACTGCACGGCGTTGAACCAAGCCATCAGCCGCCTCATGTTCGACGGAATCCGCGCCGAGAACGCCTAGCGAACGACGATTCCCTCGGCACGCATCGCATCCTTGACCTCCGGGATGCTCAGATCGCCGAAGTGGAAGACACTTGCTGCGAGAACTGCGTCTGCGCCCGCTTCGACTGCAGGGGCAAAGTGCTCGACCAGGCCGGCACCGCCACTGGCGATCACCGGTACGTGGACTGCCGCCCGGACAGCGCGGATCATCAGAAGGTCGAAGCCCGCTTTGGTGCCGTCGGCATCCATCGAGTTGAGCAGGATCTCCCCCACTCCCAACTCTGCACCACGCTCGGCCCACTCGACAGCGTCGATCCCGGTGCCGCGCTTGCCCCCGTGCGTCGTGACCTCCCACCCCGACGGTGTGTCCGGCTGCCCCTGGGGAACGGTGCGGGCATCGACCGAGAGGACGATGCACTGCGAGCCGAAACGCTCACTCAGTTCCTTCAGCAGTTCCGGGCGCGCAATCGCCGCGGTGTTCACGCTGACCTTGTCGGCACCGGCACGCAGCAGACGATCGACATCCGCGACCGTGCGCACTCCACCGCCGACGGTCAGAGGAATGAAAACCTGCTCGGCAGTGCGACTTACGACGTCGAGCATCGTGCCGCGATCCGACGTGGAGGCGGTCACGTCCAGGAAGGTCAGTTCGTCGGCGCCCTGAGCGTCGTACGCTGCCGCGAGTTCCACCGGATCTCCGGCGTCGCGAAGATTCTCGAAATTGACACCCTTGACCACTCGCCCGGCGTCGACGTCGAGGCACGGAATCACACGAACTGCGAGGGTCATGACTGTGGTCCTCCTGAGGACGAAGCGCGCGGATCACCGAGCGCGTTGAGGATATCGAGAATCTCACCGTGGATGCCCGGAGCGGCAGCGAGCACCGACTCCGATTCTACGGTCCACGGGCGGCCGGCCAGGTCGGTGACCACCCCGCCCGCACCGCGAACGAGCGCGACCCCGGCCGCGTTGTCCCACGCGTTGCGGCCGTAGACGATCGCACCGCCCAGGATGCCGGCCGCGGTGAAGGCCAGATCGACTCCGGTTGAACCGTGTATCCGGATCCGCGAGGACACCTTGCTGATCTCGGCGAGGAGGTCGAGACGGAAACTGCCGGGGATCCGCCCTCGACTGTTGACGTTGAGCGCACCCAAGCCGACGATCGACGACGCCAGATCGGTTGGCTCCAGCGGCGGTACGGCGATTCCATTGACCAACAACGGACCGCCGGCGCGAGTCGCGTACGTGTGACCGATCAATGGAAGCCAGGTCAATCCGAGCACCGGGACACCGTCGTCGAGAAGCGCCAACAACGTTCCGGCAGTGGGCAATCCGGCCGAGTAGTTGAAAGTACCGTCAACGGGGTCGAGAACCCAGACGAGCCCGGAACCGACGTCGGGACCGCCGAATTCCTCGCCGTGCACCTCGATGCCGGTCTGCTCGAACAACTCCGCGGTCAACCGCTTCTCGAGCGCAAGATCGACCTCGGTGGCAAAATCACCCCAGCCCTTGCGGACCGCACTCGGGGCGCCGACACCGGAGACGAACTGATCGTGGACGCCGTCGAGAAGCCGACCCGCAATCGCGAGAAGTTCGTCGAGGTCACGCGTCGGAGTCATCTGGAAAATCTATCCGGAAACTGCTGCCAGTGCTTCGGGGAGAGTGAAGCGACCGGCATACAATGCCTTGCCCACGATCGCGCCCTCGACACCCTGATCAACCAGGCTGGAAATGGCGAGTAGATCCTCGATGGTCGACACACCACCGGAGGCGACGACGTGCGCGTCGGTGACCGCGCAGACCTGGCTGAGAAGTTCGAGATTGGGACCGGTGAGTGTGCCGTCCTTGGAGACGTCGGTGACGACGTAACGAGTGCAGCCGTCACGGTCCAGACGCGCGAGGGTCTCCCACAGATCGCCGCCGTCGGTGACCCAGCCGCGACCACGGGTGCGGTACTGACCGTCGACGAGACGAACATCGAGGCCGACAGCGATCTTGTCGCCGTACTTGGCCAATGCACGCGCACACCACTCGGGATCCTCGATAGCGGCAGTACCGAGATTCACGCGAGCACAGCCGGTGGCCAGTGCGGCTTCCAGGGAAGCGTCGTCGCGGATTCCACCGGACAGTTCCACCTTGACCGTCAGGTCGCCGATGACGCCGGCCAACAGTTCACTGTTGGACCCACGCCCGAAAGCAGCGTCGAGGTCGACAAGATGCACCCATTCGGCACCGTCGTTCTGCCACGCAAGAGCAGCGTCGCGGGGCGACCCGTAACCGGTCTCACTTCCCGCCTCTCCTTGCACGAGGCGAACAGCTTCACCGTTGACGACATCTACAGCAGGCAAAAGGACCAGGCTCACGTGCGGTAACCCTAGTAGGTCAGGACCTCGAACCGTCTTCCGGGTCACCGAACGCTTTTCGGGTCATCCGCTTGGATACGACGCCCATTGCCGCAATCGCAGCGGCGACCCCCACGAGACCGATCACGAGGCCGACGCCCGGCGATGGTTTGAGAACAACGATGACGACAGTTGCGACCGCCAGCGCAGCCACAGCGGCGCCGAGCGAGAACAACGCCAGACGGGCGAGGGAGAAATCGTCACCGCGGTTCGGTCCGGATCCCCCGGTCACAAACTCTGCACCCAGTTGCTCAGCAGCTCGGCGCCTGCGTCACCGGATTTCTCGGGGTGGAACTGCGTTGCCGACAACGCACCGTTCTCGACGGCAGCGAGGAACTTTCCGCCGTGATCGGCCCATGTCAGCTTCGGGGGTGCAATGTGCTCGGACGGCGCGAGCTCCCAACTCTGCACACCGTAGGAGTGGACGAAGTAGAAGCGGGTATCGGCGTCTATGCCCTTGAACAGGGTGCTGGACTCCGGAGCCTCCACGGTGTTCCAGCCCATGTGCGGCAGGACCTCTGCTTGCAGCCTCTCCACGGTGCCGGGCCATTCGCCACAGCCCTCCGCCTCGACACCGAATTCGACTCCCCGGTCGAACAAAATCTGCATGCCGACGCAGATGCCCAGCACCGGTCGGCCACCGGCCAGGCGTCTGCCGATGATTCGGTCACCCTGCACTGCACGCAGACCTTCCATGCAGGCCGCGAACGCGCCGACGCCGGGCACCACGAGACCGTCGGCCGCCAGTGCAACCTTCATGTCGTTGGTCACCTCCACCTGCGCCCCGGTGCGCGCCAGTGCGCGAGTAGCCGAATGCAGGTTGCCGGAGCCGTAATCGAGTACAGCAATCGTGGAAGCGCTCATGCCCCAACTCTATCGGGCAACCCTGCTGCCGATCACTTTGCCGCCCGCGGCCAGTGCCGGGAGCAGAGCGACAACGACCGCGGAGACCGCGAAGACCCACGCATAGCCGGCAGTCGTGGCCACGAATCCCAACGCCAGTGCACCGATTCCGGTGCCGGCGTCGTAGCCGATGTTCCAGATCGCGCTGGCGGATCCGAGTTGCCTCGGGCCGGCAGCCTGAAACGCCATGACCAAGGACTCGTTCTGTACCGCCCCGAACCCCAGCCCGAAAAGGACCGCCGCGCAGAACAAGACCGGCGTCGACCCGCCGTCGACGTTGATCGCGAACAGCACCAATCCGATGGTCGACGACGCCAATGCCGGCGCGAGTGTCCGACCACTGCCGAGACGATCGGCGATCAGGCCCGCCGAGTACCGGCCGATCAACATCGATCCACTGGCGGTCGCCAACACCACACCTGCAACGGCCGCGCGCTCCGAGATTGCGATCGGCAGTAGAGACGACAATCCGCCGAACGAGGCGGACACACACGCCAGAGCGAGCACCGGAACCAAGACGGCGAACACACTCAGTCGAACGGATTCCCCGGTCGGCTGGGCGAAGATCTTCGGCAACCCGGCAATGGCCACCAGCGCGAGCGCCGGGATCAGCGCACCGAGGACGAACACCGGTGTCGCCGACCACCGTTCCATGATCGCAAGCCCCAGCGGAAGCCCCGCCATTTGTGACGCTGCGATCGCGATTCCCTGAGCACCGGTGGCACGGCCCAGAATTCGTTTGGGCGCCAACTCCGCCACCAGTGCACTGCCGGCCACCGTCAGCATGCCGAAACCGATGCCACGCACCGCGGAAACCGCCAGGACAGGGCCGGCGTCGGCCGAGATCAACAGCACCAACGACGGTGGGCCGAGGAGCAGACACCCGACCGCCAGCACGCGCCGGTAGCCCTGCGTCCGCAACAACCGAGGCACGAGCAGTTGCGTCAAGACCGTGGCCGCCATGAAGACACCGGTCACCGATCCGGCAAGCGCATCCGATCCGCCGGACTGCGCAACCAGCAACGGCACCACCGGCAACAGCAACGACCAGCCACCGAAAGCTGCTGCCGCCATGATCAGGACACCGATCATGCCCGGTGTGCGAAGCAACCCCGGCGATGGAGCAGGATCTTGCGTCTCAGATACAGTCACTTTTCGCGTCTCAGACACAGTCACTTTTCGCGTCACAGACGCAGTGCGCCCGCTACCGCCGCCAGAACCGCCAACGCCAGAAGGATTCCCGACGCAAGCTTGTTGACCTTGAACATCGAGTAGGCGCCGCCCACGGCAATACCCGCGCCGATGAACAGCAAGTAGGTGAAGAGGACGCTCACAGTGTGCCCTTCGTCGACGGCACGCCGCTCACGCGCGGATCCGGCTCGACCGCCTCACGCAGAGCTCGCGCAACGGCCTTGTACTCCGCCTCGGTGATGTGGTGCTGATCGCGGCCGTACAGAACCCGAACGTGCAGTGCGATACGTGCATTCAATGCGATCGACTCGAACACGTGGCGGTTGATCACCGCGTGATACGGAACGCCCGGGTACCCGCCGATGACGGAATGCACCATGTAGTCGGGCTCACCGGTGTGCACGCAGTACGGGCGACCGGAGACGTCGACCGACGCGTGCGCCAGCGTTTCGTCCATCGGGATGAAGGCGTCACCGAAACGACGGATGCCCTTCTTGTCGCCGAGAGCCTGGCCGAGTGCCTGGCCGAAAACGATCGCGGTGTCCTCGACGGTGTGGTGAGCGTCGATCTCGACGTCGCCCTTCGCCTTGACGTCGAGATCGAAGCTGGCGTGAGTACCCAACGCGTTGAGCATGTGGTCGAAGAACGGAACGCCGGTGGAGACGTCGACGATGCCGGTCCCGTCCAGATTCAGTTCGACGACGATGCTTGATTCCCGAGTTGTTCGTTCGATCCGCGCGATGCGATCGCTCATGCCGTCTCTCCTGAATTCGTGTCGACCAGCTGGGTGCCTGCGATTTCGTCACTGGCCTTGATGAACGCGTCGTTCTCGGCTTCGAGTCCCACGGTGGCCCGCAGATATCCGGGGATGCCGATGTCGCGGATGAGAACCCCGCGGTCGAGGTATTCCTTCCACGCCTGTGCACTGTCGGTGAACTGTCCGAACAAGATGAAGTTCGCGTCACTGGGAATCACTCGGAAACCGGTGTCCGCCAGCGCCTTCGACACCCGATCACGCTCGGCGGACAAGGCGTGGACACTGCCGAGGGTCTCGTCGGCGTGACGCAGGGCGGCACGTGCCGCCGCTTGCGTGACCACCGAGAGGTGATAGGGCAAGCGCACCAACAACAGTGCGTCGATGAACGCGGGAGCGGCGGCGAGGTAGCCGAGTCGGCCACCGGCAAACGCGAAAGCCTTGCTCATGGTGCGGGTCACAACCAGCTTGGCCGGGAACTCGTCGATCAGCGTCATCGCGCTGGGGGCAGCGGAGAACTCCGCGTACGCCTCGTCGACGATCACGATGCCCGGCGCCACGTCGAGGATGCGTCGCAGTTCCGCAATGCCGACGCTGTGTCCGGTCGGGTTGTTGGGGCTGGTCACGAACACGACGTCGGGTCGGCGTTCCGCAATCACGGTGACGGCAGCATCCACGTCGAGTGCGAAGTCGTCCCGACGGAAGACCTCGACCCACTCGGTATCGGTACCGTCGGCGATGATCGGGTGCATCGAGTACGAAGGCACAAAACCCATCGCGCTACGTCCCGGACCTGCGAACGCCTGAAGAAGTTGCTGCAGAATCTCGTTCGATCCGTTTGCCGCCCACAGATTGTCGACGGTGACCGGTACACCTGTCTGCTTCGCCAGGTACGCCGCCAGATCCGTCCGCAACGCCACAGCGTCACGGTCGGGGTAGCGGTGCAGTTCCTTCGCGGCTTCGCGCACGGATTCGGCCACATCGTCGATGAGCGCCTGGGTCGGCGGATGCGGGTTCTCGTTCGTGTTGAGCTGAACCGGAACCGTCAACTGCGGTGCGCCGTACGCCGACTTTCCACGCAGGTTCTCGCGAATCGGCAGGGCGTCGACCGAAATCGACTCTCCAGGAGCACTACTCATCGCAGAGCCTCGAATCGCAGACGCACAGCCTCGCCGTGAGCCGGCAGGTCCTCCGCATTGGCCAGCGTGATGACGTGTCCGGCAACGTCTTTCAGTGCAGACTCGGAGTAGTCGATCACGTGGATTCCACGAAGGAACGTCTGCACACTCAGACCGGAGGAGTGGCGTGCACACCCGGCCGTCGGCAGAACGTGGTTGGAGCCGGCGCAGTAGTCGCCGAGACTGACCGGCGCCCACGGGCCGACGAACACGGCACCAGCGCTGGTGACCTGAGCTGCCACCCCGGTTGCATCCTCGGTCTGGATCTCGAGGTGCTCTGCCGCATACGCATTGACGACGCGCAGACCAGCGGAAACATCAGAAACGAGCACCGTGCCCGACTGGCTACCGGTCAGTGCCGTGGTGACGCGCTCGCGATGCTTGGTGATCTCGAGCTGCGCAGCCAGAGCCTTGTCGACCGCGTCGGCCAAGTCGACGCTGGTCGTGACAAGAACGCTGGCGGCCATCACGTCGTGCTCGGCCTGGCTGATGAGATCGGCGGCAACGTGGACCGGGTCAGCGGTGTGGTCGGCGAGGATCGCGATCTCGGTGGGACCGGCTTCCGCGTCGATGCCGACCAGTCCGCGGCACAGACGCTTGGCGGCAGTGACGTAGATGTTGCCGGGACCGGTGATGAGGTCGACCGGGACAAGCTCGGTTCCATCGGTGTCGGTTCCGCCGTAGGTAAGGAGGGCGACGCCCTGCCCGCCGCCGACGGCCCACACCTCGTCGACGCCGAGCATGGCTGCTGCGGCAAGGATGGTCGGGTGCGGCAATCCGCCGAAGTCGGCTTGGGGCGGCGAGGCGACAACAAGTGATCCGACGCCGGCCGTCTGAGCCGGCACGACGTTCATGACAACGCTGGACGGGTACACGGCATTGCCGCCGGGCACGTACAGCCCGACGCGCTCGACCGGAACCCAACGCTCGGTGACCGTTCCACCCGGAACGACCTCGGTGACGGTGTCCTTGCGACGCTGATCGGCGTGCACCGTGCGGGTGCGCTCGATCGCAACCTCGAGGGCTTCCTTGACTGCGGGGTCGAGTTCACGAAGTGCGCGCTCGAGCTCGGCTGCTGGTACACGAACCGAAGCCGGACGAACGCCGTCGAACTTCTCGCCGAATTCGAGGGCGGCTTCTGCCCCGCGATCACGGACGGCTTCGACCATCGGGCGAACCTGATGCAGTACCGCGTCCACATCCACTCCACCTCGGGGAAGCGCGGCGCGGAGTTCGGCCGTGGATGGGGTACGACCACGCAGGTCGGTGCGGGCAAGCATGAGAGTTCCTCTCGTACGCAAACGGGGTGCCTGTGCAAGCGGCAGCAAACCGGTCCGGCATCACAGGCCCTGAACAGAGCGCCTGAAACACAGAACTGATGTCAATTATCCAGGATAGGCGCACCCCGTTTTTCACCGGTCCACCTGCAACGCTCACTGCAGGCCCGGCGCCCGCCGCCGGGCGAGTTCGATCAGCTCGTCCCTTCGAGGTGTTGCCACCGAGATTTCACGGCCGTCATGCAGACGAAAGCGGACCCCGTCGCCGGGAGATGCGAGAATTACCCGCATACCTGGGCCGGTCATTCGATAACCGATTCCGGAGCCCATCCCGATATGTACTGCAGTGGCAGACACAACTTCGTCCCACCTAAATACCTGACGCAGCCCCGGAGACAGCGCGATCGACACTCGTTCGACGTCTGTGGTGATGATCACGCGCACCTTCCACATGTACGCGGCCAACCCGAAGGACAGGACCGCGGACAACACGGCGCCGACGTAGCCCGCCGAGTCGCGATCCACGATTGCCGCGAACCCGCAGACAATTACCAGGACAATTCCGAGGACGACGCACAATGCGACCGCCGAACGCCGCAGTAGTGGGCTCAGGGGAATGGACTCGTGAAATTCGCGCACAGCACCCCCCGCCTCGATCGCCGACAACCCCACCCCGAGGAATGACACCGGGAACACGACCATCCCATTACTCGCGCTTTTATAACAAACACGTCACGCACAGCTAGGGTCCAAAGTCGTGACAGACAGTGACGTGGCCACGACCGCACCTCCGGCCTTGCCGACCCCTCAGCGATCCAGCGGACCGACCCGAGCACGGATCGTTGCGATTGTCGCATCGATCCTCGGCATAGTTTTGTGCGGATCAGTGCCGTTCCTGCCGATCGAGCAGGACACCGCCGTCGTCAACTGGCCGCAGGCCGGGTCGACGACAAGCGTCGAGGCGCCATTGGTCTCGTACACACCGTTGCGCATGGAGGCATCGATTCCGTGCGCGTCGATCAGCGAGTTGGCCGCCACCGGCGGAACACTCGTCTCGACTGCACCTCCGGGTGCCCCCGATGCGCGCCGCTACGGATTTGTTGCCACTGTCTCCCCCGAATCCTCCGACGCTCCCGCTCGGGTCGACGTTGTCCTACGCGATCGAGTGTTGCTCTCGACACCCGTCGCTGATCTGCCGAGTGGATGCGCACTCACGCTCGCCGCCGAGCCGACCCGAACCACCTTCAGTGCCACCGGTTCCGAACCGCGCGTCATCGAGGGCGACAGCCGGCCACAGGTAGTCGGCGTCTTCAGCGACCTCGATTCGGCGGCAGCCGGTTTGAACGTCTCGATCGAGGCGGACTCTCGCTTCACGTCGAGCCCGTCGGTGATCAAGACTCTCGCCATGATTCTCGGGGCACTCACGGCTGTCGTGTCCCTCTTCGCGCTGCACCGCCTCGACAACCGCGACGGCCGGGGCACACGCAAATTTCTGCCCGCCCGATGGTGGAAGTTCACCGTCCTCGACGGCGTCGTCGTCGGAACGCTGGTGCTGTGGCACTTCATCGGCGCTACCACCACCGACGACGGCTACCAGTTCACGATGGCAAGAGCCTCCGAGCAATCGGGCTACATGTCCAACTACTTCCGGTGGTTCGCGGTCCCCGAAACCCCGTTCGGAACGCCGTATTACAACATCCTCGGACTCCTGGCCCACGTCAGCACCGCAAGCCCCTGGGTCCGTCTGCCTGCTCTGTTGGCAGGCATCATCACCTGGCTCGTCATCAGCCGGGAGGTTGCGCCTCGGCTGGGCGCCGCCATTCGCGGAAATCGACTCGCCCTCTGGACCGGCGCGCTTGTCTTCCTCGCATTCTGGCTTCCGTTCAACAACGGACTGCGCCCCGAACCGATCGTTGCCCTCGGCGTGCTGCTGACCTGGTGCTCGATCGAACGCGCCGTCGCGACGAGACGACTTCTGCCGGTCGCAGTCGCGATCCTGATCGCCGGATTCACCTTGACTGCCGGCCCTTCCGGCCTCATCTGCTTTGCCGCACTCATCGCCGGAATACGCCCGATCATGCGCATCATCATCGAACGTGCGCGCACCACCGGTTACGTCGCGGCTGTCGGGCCACTGCTAGCTGCCGGACTCTCGATTCTCATCCCCGCGTTCGGCGATCAAAGTCTGGCCGCCGTCATCGAGATGCAACGCGTCCACTCGATCTCACCGAATCAGCCCTGGTTCGACGAGTACCTCCGCTATCAGTACCTCTTCAACATCTCCGTCGACGGTTCCCTGACTCGCAGATTCGGTGTGTTCGTCATGGTTCTGTGCCTTGGCGTCTGCACCGCGATGATGCTGCGCAAAGGGGGCCGGATTCCCGGTTTGGCCGCCGGCCCGTCACGCCGCGTCGTGGGGCTGACGATCGGCGCACTGCCACTGCTGATGTTCTCGCCGACCAAGTGGACGCACCACTTCGGAATCTTTGCCGGACTCACCGCCGTTCTGGCGATGATGACGGCCGTCGCCGTGGGAACAAAACTCCTGCGCTCGCCGCGCAATCGGGCCCTCTTCGCGGCGGCCGTCCTGTTCCTCCTCGCGGTGGCATTCACCGGCAGCAACAGCTACTACTACGTGTCCAGCTACAGCGTTCCGTGGTGGGACAAGCCTGTGTCCATCAGCGGACTCGGCGCGAGCACCGTCCTCCTCGGGCTGACGGTGCTGATGCTCGGCGTCGCCGCGTGGTACTTCTTCCGTGAGCCGTACACCGCGGGGAAGGAACCGTCCGCGAAGCACGCTCGACTGCTTGCCATCTCGCCACTGACGGTTGCCGCAGGTGCCATGGTCCTCTTCGAGGTGCTGTCCATGGCCAAGGGCGCGGTCACCCAGTACCCGGCCTATTCGGTGGGCCGTGCAAACGTCGACGCCGTTCTCGGCCAACATTGCGGTCTCGCCAACGACGTTCTGCTCGAGACCGATCCGAACGCCTCGATGCTGACGCCCCTCTCGGGCAGCGTCGCCACAGGACTGTCCGCCGGTGGGGCTACGGGATTCGATCCGAATGGCGTCGCCTCCGACCTTCGAGCAGACAAGGAAGCCACGGCTACCGGCGGCGCGAACACCGTCGACACCTCCGAGGACACCGCCGGCAACTCGGCCGGAACCGGCGGTGGCGCCGGACAGACCGGAGTCAACGGCAGTTCGGTCGCGTTGCCGTTCGGTCTCGACCCGGCGACAACACCCGTCATGGGTAGTTACGGTCAGCCCTCCCCCGGCACTCTGACCAGTGACTGGTACCAACTCCCCGACGTGGGCGAGAACGCCACACGTGGCGACATCATCTCGATTGCCGCGGCTGGTCGTGTTCGGTCCGTCGACAAGGACGGAATCGTCACCTACGGCCAGAACGTCGAGGTCGAGTACGGCACAGCGCGTGGCGTCGACGATGCCGAAACAGACGCTGTCGAAACACTCGGAAAGATCGCGCCCCTCGACATCGGCCCGGCGCCGTCATGGCGGAACCTGCGTGTGCCGTTGGATCAGATTCCCGTCGAAGCCAACAGCATTCGACTGGTCGTCAGCGACTACGACAGCAAGCCCGACCAATGGGTGGCCGTCACCCCGCCGCGGGTTCCGAAGACCCAGAAGCTCAACGACGTCGTCGGTTCACAGGCGCCCGTCATGCTGGATTGGGCTGTCGGACTGGCATTCCCATGCCAACGCCCCTTCGATCATCGGGTCGGTGTCGCCGAGGTCCCCGAGTATCGGATCCTTCCCGACCATTCCGGCGCGCTCGTGACCAGTGCCTGGCAGGACCACTACGGTGGTGGACCGTTGGGGTGGATCGATCTGCTCCTGACCGCTCAGACCATTCCGTCGTATCTCGACAACGACTGGGCTCGCGACTGGGGTTCGATCGAGAAGTACACACCGATCGATCCGAGTGCAGTACCTGCCCAGGTCGACGAAACGACCGTTCAGCGCTCCGGGACGTGGAACCCGGGATCGATGACCATGGTTTTCTGAGCGGAATTTCTGAGCGGCTGGGTCACTGAGTGACACGGTCCTGCCGCGGGCGGATCGGACGAAACGCCTGCGACTGGACACTTGTATGACTTAGTCTCCCAGGCATGGGAGCCCTGTCACGGTCTATTGCGCCTGCGCTGATGGCACTGACGTGCCTGTTCGGGGTGCTGGCCCTTCCCGCTCACGCCTCGGCTGAGGTACCGGATGACTTCCTCTGGGGCGTTGCCACCTCCGGGTTCCAATCGGAAGGTTCGTCGCCGGACAGCAACTGGTCTCGATACTCCGATTCCGGACGAACCCACGACAAGATCGGTGACTCGGTCGACTTCCGTCATCGCTACGCCGAGGACATCGACCGGGCGGCCGATCTGGGATCGAAGGTTTTCCGATTCGGCGTCGAGTGGGCGCGAGTTCAGCCCGCCGCCGGGAGCTGGAACGAGACCGAATTCGCCTACTACGACGACGTGGTAGCTCACATCCGCGCGCGGGGCATGACTCCGATGATCACACTCGACCACTGGGTGTATCCGGGATGGGTTGTCGATCAAGGCGGCTGGACAAATCCGAAGACGGAAGCCGATTGGCTGGTCAACGCAGAGAAGGTAGTCGAGCGGTACTCCGGAATCGGGGCGCTCTGGATCACGATCAACGAGCCGACTGTGTACGTTCAGCGCGAATTGACCTACGGCGGAATCGCACTCACCCAGGCGCCGTCGATGTTCGACTCATTGGTCCGAGTCCACCGGGCGATCTACGACCGCATCCATGTTCTCGATCCCGGTGCCCGCGTAAGCAGTAATTTCTCCTTCATTCCCGGCGTGTCCGAGGCGATCGATTCGGTATTCACGGATCGAGTGCGCGACAAGCTCGACTTTCTCGGCATCGACTACTACTACGGTGTGGCCCTGAACAATCCGACTGCCGCGTACGCCGCACTCGACGAGTTCTACAACGTCACGCCGCAGCCCGAAGGCCTGTACGACGCATTGATGCGGTACTCGGGCAAGTATCCGGAACTCCCCCTCTACATCGTCGAGAACGGCATGCCCACCGACAACGGAGCGCCGCGCGCCGACGGATACACACGCGCGAATCACTTACGCGATCACATCTATTGGATGGAACGCGCCCGAGAAGACGGTGCCGACGTGATCGGCTACAACTACTGGTCCATCACCGACAACTACGAATGGGGTTCGTACCGACCTCGATTCGGCCTCTACACGGTCGATGTTCTCGGCGATCCCACTGCGGCCCGAATCCCGACCGACGGCGTCGCCGCCTACCGCCGAATCATCCACGACAACGGCGTCGGAGCCGACTACGTGCCCGTCATGGCCCCGGCCTTCTGCTCGCTCGTCGATCCTCCCCGCAGCTGTACGGCTACTCGATGAGGGCCGTTTTCCGAATTTCCTCCACTCCTCGTCGTTAGGATGTCCCATGCGAACACTGCGAAATATCGCCGGAACTGCCGCTGCCACCGCTGTCCTGATCCTGGTTGCCGGAGGCGCTGCGACGGCAGCCCCGAACCCGGCCGATTCACCCCGCGAGGCGCAAGCACGCGCCTACATCGACGCCCTCGTCTCCCATGACGTCTCCGATGTTCATTTCGCCCCGGATGCGACCCGCGTCGAAGCCGGACTCAAGACGGGGTTCTCCGGACCACAGATGTCCGCCGACCTCGAAAACGGCATCCAATACCGCGTTATCCAGGGCGTCCGAGACCTCGAGATGTCGGAGGCCGGGGACATCGTCTCGACCACCTACCTGCTGGACGCGGGAATCGGCGGCACTCGCCTCATGACCGTGGAGATTCGTGAAACCTTCGAAGTCCGTGACGGTCTCATCCACGACGTCGTCGCCGACATCATCCCTGTGTCTGTGTCGTGACGCGCGCCCGATAGCTACTGGGCGGTGCACCCGAGACTCGGGTGCACATCGCCGCGAAGGCAGCCGGCGTCGAGTATCCGAGTTCAGACGCAACGGCCGTCACACTGGCCCCGGCAGAAAGTTTCGGAAGCGCGTGAAGAATGCAGGCACGCTGCATCCACGACGACGCGCTCATCCCCGTTTCCGAGATCAGCAAGCGGTGCAGTGTCCGTTCACTGACGTGGAGTCGGTCAGCCCACCGCGTGGGCGAGTCATGGATCGACGGGGCTGCGAGATACTGCGCGCACAACGCCCGCAATCCCGGGTGCCGAGGCAGCGGGAGTTCCACAGGTAGGGGCGCAAGATCGCGAAGTTCGTGCAGGATCAGCTGAAATACCGCGGCGCTGCGTCCGTGTGCGGGTAAGTCGTCCTCCACATTCAGCTCGACATCCATGTCGACTGCAGCGACAAGTAACTCACGCAGGAGCGACGATACTGCGACGACTCGGCACCTGACCGGGAACCACGGCGCTGCGGACGGTTCGATGTAGAGGCTTCGCGTGCTGACGCCGTCCATTGTCACGGCATGAGCGACACCGGCGGGAATCATGACCGCATTGGACGGCAGAACCGTCCACTCACCGTCATCGGTTTCGACGTTCATCGCACCGTTCACAGCGAAGAGAAACTGGGCTCGTCGATGTTCGTGGGCGGCCAGCACGTGACCGGGTGGGTAGTCGGTTCCGATTGCGAGAACACCGCGGGCGAGTGATCGACGTCGTTGATCGAGATGTTGCGCACCGGAGGAACCTACCGAGTCTGTGTCCGATTCACAATGGAACGTGGCGAACCTTCGAATGTGCGCCAACGGAGAAATCGCTAACGTTCATCAAGTGCTTCACTACTCCCTCATCCTGCTCGCTTTCGGCGCCTTGACCGGAGTCACCACCGTTCTTTTCGGATTCGGTGGCGGGTTCGTCACTGTCCCAGTCGTTTACGCTGCATCGACGCTGCGGCCGGACGTCATCGATCCGATGCATGTCGCCGTAGCATCCTCGGCGGCCGTGATGGTGGTCAATTCACTCGGTGCCACAGTCGCATTCAGGAAGTCAGGACGGCTTCGGACGGAGTACATCAGACCTCTGATCGGTCCCGTCGCACTCGGAGCCGGGCTCGGAGCGGTTGCGGCGGGCCACGTAGACGACGGCGTCGTCCGGATTCTGTTTGTGCTCTACCTGCTGGTGACAATCCTGGACAGTCTTCTGCGACAAGGGTTTCTGACACCATCTGAACCTCGCGAACATCTTGACCGTCACGGCGTCCGCGCTGTCGGGATAGGCATCGGTGCCGTCGCAAGTTTCCTCGGAGTCGGCGGGAGCGTCATGACGGTTCCGATGATGCGACACCGCGGAGTTCCGATGGCCGACGCCGCCGCGAGCGCCAACCCGTTGAGCTTGCCTGTCGCCGTCGTCGCGACTGCGGTGTATGCGGTCTCATCAGGGCACAGTTCAGCCTCGGATCTGTCGGCGGGCAGAGTCGGCGCTGTCGACCTTCTGGCCGTCTGTGCACTACTCGCCGGTTCCCTACCGGCGATCGCGCTGAGCCGACGAATCGTCGGTGCCATACCGGACCGAGTCCATGCCGCCGCCTACATCGCTCTACTCGGCGTCGTCACGGCAGTGATGGTGATTGCTTAGCGAACGGCGTATCGCAGATAGATGACGCCGCCGTCGAAGGTTTTCTCCTCGAGCAGTTGCAGATCAAGCCGGCTTTCCGGGAGAGCTCGCAATCCGCCACCGATATTGACCGGACACAGGAACAGTCTGACTTCATCGACCAAAACCGCCGCGAAAGCACTAACCGCAACCGTCGGTCCACCGATCGAGATATCTTGTACCGCTTCACTCTCGAGCAAACGGATGAAGTCTTCATCGAAGCTCGGGACAATCCTGGTACGTGCGGTCGACACCTCGTTCAGCGTCGTGGAGTACACGATCTTGTCGATTCCACGCCAGATCTGAGCGAACTCGGCGGTCGCCGCCTCGATACCGGCAAACTCGTCCGGAGCCAAAGGTCCTCCTGCCACCGAAGAACGCTCGAGATCCTCGGACGCCATTGTTTCCCAGGGAATCATCGTCTCGTACATCCGGCGCCCGAGCAGGTACGTGCCGACTCCCCTCTCGAGCTCGTTGACGAACGCGTGGACCTGCGCGTCGGGAACCGCCCAGTCGAAGTTCCCCTGCTCATCGGCCACATACCCGTCGATCGAGCAGATCGCCGAGTAGATCAGGCTCACCATCGGTCCACGTGCAGCACGTTGTCGACCGGTTCACGGGCGGCGGGTTTGAACGTCTCGCCGGTGAAGTACGCCGTCGGGATGAGCGCAGCCTGATGGAATCCGGCCGGAATGCCCAGCAGCTCGGCAACTTCCGCTTCACGCTGCAAATGCAATGTCGTCCACGCCGTACCGAGCCCACGTGCCCGCGCGGCCAGCGCGTAACTCCACGCAGCCGGGAGTAGCGAACCCCACAGGCCGGCTTGGTTCCCCTCCGGCAGCGTCTTGCCCGCCTTGATACACGGAATGAGAAGGACCGGCACCTCACCCATGTGCTCACCGAGCCACGCGACGCTGGTGCCCACGCGTTGTTGAATCGGCGCGCGATCGGGATCATCGGCGAAGAGTTTTGCCGCCGAACCGTGAGAGGCAAGGTACTCGTCGGTGACTTCCTTGTAGATCTGCCCGACTGCTGCACGCAGTGCCGGATCGGTCACCACCATCCACTGCCAGCCCTGGCGATTCGAACCGGAGGGCGCTTGCAGGGCGATCTGGAGGCATTCCTTCACCAGGTCCAACGGCACGGGACGGGTCAGATCCAGACGCTTTCGAACGGTCCGCGTTGTGGTCAGCAATTCGTCGGGTGTCAGGTCGAGTACGGGATACGACGTCATCCCCCGATCATTGCACTGTCGCGAGCAGTGAGCAGGACTGTCCGTCTACACTTTTCTGATCCCGTGCGTGCTCGTTGTCGGGAGTATTTCCCGATCAAAGGACTTTCGACATGAGTTGGCACGTCTGGTTGGCGTTCTTCGGAGCAAGTTGGGTGATCAGCCTGTCGCCGGGGGCCGGCGCCATTGCGTCGATGTCGTCGGGACTTGCCTACGGCTTGCGACGCGGATACTGGAACATCTTCGGGCTGCAGTTGGGATTGTTGCTGCAGATCGGAATTGTCGCGGCGGGGGTCGGTGCAATTCTCGCCAGTTCGACCGTGGCCTTTTCCTTGATCAAGTGGTTCGGTGTCGCATACCTCGTCTACCTGGGGATCAGGCAGTGGCGATCGGCGCCCACCGAGGTGGAGACCGACGAGGCAGCCGCGAGCAGCTCCGGTCCGATGATGATGCTTCGCGGATTTCTCGTGAACGCGAGCAATCCGAAGGCCGTCGTTTTCATGCTCGCAGTGCTCCCGCAGTTCCTGGACCCGTCGGCGCCGCTGCTGCCGCAGTATCTGATCATCGCCGCCACGATGTGCGCAGTCGACGTGATCGTGATGACCGGATACACCGGCCTGGCCGCTCGGGTGCTCACCTTGATGCGCTCCCCCAAACAGCAGCGAACCACCAATCGAGTGTTCGCCGGTCTGTTCTTCGGAGCCGCCGGCTTCCTCTCGAGCATCGGGCGTGCAGCGGCTTGATCGGTCACACGGCTCGAGAGATCACAGGCCCGCAATCAAGTTGACGACGGACGCCACGATCACCGAACCGAACAGGTACGACAGCAATGCGTGGCCGAGTGCCATCGCGCGCATGTCCGACGACTTCAAGTTGGTGTCGGAAATCGCGAAGCTCATCCCGACCGTGTACGCCACGTAGGCGAAATCGCTGTACCTCGGCGGTTCTTCCTGATTGAAATCGATTCCGCCGTCGGGGCCGGAGTAGTACAGCCGTGCATATCCGAGGGCGAAGAGCGTGTGGACCGCCAGCCACGAGATCACGACGCTGCCGACTGCAACCGATGCCGCCACTACTTGGTAGTGATGTCCGTCGGGTGCCGCCAGGAGCAGGAACGCGATACCGACCAGGCTCGCGACGGCGGCACCGAGAATCAGCAGGTGCGCGACGTTTCGGGCCGGCTCTTCGCGCGTTGCGTGGCTTGCGGTGAGCGTCGCATCGAAGGGCCAGACCAGAATCCACGTCCACACCGTGAACACCATCGCCGCCACATCCCAGCCGATCAGAAACGCGAATCGGGGATAGCCGACCAACGCCGTGACGACACCGGCGGCCACACCGAGCAGCAGACCCGTCGACACTCTCAGCGCCGGCCCGGCACCCAGGGCGCTCCGTGGAACCGGGTTGATCGGAAGGTCGTGCGGTCGATCGTTCACGGGCTCAGTCAACCACTGTTAGAAGTGAGACGGTGGTTACGTGACACGGCGACTCAGGCGTTGCACGCACCGACTATCGGCTTGCCGTTGAATCTGTCCAGCACGTACTGCAATCCGACGCCGAAATCCGCTACGGCCGGCGCGAGGTGGTTGTTGCCGCTCCCCGGATTCACCGCAGGCAGGGTGTCGGTGAACAACGTCGCCTCGGCCCCGCGCGCGCACCAGTCCTGAACCAGGCGCTGGGTTTGCTCGTACGGGATGAAATCGTCGTTGAGCGCTCCGTTGACCAGAATCGGCGAGGCCGGGGTTCGCCGCCCGATGCGTTGTTCCTCGATCACCTGTTGGATCTCCGGTACCGATTCCACCACGTCGGCGAGTGGTCGTCCGTCTGTGGTCCACGACGCCGTCGACTGCTTCCCGTACTTGGTTCGGGAATCGATGAGGCATTGCCCGGCGACGTCGGCGAGCACGGACCGGCCGTAGTCGTTGAGTCGAGATTCGATCGGCTCTAGGGCGGCGGGATAGCGGTCGAGGACGCCGTTGATCGTGTAGCCGATCGCGGCCATCAGGCCGGTACCGTCGATATGACGCAGAACGCTTGCCAGGTCTGCCGGGGGCGCGCTCGCGTAACTCCCGACCAGATTCAACTCAGGCGCGTATTCGGGTGCCAGTTCGGTTGCAGCGGCAGTGGCGCCGCCGCCCTGCGAGTGGCCCCACAGCGCTATCGGATCGTCCTCTCCTGCCTGCGCGAGGGCTCGGGCAGCGCGTGCACCGTCCAACATCGCATGGGCTTCCTCGGCGCGATTGACGTAGGTATGGACGCCGGGTGTTCCGAGTCCGATGTAGTCGGTGACGAATACACGAACGCCCTGGGTGAGGAAAGCGAAAGCAAAAGCTGACTCGTAGTTGACACCGACACTGTCCACACCGGCACCGTAGTTCGACGGATTCCCGGGTTCCGCCAGGCGGAGCTGACCGGCAGTGGGAAACATCCTCGACGGCGCGCACTGATCACCTTGGCCCTGCGTACCCGGACCGATCACCACCGTCGGGCGGGGGCCCGCTCCTGACCACGGGGCAGCCGGCTCCAGGTACGAGCCCGACACAGCAACCTTGGATCCGTGGGTGTCGGTACTCGAATACAGGATCCGGGTCCCCACACCAGGCACTCCGCCGACGGCACCGGCCAGAGCCAGCGGTTCCGTCCGAATCACCGAACCCGGATCACCGACGTCGCCCGGAATCGCGTCGTAGAAATCGTTCACGGGTTCGGCGTTCGACATCGGTGTGAACAGCAGCGAGGTCGGCAACAGCGCCGATACCGCAACGGCCGAAACCTTCAGTGCCGCGAGGACAACCTTCCGGGTGCTCATGGAAATCCAACGTATAGGCCTCAGTCGACGCGCGGACCGGTTTCGATCTGCGGGACTTCAATCGATCGATACCAACTGTCACGCGAGCGGGCCATGCCGCTGGCCCCCCGATCCCCTGGTTTCACGGCCAGAACCTGATGAATCGTAAGCCTGTGCGGCTCCTCGAAACCCAGGGCACTGGCAGCGAGATACAGCAACCAGGTACGCACCCGGGGAGCACCGACCTGTAAGACCGATGCGTCCCAGTTCTCGCGGAGGTTCTGCACCCATGCGCGCAGTGTCAGTGCGTAATGCTCGCGCAACGCTTCGCTGTCACGCGTCTCGAAACCCGAAAGTTCCAGCGCATCAATGGTTTTACTCAACGGAAGGATCTCACCGTCCGGGAAGATGTACCTGTCGATGAAGCTGGGACCGTCATCGACGTTGTCCGACAACGACTTCACCGCGGCGATGGCATGATTGAGCAGACGACCCCGCGGCACGAGCAGGTCGTAGAGTTTTGCCGTGTACACCGGCAAATTGACCAGGCCCACGTGCTCGGACATGCCGATGCTCGAAATCGCGTCGTAAGGGCCGTCGTCGACGTCGCGGTAGTCCTGCACCCGAATCTCGATGCGATCGGTCAAACCCGCGTCGGCAACTCGCCCCTTGGCGTATTCGACCTGCTCGTTGCTCAGCGAGACTCCGACGACGTCGACGCCGTAGTTCTGGGCGGCGTGTAATGCCATCGATCCCCAACCGCAGCCGACGTCGAGCAGTCGCATTCCCGGCTTCAGATCGAGCTTGCGGCAAATCAAGTCCAGCTTCGCGTACTGAGCAGCTTCGAGGGATTCGACACCTTCCGGCCAGTATCCGCACGAATAAACCATGCTCGGCCCGAGGAACAGTTCGTAGAAGCGATTCCCGACGTCGTAGTGATGGGAGACAGTCGCCGAATCGCGTGATCTACTGTGCCGCTTGCCTCGCTTACTACGCATCTCGATCGCCGGGGGTGACGGTGGTGGACCCACCGCTCCCAAGCCGGCGAAAGTACCGGCGGCGCGAACAATCGAGCGCAGCGGCAACGTCGACAAACGATTCTCACCGAGCCGCGTGACCAGTTCCGGGACGTCGAGGAGCGCGAAGATGTCGCCGTCTACGTCCAGATCGCCGGAAACGTACGCCCTCGCCAGCCCTAATTCGTTGGGAGAGTAGAGGACCCGCCGTAGGGCACGCCGATTCCGGAAGTGAACCTGCGCAGCGGCGTCCGGTGGCCCTGCCTCCGAACCGTCCCAACATCGCACGCGAACCGGAAGCGGAACCCCGATCACTTCCTCGAACACCGTCAAAATCTTGGCCGCGGCACCAGTCACTGATCAACCCTCCGACAAAAGATGGTTAGCCGATGACAGAAAACTTACGCCCGATTCGCGAATCTTTCGCGCCATTTGTCCGAGTTTTGGACAGTGTTCATCGCGGTTTCGGTATTCATCGCCGAGTTCAGGGTTCCACCATTCCGGCGAGGAATTCCACCAGCAGTCTCTTCGTGACCTCACGTGGCAGCGATTCCACTGCCGCGAGGACGGCCGCCATGTCCAAGGGAGAATCGGAAGAGCCCCGAGGATCCAGCCCCGCCGACGTCAACGCTGCCGCGACGGCGTCACTGGGCAACGCAAGAACATCGGCGACGGTGACATCGCCACGTTCGAATGCTCCGGCCAACTCTGCCAGGGCCGGCGGCGCCTCGGCTGCCGCCGAGCCGCGAACGTCGTCGGCACCGAGGACGAGTGCGCTGGTCAACTCGCCGAGCACAGATTCCGTCACCGGGGTCACGGTGAGGTGGGTTGTTCGAGGCAACGTCGTCCCGTCAGGTTGCGTCGATGCCGGCTGCCCTTGAAGGACGAAGCCGCGAGCACCGACAGCGCTCACCCAGCGATGCGGATCCACTCGCCGTTCGAGCGGCACGGAATCGTCGGTAGCGACCGCGAACAGTGGTCCCACCGGCGAGCCCACGACGCGAAGACCCTCGATTGCCTCGACCGTGCCGATCAGTGCACGAGTGGCCCGCTGCGCCCGGGACACCAATTCGGCGTACCCGGATTGCCCGAGGACTTGCGAAATCGCCCAAGCACCGGCAAGAGCAGCAACGGATTTGGAACCGAGAAGCGTGGGATTGACCACCGGGTACCCCGGCCAGTCCGTGAGTCCGAAATACTGCTTGCGATGCAGATCTCGCCCTCGGTGCAGCAGGACCGAAACGCCTTTGGGCGAGTATCCGTACTTGTGGAAGTCGACGGACATGCTGGTGACCCCGGGCACCCGGAAATCCCAGGGTGGCAGATCACCCCACCACGGCAACGCAAGCCCACCGATGCAGGCGTCGACATGCAGTGGAATCGAATGTGCACGAGCAACTTCCGCGACATCGGCGATCGGGTCGAGCGCCGCGAACGGGTAGCTGGGCGCGGAGACGACGATCAAGACCGTGTCTTTCCGAACTGCCGTCGCAATATCTTGTGCGCCGACGCGCCCCGACGTGGGATCTACTGGTACCAGGATCAGTTCCAGTCCGAGCAGGTGAGCTGCCTTGTGGAAAGCGGCATGCGCGGTGGTCGGAAGAACCAGCGAACCCTCACCCGGCGGGAGCCCACGGAAGTCGCGAGCTGCCTTGACGGCCAACACACAACTCTCCGTTCCGCCGCTGGTGACATTGCCGACGACTACGCCTCCGGCGTCTGTATCTGCGGCTGGGTCTGAAGCTCCATGGAGGAACTCGCGTGCGAACGCAACCAACTCACGCTCCATCACCGCGGTGGACGGGAACACCGTCGGGTCGAGACCGTTGACCGGCTGAACCAATCGAGCTGCGTCCGTTGCCAACTCGTCGAGCGCTGCGAGGCCGCTGTCGTACACGTACGACAGAACCCGGCCTCCGTGCGTCGGAGCGTCCTGCTCGCGAAGCGAACGCAACCGACTCAAGATGTCGGCCGCCCTCTTCTTGAGGTTTGCGCTCTCGACGATCTTGCCCTGAAGTTCCTCGGCCCGAGTGGAACTCATCGTTCACCTTTCGTTCTCGTGAGTGGATTCTTGTTCAGTGCGGTAATTCCGCAATACGACCAGGCTGATCGCAACCAGGATCGCCGGCACGACCGAGAAGCCGAGGGCAATTCCGGTCAGCGCCGATTCCGGTTGCACGACAGTCTCGCCCGCAGTTTTCGAGACGAAGCCGGTCACCGCGAGTACACCCAAGAACACCGCGGGTCCCAGGGCAAGGCCTGCGGTTTCCGCGGCGGTCCAGATACCACTGAGCGAACCACCGCGTTGGCGCCCACCGATTCGCGCGTCGTCCTCGATGACGTCCGGAAGCATCGCCAGCGGGAACACCTGCATGCCGGCGTAGCCGACGCCGGCAAGCGCGACGGCACCGTAGATCCACGAACCCGCGTCGACAGCCGCAAGCGTCAACAACGCCGTGGCGACGACGAACAGAACCGAAGACACCACGTAACCGCGAAGCTTTCCGTACCGATGCGAGAACCGGTACCACAGCGGCATGACGACGAGAGCTGGTCCGACGAGTGCAACGAACAGACCGGTGAGCGCACCTTCGTTGCCCATCACATAGGTCGCCAGATATTGCGCACCCGCCAACATCACGGCGGTGGCAAGAGCTTGGAGCACGAAGACGCTGACCAGCAATCGGAAAGCGCGGGTACGTCGTATCGCGTCGAACCCGTCCCGGTACTGCGAGAGCAACGAGCCGACCGGCGCGTCCGCGTGAGTCACCGTGTGGCGCGCGGCTCCGCGAACTGCCCAGATCATTGCCCCGCACATAAGCGCCGACACCCCGATCGCCATGACCAGATAACCGCGTGCTCCGCCCCCGGCAGCATCGCGGAGCTCGGGTCCGCCGGCGCCGATGACCAGAATTGTCAGGGCCAACACCGCAATTCGAACCGATACCAACCGAGTGCGCTCGTGGTAGTCGCCGGTCAACTCGGTCGGCAACGCGATATATGGAACCTGAAAGAGGCTGTAGGCACTCGCCGCGAGCAGGAAGAAGACGAGCACCCACATCGCCCCGACTCCGGGGCCGCCCGACACCGGGGCCGAGAACGTGAGAATGAAGAGCAACGGCAGTCCCAGAGCGCCTGCGAGCATGAGTGGCACTCGCGTACCGGTTCGATGAGAGCTTCGGTCGCTGATCGACCCGATCAGCGGATCGATCAGGACGTCGGCGATTTTCGGGACAATGACCACAAGCGACGCGAGCGCCGCGGCAACGCCGAGCGTGTCGGTCAGGTAGTACGCCAGTACCAGACCTGGCAGAACACCGAATCCACCCGTACCGACACTTCCCGCTGCGTATCCGGCCACCACACCACGCGAAAGCCTGTCAGGCGATCTACCTTCACGAAGACGTACCGGTTTGTCTGTAGTCACCGTCCACACACTAATGTCACGACTCCGTACCGCGAGGGCAAAAGAATCCCGATGACCAGAAGTCGCTCACTCGGACGGGCCTGGCATGCCAGACTGTGACCCGATTCGCACACGAAACGAAGGTCTGAAGACGATGGTTGACCCACTGCGAGAGATCTGGCCTCCGTACGGAGTCACGATCACGTGTGGGCCCGTCACCTTGCTCCCTGTGCGCGACGATCATTTCCCCGAACTCACTGCGCTGGTCCGAGCCGGCATTCACCCTGCCGAACAGATGCCGTTTCTCGTCCCCTGGACGGTGGGCACTCCCGACGAAGTGTCGCGAAGATTCATCCAATACCACTGGTCGGTCCGCGGAGCGATGACCATGACCGACTGGAAATTCGAAACAGCCATTGTCGTCGACGGAGAAATCGTCGGCTGCCAGGCGTTCGCCGCGACGGACTTTCCTACCAGTCGTACCGGTGAAACCGGCTCGTGGATCGGACGCGGGTTCCAAGGCCGGGGTGTCGGCACTCTCGCCCGACAGGCAATCTGCGCATTCGCATTCGACTCTTTGGGTGCACGAAGCGTGGTGTCATCGGCATTCACGGACAACCCCGCCTCGATCACGGTGTCCACCAAAGTCGGGTACCGCGCAGACGGCACAGTAGAGGAGTTGGCTGCCGACGGTCGCATGACCGTGCGTCGTCTCTTCACCCTCAGCCGCGAAGATTTTGTCGCACCGCCGTATCCCGTCGAAGTGACCGGCGTGCGCGCGTTCAAGACGATGCTCGGCATCGACTGAGCGAGCTACCCGTGCACCGTGAGAACCGAGAGAGCAGCGACAACCAGTAGAACAGTGACAACCGATAGAACAGACACATGGAACCCTCCGACATGATGGCCGCAGTCACCTCGTCCATGCGCGACCGTACCGGGCGCACCCTCGAAGAATGGGTTGAGGCCGTACGGACGTCCGGGGTCGACCCGCTCGATCAGAACGAAGTGCGCAAGTGGCTGAAAGCAGAGCACGGTGTACCGCAGAATTCGCAGTGGGCAATTGCATTCGAGACTGCCGAACAGTCCGGATGGGTGGAGCCGACCGTCGAGCAATACATCGACCAGCAGTACAGCGGCCCGAAGGCAGCACTGCGGCCGATCTTCGATGCAGCCCGACGTCTGATCGAAGAACTCGGAGCCGATGTTCGGGTCGAAGGCCGCGGAACCTACACGCCCTTCATTCGCGCTCGCCAATTCGCCGCCATCGCAGCGGCCACCACGGCCCGAGTCGACCTCGGACTACGTTTTGTCGAGGCCCCCGAATCCGAACTTCTTGTCACGGCCAAAGCTCCCGGGCAGTCGACCCACAAGATCGGGCTCAGCAGCACCGCAGACGTGAACGACGAAGTCGGATCGCTGACAGCGATCGCGTATCAACAGAACGGCCGGTAGGTCACTCACTCACCGCCACGCAAACGCACCTGCAGGCTGCACGAAAGTCCCTGTCCTCCTTGTCGGAGAACAGGGACTTTCTTCACCGCGGGGGAAGGTCGCTGCGACGTGTCAGCTCAGGCCGAAGAGCGCGCCGATGATGGTCCGAGCAGCCTCGAAGAGCGCGTCGACGGACGGAACACCGATTTCAGAGCTGATGGAAAAAAGGGAACCCAACATACGATCCTCCGGAGATAGTTTCTGAATGGCTTACTGCCACAAGGGAAATGCTACCGATTCCACTTGCGGAACTGAAGCAAGGGGACCACGGGAGTGACAATTCCGGACCAAAGTCCCGGCCCGTTAGATCTACTGCACCCCAGTATGATTGCGATCCTTCGAATCCGAATCGACACCTTCGAGATAGCCGACGAGAACTTGGGCGACCTCCGCCAACACCTCAGTGCTCGACATTTCCGAGTGGGAGCAGTCGACCAGGTACGCCCGCAACGGCCCCACCAGTTCGGACCACCTTTCGACCAGGTGACGATGTTCAGGCAGATCATGCTGCGCCACAAACAGTTCCACTGACCCGAAATAGTGCCTCGGCGTGTGGTCCCGAACGATTCGCGACAGTTTTTCCACCCGACCCACTACGGATTCGAGTACCGTATCGGAAAGGAAATCCATACCGGTCTGCCTTCGGATCTCTGTCGCAACGTCTGTGAAAGTCAGTGCTGCAGTTTCAGTTTCAACCTCGGATAGCCCGATCTGCGCGAACAGTTCGGAAGGTTTCGGAGCCGCTTGTACCGATGGCATCATCTCCGGTAACAGCGCGTCGAGCATGACAACCGAACCGACCAGATCGCCGGCCTCTTCGAGCTGGCTCGCCATCTCGAGCGCGATCGTTCCGCCGGCAGACCAACCGAGTAGATGGTATTCACCCGACGGCTGCACCGTCCGTACGGCATCGACGTACCCCGACGCCAACTCCGCCACCGTGCCTGGCAATTCACCTGCTCCCGTTGCCTGGATGCCGTACACCCGTCGACCCCGCAGCTGACCGACGAGTCCGGCGTAGCACCAGGCGATTCCGCTGACCGGATGCACACAGAACAACGGCGGCCGTTGGTCATCGGGGTCGCCGCCGAGCATGACGACCGTGTCCAGCGGATCCGAACGAAGCGAATCACCCTCGAAGACATCGGCATGAACGAGATCCATCCGAGAGGCAAGCTCCGCCACAGTTCGGTCGGTGAAAATCCATTGAACCGGGAATTCCCTGTTCAGGCTCTCACGCAAGCGCGTAACCACTCGAACTGCACCCATCGATGTCCCGCCGAGCTCGAAGAAGTCGTCATAGCGGCCGACCGATTTCGCGCCGGTCACGCCCTCGAATGCCTGTGCCACGTGACGTTCGGTATCCGAGATGGGTCGATCCACACTCGACCCTGGCTGCGGTGAAGGAGCAGGAAGTGCCGCTGCGTCTATCTTCCCCGAAGCGAGCAACGGTACCTCGCCCACTATCGTCACCGACGAAGGCAGCAGGTGCTTCGGCAGCAGGCCGGAGACGAACCCGCGAAGCTCCGATTCCGTCGCCGAACCGTTTTCCGCCAGCGTTACGTACGACCGGAGTTCAGCGGCTCCGTGCCCGTCGTCACAGACAACGGTTACCGAGAAGGCCACTGCTCCATGGCTTGACAGGGCCGCGTCGACCTCCGCCGGTTCCACGCGGACACCCCGCACCTTCACCTGCGCGTCGTTGCGACCCAGGTACTCGAGCGCTCGGTCGTGACGCCTACGACGCACGAGGTCACCCGTGCGATACATCCGAGTCCCCACCGCATGAGGATTGGCAACAAAGCGCTCGGACGTCAGAGCCGGGGAAGCGACGTACCCCCGTGCCACATTCTCACCGGCGAGGAACAGTTCTCCCGCAACGCCATCCGGAACCGGTCGGAGCCTCTGATCGAGAACAAATGCTGTCGTACCAGGGACTGGAGTGCCGACAGTGACGTCCGCGTCAGTGATCCGTGCGGAAATCGATGCCGCGATCGTTGATTCGGTCGGTCCGTATCCGTTGACGATGCGATGTCGGGGTGACCACGCCGACGCAAGGCGCGCAGAGAGCGGCTCCCCCATCGATTCGACGATCAACGGTTGCACTGCATCCGGATCGACTGTCGCCAGGACCGTCGGCGTCACGATCAGATGTGTTACGTCGGCGGCTATCAGCAGATTCGTGAGTTCTTCTCCCCCGTAGACGAAGTCGGGAGTCAGAATCAACGTTCCACACCCTGCAGCCGCGAGAAGGATCTCGATCACCGACGCGTCGAAGGTCGACGACGCCAATTGCAGGACTCGGGGGCCACGCTCGAGCTCGGCGATCTCGGCGTGTGCGGTGCAGACGTTCATGATTCCGCGGTGTGAAACCTCCACGCCCTTGGGTCTTCCCGTGGAACCCGACGTGTAGATGACGTAGGCGAGGTTGTCGGGGTGAGCCGGCGTTGCCGATACCTCGGCAGCGCCACCAGCAGTGCGGGATTCGTCCATCGCCACCCACTCGACGCACTCGGGCAAACTCTCGGCTGCACCTCCCGCTGTCAAACCGACAACCGAACCGCATTCCTCGACCATCGTCTGCCGGCGCGCTGTCGGCAGCGCCGGATCGAGCGACAGCCACGCTGCGCCTGCACGCGCTACTGCCCACAACGCAACGATCCACAGATGCCCGCGCCCGAGCGCAACGGCCACCACGTCGTCGGGTCCGATTCCTCGGACCACCAACTCGCGTGTCCAGTGCGACGACTCCTCGTGCAGGTCGCGGTAAGTCCAGCGTCTGCCGTTCTCTTCCAGCGCGACGCCGTCGGGCGCCTGACGCAGAGCGCGTTCGAAAATGTCGGCAATCGTCAGAGGTTCGACGTGGCGAGGATTCGCAGCAGTCAGCGCCGAGCGTTCGAGTCCGGACAGCAGTTCGATCTCCCCGATCACAATCTCGGGTTCCGCGGTCACTGATTCGGCGATACGTCTCACCCGCTGCATGAACAGTTCCGCGGTCGACTCGCGGAACTTCTCCGTCGCATACAGCAATCGAATAGTCAGACTGTCACCGGTGTCGACCAGGTCCCACGTCAAGTCGTAACCGGTCGACGCCCCTGAATTGTCGATGTCGAAGACGGTAATGCCGTCGATCTGCGGCAACTCCAGCGCTCGCCGGTACGCCAGCATGACCGTGAACAGCGGATGCTCGTTCATCCTGCGCGGCGGATCAACCTTCGCAACGACGTCGTCGAACGAGACGTCCGCGTTCGCCATTGCTTCCAGATCGACGCGGCGAACCTCGTCCAGAACAGCAGCGAAACGATCGGTGGAGTTGATTCTCGTGCGCAATGCGACAGTACCCACCATCATTCCGGCGACGCTCAGCAGCGCCGGATCGTTCCGCAGACTCACAGCTGCTCCCACCACGACGTCGTCCGTGACGCACTCGCGAGCGAGCAGCACGGCAATCACGCTGTGGACGACCATGAATACCGTGACACCATGCGAACGAGCCAACGCCGACAACGCGTCGTAGGTGGCGCCGTCGAGGACTTCCGCCACCATCTCCTCGGATCGTGAAGACACGGGACTCCGGGGGTTGTCGACGGGTAGAGCCAACACATCCTCGACGCCACAAAGTGCGTCCGACCAATAGTCGAGTTGCCGGTGAGCCATGCTGAGAGAATCCTCGGGGTCACCCAAGCTCTCTCTCGCCCAGAAACTGTAGTCGCCGTAGCTGATCTCCCCCGACGAGCGATCCCAGGGAAGACCTGCCGACCTGGCCTCGAAGGCTGCCACGAAATCGGTCAGGATCGGGCCCATCGACGCTCCGTCGATCGCGATGTGGTGAACAACGATGACCAGGACCGTCAGTCCTGCAGAGTCGACTCCTGCCTTTTCGGTGAACACACGCACACGGAACGGAACATCTCGTTCGAGATCGAACGGCACAGTCGCGAATGCCGAAGCGCTCGCACGGATATCGCCGACGTATACCGCAGTGAGATCGAATGCAACAGAGTCCATTTCAAGTTGTTGCGGACCGAATTCACCCGGAACACAGACAGTTCGCAATACGGCATGGTGATCGACGACGTCGCCGAGGGCGCTGCTCAAGACCGAACGATCGATGTCGTCTGCCAGGACCGCTGCAAACGTCAGGTTGTACGCAGTCGATTCCGGCTGAAGCTGATTGATCAGCCAGAGTCGTTGTTGTGAGGGCGCCAGCGGGGCCGGCTTGCCGGGATCACGTCGAGTCAGTTCGCGGCGTTTGCCATCGGACGCGCTCGCCGACAGCCACTGAGACATCGCTCGCGGCGACGGATTGTCGAAGACGGCGCGAACAGGCACATCTCGCGCGAAGATCGAGGCGAGTCGACCTGCCACCGCTGCCGCGGCCAACGAATCACCACCTGATTCGAACAGGTTGTGCAGAGCGCCGAAACTTCCGGACACGTGTTCCGACATGACAGCGGTGACGAGTTCCTCCGAAACCGTCACTGCTGCATCGGGCGCCTGGCTCTCGAACACATGGCGCCGCAACGCATCTGCGTCCAGTTTTCCGTTCGTCGTGAGCGGGATCGACTCCAATACGACCACGCGGCCGGGCATCAGATACGCAGGCAACATCGTGGCCAACTCGATTGTCAGCTGATCCGCCTCCACACCATCGCCGACCGCACATGCAACCGCAATGTCGTCGACGAGGACAACCGCCGCAGCCTCGACGCCCGTGCACCGACGCAGAGCTGATTCGATTTCGGCGGGCTCGACGCGGATTCCTCGCACGCTCATCTGACGGTCGGAGCGTCCGACGAATCCGAGCGTGTCATCCGTGCGGCGATGAACCAGATCACCGGTCCGATAACGGCGGTACCCACCGGGTGCTGCGATGAACGACGTGGCGGTGCCGGCAGGATCTCCGGCATAGCCCATCGCAAGCCCGGGCCCGCTGACGTACAACTCACCGATCCCGGCCCACGGCACCGGACGCAGTCGCGTATCGAGCACCTCTGCACCGATTCCGGCGAGCGGGACTCCGATGGTGACCCGATGATCCACTTCGGCGACAGTGGTGACCACCGTGCATTCCGTCGGTCCGTACGCATTGAGCATTCGCGCGCGGCGACTCCACGCACGCGCGGTGGAAGGTGAGAGCACATCGCCACCGACTGCCACCACCTCGAGCGAATCGAACCGCTCCGGAGCCATCGTGTCGAGTACGGCTGGAGTGGACAACATGTGAGTGACGCCGCGTTCTGCGACGAATTCTTCGAGTGCCCTTCCGCCGAAAGCCTCCCGAGGAGCGACCGCCAAGGTAGCCCCGGCGCCGATCGCCAACATCATCTCGAGGATTGCTGCATCGAACGTCGGTTTGTAACCGTGCAGCACAACCGAGTCCGAGGTCACGCCGTACTTGCGGACAGCATCGTCGGTCAGCAGGCCCAGTCCTCGGTGGGTGACTGCAACGCCTTTCGGTTCACCGGTCGACCCGGACGTGTGAACAACGTACGCGACTGAATCCGGATACTGCCGACCGGGAACAGGGCTGCGATCGGAGAGGACTGTGCGCAGCTGCTTCAGACGTGCCGGTGGCAGGTCGGGGTCGATCGGCACGAATGCCGCTCCCGTTTTCGAGATCGCCAACATTCGGACCAGGTACGCGATAGTCCGCACCGCCGGAATCTCGTACACGGCACCCGGTCCTGCTCCCCGAGCCACCAGTTCCCAGGCTTGGGCATCCGAGGCAGAGTCGAGTTCGGCATACGTCACCGTGCGGTGTCCGTCGTCGAGAGCAATGTTGTTCGGGAATCGCGCCGCGGTGGCGGCGAAGATCTCGGTCAGTGTGCGGGACGAATCGACCTCGGCAGCAGTCCAACTGGGCGCCGCGCCCACCACGAGATCCGAAACGAGTACTGGTACATCCTCGGCAATCGAGGTGAGCACTCTCGACAGCTGTCGGGTAACCGCGTCGGCGCTCGAAGGATCGAATGCGCTCGCGGCATAGATGAGCGCTCCGGTCAATGAACCGTCGTCAGCGGGTGCGAGCGAGACATGCATGGGGAACTTCGTTGTCGCGGTCTCGATTTCGCGAGCCTCGATCGTGAGGCCGGAAACCTCCACGGCAGGGATCGCGAAGTTCTGCAGACCCAGCGCAATCTGGGGAGTTCGTCCACCGAGCAGCTCACCAACCAACTCGGCAGGAACAGAGCTGTTTTCGAACGCTGCCACATCAGCATCGAAAGCTGCACCCAACAGAAGATCGATCGGCACGTCCCCGTCGATCCGAAGGCGAAGAGGCACCGTATCCACGAACATGCCGACCACGCCGTCGAGCTGAGGCGCCCGCCGTCCGTCGACAGCTGTCGCGATCACGACATCGGGATTTCCACTCAGCTTGGCAAGCACCACCGACAACGCCGCATGAACCACCGCGAACAGCGAGACCTTCAATCGGTCGGCTCGCGCCTGCAGTGCCGAGGTGATGACGGCTGGTATCACGAAGTTCACTCGCTGCGCTAAGGTATCCGGCCCGCCATCGGAGTGATCCACCGTCAGCGGAGACACAGATGTCACACCGTCCAGCGTTCGGCGCCAGAACTGCTCGACGACAGGGGAAACGTCACGTGCTGCCTCCCACGCGGCAAAATCCCCGTACTGGATCGGCAACGGAGACCATTGCGAATCCAGTCCAGCTCGTCGCTTGCCGTACGCGGTCAGCAGGTCGCCGACCACCGTTCGCATCGACACCCCGTCGACTGCGATGTGATGAAAGCTCACTGCCAGAACGTGCCTGACCGGTGACACCTGGAGCAGCATCCAGCGCACCGGCAGGTCTGCCGCTACATCGAAACCACGCGAGCCGAACTCTCGCAGCAGCACCTCGACCTCGATGTCGGCGACCAGCCGCGTTTCCATTGTCACGGAGGTCGGAGGATCCACGACCTGAACCGGTGGAGTGCCCGGATACCGGGTTCTGAGGACATCATGACGACCGACAAGATCCGTTGCTGCCTGACGCAGCGCGGCCGCGTCGAGTTCACCGTCGATCTCGATGCAGATCGGCAGGTTGTACGCGCCGCTCGCCGTGTTTCGCTGATTCAGTACCCACATCGCACGCTGGTTTCGTGACAGGGGTGCGGGCGTGGGGTCGCGGCGCGGTTCCAGTCGGACAAGATCGGTCACCGAGTCGTTCTGCTCGAACGAATCGAGCCGGGCTGCCAATGCCGCAACTGTTGGATGCTCGAATACGGTCCTGAGCGGAACAACCAGCCCCAGAGTACTACTCAAGAGCGAGGTAACCTCCGCGGCCGACAGCGAGTTGCCCCCGAGCGAGAAGAAGTCTGCGTCGCGGTCGTCCTCATTCCCACCGAGGACGGAACCAAAAGCTCCGGCTACAACACGTTCGGTGGCGGTGGCCGGCCCCTCTGCACGGGAAGCATCCAGTGTCGGCGACGGGAGACGGGCGAAGTCGACCTTGCCGTTCCGCATCGGAAGCTCGCCCTCGATGTCGACGATGGCATGCGGAACCATGTACGTCGGAAGGACTTCTGCGGCGGCAGCGCGAAGTTGACCAGTGTCAACTCTTTCGGCACCTGAACTTCTCACGTAGGCGACCAACAGAGGACTTCCACCTTCGGCCGACCGAACCCCGACGACACAGAAGTCGACGTTCGCGACAGACTGAATGACTGCCTCGATCTCACCCGGTTCGATCCGGACACCGTTGACCTTCACCTGCACGTCGGTTCGCCCGAGATAATGCAGGCGATACGTATTTCCCTCGGATTTGGGGCTTTCCGGCTTCCACATCACCAGATCGCCCGTCCGGTACATCCGGGCGCCTGAACCGGTTGCCACGAATCGTTCCGCAGTTCGGGCCGGTTGGCCGGCGTAACCGCGAGCGAGCATTCGACCTGAGAGATACAGTTCGCCGGCGACTCCCGGCGGCACCGGTTCGAGTCGATCATCGAGCACGACGGCGTCGACCCCGGCCAGTGGATACCCGATCGATCCGTCGTGAGTGTCACCCGACAGTTGTTCGATCGACAGTGGTTCGGTAGCAAGCGAATACATCGTCGACTCGGCAGGTCCGTATCCGTTGATGACTCGGCGTCCGGCTTGCCAGCGCTTCGCCAACGCGCCGCCGAGTCGCTCGCCCCCGAACATCACCGTGGAAAGGTCCGGCAGCGAAGGATCGCCGATCGAGGCGACGACAGTAGGTGTGGCGCACAGATGAGTAATTCGCTCGCGCCTCAGTGCTGATGCGAGTCCCGAGCCGAACAGTTCTTCGTTCTTCGCCAGAACGAGCGTGGCCCCGGACGCACTCGCGATGAGCACCTCGAGCAACGTCATGTCGAATCCTGGCGCTCCGCGATGGAATACGCGAGAACCTGGCCCAGCCGAGAATCGACCGGGCAGGTCTTCGGCGATCACACCGAGCCCGCCGTTGGTCACGACCACAGCCTTGGGGGTTCCGGTCGTTCCTGACGTGAAAACTACGTAGGCCGCCAGGTTCTCGGAATATTCGCGCACCGAGTCGGTGACTTTCTCACCACCAGCGTCTTCAGCACCAGCGTCTTCACCACCAGCGTTGCGGCCGCCGATCGCTCCGGTGCCCAGTGTGTCGAGGACATCGCGTACTCGCGCCTGCGGCTGTTCCGGGTCCGTCAATGCCGGAGCTGCACCGACCTTCGCGATTGCCCACAGTTGCACGATCGACGCAATCGACCGATCTGCAGTCCAAGCAGCGACCTGGTCGACTCCAACTCCCCGGGAGCGCAACTCGTCGGCTGCGACATCCGACTGGGCATCGAGTTCCCGGTAAGTCAGTGTGTTGCCCTCACCCTCGACCGCCACAGCGTCCGGGGCGGATTCGACGCCGAAGCGCAGCATGGAGGCAAGTGTCGTACCGGAAAGTCGAGATCGATCAGGCCGGTCGACCGCGCCGTGTGCGGGGACGAGAAGAGCTCGTTCCGCACTGTCCAACAGGTCGATTTGCCCTACGGCGACATTCGGGTCGACAGACACTTGATTCAGGAAGCGCTCGAACCGGCCCGCAAAGCTCGATACCGTCAGATCATCGAATAGATCAGCGTTGTAGACGAATTCGAGACCGAGTTCGCCCCCGACCCCCTCGTCCGTGACGTTGACCTGCAGATCGAAATTTGCGTGCCTGACTTCAGGAGCAATCTGTGTGATGTCCAGCCCTGGTATCGACCACGCGGCGGTCTCAGCAGTTCGGAACGAGAGCGCCACCTGGAACAACGGATGTCGCGAACGCGATCGCGGTGGGTCGATCAGATCGACCAGCGATTCGAAGGGCATCTCTGCGTGCGCGAACGCCGCTACGTCACGCTGACGAACCTGCTCGACCAACCGGCCGAACGAGTTCGACGGATCGACTTCGGTTCGAAGAACAATCGTGCCGGCAAACATGCCGACCAGCTCGTCGAGTTCAGGTGTGACGCGTCCGGACACAACAGTGCCGACAGCTACGTCATCGCTACCGTTGTACCTCGCCAACAGCGCCGCGAGAGCGGCGTGTACAACCATGAACATGGTCGCGTTGTTCGATCGTGCGAGTGTCTGAAGGCCCGTTCGTACCGAACCTGAGATCTCCACCCGACAGCTCGACGCACGGGCGAACGTCGAACGTGGACGATCGAGGGGAAGCGTCACCTGCTCGGGAAGTCCTTCGAGAGCCTGCATCCAGTAGCTGCGTGCCGTCTCGGGAATCCCCGATTCCCTTTGCCATGCACTGTAATCGGAGTATTCGAGCGCGAGCGGCGACCACTGCGGAGCGTGCTGCGCCGAGCGGGCGATGTACGCCGCAGTGAAGTCGCGGACCAACAATTCGAGTGATCGAGCGTCGGCGGCAATGTGATGGACGACGACAGCCAGGATGTGCTCGACAGGTGAAACCTGGAGAAGTGCCGCACGTACGGGCGGATCAACGGTGACATCGAAGCCCGAACCCACCAGTTCTGCTACACAATTCTCGGCGTCGCCGCCGTCGAGTGCCTCGAGCTGAAAGGCCGGAAGCGCATCCTCGGCGTCGAGCACCGTCTGAACCGGGCCGCCGCCGACAACCGGGTACACGGTCCGCAGAGTGCGATGGCGATTGATCACGTCACGAATTGCCAGTTCGGCCGCAACCACGTCCAGCTCGCCTGCCAAGCGCAGCACGATCGGGATGTTGTATCCGGCGGAGTCTGTATCCAACTGATTCAGAATCCACATTCGATGCTGGGAAGCTGACAGGTGCACTTCCGTGTTGTCCGAACGAGGCCCCAAGGACACGTCAGACGCGTGCTCCGCGCCGGTTCGCCCTACACCTATCCGCGCAGCAGCGATGTCTGCGAGCTGATCGACGGATGGGTGCTCGAACACATCGCGGACGTCGAGGTTACAGCCCAGGGCGGAGTTCAGACGCGACGAAAGACGAGTGGCGATCAAGGAATTGGCGCCTTGATCGAAGAGGTTCCGGACCGGATCGACATGCGGAACTTCCATCAAATCGCTCAGAATGGCTGCGACTGTCTGCTCGAAGAAGTCTCGCGACTGCCGAGTCGGCTGCGTGAGAGACACCGGGGTCGGCAACGATGCTCGGTCGATTTTGCCGTTGATCGTGACCGGTAATGACGCGAGCGCCATCAAAGCCGACGGAACCATGTGCGCGGGCAGCAACGAACGAGCAGTCCGCAAGACGCCGTCGAGGTCGTGTCCGCTCCCCGGGGTGATGTAACCGACCAAAGTCGGCCCGCTGTCGAGTTCTCTCACCACTACCGCGGCCTGCTCCACCGACGTGTGAGCCAACAGCGCGGATTCGACCTCGCCCGGTTCGATGCGGTAACCGCGCAGTGCCATCTGACCGTCGGCGCGGCGAACATATTCGAGTCGGCCGGCTCGCCAACGGACCAGATCGCCGCTGCGGTACATCCGTGATCCATCGAATCCGGGTTCAGGCACGAATCGCGAAGACGTCATCGCGGGTCGACCCAAGTAGCCTTCGGCCACCTGCGGACCCGCAACATACAGTTCGCCGACAGATCCCGGAGGGACGGGCTTCAACGACGCGTCCAGTACGTAGCTGCGCAACCCTGGTAGTGGGGACCCGATCGGCGAGACAGTCTCGTCACCGGGGACAAGATCGAAACTGGTGACATGGACTGTGGTTTCGGTGATTCCGAACATGTTGACGCCCCGCACGTCCGGGTGCCGATCGAACCAAGCCTCCACGCGCCCGGCGTCGAGGCGATCACCGCCGAAAACAATCGTCCGGAGCGGAAGCAGCATTTCCTGCGTGACTTCCGCCAACGCATAGAAGGCGGCCGGGGTCTGATTGAGAACGGTCACTCGTTCCCGCACAATCAGATCCGCGAATCTTTCGGGTGAGCGCGCGACATCACCGTCCACGATCACGAGGGATCCGCCAGTGGTCAACGAACCCCACATCTCCCAGACCGAGAAGTCGAATGCGTACGAATGAAACATCGTCCATACATCTTCGGCGTTGAAGTCGAAGATCTCTCGGGTCGAGGCGAGCAGCGCCAACACGTTGTCCTGAGACACCACTACGCCTTTGGGAGCTCCAGTTGATCCGGAAGTGTAGATCACGTAGGCGGCGGACTCCGACTGTGCAACGGGCCAGTCGGCCGTAGCGTCAGTCGTCTCGTCCACGAAGATGACAAGTTGCTCGTACCCAACGAACCGCCCAGCAGATTCGTCCGTCGACAGAATCGCTTTCGGGCCTGCATCGGCAAGTACGTAGTGGATACGAGCGTCGGGATACTGCAAGTCGATCGGTACGTACGTCGCGCCCGCGCGAACGACAGCGATGATGGCTACGACGAGGTCGACCGATCGAGGCAGGGCGACCGCCACGCGATCACCGACTCGAATTCCTCGATCGATCAAGACAGCGGCAAGGCCCTCCGAACGAACTCGCACCTCTTCATAGGTGAAACGAGTATCGCCACTCGACACCGCGATTGCATTCGGATGCCGGGCTGCGACGGCCCCGAAGAGGTCAGGCAGCGACTGCGCGACAATCGACGGCGCCGGCACCCGAGCCGACAATTCTTCGCGTTCCGCAACACTGAGAACATCGATGTCACGCAGCATGATTGACGAGTTCTCGGTAATCGAGCCACACACTCGACGAAGCCGCTCGACCCAGCTCTGCACGGTGCCTGCATCGAACAGATCGGCGGCATATCGGAAAGTGCCGCGAACACCGCTCGCGTCGCCGTCAATCGTACGATCCTCGCGCACAGTCACTTCGAGGTCGAAGCGAGGGTGGACCGGAGGTAGCGGAGTGCCGTGCGCCGTCAAAGTTCCCATCGCGATCGCGGAGTCGGGCGCTACCGGATCGACAGCGAGAACCACTCTGAGGAAAGAATTCTTCTCACCTACGCCCCCACCGACCGCACGGTCGACCACCCAGTCGAACGGAACGTCGGCATTGGACAGGGCCGCCACATCAACCTCGCGCACCTGAGTCAAGAACTCACCGAACGTGTCTCCGCCGCGAAGGAGCGTTCGCAGCGCGACGGTCCCGACGAACATACCGACGACACCGTCGAACGAAGGATGCGTTCGTCCGGAGGTCGGGGTCCCGATGACCACATCGGACGCACCGGTGATCTTGCTCAGTGCGATCGAAAGGCAGGCGTGCAACACCATGAAGGTTGTGCAGTCGTGCGCGCGAGCGATCTCGTTCAGCGCCGCATGGATGGGTGAGGGCAACTCGAACGTCACGTCCCGAGCCGACGACGGTTGGTCCGGCCGGCGGGATCTGTCCACGGGAAGCGCAAGAGTCGGATCAACACCGGCGAGTGTGTCGGACCAGAATTCCAGCTGGCGTCCTGCCAAGCTCTGTGGATCCGCGGGATCACCGAGAATGGTTCTGTGCCAAGCGGAATAGTCGCGGTAGTCGAGAGCGGGCGAAGGCCAGATCGGCGACCGTCCGTCGGCGCGAGCGTCGTACGCCGCGACGAGGTCCGAGACGATCGTCGCGAACGAAAGGCCGTCCAGGGCGATGTGATGGGCAACCACGGTCATGCGGTGGTCGGCGTCGCTGCCGGAGGCGAGGATCAAGCGAAGAGGCGCATCGGTCGCCAGGTCGAAACCCGCCGCAACCAAATCCGCTGACGCAGCCTCGTAATCCTCGGACGCAACCTCGATCAGAGTCACCGGAGTCGCGGTCGCAACCTGGATCGGCCACGCATCGTGATTCTGGTCGAACGAGAAAACAGTACGCAAGACGAGATGGCGATCGGTCAGGTCACCTACCGCCGCCCTCATCGCCTCGATATCCAGAGCACCACTGAACGCGACCTCGAACGCAATGTTGTACGCCGACGACTGGGGATCCAGACGGTTGAGTAACCACAGGCGTTGTTGCGCCGGTGCGATTTCCACGACGAGGTCGTCCGAAATGCGTTGGGGTTCCACCATCCACTCCGCCCGCCCCGCACGGATTACCCGGGCCAGGCGCGCCGGCGTCGGGGCACCGAACACGTCCCTGACACCAACCCGTCTTCCGAGAGCGGAACTCACTCGCGCGGCAACATACACGGCGTCGAGTGAACTACCGCCCCAGGCGAACAAGTCGGAGTGCGGTCCGAGAACTCCGACGCCGAGGACCTCGGCCATCACCGAGGCAATCAATTCCTCGTCGTACCCGATCGGGTGGTTGACCGCCGCGCGCTGCTCGGCCGGCGCGGACGACGCCGGTTCGGGGAGCGCTGAACGGTCAGTCTTTCCATGGCTCGTGACGGGCAATGCTGCCAAAATGGTCACCGAACTCGGCAGCATGGAACGAGGAAGTCGGGAAGCCAGATGATCGAGCACCATCGTCTGGCTCAACGGATGAGCTGCGCCTTCGTCCGCGGTCACATACGCCGCAAGCGACCCGGATCGCTCGACCACCGCTGCTTGCGCAACGCCGGGAGTCGACAGGAGCACAGCCTCGATCTCGCCCAGTTCGACGCGTACTCCACGGATCTTGACTTGTTGATCAGAGCGACCCAAGAACTCGAGTTGACCGGCATCGTTCCATCGCACGACATCCCCGGTGCGGTACATGCGCTCGCCGGCACCAGTGGCACCAAAGGGCGCCGCTACGAAACGCTCCGAGGTCAGCGTCGCGGAAAGATACCCGCGCGCCAGTCCTGGTCCCATCACGTACAGCTCACCCACGGCGCCGACCGGAGTCGGACGCAACCACGAATCCAACACCACAGCGGCAACGCCGTCGATCGGACGCCCGATCGGAGTATCACCGCCAGGCTCGAGTGGCTCGCTCATGAATGCCGCGACGGTCGCTTCACTGGGGCCGTACGAATTCACGATGTCGACGTGACTCGACCACGCATCCACTAGCGCTCCCGGCGGTCGCTCGCCGCCGACGTTCAGGACTCGAAGTTCCGGCAAAGCCCGAGGATCCATCGTCAACGGAACCGATGGCGTCGAGTTCAGGTGCGTGACACCTTCGAGCCGCAAATAGTCTTCGAGGTCCACTCCGCCGATCAATCCGGGAGGAACGATCACTGCGGTCGCGCCGCAGCCGTGTGCAAGCAGAATCTCGAGGATCGCCACGTCGAACGATGTGTTTGCAAGGAGCGCGACGCGGGAGGAACTATCGATGTTCAGACGCCGTGCGTGAGAACGCAGCAACGGCACAATGCCTCGGTGCGTGACCGCGACACCCTTCGGTCGCCCGGTAGAACCAGAGGTGTAGACCACGTAGGCGGTGTCATCCAGAGACAGGTCGGCGATAGATGAACCCGCCCCCACGCGTCGATCCACCGGCCCTTCGACGGTCTCGTCGCCACTGGGATCAACGACGCACACCCAAGCCGGCACGTCCACGAGTTCGCCACCGACCACAACCGACACGTCGGCGTCGTCGAGAATGAAAGCGACACGCTCGGAGGGTGTTTGAGGATCCACGTAAAGAAGGACAGCACCAGCCCGCACTACCGCGTGGAATGCAACTACGGAATCGGTCGAGCGCTCGGTGAGGATCCCGACGACGTCACCTCGTCCGACTCCGTTCTCCACGAGCAAGGCGCAGAGTGCATCCGCGCGAGCGCCGAGCTGGTCGTAAGTGACGTCCACACCTTGCTCGCGGATCGCGACAGCACTCCCCTGCCCTGCGCCGCCTCTGATGACCGAATCGAGCGTCGCGAATCCGTCCGTCCGCGGACCCAGCGCGGGGACCAGATCCTTCACTTCATCCGTCGAGAGGATGCGGAGGTCACCGAGCGCACAAGTCGCCGAGTCGAGGAACCCCTCGAGTAGCCGAACGAACTGACGATGATGCATCGCCAGGTCACGTTCGCTATAGAGGTGCGGATTGGCTTCGAAGGAAAGGCGAACGTTCTCCCCCGCGATCGACGGATAGATGCTGAAGAACAGGTCTTCGGTGGGGCCGGATGTGAGGACGTGAAACTCGCCGACGACGTCGCCGAGCCGAATGGCTTCGTGAAACATCATGACGTTCACGGCCGGGCCCGCCGCCTCACGGGATCCGCCCTGACCCTCCTGGAAGCCCATGTCCTCGTAGCGGAATCGCTGGTGGCGTAGTGCACCGGTCATCTGAACCGAGATCTGACGCACCAGTTCTCGTGGCGACAGATCCCGTTCGAGTTGCGCACGAACAGGCACGATGTTGGACAGCATCCCACCTGAACGTCTCGACGTCGCCGTGGTGCGGCCGGACACCGGCAAGCTGAGGACTACGTCACCGGAATCCGTCATGCGACCCAGATAGGACGCGAATGCACCGACGAGGACCGCCACCTCGGACGTAGTCCACTCGGTCGCGACATCCGAAAGTTGTTTTGCAAGAGTTGGATTCAGTGTCCGAACCATCATGCGCTGCGGCATGGACGTCAGCCCGGCGCCGTCGGCGAGGCGAACCGGGCGGGGCAGGCCTTCGGACATCTCCGTCCAGTACTGCTCGTCCGATCGATACCGCGACGAGGATCGGTAATCGACGTCGAGGTCATGCAGTGCACGTACCCCGAGACCACCGAAAGGAGTCAGCGTCTTGCCATGAACCAGATGCGAATAGCGCTCGGCCACCCGAGCGGTGAGTGTCATCGCCGCATGTCCGTCGAGCACGAGGTGATGGGCGTGCGAGTACCAGTAGTAGTGCTCATCTGCCAGGTGAAGCAAGGTTGCCGAGATCAGGCGGTCAGACATCACGTCAAGTGGCCGTGAGTATTCCGCTGTCATCCACTCGTTCGCGCGCTGAACCGGGTCGCGGTCGCTGCGTAAGTCGAGGTATGCGAGATCGTCGACGATCGAATGATCGACGACCTGTGCCGGCTCGGCATCGGTAGCGACGAGGCGAACGAACGGCGACTCCAATTCATGACATGCCGTATTCGTTGCCTCGATCAGCGCGTCGACGTCAACCGGTCCGCGTAGTTCCACGTACTGAGCCACCACGAACGGAGTTGACGGACTCAATTGCTGCGCGAACCACAGCGCGAGCTGAGCCCGAGACAACGGAAAAGCACTCAACCCGTCACCTCACATTTCACCAGCCTTGTTTTTCACGAACGTTCGGTGGCTGATCACGTGAATCCATGGGAGCGAACACCACGAACGGCCGAACCGAACCCTACTGTCTCGTCTAAGTTTTCACCACTGGGCCAACACTGCTAGACATGTCGACGCAGCTTTCACGCACTCAAACGTCAGGAGCTTCAGCGGATGAACAACGACACGGTGGGACCAAAGTCCGACGACGATTCCGGGGCTGAACCGAGCGGCTCCAACACCATCCCACCGAGGGGCCCGGAGCGCGAAACCAAGGGGGCGGCCGCTTTTCTCCGAAGCCGTAGAACGGCAGTCGCGATCACCGCAACGACGCTGGTAGTGGGCGGTTTCGTGGCATGGCTCGGGTACACGGCATACGAAGCGAAAGACAACCTGGAGGCGGCTCGCGACCACGCACAGTCGGCGAAGAGCGCTCTCCTGGCCGGAGATACGGGAGTCGCAGAGTCTGCCGCGGCGGAAGCCGATCGCGAAGCATCGGCCGCATACGACAACACCCATTCACTCCCCTGGAACATCACCGCCGCAATTCCCGTCATCGGGTCGCCGTTCGAGTCGACGCGCCAGATGACCGAGGTCGTTCAGGGGCTTACGCGTGACGTTCTCGGCCCTGCCGTGACTACCGGAACTTCACTCGCACCAACGGAATTGGTGCAGCCCGGTGGGCGCTTGGCACTCGCACCGTTACGCGAAGCGGAACCGAAACTGGCCGAAACAGCTATCGCCGCGGAATTGCTGTCGTCGCAGGCACAGGAAGTTCCCGAATCGAAGTACCTGGGCCGAGTTAACGATGCCAGAGCAGAATTACAGTCGCAGACAAGCGAACTGGCTACCCTCCTGACGAACACCGCCACCGCGGCGCGCATCGCACCGGCGATGCTCGGCACCGACGGACCGCGCAACTACTTCATCGGTTTCCAGACCAATGCGGAAGCGCGAGGAACCGGCGGCCTGTTGGGTGGATACGGCATCGTCCGAGTCGACAACGGCGCCGCTCGGGTGGACACACTCTCCCCCAACTCCGAACTAACACTGGACAATCAACCGATAGACCTTGGTCCTGACTTCAACCAGCTGTACGGAAACAGTCGACCGACCACCGATTCTCGCAACAGCAACCTCAGCTCGCACTTTCCCTACGCAGCGCAGATCTGGCAGTCCCTGTGGTCACAGGAGTCCGGGGGTGAGATGGTCGACGGTGCGATAGCGACCGATCCGATCGCCCTGAGTTACATCCTCGAAGCGGTAGGACCGATCAAGATGCCCGACGGAGAGTCGGTCACCGCCGACAACGTCGTGGAACTGACCGAGTCGACTGCGTACGCTCGCTTCCCTTCCGACAACAAGGCACGAAAGCAGTATCTGCAGACAATCGCAGCTCGTGTCGTGGAGAAGATGACCGGGAACATCAAGTCGCCGAGCGCACTGCTGGAAGCTCTGGGCAAGGGCGTCAGCGAGGGCAGAATCGCCGTGTGGAGCTCTCACCCCGACGAACAATCGGTTCTTGCCGACACCGTCCTCGGGCACACCATTCCCGATGATGCGGCTCCGTATGCCGGTGTGGTGATCAACAACCAAGCCGGCAACAAGCTCGACTACTACCTCACACGAGAAATCGACTACACAGCCCAGACGTGCACCGGCGACACCCGAAAGACAACGGTCACCGTTCGACTGACCAACAACGCGCCCGACGCCGACCTGACCGAATATGTCAGCGGGATCGTCGACAACCCCGGACGACTGCCCAATGGCACCAATGTGGCTGCAGTCACTCTGCTTGCGACAGCCGGCGCCAAACTCGATGCCGTCTCCGTGGGTGGACAGATTTCGTTTGCCGTCAACGGAACTGAACAGGGTCACCCGGCCTACATGACCAGGGCCGTCATTCCGCAAGGCCAGACGGTTGAGCTGAAGTTCGATCTGACCGAGCCCACAGCCGAGGGCGAAGCTCGCGTACCGGTCCAGCCGCTTGTCGACGACCCGAAGATTACCGTCGACGTTCCTAGCTGCTGAGCTTGACCGGCAAACGTCGACGAGGCCCCTGGCATGTCGCCGTTTGTCGGGCTCGTGAACTTTCAGCAGATTTGAAACTTTGCCAAAGGCTAGCCTATGCTTCCTGACGCGCCTGGAACCGGCCGTCGGCTGCGATCCGTCGGAGTCTCACTCCTCGGCGCATCGACAACGGAAGGTTCCCCATGCGATACGCCCGCGTGCGCTCACTTCGCCGAACTGTGGCGCTGAGTGGATTGGTCATTGCCGCCCTGGTAATCGGCGGATGCAGTAACAACGACACCGCAACCGAATCGAGCAGCAGCGACTTCGAAACCGTCACCATCGAAAGTGCGCTCGGAAACGCCGTCATCACCGAAAAACCCGAGCGAATCGTGACTCTCGGCATGGGGTCGGCAGAGACCGTAATCGCGCTCGGCACGATCCCCGTCGGCGTCGAAAAGTACGCATGGGGCAGCGACGACACCGGGTATCTGCCGTGGGTCCACGAAGCGGTCACGAAGCAAGGCGGCGAACTGCCAGAGCAGTTCACCGGCGGAACCGATCTCAACATCGAGGCGATCATCGCTCTCGAACCCGACCTGATCCTCGCCCCCTGGTCCGGCATCACACAGCAGCAGTTCGACTCACTCAACGCGTTCGCGCCGACCGTCGCCTACGCCGAGAGCCCCTGGACCATCACGTGGGAAGACCAGATCAACGTCATCGGCAAAGCCATGGGCGAATCCGAGAAGGCGACAGCCGAAATCGACAAGATCAAGTCGCAGTTCGCGGAATCGACTGCAGCACATCCGAACTACGCCGACGTCAGCTTCTCCTTCATCTACAACACGGGCCCAGGAACCCTCGGCGTCTTTTTCGCCGAAGAGCAGCGTGTGGCCATGGTCCGCGCACTTGGCCTGCAGGTGGATCCCGTCGTCTACACCTTGACGGAATCTGAAGGAACAGACTCCGCCGTCATCGGCCTCGAGAACGCAAACCTCCTCGACAAGTCCGACCTGCTCTTCACCTTCTACTCGGACCCGGCCAACCGGGCCGAGATCGAAGCGCAGCCCGCTTACCAGGCAATCCCCGCTGTGGCTCGGGGAACTGTCATCGCTCCGACCGAACAGCCCTTCGTCACCGGTTCCTCGATGATCAACCCTCTGACCGTGCCCTGGTCGCTCGAGCGCTACGTGCCGATGATCGACGAGGCAATCGCGAAGCTGAACAAGTGATGTAGATCAGCATCGTGCGATCGAGAAACCCGCGTCCTATTCGGACGCGGGTTTCTTGCCGTCGCGTTCAGCTTTGAATCGCATCCACTCACTGCTCAGCATGCGATTGTCGATGATCCACCCCATGTAATCGCGCATGTTGAGCACACGAATGTACGCGGGACCGTTGGGATTTGCGTACTGCAGGGCCTCGGTCGCAAGCTTGCGTTGATTCTCGAGATACACGTGCTCTGTTTCGAGGAATCCGCCCCACACGTCGGAATCCATGACGTAGTAGTGAGTCCGATCCCGAGGCTTGCGCGTGAGCTTGACGAACCCCCGGTCGATCAACCGACGAATGTAGGTGGACACCGATCCGCGACTTGCTCCGAGTGCCTGCGCCAACTCTTCGGCGCTGACCCCTGGCGACTCGCTGATCAACAGATAGCCCGCAATACGTCCTTCGATGCGGGCCCCACCGCCGGACTGCCAGTACACGGAGAACTGGTCGATGAACCAGGTGGAGAAATCGTCACCGCGAGCAGGGCTGGCATCGCCCATTCGTTGAGCCTCCGACGTCTCTGGGTACGAACAATTCGCCACTATTGTGCCAGCACCACCGTCACCGAGCCGAAATCACCAGCCCTGGAGTGGTTGCGATGAACTCGAGCTGTTCGATTGTCAAAGGCGACGCCGATGTGGAGCCAGCCGATGTCACGAACTGGGTCACCACTACTGTTTCGCCGGAGGGGTGAACAACCCGGACCGTGTCATCGCCCGAGCCATCGGGATCGACCAGGCGAGTCACGGTGGTGGAGCCTGGCAACGTCAGTGTGTCACCCGGTTCCGGCACAGCGGTACCAACTGATATTTCGACATCGCTGCTGCCGTCCGCTGTCGAGGCGACGATCCGCTCGCACACTCCTCCCTGTCCGTAATCATCTGGAACCAACGAACCGAGCGGGCGCTCCAAAGTGACGCCTGCCGCGCCGAGATCCTTCCAACGTGCATCGAGCAACTGATTCAGTCGGTCGATATCCATGCGCGACGCAGGTGGACCGGCATTCACAGAATCGGTGTAGCAGGATGCCATCGGCGGCGGCGTCGAGTCTGGAACCGGCGCAGTCACCGCAAGCCCCGGCGCGGTCGCTAACGCGATCAGTTCGTCCATCGTCAAGAGCGGGGAAGCATCCGACGAAGTTCCGGTCGACGTGTCGACGCTGGCAACAACCCGGGATCCATCACCGAGATACGCGACGACTCCGCGCTCGCCCCCGACTTCCGAACCGTCTTTGTCTTCGAAATCGGCTCTGTCCTCGAAATCGGCGATGTCGAGCACTGTTCCGTTTTCGAGATGCTCCCGCCGATCCACCAGACCCTCCAAGCACGGCGGCACCGGCTGATCCCATGCACGCACCTGAACCGAGATATCCGCAGTCCGCCCGACGCGAGTCAAGGTTCCCTTCGCCGACGTAGAACCGCTGAACTCGATCGGGTCGACCCCGTCAGGAAACGAGGCACCCCGGTAATTCTGGATCGGCGCAAACTCGAGCGATTTCGATGGACTCGCAAATACAACGTCGACATCGGAAGGCAGCGATTCGAGTAGTGCGTCGCTCATGGCGGTGGCCTTCGGTCCCGAGAACCATGGATAGTCCGGGTCGTCATAACCGGGCTCACCGGCAAAACCGTAGTTGATACGCACCGGCGGACCCGGCGATGCCACCGAATCGCAGCCGGGAATCGACGTGCCCGTGTCCTCGTTCGTCACCGCCGCGACAACAGTTCCCAAGGCGACGATCGAGACGATCACCAGCCCGTCACGCCAGGTCCATTGCTCGCGGCGACGGTTCGACTCGTGTGCGGTGCGCCCAGACATTTCTCGATCATTGCCTACGGCAACAACTACGTCACTATCCGACATACCCAGTGAGGTCGTAAACCGTGGAATTTCCCACGGTCGTCGATGCGAAATTGGCTTCGACCCATTCCTGGATGGCACTCGACGTGCTGTCCCCGCTTTGGCCCTCTCTCTGGCTTCCGCCCTGGCTACCCGCAATGTAGTAGTGAATTTTTCCGTCTGCCACGTACTGGATGAATTGATCCAATGTCGGTGCGGGATCGGAACTCCAACCGCCGATCGCCATCACCGCGGTATTGCTGGCCAACTCGTAGGTTGCTGCGCTTTGCGAGCCGTTGGTCGCGGCCGACCACGTGGTGCCCGCATTGACCAGCATTCCCGTCAACTCGGAAGTACTTTCACTGCCGCTACTCAGTTCTTGCCCGTTCGACGCCGGATTTACAGTCGCGTCAGAAGAATTCGGCGGAGCGTCACCGTTTTGCAGCTCTGGGCCCCCACCCATACCTCCTCCCCCGCCCATTCCGGAGTCGGACACGGCGCCGGTTGGTCCGGCCGTCGGGATGGATCCGCCGTGCGCTGTTGCGGCAGTGGCAATCGCGTAAGACGCAGAACCGGTTATCCCTGCCAACGATCCAAGAATCAATCCAGCGACAGCGAGCTTGCGGAATCGATCCTTGGCTCCCACTAAAACCAAAATCGCGCCGACGACAGTGCCCGCCAACAGAATCCACTTCAGCATCGGCAGCCAGTCGGCATTGCGGTGCAACAACACCCAGCTCCAGATTCCTGCGGCCAGCATCGTCGCAGCCAACCCGCAACGTCCGATCCAACGGGCACGGACCAACCACAGAGCGTATCCACCGGTCCCGATCATCCCCGCGACGGCGGGCGCCAGCGCAACTGTGTAATAGGGGTGGATCGTGCCGGACATATAGCTGAAGATCAGGCCGGTAACGAGAAACCAACCACCCCAAAGGATCAACGACGCACGGACAAGATCTGTGCGCGGTGCGCGTCCCCGAGCGAGCAGTCCGAACACCACTGCGATCAGTGCCGCAGGTATCAGCCAGGAAATCTGGATACCCATCTCGCTGCCGAACAGCCGCTCCAGTCCGGTACTCCCCCCGAAGCTCGAACCCGCACTGCCACCGGCCATTCCGCCACCGCCACCGGTGCTCCCGAAAAGTCGACCCAATCCGTTGTATCCCATTACCAAGTCCATGACGCTGTTGTTGGTCGATCCGCCGATGTACGGGCGAGAATCAGCGGGCCACAGCCACACTGCCAACACCCACCACCCAGCCGATATGACAACGGACGCAGCACCGATGACCAGGTGGGCCAGGCGAGTCCGCAAGCGCACCTGTCCGGCGATCAAATACGCGGCACCAAATGCAGGCAACACCATCAGCCCTTGCAGCATCTTGGTGAGAAAGGCAAACCCCAGCGCTACTCCTGCGAGCGCCACCCACATAGCGGCTCGACGACCTATCGCCGTGCACATGGCGCGAATAACGAAGTAGCCGGCGAGAGTCATGAGCAGAACCAACAGTGCATCAGGATTGTCGAACTTGAACATCAGGGCGGCAGCGGGCGTAGCTGCCAAAACAGCTCCCGCCACCAAACCCGCAGCGGGCGACGCCACTCGTTTGACGGCCGCGTATACGAGCGCAACTGATCCGATGCCCATCAATGCCTGCGGAACTAGAAGGCTGGCACTCGAAAATCCGAAGATTCGCCCGGACACACCCATGACCCACAATGAAGCGGGCGGTTTGTCGACCGTGATGAAATTCGAGGTATCGAGGGACCCGAAGAACCACGCTTTCCAATTCTGGGAGCCGGCCTGCGCCGCTGCAGCGTAGAAGGTGTTGGCGTAGCCACTCGCGGTCAGATTCCACAAATACAGGACTGCCGTTGCTGCCAACAGGATCGTCAGCGCCAATCCTGTACTGCGCGTGCGGAACCACGACGGCGAGGGCTCCGCGCGATGGGCAGTTGGTGCCGGCCGCTGACGCGGGGCCGGATGCAGAACGGCGGTCATCAGGAAGTCCCTTCACGAGTTACTGTCCTGCCAACGATCGCGTCTCCAACCCTGGCGGCACTGGGAGCCGGCTGGAAAGTTGCTGTGAATGGCTCAGGTCAGGGAGCGCTCGAATAGCACGACGCTGAACCAACCGTTGTCGGCATCGTCTCCGAAGTCACGACGCCCTACCTCGGCGAAACCCGCGTCTCGGTAATAGCGGCGCAACCGCACGTTGGTTTCTACACAATCGAGCCGCAGGTACTGCGCGTTCTCCTGCGCGGACCGTCGATGGGCCCAGACGAGTAAGCGTTCGCCCAACGAGGTGCCCGAGAATTCTCGATCGATGACCAATCCGTGCACGTAACCAGCACGCTCGTTCGAATCGGGCCAGACCACAGGGTCCGACCAGATCAACCGCAGGGCGCCGACAATCCTCGACTGCTCCCGGTCTCGCGCAACAAAGAACTCCCCTCTCGAAATCTGCTGCTCGACCTGCTCGACAGACACTTCACGCGGGCGCCACTGGATGATTCCGCGTTCTGCCAACCAGTCTTCTGCCGCGTGCCTCAGCGCCAGAATCTCCGGCCCATCGGTCTCGACCGCTTGCACAACGTCGACAACCATATGACCTCCCCCATATCTGCAGCCGTTCACAACAACACGGCCTCCAGGCCCCAACCCGGGTGTATCTCCGAGTTGAAGCCTATCGGCGTGAAGTTGTGCGCCTGAACGGGTGTCACCACTCAGTCAGGTTTTGAATGTGGTGTTCGCCGGTCGCGGGTGCTGGCCGGGGTCGATCGAGGGCGGCGGGATGAACCACGGTTTGTTGTCGACACCGATCCGGATATCCCATTTCCCGACGAACCCGGATTTCCGGTGCATCAACCGGTGATGTGAACGGCACAGCAGGACCAGGTTGTTCATCACCGTCGGCCCACCGTTCGCCCAGTGCCGAATATGGTGCGCATCAGTCCACGCGGGCACACATGTGCAACCCGGGAACGCGCAGCCTCTGTCTCGGGCGATCAACGCCACTCGCTGTTCAGCGGTGACCAACCGTTTTCCTGGTTGCGCATCGAGCGGTGCCCCGTGACCGTCGAGCAGAACGGTCGACAGGAAACAATCACACCCGAGAAGCCTGGTCTGCGACACCGACAGCGGTCCGAGCCAGGGCATGTGCCCGACATCAAGATCCGACACAGCCATTCCGTCATCAGCAGTGGAGGGTGCTGCGGCGCAGTCCCGATGCTCCGCCAGATCCCGAGCGTTGATGTGCACGTTCACGTGCGGACGCTGACCACCATCGGTACCGGTCTTGGCGCAGTCCAGATAGCGGCGGATCAGTTCGGTGAACCCGTCCGCCGTGCGTTTCGCCGCCGACCGAGCATCCGGCGTCCCATCCGGTGCCGGGGTCGGCATCGTCAGATTCGACAGGACCGACAACAGCATTTCACCGGTCAGGGCATCGAAATCACCACGCACCACCACCCGGCCGTTCAATGTCGAGGCGATCCGCAACTCATTGAGATCGACATCCTCTGCGGGCGGGATCTCATCCGATTCGAACAACCGCTCCAAGGTCGCGATCACGTTCCGCACCTTCGTGGTCGTCGCCTCCACCCCCGATGCCGCAGCCAACAACAAATCGATGCACTTCGGTAGCGCCTCCTCCGGCATGCCTTTAGGTGGTGACTCGCAGAACGCCACGATCAACACGGCATGCTCGAACGAGCAATCCCCGCCATCGAACCGAGCCGCCACACCCGGAAACGGCCGCAAAGCCGCACCCAACGCGGCGATCTTCTTCCCGTCCCGAACCTGCAACATCGTGTTAGCCGCCAACCACGCACCCACCCCGCGGCTCGCAATCACCTGATCATCCGGGCGCAACGACAACTCGTCCACCACCGCCACACGAACGGCTTCCAGGCGCAGAATCTCCGCACTCGCCTCGACAGCAGCAGCGCGCAACTCGGCAGCAGTCAACTGCCACAGGCGTCCGCGTAACCCCACCGCAGAACCTGACACCACATCCGACAACAAGACGCTCATTGAATCCCCCGATCCCCTCCCCATATCATACTCGAACACCCGTTCGAGTCAAGAGTGGTAGACCTCGAGCGCCCGCGCTACCGATTCGTCACCCGCAGGTAGCAACGGCAGTCGCACATTGGGAGTCGGAATCTGTCCCAACGCATGCAATACGCCCTTGATCACAGTCGGGTTCGGTTCGGAAAACAGAGCTCCGGACAGCTTCGACAAACTCCGCCCGAGGTCACGGGCGCCGTCCACATCGCCACTGTCCCAAGCTTTTACCAAGCGGACGAACTCAGCGGTCGACACATGAGCGGACGCCAAGATGCCACCGGCCGCACCCAAGGCCAGAAGAGGCGCGAGAAACAGATCATCCCCCGCCAGTACGGCGAAGTCGCCTGGAAGATCCGCGAAGAGTTCGACGGCAGCTGCGTCGATACCGCCCGCGGCATACTTCACACCAACAACCCCGGGCAAAGTACCCACCTCCTGCATAGTGCCGCTGTCCAGATCGCACGCAGTTCGGTACGGCACGTGATAGACGATCAGCGGCACTGGGCTCGACGACTGCAGATGCGCGAAATGCGCCACCACACCGGCTTTCGACGGCCTCGTGAAGGAGGGAACCGGCACCAAGGCCGCCGAGACCTCAGGCCACCGAGCCAGCCTCCCGAGCGCCTGCGCACTGCCCGCCGTGTCGTTACTGCCCGCGCCGACGATCAACGTCGCGCCTCTCGCACGGCACACATTCGCACAGATATCCAGAACGGTCACTCTCTCCTGCTCGGTGAGTGTTGCGGCTTCCGCTGTAGTCCCCAGCGCAACGAGTCCGACCGCACCCTCGGAGAGGACCTGGTGCGCAAGCTGTTCGAGTGCATCGGTTGCAATACGACCGTCGCTCTCGAAGGGCGTGATCAGTGGAACATGGATTCCGGCCAGGTCAACTCGAGTCACATTCATAGAACTCAGCCTCACCGAACAAACCTTGTAGGTCTAGTTCGCATTTCTATCGTCGAGCGTAAGCTGAGCTGATGCTCGATGTTCGTCGACTGAAGCTCTTGCGCGAACTAGCGCTGCGCGGAACCATCGTTGCCGTTGCCGAGGCGCTGTCGTTCAGTCCCTCCGCGGTGTCGCAGCAGTTGGCCGTCCTCGAACGTGAAGCCGGCGTGCCGCTGCTGGAACGAACAGGCCGTCGCGTCCGGCTGACACCCGCCGGTGAGAACCTCGCACGTCATGCCGAAGCCATCCTGCAACGCCTGGAGCAGGCGTCAGGTGAATTGGTCGACGCACGTCGTGGACTGGCGGGGCCGCTGCGCATCGGAACGTTCCCGACCGCGGCACGGGCGATCCTCCCGGCGGCATTGATCGCCCTGTCTCGCGAGCTTCCCGGGTTGGAACCGATGGTTTCGGAGATCGACCCGGCGGACGTCGCCGACGACCTACGAGCTGGGACTCTGGACTTGGCATTGATTCACGACTACGACTTCGTCCCTCGCCCCACCGAACCGGGCCTGACGACATTGCCGCTGTGCAGCGAAGCCGTGTACCTCGCTTCGAGTGACATCGAGTCAGATCCCCACGACGCTGTCGCATCACTGACCGACTGCGTAGAACGTCCCTGGATTACCGCAATTCCCGGAACTGCTTGTCATGCAATGACTATTCGCGCATGCCAGGCAGCTGGATTCACCCCGAAAGTGCGACACCACATCGACGAGTTCGCCACCGTTCTCGCCCTCGTCGCTGCGGGACAGGGTGTTTCGCTGGTTCCTGAACTCGGAGCAATCCATCCGCCGCTAGGTGTGCGCCTGACGCCGATGCCCATTCGACGAAGGACCAAGATTGCACACCGAGCGGGCTCCGACGCTCACCCGGCGGTCGCAACCGTGACAAACGCGCTTCGCTCGGCCGTCCCGCAACTGCTGGACGCCGAGCAATAGCGGCATCTACATGTCGAGCCCGAGGTCGAGGACCGTCACCGAGTGTGTCAGGGCACCGACAGCGAGATAGTCGACGCCGGTTCGGGCGTACTCTGCGGCAACGTCGATGGTGAGACCACCGGATGACTCGAGTTTGGTTTCTGGAGCAACAGCGTCTCGGCGCTGGACCGCGATCTGCGTCTGCCACAGCGGGAAGTTGTCCAGCAGAACAAGTTCCACGTTCTCCGCCAGCACCTGATCGAGCTGAGTGAGGTTGTCGACCTCAACTTCGCACTCGATGTCCGGGGCGAGCTCACGGACCGCACGAAGTGCTGCGACCACCGAACCGGCAGCAGCAACATGGTTGTCCTTGATCAACGCCGCGTCGCCCAATCCCATACGGTGGTTGACGCCTCCGCCCACGTGGACTGCATATTTCTGCAGAGAACGCAGTCCGGGCAGCGTCTTTCGGCTGTCCCGCACTTTGGCATGAGTGCCGGCGATGGCGTCGACCCACTGTGATGTCGCCGTGGCGATTCCCGAGAGATGGCAGACGAGGTTGAGCATCGTGCGCTCTGCCGTGAGAAGTCCGCGGGTGGGCGCGACAACGGTGAGCACCGATTGACCTGGCGCAACCCGAGTTCCGTCGGCCACCCGATCAACGACCTCGTAGTTACCCGCGCCGATCACCTCGTCGAGAACAAGCAGTCCGACGTCGATGCCGGCGACAGTACCCGAGGAGCGTGAGACGACCGACGCCTTCGCGACCGCATCGGCGGGAACCGTTGCGGTAGAAGTGATGTCGGGTCCATAGCGCAGATCCTCGTCCAGAGCGAGCCTGACCAATGTGAGCAGCTCGTCACGGTCGAGCGGCGCGGGCAGGATCTTCTGCTCGGTCATCAATGAACTCCTGTCAACAACATGTCGGGTATTTCGAGCGCTCCGTCGGCACCCATCTTGATCCGAGTGCTGCGACGCTGATTCGGATCTGTTTCAGGATAGTCGGTGCGGGTATGGCAGCCACGGCTCTCGGTTCGCGCCACGGCCACGTCGACCAATGCAGTCGCGGTCAACGTGAGCGCCGCGTCTTCGAGGTCCGGAGCAGCCACCGCCACTGTCTGTTCGGCGTCGGCAAGCGCGGCTCGCGCAATCTGGAGACCGCCTCCGTCGCGAACCACTGACGCGTGTGCCGTCATGACGGACTGCACGGTCTCTCGCGGCAGGATCGGCATCGGCTTGCGCACCACGTTGACCACTTCGGCATGAACCTCGCGACGCTCGGCAGCTGCGATTCCTGCACGCTCCCCGACTACCAAACCCTCGAGAAGGCTGTTGGACGCAAGACGATTCGCGCCGTGCAATCCCGTGCGAGCCACTTCGCCTGCTGCGTAGAGACCAGGCACTCCCGTTCGTCCATGGACGTCGGTGGCGACTCCGCCGCACGAATAGTGCGCGGCCGGGGCGACCGGAATTAATTGGGTGCGTGGATCGATGCCCGCTTCGAGGCAGGACGCCGTGATGGTCGGGAATCTCGAATCGAAACCGTCGAGCTTGCGAGCGTCGAGATAGACGTGATCAGTGCCGAGATCGCGTAGGCGTGCTGCGATTGCCCTCGAGACCACGTCACGCGGGGCGAGATCACCCAGCGGATGAACACCTGCGGTGACCGAATCACCGTTGGTGTCGACAAGAATCGCGCCCTCGCCGCGGACCGCCTCACTGATCAGGGGTCGGCGGCCTACCCCGCCCGGAGTGAAGAGCACCGTCGGATGGAACTGAACGAACTCCAGGTCCGCAATCGCCGCACCGGCTTCGAGTGCCAACGCGATTCCGTCGGCAGTCGCTCCGGGCGGATTTGTGCTGCAGGCATACAGCTGACCGAGTCCGCCGGTAGCGAGCAGCACCGCGGGCGCATGGATCACTCCGAGGCCTTCCGGCGAGGAGACGATGAGTCCGCACACCCCACGCCGGTTGGTCACCACCTGGACTGCCGCTGCACCGAACAGAACGGGGAGCCCGGCAGCATTGAGAGCCCGCTGCACTTCCGCGCCAGTGGCGTCGCCGCCGGCATGGATGATCCGACGCGTGCTGTGCCCACCCTCGCGGGTGCGCGACACCTCGCCGTCTCGCCCGCGATCGAAGACCGCTCCCAACGCGGCCAGCGCAGCAACAGCGTCGTGACCAGCTTCGACGATGGAATAGACGGCTTCCTCGTCGCACAAACCGACGCCGGCCTCACACGTATCCGAAACGTGCGACTCGACGGAATCGGTATTCAGATCGTCGACGACCGCGATGCCGCCCTGCGCGTACTGAGTCGCGGTGTCCGTCGGACCGCCCTTGCTGACCGTGAGTACTTTCAATCCCCGCAGAGAAGCGGTGCGCGCAGCGGTGAGGCCCGCGACACCGCCTCCCACGACGACCAGGTCGGCATGAGCCTCCCAGGCGAAACGCCCGGCAGGGCTGGTCACTCGCCGCCGCCCGGATTACCGATCTCGATCATGCGCTGCACCGACTTCTGTGCACGCTTGGCCATCTCGAGATCGACGTGGACCTCGTCCTTGCCCTCGAGAAGGCAGCGAAGCAACGCGGCAGGCGTGATCATCTTCATGTACGGGCACGACGCGCGGTCGTTGACGGCCTGGAAATCGACGTCGGGCGCTGCCTTGCGCAACTGGTGCAGCATCCCGATCTCGGTCGCGACCAGAACCTGCTTGCTCTTGGTGACGCGGGCAGCGTCGAGCATTCCGCCGGTGGAGAGAATCTTGACCTTGTCCGCGGGGACCGCGCCTTCACCGGCTAGGTACAGAGCCGAAGTAGCGCAACCACATTCAGGGTGCACGAACAGCTCGGCGTCCGGGTGCGACTTGGACTTGGCCGTCAGCTCGTCACCGTTGATGCCGGCGTGCACGTGGCACTCACCAGCCCAGATCTGCATGTTGGTACGGCCCGTCACGCGCTTGACGTGAGCTCCCAGGAACTGGTCCGGCAGGAACAGAACCTCGCGGTCGGGATCGATCGAGTTGACCACGTCGACGGCATTGGACGAGGTGCAGCAGATGTCGGTGAGACCCTTCACCTCTGCGGTTGTGTTCACGTACGACACCACCAGCGCGTTCGGGTTGTCGGCCTTCCACTCACGAAGCTGCTCGGCATTGATCGAGTCGGCCAGAGAGCAGCCGGCTCGCTCGTCCGGGATCAGCACGGTCTTGGACGGCGACAGGATCTTCGCGGTCTCGGCCATGAAGTGCACACCGCAGAAGACAATCGTGTCCTCGGGCGCCTCGGCAGCGATTCGCGACAGCGCCAGGGAGTCACCGACATGATCGGCGACGTCCTGAATCGCAGGCAGCTGGTAGTTGTGCGCAAGAATCGTCGCGCCGCGTTCGCGAGCCAGACGTTTGATCTCAGCGGCCCACTCGGGGGTCGCTTCGACTCCGTTGTATCCGCCGGGGCCGTCGTGAATCTGCGAGGCCGATCCCTCCCATAACGTCGTGGTCGTCATGGCGTTCTCCTTCACCGTGAACCCGGGCTCGTCACCCAGTTCAAATCCGGACGGGCTGGCCCGGATTTCCGTATTCGAGGTTTTCGACTTAGGATCGAAAACGTGCCCAATAGTAACACCACCCACGAAGTGCTTGCAGCGGTGTTCCAAGTTCGCACCTTCCCCGCAAGCATCGCCGCAGGTGACGGCGATCACTGCCCGCAAGGTCGTGAAGAGTTGGCCGTGCTGCTGTGGCAGCGTGCACTCAACCCACAGAAGGGCACGTGGTCCCTGCCCGGGGGCACTCTGCGCGACGACGAGGACCTGACGACCTCCGCTCGACGACTCCTCGCCGAGAAGGTCGACCTACGAAAGGTCGCCCACCTCGAACAGCTCTCCGTCTTCAGTGATCCACAGCGCGTGCCGGGTCCGCGCCGCATCGCGTCGACCTTCCTCGGACTCGTTCCCCTCAGCGCCGACCCACAACTGCCACCGGACACGGCCTGGCACCCCGTTTCGAAGTTGCCGGAGATGTCGTTCGACCACGGAACCGTCGTACGGCACGCGCGCAATCGACTTGCCGCGAAACTCTCGTACACCAACATCGCATTCGGGCTGGCCCCGGAAGAGTTCGCGATGTCGACACTGCGCGAAATCTACTGCGCTGCCCTCGGTTACCAGGTCGATGCCACCAACTTGCAACGCGTGCTGGGGCGTCGAGGCGTTCTGACTCCCACCGGCAACACCGCACCGTCCGGCAAGTCGGGTGGACGTCCACCCGCCCTGTACCGTTTCACCGACTCCACCTTGCGGGTCACCGACGAATTCGCCGCACTACGGCCGCCAAGCTGACACCGATCGCACTGTCAGGCAACAGCTTCGAGACTTCCGCGCTGCAACCACACCGAGGTCACGGCGCCGGCCGGATCGATGACCCGGTTGATTACACCGAACCGAGTAGTCACCCGATCGAGAATCCGATCGGCCTGCCAACGATCCGTCGGATCGGCGACAATCGCAAAGAAGCGATGGGCAGGTTTTCCCGCCATGACGCGAACCAATTCGGTGACCGTCCGCGCCGTGACTGCCACGCTCCAACCAGCGTCGAGAAACTCGGCGGCCGTGCGCGCACCGTGCTCGAATCCGATGTCCGTGACAAGTACAACTCCCCTGTTGGGGGCGATCTCTGAAACACTCATTGCCGAACCTCCACTCGGAATCAAACTTCTTGACTCCTATGTAAGTCCGCAATCTTGTGCTTCCCTTGTGCTGGTTCTGTGAGAACTCTGGGGAATTGCGCGCCCCACCTCAGACAGCCCTGGAAAGGCCCGCCCAGAAGACCGTCGAGGCCGCGTTCACCACCTCGCCCACCGGCACGTCGCCCAACATTCCGCCCGCAGCAAGCGTCGCGACGCCGTGGAACGTCGCAAAGGCAACCAGCGCAATACTTTCCGGATCACCGGCGGCAATGTCACCGGCGGCCTGAGCTTCCGAAACGAGCCGGACGGTCAGGTCCATCGTCGCGTGCCCCGCGTTGACGACAGTTTCGGCGGCGCCCGGCGCATGCTTGTTGCTGTACATCAGAGAGAGCAGGCCCGGATGCTCCAGCGCAAAATCCACGTAGGCATTGGCGAGCGAGGAGAACCGGGCCCTCGCGGTCGGTGGAGCATCCGCGACTGCCCGCTCGAGCTCACCGGTCATCCGATGGAATCCACTTTCGGCCAAGGCATCGAGCAAAGCCTGGCGATCACGAAAGTGCTTGCCCGGAGCCGCGTGGCTCACGCCCGCCTCACGCGCGAGTTGCCTCAGCGACAACTTGTCGACGCCATCTCGTTCGAGTGTTGCTTCGGCCGACGCCAGGAGTTCCTGTCGCAGGCTGCCGTGATGATACGGCTGTTCGTGGGCGGGCATGGTGGCACCATATCAAAATGTTGTCATTGACAACTATGGTGTCAGTGCCTACATTTGGGATCACCCGAACCGAAGGAGCCACCATGGCCATCGACGTAGCCGGAACCACCGTCCTCATCACCGGAGCCAGCGCTGGGCTCGGAGTGGAATTCGCTCATCGCTTTGCCGCTCGCGGCGCAAACCTGGTTCTGGTCGCCAGGCGGGCCGACCGCCTCGAGGCACTCGCCACCGAACTCCGTGGCGCCCACGGCATCATCGTGACAGTCCTGCCCGCCGACCTGGCCGCACCCGGCGTCGGTGCATCGCTGCACCAGGAGCTGACAAACCGTGGCATCACCGTCGACTCGCTGATCAACAACGCCGGATTCGGAACACACGGGGCATTCGTGGACGAAGATCTCGAGCGCGTCACGTCCGAGATTCAGCTCAACATCGCCACGCTGGTCGAGCTGACACACACATTCCTGCCCGACCTTCTCACCGGCCGCGGAGCACTGGTCAACGTCGCCAGCACAGCGTCGTTCCAGCCGACACCGGGCATGGCCGTCTACGGCGCGTCCAAGGCGTTTGTACTCAACTTCACCGAAGCACTCTGGGCCGAAGCTCGCGGCAGCGGATTGACTGTATTGGCGGTGTGCCCCGGTCCGACGCGCACCGAGTTCTTCGACGTAGTCGGCTCCGAAGACGCGGCGGTCGGGCGAATGCAGACGGCAACTCAGGTGGTGGACACCGCTTTCCGAGCACTGGATCGACGCTACGCGCCGCCGACCGTCGTATCGGGACTGCCGAACTGGGTGTCCTCGATCAGCACTCGCTTCGCAACCCGCCGGTTGGGCGCGCTGATTTCCGGGCGACTGTTGGGTGACGTGCGAATGAAAGCCGAAACCAAGCGCTCGTCGACCTCTGCGGCGTAGCGACGCAACAGTTACGGAAGTTTCGGCTGGCTTTCGACTTCGGCCTGTTCGGTGTCGGTGGCCGGATCCCCAGATTCCGGATCCCCAGATTCCGGATCCCCGGATTCCGGGTGGTCCCCCACCCCGAGGTCGTCGTACGGATTGAGCACTGCAAGAACCAATGTCACGACGCACGCCGCGAGCGGCTGAAACAGAAGCACGAGCAAAGTTCCGACGTTCGGGGCCCGCGCGATGATCTCCCCGACCGCCGGATTGTCGGCCGTGGGGAAACGCAGTTTTGTCACGCCCGAACCCACGAGTGCCATCAGTCCGGTACCTGCCACTGAACCGACTATCAACCCGCCCAGGGCATAAGGACCTCGACTCAGGCGTGCCAACCAGGCCGCCACCGCCGACAGCACACCGACGATCAGTGCCAGCCAGATGAACACGGCGCTCGCGTCGAACTGATGAAGGCTCTCACCCGTCAACGCGACGCCGCGCCCCTCGGACACCACCAACAGGTGCTCGGCCGGAGCCAAGAACGCCCACAGCACACCGACGAGCACGCTCACGCCCGCAATGGTTGCGGCGATCACGATCGCGGTGCGCAGACGAATCTGCCGAAGAGAGATCACACAGAGTGACGCTACCTGCGGGCGACGTCGATCGAGTCGACGACACCGTGTCGGGAGCATTTCGCCCACCATCCGTCAGGGCTGACCTGAACGATCATGCGGCGCCCGCACTGCTCGCAGAAGCGAGGAGGCTCGAGCCCCATCGACGCCGCAGTCGGCGTCGGATCGTCGACGCCGTCGACGATCCGACGCCCGGTGAACGGGTTGTACCGCTCCTCGGTCACCGGAGTGCTCACAGAGTGTCGTTCAGTGCTTTGATCGGCATCTGCAGATCCACCAACAAATCCAGATCCTTCTCGGCGGGACGTCCGAGGGTCGTCAGATAGTTGCCGACGATCACGGCGTTGATTCCGCCGAGGATGCCCTGCTTGGCACCCAGGTCGCCGAGAGTGATCTCGCGTCCACCCGCGAAGCGCAGGATCGTGCGAGGCAGCGCGAGACGGAAAGCGGCCACGGACTTGAGCGCCTCGCTGGCGGGCAACACGTCCAGATCACCGAACGGGGTACCCGGACGCGGGTTGAGGAAGTTGAGCGGGACCTCGTCCGGCTCCAGTTCAGCCAGGTTGGCCGCGAATTCTGCGCGCTGCTCCAGGGATTCGCCCATGCCGAGGATTCCGCCGCAGCACACTCCCATGCCTGCTTCGCGAACCATCCGAAGCGTGTTCCACCGCTCTTCCCACGAGTGCGTGGTCACGACGTTCGGGAAATGCGACTTCGAAGTTTCCAAGTTGTGGTTGTACCGGTGCACACCCATGGCGGCCAGTTGGTCGACCTGCTCCTGGGTGAGCATGCCGAGCGAGCAGGCGATCTGGATGTCGACCTCGTTGCGGATCGCCTCGATGCCTGCGGCAACCTGAGCGAGCAACCGGGCGTCAGGTCCGCGGACGGCGGCCACGATGCAGAACTCGGTAGCGCCCGACTTCGCAGTCTGCTTGGCAGCTTCCACCAAGCTCGGGATGTCCAACCACGCCGCGCGAACCGGCGACTGGAAGAGTCCGGACTGCGAGCAGAAATGGCAGTCCTCAGGGCAGCCGCCCGTCTTCAGGCTGATGATGCCCTCGACCTCGACCTCCGGTCCACACCACTTCATACGCACATCGTGGGCGAGAGCCAGCAGGTCTTCGAGCCTGTCGTCGTCGAGTCGGAGTACGTCGAGCACCTGGCTTTCGGTCAGGCCAACTCCTCTTTCGAGAACTTGCTCGCGCGCCTGGTCGAGGATGTCGACCGTCGCAGGGGCCGTGCTAATCGGGGGCGGGGTCACAGACGTCTCCTTCGAAACCAGCAAAATTGAACACCGTACAAGTTGAACGGTGTTCACGTTAGAGACGTGGTGGAATACTGTCAAAGGCGGGTCCGATCGACATTCGATCGAAAGCGCTCCACAGCGGGACGAAACGAGGGGAACAACAAGTGCAGTTGCGACGCGGCGACGTGCTGGACGGCGCCATGGCGATACTCGACGAGTTCGGACTTGCCGACCTCACGATGCGCAGGCTCGCAACCTCACTAGGTGTCCAACCCGGCGCCCTGTACTGGCACTTCCCGAACAAACAGACCTTGCTGGGCGCGGTTGTCGACAAGATCCTCGAAGACCTCAACGCCCCCGTCGACGCAGACACGTGGCAAGAAGCGTATTCCGAACTGGCACACAGACTTCGGTCTGCCCTACTGGCGCACCGCGACGGCGCCGAGTTGGTCAGCGCCACCTTCGCCTCGCGGATGACAAGCAGCAAGGTGCGCGAGCATTTCGTACATGCCGGGCAAGAATCCGGTCTCTCACGCGAGCACGCCCAACTCGCGGCGTATGCCCTGCTGTATTACGTACTCGGCCATACCGTGGACGAGCAGTCCCGAGCGCAGATGGAAGAGATGGGGGCACTCACCCGGGCTCCCATCTCCCCCGACTCCCCCGAGGTCATCGGCGGCGGTTCCGACGAGGACCTCCTCGACGGCGATCCGACAGTGCGCTTCCAGTTCGGCCTGGACCTGTTCATCGACGGCATTCGCACTCGCCTGAATTCGATCCCCGATTCAACGCCCATCGAATCGGCTCTACGACACTCCTGACAGTCGGAGTACTGCAGTAGTGCCGGCCGCGACAATCACCACGACCACCAACGGCGCCTTGAACCAGGCGCAGATGCCTCCGGCCACCACGCCGAGCATCCGCGCCGGCCCCGCAACGTCATGCCCGGTGAAGACCGTCGATGTCACAACCACTGCGAGCAGCAGCACCACGACAGCACGATCGAGGGTTTTCTCGGCGAAGCCGGAGAGCTTCACCCGAGCGCGGAGCAGAACGCCACTTGCCCGCAAAGCGTAAGAACCGCAAGCGAACACGACGATACCGATCCAGACCGACGCGGTATTCATCGAACCTTCTCCCGGAACGGTATCGTCACCGCGATACTCAGCAGCGCAACGAGCGGAGCGGTACCGGGCGGCAGGAACGGCGACGTGGCCACCGCGACTGCTGCACCGATCAGGGCGGCAAGCAGCGTCACCTTCTCCTTCAGCGCAGGAAAGACAAGGGCCAGAATGACAACCGGAAACGCGGCATCCAATCCCAACGCGCCGGGGTCTCGGACGACGCTGCCGAGCAGCCCGCCCAGGAGAGCTCCGATCGGCCACGACACCGCGATCCCGATTCCACAGAACCAAAAAGCCGCACGCTTGCGCTCCACCGATTCCTGCGCCATGGCGACCGCGACGCTTTCGTCGTTGACCAGGTGCGCGCCGACCAACTTGCGCCAGCCCGAGCCCCTGCGCCAGCCTGAATCTTTGTAGCGATCCCTGCCGAGGAATGATCCTGCCGACATCCCATAGGCGAAGTTACGGGAGTTGATCAACAAGCCCGCCACAACAGCAGCGGTGGCACTGCCTCCGGCTGCGATGATTCCGATGAACAAGAACTCCGAAGACGCTCCCAGAACGAGTACAGCCAACGCCAAAAGCTGCCACAACGAGAATCCAGCCGATCCTGCCGTCACACCGTAGGACACACCGACGATGGCCACGGAGAGACAGATCAGCACGCTCACCCGAACCGTGTCTCGATCAACTGTTCGCCATAAAGAACGCATGTATTCTATGTTGAACGAAGTGACACCGTTCGTCAAGTAGAACGATCGATCGGAGAATCGAACGATGCCCAGTAATGAAACGGATACAGCGGAGACTCCTCAGAAACTGGTCGCCGTCGCACTCAAACGCGAACGTGCCCGAGCAGGCTTGAGCCTTTCGGAGGTCGCCCGGCGCGCCGATATCGCCAAGTCCACACTCTCCCAACTCGAATCCGGACTCGGAAATCCGAGCCTCGAAACTCTGTGGGCACTCGGAAACGCATTGGGCGTGCCGTTCTCACAACTCGTCGACTCTCAGGCACAGACCGTTCAGTTGATTCGAGCCGGAGAAGGTCCCGCGATTGCGTCGGCAAACGCGTCGTACATCGCGACACTCTTGGCGCCGAGCCCACCGAACGCACGACGCGATCTGTATCGGATAGTCGCCGAACCGGGCGAGCCGCGTATTTCGACTCCGCATGCACGCGGCACCACCGAACACGTCGTGATCGGCACCGGACGGGCGCAGGTCGGGCCCACTGCAAATCCGATCGAACTCGGACCGGGCGACTATCTTGCTTATCCCGGCGACGAGGAGCACATCTTTCGGGCGCTCGAACCAGGGACGACAGCGATCTTGGTATCGGAACACACCTGAGCCGCGATGAGTTTCGCCGCTGCGGGAAGTCTGTATCTGGGAGGTGATGTGGCCAGAGCCTCGATTGCCGACGACAGTAACGACCGACAGCAGGAGGACCCATGTCCGGATCCAGCATCAGCAGCATTTTGCTCTCGAGCACCGACCCCGAACGCTTGCGCGACTGGTACGCCGAGGCGTTCGCCCCGAAGGTCGACCGGACTCCCGGCGAACCCGGCTACGACGTGCTCGACTTCAACGGTTTCTACGTGATGCTCGACAGACGCGACGACGTCGGCGAGACCAACCCCCAGCCGGGTCGCATGTTCCTCAACGTCGAAACCGACGACGCCCGGTCGATCGCACAGCGCATCGATGCACTCGGCGGAAACTGGCACGCTCCACTCGAAGACCGCGGGGGCAGTTTGTTCGCCACTGCGATCGACCCCGACGGAAACTACGTTCAGATCATCGAGTTCAGCGAGGAAGCCAGGGCCGAGATGGAATCCGGAATGACGGATTCCCAAACCACCTAGTCCGGCAACCGCTGGGAACGGAGATAGTCATGCTTACAGACACGAAAGCATTCAGCGGATTTTCGGTGACAGACATCGACTCTGCAAAGAAGTTCTACGGCGAAACACTCGGGTTGAAGGTAACCGACGAAGACATGGGACTGATTCGCCTATATCTTGCCGGCGGAACCGAGATCCTCGTTTATCCGAAGCCGAATCACGAAGCGGCGACCTACACGATTCTCAACTTCGTCGTCGACGACATCGACACAACCGTCGACCAACTGACCGCACGTGGCGTGGAGTTTCTCAAATACGACGGATTCCCCCAGGATGCGCGAGGCATCATGCGTGGCAACGGCCCCGACATCGCGTGGTTCACCGATCCCGCCGGCAATGTTCTGTCGGTGATCAAGGAGTCCTGACGCGCTTAACCGCTGAACAGCTGCGACTGCCGCTGTTCAGCGGTGTCGGTGTTGGAGCGTTCTGCTGCCGCAGTTTCACGCTCGGCAGCCAGTTGCTCGGCGCTTTTTGCGTCGACAACGGGCTCCGACGCGCTGAGGTCGGAAAACAAGCCACTGCTCGATTCGTTCACATGCCACCCTTTTGCCTGGTCATCGTTGCCGCGCGCAGATAAACCTGCGTTAGAGATCGGTCGATGGCTACTCAATTACTGCCGCCCGTACGGCGCCGACAAGACGCCGATGACTCAGCAGTTCTTCACCCAGTGTTGCACGCCTGTGTTTTCCACGAGAAATTCGGTCCAGACGGGTTGTCATCGCCCGCACGGCGGAGCAATGTGAAAGATGAGCGCGGAGCAGGTCGGCAGCACTTTCGTCGGACACCTGGCCCCTCAATTCACCGCACAATTTTTGGAGGAATCATGTTGGGAATTGCTTTGGGCCTCGGCAGCGCCGCTGTCGGAATCGGCCTCGGACTGCTTGGCGCAGGAGCGGGAATTCTGCTGAGCGACAAGACCGTCAAAACCGCACGACGTGAACTCACCGCCTGACGAGGGCGAGCGCACTGAATTTTTGGGCACTCGGGTCGGTATTCGGGTGAACGCCGCGATGCGACACCCCGCGCAGTGGGTGTTCGCACGGGCCGCGCATCGACGTGGCGTGCATACCGGCGTAGATGTTCCGACGAGCGCGCAGGACGTGCTCGACCGGTTGACGGCACTCCGAATAAGTACGTGGAGTTACGGATTCGACCACAAGTCGGTCCGTCACCTGGGTCCGATGGCGCAAGACTTTGCGGCGATTTTCGGCTTGGGATCCAACGCCCGCCGGATCTCCGCCGTCGACGCGAACGGCGTCTGCATGGCGAGCATCCAAGCGTTGAACCGCAAGATCAGTGCCCTCGAGACAGAACTCAGCGCGCTCGAGAAGGACGTGAACAGACTGAGACGGGAAACGGGAGACACGAGCACGACTCGGAATGCATTGGAAACAAACAACAATCACATATCCACACCGCTCGACGAATTCGGTGGATCCACCGGTCTGTAGTTTGTTCGGTGTGACCGCCCCTGATTCAGACTCCGACTCAGCGCCCAACGTGATTGCCGCGCTGTTCGACGTGACGTCCAATTCAGTCGGCGACGAACATGTCGAACAGGTACTTGCCGAATTCGGCTTTGGCGCAACGGAGGTCGCGGAGACCGCGGCCCTCATCCGGGCCAGTCGGTCGGAATTTCGGCGACTTCGCCGTCGCGAGAACGAATTGGCGGTTCTCTATTCGAGTGCACGTGAGCTCGCGCAGGTTCGCGACGTGGACACACTGCTGCAGAGGCTGGTCAACCGCGCACACGACATCATGGGCACCGACGTCACGTACCTGTCCGAGTTCGACGTGATCACTCGTGACCTGAATGTTCGAAAGACGGCCGGCGCGGTCTCGCCGGAACTCCAGCATCTGCAAGTTCCTGCCGGCGCGGGACTGGTCAGCGCGATTGCCGAATCTCGAGCAGCCCAATGGGTTCAGAACTACAGCGACTACACGCAGTCGCGCCATGACGAAGTGGTCGATGCCGCGATCGTCGCCGAGGGTCTGGTGGCGATTCTCGGCGTGCCGATGCTCTCCGACGGCCAGATCCTCGGAGTCCTGTTTGCCGCCGACCGCCGGGAACGACGATTTACCGCAGATCAGATCGCCCTGCTCTCGGCGCTGGCTGATCACGCCTCGGTAGTCCTGCAAACCGCACGGGCGCTGGACCGCGCCGAGGAATCCGCCGCCGAGACCGGGCGAGCACTCGACGGGCTGCGCGAGCACGTGTCCGCGCGGGACAAATCGAACATCGTCCACCAGGATCTGATCCACGCCGTTCTCCGCGGCGGTGGCTACGCCCAGGTTGCACGAACCCTCAGCAGCGCACTCGAACGCAGCACCGTCGTCGTCGACAATGAGCTACGCCCTCTCGTCACATCGTCGGGTGAGCAGATCACGACGGTGCCGTTGTCGCTACCTCGCGCCGTGTCCGATGCCATCGACCAGAGTCGCCGCAGTGGCCGATGCACGTTTGTCGCCGATAACAGCGAGACCGTGATCCAACTCGTCAGCGCCGTCACCGCCGGAGAATCGTTCCTCGGGGCCATCTTGCTGAATCGTTCGGACGCGCCGATCGGCCCCGTCGAACTCCGGACCGTAGAACGGGCAGCTCAGGTCACTGCCATCCTCGTGTTGCAACACTCGGCGGCGGCAGCAGCGGACCGGCGTGCACGTGACGAACTGGTCGCCGACTTGCTGAGCACTGCGCCCGAGCGCAGGCGCGATCTCGAACGTAGGACCCGAAACCTCGGCATCTCCCTCGGCGAACTGGACACCGTCCTCGTGGTGTCGGTCGCTCCGGAACTCCGCACCGCCGCGCTCCGCGCAATCGGGCAGTCTCTGCCGGTAGCGGGGTTGGCGGCGCAGCATGCCGGATTGATCGCGGTGGTCTCGCGCTCGGGAAACCCGGCAGCCGCGGCGACGGTCATTCACCGTCAGATCACCGGTTCGGTAGGACCGCACGCAGTAGTCATTGCGCCGGCGACGGCGGAACGCCCCGAAGAGCTCCCGGCGCGCTTCACCTCGGCGCTGCGCACGGCCCGCCTACTCACGGCATTGGGCAAGACCGACGGCGCGGTCACGACGGCGTCATATCTGCCGTACACCGTTCTGTTCGGCGAAAATCCGGAATCACTTCATCAGTTCATCGACGAAGTAATCGGCCCGGTACTCGCGTACGACCGCGACAAGGACACCGATCTCACCGCGACCCTTCGTGCCCTGGTACGCAACGACGGGAGCCCGACCAAGGCTGCCCGCGCACTCAACTATCACCCCAACACCGTCGTTCAGCGTCTCGACCGCATCCGTACGCTCCTCGGTCAATCGTGGCGGGAAGACGAGAACTTTTTCCGGGTGTCCATGGCGACGAGGCTCGACGAACTTCGGGACGTGGGAACCGAAGAGGCCGGAAGCGGCATCACCGACAGCGCCGATGGTGCATGACACTACAATTTCGACCGATCGATGTGTCGTGAGCACGTGGCCTGGCAAGCATCGACCTCCCTACTGTGAAGCGGAGCACAGAACCACTTCAGGAGGACGACCCCACGTGTCTATGAACAACCGGTCCATCAACAGCCGCATCGCCGATTTCCGGTCCTACGACGTCGCCGCACGACGCGCCGAGATCGTCCGCCAGACCGACCTGACCGAGGCAGACATCGCGGTCTACGACGCCGCCGACGGCCTCACCATCGACCAGGCCGATCGCATGGTCGAGAACGTCCTCGGCGTCATCGGCATCCCGGTCGGCGTGGCCACCAACTTCACGATCAACGGCACGGACTACCTGATCCCGCTCGCCACCGAGGAGCCGTCGGTGGTCGCAGCCGCAAGCAACGCTGCTCGCATCGCACGCGGACTCGGCGGCTTTCACGTCTCGAGTACCCCGCCGATCATGCAGGCCCAGATACAACTCGTCGACGTCGTGGATCCGGCAGCCGCCCGTATCCGACTCCTCGAGGCACGTGAAGAAATCATTGCACTCGCCAACGAACAGGACCCGAAACTGGTCAGCGTCGGCGGTGGCGTGAAGGACGTTTCGGTACGCATCGTTTCTTCGGACAAGGCCGCCTACGTCGTCCTCCACCTTCATGTCGACGTACGAGATGCGATGGGCGCCAACGCAGTCAACACGATGGCAGAGGCAATCGCGGATCGAGTAGCCGAGATCGGCGGCGGGCACGTCGTTCTTCGCATTCTCACCAACAAGGCAGATCTGCGGCTGACGCGCGTTCGTGCCGTGTTCGACGCCGAATTGATCGGCGGCGCAGAGGTTGTGGACAACCTGATCCATGCCGCACGCTTGGCAGAGCTGGATCCCTACCGCGCCGCGACACACAACAAGGGCATCATGAACGGCATCAGCGCCGTGGTGTTGGCAACCGGAAACGACACGCGCGCAGTCGAAGCCGGGTGCCATTCCCATGCAGTCAACGCCGACGGAATCTACTCCTCACTCTCGCATTTCGAGAAGAATGCCGACGGCAACATCGTCGGCACCCTCGAGCTACCCATGCCGGTCGGCCTCGTCGGCGGCGCCACCAAGGTGCACCCGGTAGCGCAGGCCGCAATCAAGATGCTCGGCGTCGAGAGCGCCGAAGAACTCGCCGGCATCATTCTGGCAGTCGGCCTGGCGCAGAACCTGGCTGCTGTCCGCGTTCTGGCCAGTGAGGGTGTCCAGCGCGGACACATGGGGCTGCACGCCCGCAACATCGCTGCCACCGCCGGAGCGCAGAAGAGCGAGATCGACGCCGTGGTGGCACGCCTGATCGCGGACAAGAGCATTCGCGTCGAGCATGCCGAGAAGGTTCTCGCCGAGATCCGCGGCGGAAACTGACGACAATGACCGAAACAGTTGCAGGATCACCGGTGTGGAAGCCGGCGCCTCATCGAGTGCCGGCACCGGGACTGCCGACCTCGGTCCGGATCTACGAAGTCGGGCCACGCGACGGACTTCAAGCGGAAACAGCGGTGATCCCGACCGAGACGAAAGCCCAGTTCATCGAACGCCTGGTCGCGGCCGGCTCCCGCACTGTCGAATTGACGAGTTTCGTCTCACCTCGATGGATCCCGCAACTTGCGGACGCGGAAGAATTGATGGGTCGGCTGCACCTGCCGGACTCGGTACGTACGGTCGTTCTTGTCCCGAACCGCAAGGGTCTCGAGCGGGCCGTCGCCGCCGGAGCGAGCGAGGTTGCAGTATTCGTCAGCGCCACAAAGGAATTCGCGAAACGCAACCTCAATTCCACGGTGGACGGCGCGATCGCCGCGGCTGCCGAGGTCACTACGGCCGCCCGAGCCCTGGGACTTCCCGTCCGCGGCTACATCTCCATGTGCTTCGGCGACCCCTGGGAAGGCTCCGTGCCCGTCGAGCGTGTCGCCGACATCGCAAAGACCCTGATCGACAGCGGTGTCACGTCACTCTCACTCGGCGACACCATCGGCGTCGGCACACCTGGCCATGTGCTCGCTTTGCTCGGCGCCCTCCGAGAACGTGGCATCCCCACATCGCAGATCGCCATGCACTTTCACGACACCTACGGCCAGGCGCTGTCGAACGTCTATGCGTCGTTGACCGCTGGGGTATCCGAATTCGACAGTTCCGCAGGTGGTCTCGGACGGTGCCCGTATGCCAAGGGCGCGACCGGAAATCTCGCCACCGAGGATCTGGTGTGGATGCTCCACGGCCTCGGGATCGACACCGGCATCGACCTGGATTCGCTCACCGATACAAGCAGCTGGATGGCCGAACAGATCGGCCACTCGAGCCCGTCCCGAGTTGTCACCGCCCTCCGCGCAGCACGCACCTGACACCCGCAACGCAAGCCCCTCATCTCGCAAGCCCCTCCCTGTACGACCCCGCCATGCATGACACTGGAGAAGACTGATGTCACCACCGCAGCCGGCAACGACGCCGACCACCACAACCGAGCCGACCGAGCAGCAGACATACCTCGAAGTCTGGGGTGACACCGTCAACGGTCGACACCTCGCGATCTCCGTTGCAGTCGGCAGTGTCGTCGGCGCCTCGGCCCTTCTCGCGGCCCAGGCACTGTTCGAACGGGTCGTCAGCGAACCGTCGTTGGCCCAGGCGTACAGCCTTCTGGTCGGCATCGCGGCCTGCCTGCTCGCCGGCGTGGTCTGCGGAATCTTCATCAAGCCGAAGCGGATAGTCGCCTTGGCCGCCGCCGACGCGGAGTCGATCGACGGTGTCATCACGACGATGAGTGAACAGCGCCAGGGTCTGGGCACTCTCGCCGACATTCCGGAGCAGAGCCGACAGGAACTTCGCGAGCTGGGTCTGTACGACCACTTCGCCGCTGCCGAGGCCGAGCACGCACGGGTCTCGAACACACCGAAGGACGGTGGGCGCGCATGAGTTCGGTTCTGACCAACGAAATTCTGATTGCCGTTCTCTTCGGCATCATCGGTGCGGTCGCGTTCACGTTCATCGGATTGATCTCCGGCACGGACGAGACCGCCACGATCGCACCGCTGACTCTGCTCGTGATTCTGCTCGGCGCTCCCCCGGCGGCGGTCTTCACGTTCTTCCTCTCGGGTGCGATCGCCAAACACATGACGCACGCGGTGCCGACGATGCTGCTGGGCATTCCCGGCGACACGATGGCGATTCCACTCTTGCCGGAAGCGCAGATGATGCGCTCACTCGGCATCCCGCACATCGCACTCCGCAAGGCGATCTCGGGAGCAGTGATCTCGGCGTTCGTCGCTGTGCCGGTTGCCGTTTTGTTCGCGACCATCCTCGCGCCGTTCGCGGACACCGTTCAGTCGATAGCACCGTGGCTGTTCCTGGTCGCCGCCATCGGCATCGCCTACGCCTCACCAGGCCGCTGGGCCGGGGTTGTCGCCCTCGTTCCCTTCGTCATCTTGATCCTCGGCGCCCGCGCGTTGACGTCGAATTACGATGTGTCGCTGAACATCAGCTACTTCCTTGCGATCGCAGTCGGGCCGCTGATCGCGGACCTCGCATTGACCTTGGGCCCGTCGAGCCGTAAGGACATGGAACGCAGTGAACCCAAAACCGTTGCATTGGCCCCGGACATCAAAGGATGGAAGGGATACTTCCCCAATCCTCTGAAGGTCCTCGATCGCAAGCAGATCGGTTACACCGCCGCCGCTTCCACGGTGTCGAGCGCAACCTTCGTCTTCAGCCCGGTCGCCATGACTGTTCTGATGGGTGAGCTGGTAGGTGCGCGGATCAAGAACGGCTATCACCGACTGACCACAATGGTCTCGGCGAAGAACGGTACGACGGAATCCACCTACATCGCGGAAACCCTCATCCCACTCGTCGCTTTCGGCCTTCCGCTCAGCCCGCTCGCGGCAGGCCCCGCAGCCCCTCTGTTCAACGCTCCACCGGTGTTCGAGACCAATCAGGAAACCGGAGTGATCAACAATCTCTCCACGTACCTGACGCAGTGGGAGTTCCTGCTCTACGGACTGCTCGCAGTGGTCACGGCAACGGTCATCGCATACCCGTTTGCCATGAACTACGCGTACCGCGCTGCGTCAGCGGTGGTCAAGCACATCAGTCACGAAGCTGTGATCGCGGTGTTCACGGGACTCGTCGTCGTCATCAGCATCTGGGAGGGCGGCATCCTCGGGCTTCTGATCACCGTGACGGTCGGCCTGGTCGGTGGTCTTCTCGGGCGCCTGTTCAAGATTCACGGCGGAGTTCTGTTCATGGGTTACTACGTAGCGCTGTTCAGTGTTCCTGCCCTGATCAATCTGTTCTGAATCGGTCGACTCCACCACCACGTGCGGACCCGCAACAAACTGCGGGTCCGCACGTATTTCTTCAGCTACCGACCGTGAGCGCCACGGTTCGATTGCGGTCCAACTTCTTCGCTCGATACAACGCCTCGTCAGCGCAATCGACCAATTGCGTCAGGTCTGCGTCGCCGTGGGGTGAACACGCGACACCGATGCTGACGGTCGGCCCGAATTCACCCAATACTGCCGACGAATTCTCCGCTTGCGCGCGTCGAATCATCTCGGCTGTTTCGGTCGCACCCTCGAGATCGACACCGGCCATCAGTACGACGAACTCCTCGCCGCCCAATCGGGCGAAGAGATGCTTGTCATCGAGGTGCCGCCGCACCTGATCGGCAAAACTCACCAACGCTGTATCGCCGGCACGATGACCGAGGTTGTCGTTCACCATCTTGAAGTGATCCAGATCCATCATCAGGACGCTGACCGGACGTCCAGAGGGGCGACGCGGATCGGTCGCACCCGTCACGCTGCCGCCTCGCCGCAGGAATTCGTCCCGGCGCAACGCACCGGTGAGATCGTCGTGGGTGACGGCCTGGGTGAGTGCCTCGAGCGCGCGGCGACGCTCGAGGATCACACAGGCCACCGCGATCGGCGCTACCGCCAGCAGCGACAATCCGATCTGGACCGACGCGCTGACCGGCGAGACGCCCTCGCTGGACAATCCGAGATGGCCGTCGGCCGTCAGTACCAACGTCCAGGCAGTTGACACAGCGGTGAGCACCGACGTGACAAATACATTGGTGAGCAAGGCTGCAGTCACCAGCGCCGGCATGGCAAACGCGATCGCTCCGGCACCGCCTACCACCCACTCCAAGATGATGCAGACGGCCAGCAGCGCCGTCGGAACGACTGATCGACGCACAAGCGTGGCAACAGCTTTCGGTTCTCGATCCACTCGTCGAAGCGAAGGGAATGTCAGCACCAAGGGGACGATGGTCATGTAGTTGACGAACTCACTCGAGAACCAGAGCAACCAGCCGTCCCACCACTGCCCGCCGAACAGCACGCGGTTCGCGATTCCGCCCACGAGCGCCGCCATCGACGCGGCGGCGACAGTCATCGACACGAGATAGCCGACGGACTGAATACTGGTCAGTCGACGGTCCTCACTGTCGACCCAGCGAAAGGCGTAGAAGCCGCTCGCAACCCCGACGATGTTGGCCGCGTTGAGCCACACCGTGGACTCCCATGCCCCACCGGTGATCAGGTCGGCTCCGACATAACCGACTACGACGCAGATCCAGGTGAGCAGTGTGGCGGAACGCGGCGACCGAAAGAGGATCCCGAGTAGCAGCGCGTTCGCCGGCCAGAAGACTGCAAGCGTGCCCGGCAGACGGCTCAGAATTCCGACCAGGCACGAGACGAAGACGACTACGCCGATAAGCAGTGCGCGACGAACGGCCGATGACGACAACGACTTTTCGACCGTGCTCACCACCTACATTCGACTGACCTACTCACAATTCGACAACCACTGTCGGTGACCAAGGCGCCCCGGATGCAGGGTCGCCGCAAGACACCCGTCGAAATATACCGACCGGAATCGTACGCGAGGGACGTCGAAACCCAAGGCGCCCCACTGTGCCTTGGCTATCGATGCGGACAAATCGGATGCTACGTCGTCAGTTGGTCAAATGAAGTTCACCGAGCGTGATCGAAGCGGTGCGAGCAAACTCTCGGACACTCGCGCCCCCACTTCCGGCAGGCATTACCCCGAGAAGGGGAACACCGCTGACCGAGACCAGATCCTCGCGATTGCATCTCTCGGCGAGGTCCGGTTCCTGCGGCCACGAACCGATCACCAACCCGGCGCAGTCCACGCCGGATGCACGTAGGGCTTCCACGGTCAGTGCCGTGTGATTGAGCGTGCCCAGGCCGGACGCAACCACCAGCACCACTGGCGCTGCCAGAGCCGCGGCAAGATCGCGAGCGGTGAACCCGTCGACGCCCAAGCGGACCAGCAAGCCGCCGGCGCCTTCGATCAGGGTCAAGTCGTGGGTGGTGTCCAGGTCGGAGGCGACCCGAACCACGTCGTCGAGCGCCAACAACGGGAGACCACTTCGACGTGCAGCAGTATCCGGCGCCAAAGGTTCGGGGTACCGCGCCAACTCGACCAGCGTCGCACCGCCGCCGGTCAGACGCTCGATCTCGGCCAGATCACCCGCACCGTCCACGTCGACGCCGGTCTGGGCCGGTTTGAGCACTGCAACCGACTTTCCCGACTGCAAGGCCACCGATGCCAATGCGGCTGTCACCACTGTTTTTCCGACGTCGGTCGACGTTCCGGTCACCAGGAAAATGCTCATGCTCGGGCTCCGGCCAATACTTCGCGCAGTACGAGAGCGATCTGCTCCATCTCGGATGCGGACAGCGTCGCTCGTGCGGTCAGACGCAGCCGTGACGTTCCTTCCGGAACCGACGGCGGGCGGAAGCAACCGACATGCAACCCCTGATCCCGGCACGCCGACGCGGCATCGAACGCCCGCTGCGGATCACCGAGAACGACTGAGACGACAGCAGATTCAGGCGACGGAGCACCGGTGACGTCCGCCAACTCGGATGCCCGGGCCAGGACGTCGAGCGCTCGCGTCGGCTCACGCTGGAGTACGGCGAGTGCAGCCCTGGCCGCGCCTACGGCGGCCGGTGCGAGACCGGTGTCGAAGATGAACGTTCTTGCCGCGTCGATGAGATGCGCGCGGATCTTGTTGTCACCGAGCACAACTCCGCCCTGGCTGGCGAGCGACTTGGACAGTGTTGCCGTCACGACGACGTCGGGTTCACCGGCCAGGCCCGACTCGTGGACGAGTCCACGTCCACCGGCACCGCGCACACCGATGCCATGCGCCTCGTCGACCAACAGGATCGCCCCGTACTCGCGGCACACCTGATGCATCTGCCGCAGTGGCGCGAGGTCTCCGTCGGCACTGAAGACCGAATCGGTGACGACCAGCGCTCGCTCTTCCACTCTGCTGCGCAACGTGTCGGCGAGAAAGCCCACGTCCGAATGCGGAGCAACGGCGACCCGAGCACGTGACAGGCGGCAGGCATCCACCAGCGAGGCATGCGATCCCGCATCGGAGACGATCAACGACCCTGGACCCGAGAGCGCCGTCACCGCGCCGAGATTGGCTGTGTAACCGGAGGAGAAGACAAGTCCGGAGTCCGCCCCGACGAACTCGGCCAGTTCGACTTCGAGCAGTTCGTGTTCGGTGGTGGTGCCGGTGACCAGACGCGAGCCCGTGGCGCCCGCGCCCCAACGGCGCAGAGCCGCCGCGGCACCCTCGATCACATCGGGGTGCCGCACGAGTCCGAGATAATCGTTCGACGCCAGGTCGATCAACGGGGAGTCGACCGTGCGAGGACGGAGTTCGCGACGCAGTCCAGCGGCCCTGCGGTCCGCTTCGACGGCCGTCAGCCAATTCAGCGAGGTGTTCACTTTTCCGACCATACTTGAACACCGTTCAACTCAATGGTTAGGGTGCATCCGTGCTCACAACCGGACTTGATCCCCATGACGTCTCCGCCATCGATGCCGATGTCCTCTGGCATCCGTACGGATCGTTTCCCGCGTCGACTCGTCCGCTGATCGTCGACTCTGCGCAGGGGGCTACCCTGACGCTCTCCGACGGCCGCCGATTGGTCGACGGGATGAGCTCGTGGTGGGCCGCCATTCACGGCTACCGCAATCCCGTGCTCGACACCGCCGCCGCACGGCAGCTCGGCAAAATGAGCCATGTCATGTTCGGCGGACTGACGCACGAACCCGCCGCTCGCCTCGGGCGACTGCTCGTCGACATCACACCACCTCACCTCGACAAGGTGTTCCTCTCCGACTCCGGTTCGGTGGCCGTCGAAGTCGCAGTGAAGATGTGCCTGCAGTACTGGCGGAGCCTCGGAAAGCCGTCGAAGAATCGTTTGATGACCTGGCGCGGCGGATACCACGGTGACACCTTCACCCCCATGAGCGTCTGCGATCCCGACGGCGGCATGCATTCTCTCTGGACCGACGTCCTGCGCCCTCAGGTCTTCGCGCAAGCTCCCCCGGCGGGCTATCTCCCCGAATACGTGCAGGAGTTGGAATCGCTCTTGGCCGAGCATCACGAGCACCTCGCAGCGGTGATCGTGGAACCAGTGGTCCAAGGTGCCGGCGGAATGCGTTTCCACGATCCCGCGTACCTGATCGACCTGCGTAACCTCTGCGACAAGTACCAAGTCCTCCTGGTCTTCGACGAAATCGCGACCGGATTCGGACGCACCGGAGAATTGTTCGCCGCCGATCACGCCGGCGTCAGTCCCGATGTCATGTGCGTCGGCAAGGCACTGACCGGCGGGTACATGAGTCTGGCGGCAACGCTGTGCACCACGGAGATCGCGGAGACCATCACTGCCGGTGAGGGCGGCGGGCTGATGCACGGCCCCACCTTCATGGGCAATCCACTCGCGTGCGCCGTCGCGGTGGCGTCGACCGAACTTCTGCTTGCGATGGACTGGCGGCGTGACGTCGCAACCCTCGAACGTGGCCTCGCTCGAGGCCTCGCCGAAGCCGTCACAATTCCCGGGGTCGTCGACGTCCGCGTCAAAGGCGGAATCGGAGTGATCGAACTCGAACAGCCGGTCGACATGCAGAGCGCGACCGATGCAGCCGTCGACGCCGGCGTCTGGCTCCGGCCGTTCCGCAACCTCGTATACGCGATGCCTCCGTACCTGTGTTCGGAGGCAGAGGTGGAACAGATCACAGCCGGAATGCTTGCAACCGCCCGCAGCCAGGCGAAACGGTGATCGGCACCGTAGACAGTCGACGAGATTCGATCGGCTGCACCCGATAGGGTCTGATTCATGGATCAACCGCCGAGCGAGACCTCAGCCACTCCCATCCCGGTATGGCCTGGCAGTGCGTACCCACTCGGTGCCACCTACGACGGCGCGGGGACCAATTTCTCGCTCTTCTCCGAGGTCGCCGAGGCCGTCGAACTGTGCCTGATCGCCAAGGACGGAACCGAAACCCGCATTCGGATGGACGAGGTCGACGGTTACGTCTGGCATGCGTACCTTCCGTCGGTATCCCCCGGCCAGCGATACGGCTACCGCGTACACGGGCCGTACGATCCGGCTGCAGGTCTGCGATGCGATCCGAGCAAACTCCTGCTTGACCCGTACGGAAAAGCGTTCGACGGAGACTTCGACGGAGACCGTTCGCTGTTCTCGTACGACGTCGAATCGGCGGCGGACCCCGAACCTTCAGGAGACGACGAATCTCCCGCCGTGGGGCCGCAAGAGGCTACCGACGAAACGAGTTCGGAAGCCGAATCGGACGAGGTGGGCCTCGAAGACGACTCGCCCACGGGCGATCAGGAATCGGAAGAGATCCTCGAGCCCGAACCCTTCGAGCCGGAACCACTCGTCGACGAACCCGCCACCATCCCTTTCCCCCAACATGATTCGCTCGGCCATACGATGTCGACCGTCGTCATCAACCCGTTCTTCGATTGGGCGTCCGACCACTCGCCGAAGCGTCCTTATCACGAGACGGTCATCTACGAAGCGCACGTCAAGGGTATGACCGCGACGCACCCCGGAGTTCCGGAGGAATTGCGCGGCACGTACGCGGGGCTCGCTCATCCGGTGATCATCGAGCACCTCACCGATCTGGGTGTCACGGCGATCGAACTGATGCCGGTCCACCAGTTCATGCACGATCAGGTGCTTCTCGACCAAGGTCTGCGAAACTACTGGGGTTACAACACCTTCGGCTTTCTCGCTCCACACACCGACTACTCCTCGGCCACGAAACCCGATGCGGCCGTAGCGGAATTCAAAGCCATGGTGCGCAGCTTCCACCAGGCGGGTATCGAAGTGATCCTCGACGTGGTCTACAACCACACCGCCGAGGGCAATCACATGGGGCCGACCATCAGTTTCCGCGGAATCGACAATGCCGCCTACTACCGCCTGGTCGACGGCGACGAAGAGCACTACATGGACTACACCGGAACGGGCAACAGCCTCAACGCCCGTCATCCGCATACGCTGCAATTGATCATGGACTCTCTGCGGTACTGGGTCACGGAGATGCACGTCGACGGTTTCCGCTTCGACCTCGCCTCGACACTCGCCCGTGAACTGCACGACGTGGACCGCCTTTCGGCCTTCTTCGATCTCGTGCAACAGGATCCGATCGTCAGTCAGGTGAAGCTGATCGCCGAACCGTGGGACGTCGGCGAAGGCGGTTACCAGGTCGGCAACTTCCCCGGCCTGTGGACCGAATGGAACGGCAAATACCGCGACACCGTCCGCGACTACTGGCGTGGTGAGCCGGCAACGCTGGGGGAGTTCGCCTCCCGTCTCACCGGATCCTCTGATCTCTACGAGGCCACCGGACGTCGCCCCGGCGCGAGCATCAACTTCGTCATCGCTCACGACGGTTTCACCCTGCACGACCTCGTCTCGTACAACGAGAAGCACAACGAAGCCAACGGTGAGAACAACAACGACGGCGAATCGCACAACCGATCGTGGAACTGCGGAGTCGAAGGCCCCACCGACGACCCGGAAATCCTCGAACTGCGTGGACGTCAGAGCCGAAACATACTGGCTACGCTGATGCTCAGCCAGGGCACCCCGATGCTTGCTCACGGCGACGAGATGGGCCGAACTCAGCAGGGTAACAACAACGTTTACTGCCAGGATTCGGAACTGTCATGGATGGATTGGACTCTCGCGGAAACCAACGCCGACCTCGTCGAGTTCACCAAGCGCGCAATTGCCTTGCGCGCCAAGAACCCGGTCTTCCGGCGTCGTCGATTCTTCGAGGGGCGACCTATTCGAAGTGGCGATCAGAGTCGCGACATCGCCTGGCTCACGCCGTCTGGCGAAGAGATGACTCCGGCCGACTGGGACAGCGGTTTCGGCAAGTCGTTGGCTGTCTTTCTCAACGGTGACGCGATCCCGGAACCGAACTACCGTGGCGAGCGCGTCACCGGAGATTCGTTCCTTCTCTGCTTCAACGCCCACTACGAAGATCTCGAATTCTCCACCCCCAACGCGGACTACGCGTCGGAGTGGACCGTCGTACTGGACACCTCGGTCCCCACCGGTGAGAGCGATACCGTGATCAAAGCCGGAACAACATTGGATGTAAAAGCGCGAGCATTGACGGTACTTCGCAGAACCGCTTGAGGGAGACGTGCACATGGCCCCGATAACCAGCACCTACCGACTGCAGTTGCGACCGGATGCATTCACTCTTCGTGATGCGGCCGCACAGGTGGACTACTTCGAGGCCTTGGGGGTCTCACATCTCTATCTCTCCCCCATCCTCACTGCGACGTCCGGATCGACGCACGGCTACGACGTCACCGATCCGACAACCGTGTCCGAAGGACTTGGTGGCCGCGAGGCCCTGGTGGAGCTCTCGCGCGCCGTTCGATCACGTGGGATGGGCCTGATCGTCGATCTGGTCCCCAACCATGTCGGTGTCGCCAAACCTCGCGAAAATGCTTGGTGGTGGGACGTTCTCACGCACGGGCAGTCGTCGGAGTACGCGCATTTCTTCGACATCGATTGGGCCGAGGACAACGGAGCCAACGGCGCCGACGGCAAACTCTCACTCCCGGTACTGGGCAGCCCGGACGATCTCGACGCACTGACTGTCGAGAAAGATGGCGAGGAAACACTTCTCGCGTTCTACGAGCACCGCTTCCCCATCGCTGCCGGTACTGAATTCGGATCTCCACAGGAGGTGCACTCCAGGCAGTCGTACCGACTCGTACCGTGGAACGCCGGGATCGTCAATTACCGACGGTTCTTTGCCGTCAACGAACTCGCTGCGCTGCGCCAGGAGGACCCCCAAGTCTTTGAACTCTGCCATCGGCAGGTGAAGTCGTGGGTCGACGAAGGACTGATCGACGGCGTTCGCATCGATCATCCGGACGGACTCGCGAATCCGGCGGAATATCTCGGGCGCCTGCGAGAACTGATCGGACCAGATCAGTGGCTCGTGATCGAAAAGATCCTCGGCCATACGGAACCACTCGATCCGATGCTCCCGATCGACGGCACCACCGGATACGACGCCCTCAATCAGCTGGGCGGCATTTTCGTCGATCCCGCCGCCGAACTCGAATTGACCGAACTCTCGGCAGATCTGACCGGCGACGACGGGGACAGTACGTGGTTGCATCACACCGAACGTCAGTTCAAACGCGACACCGGGCGCGGTGACCTGGCACCGGAGGTTCGCAGGCTCGTACGTGCAATCCGACGCGAAACCGGAAGTCGTTGCAGTGAGACCGAACTGAACGACGCAGTTGTCGTCGCGATCGCTCGGATGCCGGTGTACCGATCCGACTACAGTCCCCTCGCCGGTTTGGCCGCTCGGATCGTCGGTGACATGCACGAATTGGCTCCCGGACATGAACCATCGTTCAACGTGTTGGCGCAATCCCTGGTGAACAGCGGTGAGGCCTCAGTTCGCTTCCAGCAGGTGTGTGGCGCTGTCATGGCCAAGTCCGTCGAAGATCGACTCTTCTATCGGACGGCGCGCCTGGTCTCACGTCAGGAAGTCGGCGGCAACCCTGCATCGCTTGCCGTCTCCGTCGCCGAATTCCATCTCCACAACGCGGACCGAGCGAAGCGGTGGCCGCGCGCGATGACGAGTCTGTCCACTCACGACACCAAACGCGGCGAGGACGTGCGGGCACGGATCGGTGTTGTGTCTCAAGTGCCGACCCTGTGGGCCCGGCTGATTCGCGAGTGGGAAGACGTGTGCCCCAGCCCTGATCCGCTTACCGGATTGTTCTTGTGGCAGAACATCATCGGTGTGTGGCCGACGGACGGCCGCTCGGCAGCCTCGGTTCCAGAGCTGCGCGAGCGTTTGCACGCCTATGCGGAGAAAGCCGTCCGCGAGTCCGGCGCCAGGACTTCCTGGAACGATCCGGACGTCGACTTCGAGTCGGCAGTGCACCGCTGGATCGACGAGGTGATCGACGGCCCGGTCGGTGATTCGGTCAGCGAATTCGTCGGCCGGATCGCGCGTCACGGCTGGTCGGACTCTCTCGGCCAAAAGCTGCTCCAACTTCTCGGGCCCGGCGTTCCCGACGTCTACCAGGGCACTGAGCTGTGGGAGGACTCGTTGGTCGATCCGGACAACCGGCGGCTTGTCGACTACGGAACGAGGCGATCACTGCTCGATTCCGGCGCCGCGCCGATCGACGCAACAGGAACCGCAAAGTTGCACCTCGTTCGCACGGCACTGACACTGCGGCGGGAGAACCCCTCGTGGTTCGATCACGGTGAGTACCGGCCGGTCTTCGCTTCAGGTTCCGGATCCGGTCATCTGGTCGGCTTCTCGCGCGGCCCGGCAGGTGATCCGCCTATGGTCGTTGCTCTGGCGACGCGACATTCGCTCAGACTCTCGTCGCACGGTTGGAGAGATACGCGAGTGGACCTGCCAGATGGCGAATGGGTCGACGCACTGAGCGGACAACCCGTCTTGTCTTCGGATGCGCGGGACATCTTCGCTGCCGGGCCATGTGCCCTGTTGAACAGGGTGCGCTGAGCGGTTTCCGCTGACTGGGCATTCACCCCCGAAAAGAACTTCGTCGCGCTAACTTCCGAAGAGCAGATCATCACCACTAGTCGGAGGTTTGAGCATGGCCGCCAGTCGATTCACCGGAAAAGTTGCCTTCATCACCGGAGCCGCCCGTGGTCAGGGGCGCGCCGAAGCTGTCCGGCTGGCAGAAGAGGGCGCAGACATCATCGCCGTCGACGCGTGTGTTCAATTCGAATCCACCTCGTATGCCGGCGCCACCGACGACGACCTGGCCGAGACAGTCGAACTGGTCAAGGCCCTGGACCGTCGAATTGTCGCTACCAAGACCGACGTTCGCGACTTCTCTGCACTGTCCGCGGCGCTCGCGGCCGGCATCGACGAATTGGGGCGACTTGACGTCGTCGTCGCGAACGCCGGAATCTGTTCTGCCAACATGTCCTGGGAAATCACGCCCGAGCAGTGGCAGGAAACGCTCGACGTCAACCTGACCGGCGTCTTCCACACCGCCAAGGCAGCGATCCCGCACCTGATCAAGCAAGGCACCGGTGGCTCGATCATCTTCACCAGCTCCGTCGCCGGCCTGCGCGGCCTCCCCTTCCTCGGCCATTACGTCGCGAGCAAACACGGCATCACCGGTCTGGCCAAGACGATGGCCTCGGAGTTGGGGCAGTACAACATTCGGGTCAACACCATCCACCCACACGGCGTGGAAACCGGAATGCAGATGACGGACATGCGGCCGCTCATCGACGCCAACGCCCACACACTCGGTCCGATCTTCATGCAGACCTTGCCCGACCCGGTCAGCCAGCCGGAGGACATCGCCGCCGCCGTCGCGTTCCTCGGTTCCGACGAGGCCCATCACATCACCGGCATCGCGATGCCGCTCGATCTGGGCACCCTGATCCGCTGATCGAATCTTCTCGAGTTTTTCCCGTCCTCGGGGAATATCGCTTCCCCGAGGACGGTTGCGCGAGACATGACCAAAACTGTTGTAGCGCAGACGTACGGCACGCCCGAGGTCCTGAAGCTGGTGGACGTCGATTTACCGGCGCCGAAATCAGGTGAAGTCCTGGTCGACGTGAAGGCGATCGGCGTCAATCCCTTCGACTTCAAGCTCTACAGCGGCGCTTTCGGCACCGACCCCGAGAAACTTCCCATCCACCTCGGCGGCGAGGCAGCGGGCGTCGTCTCGGCTGTCGGCGACGGCGTCACAAATGTGACCGTCGGCGACGAAGTGATCGTCAGCCCCGGCAACGGCCTCTACTCCGAACAAGTAGTCGTGCCGGTCTCCTCTGTCACCGCGAAGCCCGCAGGCATCAGCTGGGAACAGGCAGCCGGCCTCCTTCTGGTCGGCGGAACTGCAGTCGACGCCCTCGACACCATTCGGGTCGGTTCCGGCGACACCGTTCTCATCCACGGCGCGTCCGGCGGCGTCGGCGCGATCGCTGTTCAGCTGGCAGTTGGTCGCGGAGCTACGGTGATCGGCACTGCGGGAGCCTCGAATCAGGATTACGTGCGCTCGCTCGGCGCCACGCCTGTGCTCTACGGCCACGGCCTCGAAGCGCGTGTCCGTGAACTCGCGCCGAACGGCGTCGATGCGGCGTTCGACACCGCCGGAACGGACGAAGCCGTCGATGCATCTCTGGCTTTGGTCACCGACAAGAGTCGCATCGTCACCATCGTCGCGTTCGGACGCGCCCAGACCGACGGCTTCGCGTCCGTCGGCGGAGGCAATCCGGCAAGTGCGGAAGCGCGTTTGAAGGCACGATCCGAACTTGTCGAACAAGCCGGTTCCGGACACCTCATCGTGAAGATCGCCAAGACCTTCCCGCTAGCGGACGTGGCACTCGCTCACACCGAGTTGCAGAGTTCGCACCCCGCGGGAAAGTTCATCCTCGTTCCGTGACCTTCAGCTCTGTCTTGCCTAGGCCTTAGGGGCGAGTGGAACCAACAGGGTGGTGCCGAACGCGACGAGCACCGATTCGCCTTCGCGTTCGGCATGTACCTCGGCAGTGACGAACACCTGCTTGCGCCCGGCCTTGACCGAGCGCGCCGTAGCGACAAATGCGGTTCCGACGCCCGGACTCACGAAATTGACCGCGCAGTTGGACGCCGCCACGACACCTACCTGGGTGAAAGCAGCAAATCCGCACGCGGTGTCGACGAGTCCCGCCACGAGCGCAGCGTGCAGGTGTCCCGAGTACTGGCCCAGATCCTCACGCCATTCGAGCCGCAGACAAACGCGACCCGGTTCGGCCTCCGTGACTTCGAATCCGGCCCACCGGTTGAAGGCCGCCGAGGCGTTGACCGCGCGCAACTGTTCGAGCATTTCAGAATTTCCCATGTAGACCAGTCTACATAGATTGTGGTGGATCGCTGGGGTGTTTAAGCTCCAACTCGTGGCGACTCCCCCGAAACACCGCGAAGCACTCGTACGAGCTGCGGCCGATCTGTTTCGCCGCCAGGGGTATGCGGCAACGGGCCTCAACGAGATCCTCAAGTCGAGCGGGGCGCCGAAAGGTTCGCTCTACCACTACTTTCCCGGCGGCAAAGAGCAGATCGGCGAAGAGGTCGTCCGCGTCGGCGGGCAGTTGGTCACCGACACCCTGACCGAACTCGCCGACAGCCAATCGGACGCCGGGTCGCTGCTGCGCGAGTACGCGCGGTTGCTCGCCGGATGGGTGAGCGATTCGGATTTCCACGAAGGCTCGCCGATCACGACGGTGTTGTTGGAACTTGCCCCCGATTCGGAGAGCGTGACAGCCGCCGGACAGGCGGTGTATCGACAGTGGACTTCGCTACTGCGCGACACACTGATCGCGTCCGGGGTCGGACGTGCGCGAGCGGAACGGCTTGCCGTCCTTGCAGTGTCCGCGCTCGAGGGCTCGCTGGTGCGGGCTCGCGTCGAACGATCCGGTCAGCCGATTCTCGACTCCCTCGGCGAGGTCGCCGACGTGTTCGACGGAGCAATCGCCGCGGCGCACTCGCACTGAGCGAACGCGACCTGAGCGAACGGCACTCTCGGTCTCATGAAGGCGCCGAAAGGTACGTTCGCTCGGAATCGGAGGGTGGCTCAGTCGGCTTCCGGGCGCCACCTCGAGCACCACCGCGGGCCGCGCCGATCCCTGCGACGACGACGCACGCGATACCTGCCACGGCCAGAACACTCGGAACCTGTTGCAGCACAACCAGACCGATAAGCTGCGCGAAAGCAGGCTCGAGACTCATCAGCGTGCCGAACGCCGCCGTGGACAGCCTTCGCAACGAGACCATCTCCAGAACGAACGGCACGACGGGCAGCAAGATCGCGAGTCCGAGGCCCACGAGAATCAGATGCGGAGTCAGCCGCCCGATAGCCGAGTGGCCTACGGCAATTGTCGCGGCCAACCCGGCTACCGCCATCGACACCGCCAGCCCGTTGATACCGGCAACCTCGTCGCCGACGCGCTGGGTGAGCACTATGTACATCGCCCAGCAGAGCGCCGCACCGAGTGCGTACGCCACACCGACCAGATCGACTGTCCCGGCCCATGGTTCGGTGAGAAGCACGACGCCCACGCCTGCCAGAACCGGCCACAGAACGCGGCCACGCCCCCGGAGCAATGCAACCGTCAGCGGACCCAAGAATTCCAATGCGCTTGCTGTTCCCAGCGGAAGTCGCTCCACCGCTGCCATGAACAGGAGCGTCATACCTGCGGTGACCACACCCAGAACCACGCAAGCCAGAAACGCCTTGCGAGTGAACACCGAGGGGCGGGGCCTGACGATGATCAGAAGAATGATGCCCGCCCAGGCGAGTCGTATCCACGCCGCTCCGTCTGCGCCGAGCTGATCGATCAGACCCACCGACACGGCGAGCCCGAGCTGCACGCACAACATCGCCAGAACAGCCAGGCCCACTCCGGCCCGCGCTTTCGTATCCATAGCTGAATTGAACGGGAGGCCAACCGTTCGTGTCCACGCGATTTTGACCTACATTATGTTCACGATTAGTGAATGATCGAAGGATGGAAACCCGTCGACTCCATCTCCTCCTCGAACTCTCCCGCTTGGGTTCGATGCGTGCAGTCGCCGAAGCGCACAACCTCACGACGTCGACAGTGTCCCAACAACTCGCGGCCTTGACCGCGGAGACCGGTACCGCACTGATCGAGCCCGACGGTCGCCGGGTGCGGCTGACGCCGGCCGGTCAACGACTGGCCGATCATGCCGTCACCATCCTGGCAGCCGTCGATGCAGCTCGCCTGGACCTCGATCCGGACGCGGAACCGGTGGGGACCCTGCGAGTCGGCGGATTCGCAACTGCGATCAGAACCGCGATGCTCCCCGTCGCTCGAAGCCTGCAACGCAGTCACCCGCAGGTGGACGTGATGATCTACGAATACGAACCCGTCGAGGCTTTTGCACTCCTCGAACGCGACGATCTAGACCTCGCACTGACGTACGACTACAACCTTGCCCCCGCGTCGCCGAGCCCACTACTCGAAGCAATTCCGCTCTGGTCGACGCCCTGGGGACTGTGTGTTCCCGACGACGCCAAAGCTCCCGACAAGTCCACAGAATCCGGAATCGATCTCCGCGCCTTCGCCGACACGTCATGGATAGTGAACTCACGCAACACGGCAGACGAGCGCGCTGTGCGAACCCTCGCCTCGCTGGCCGGGTTCACCCCTCGGATCACTCACCAGATCGACAGTCTCGACTTGGTCGAACTCTTGATCCTCAGTAGTTACGGCGTGGGGCTGATGCCGCTCGAACGCAAGACTCGCGAAGGCGTGCGCGTCGAACCACTCGTCGATCCGCCCGTCATCCTCACTGCCTATGCGGTGACGCGTCGCGGCCGATCGTCGTGGCCGCCGCTTCGGCTCGTGTTGGACCGACTCACGGCCTACCGATAACTCACATCCGATCAGCGTCGCCGTCGCGGCGCTGCTGCTTGGCAATTCGACGCTGCTCTTCCGCCCGCTCGCGGCACTGACGCAAGAAGGCTTCGTCCGCCGCCGGATCCTGCGCAACGGCACGTCCCGGGCGCTCGTATTCGCCGTATCCGGTTGGGCCGACGTAACCGCGGGGCGCGTTCTGTCCGCGCCCGACCACCAGCCACAGAACCGATCCCAAAGTAGGAAGGAAGATGATGATCAGAATCCAGACGACCTTGGGTAGGTACTGGATGTAGGCGTCATCTCTCGTGATGGCGTCGACGATGCAGAAAATCCACAGCAACATCGTGATGAGGCCGAACAAGGCATAGGGCACGCTGGCGATTCCTCCCGAGAATAAAAAACCCTCGCCATGCTAACGAAAACAGACCAATTAGTACATTAGATTCTGGCGAATGTTGAACTCGAGCCATCCTCGGTACGCATCGACGTCCCACCCACTGACCCGACGCAATTGCTGATGAAGCTGAGGCGAGACGAAAGCGGCAAGTATGCCCGCGGCTTTCTCGAGCGAAATCTCAGGCCTCAACAAGCCATGCTCGGAGAGACCCTCGGCTATCGACATCGCATTGACGGCCGACTGATCCGACGACTCCTCGGATAGTCGACGCATGTCGGCATCCGCACCCGAGGATTCGACCGCAACCATCATCAGAGCGCCGGCACGTTCGAGCAGTCCGATGCCCTGAGCCACGATCTGGGAGACGATCCGGCGAACGTCATCGGGGTCCGAGGCCAGGTTCGGCGCGCCGAGTGGAACCTCTTCGGCATCGAGCGCCGCAGCGAGGGCCGCTTCGAAGATCTCGAGTTTCCCGCCGGGGAAGGCTGTGAACACCGTCCGATCGGCGACGCCGGCCGAGGCGGCAATCTGCTTGACGGTGGCACTGACATACCCGTCTCGAACAAACAAGGCCGTCGCCGCATCACGAATGAGTTCACGCGTTCGCTGCGCGGAAGCTTCACGCACGCGGGAGTGGTACTGGCGTCTGCCCTCCATTGCGCACACTTTAGCCGCATTCGATGCAACGACCATGCATGGAAAGAATCGTGCAGCTCAGGAGCCTTTTCCGGGGTGGTCTATCCAGCCATCGCTACCGGGAAACACCAACGCCTCGTGGCCGTTGTCGTACCTGACCAGATAGGGAGGACCGCCGTCCTCGCCGTGCACCTCGAGAACCTCGGCAGTTACCTCCGCCTGCCCCACCACGCGCCCCTGGACGTGGAGACGGTCACCCACTTCGGCATGCATCACTCCTCCTCGCTGCCCGCTCGCGCAGGCGCAGACCAACCACTGACGTTGTTCCCGCCATGCCGACTCGGAAACCCTGGGGCGAGTTGCCGTCGTGAGAAATCGCATATTCACCGAAGGTGACACCGACGGGTGAACAGTGGTTCACTCATGGGTGAATTCCCGTTCACCATCGCCGCGTGAAGGACCGTCTCTTGGCATTGCACTCGTCTCCGACCACTCGCCGTTCAAGTCGGCTCATTACCGCAATTCTCTGTCTTTCCGGCACCGTGGTCGCGCTGCAACAAACGATGGTCATTCCGTTGTTGCCCGATTTCCCGAAGATCCTCGGCGTCAGCGCTGACGACGCCTCCTGGCTCGTCACCGTCACGCTCCTCACGAGTGCCGTCGCCACTCCGATCGTCTCCCGCCTGGCAGACATGTTCGGAAAACGACGCATGATGCTGATCTCGATGACGATGATCGTGGTCGGATCACTGGTCGCGGCGATCGGCGGCAACTTTGTCGCCCTGCTGATCGGACGTGGTCTCCAGGGCTTCGCGATCTCGATGATCCCCGTCGGAATCAGCATCATGCGCGACGAACTGCCCAAGGAGAAGGTGGCGTCGGCAACAGCGTTGATGAGTGCCACTCTCGGAATCGGCAGCGCACTCGGGCTCCCGCTGTCCGGGTTGATCTTCGAGCATCTGGGCTGGCCCGCCATCTTCTGGCTCTCGGCGATCGTGGGCGTCCTGCTGATCATCGCGGTAGCCGTCGTCGTCCCGGAATCAAGTGTTCGTACCCGCGGCAAATTCGACTTCCTGGGCGCGGTCATGCTCTCGACAGCACTCACGGCGATCCTCCTCGCCATCTCCAAGGGCGCCCGTTGGGGATGGACGAGCGAACTGACATTGCTGATGTTCGTCATCGGAATCGTGACTCTCGCATTGTGGTTCCCTTACGAACTCCGCGTCACCCAGCCGATGGTCGATCTACGAACGTCGGCCAAGCGGCCTGTTCTGCTGACCAACGTCGCCTCGATCCTCGTCGGCTTCTCGATGTACGCGAACAACCTCTCCACCACCCAACAACTTCAGATGCCGAAGATCTCCGGCTACGGCTTCGAACTGGGCGTGATGGCGGCCGGACTGTGCATGATTCCGGCAGGCCTCGCGATGGTCTTCTTCGCGCCCGTCTCCGCGAACATCACGAAGCGATTCGGAGCCAAGATCACCCTGATCGTCGGCGGCACGGTGCTCGCGCTCGCCTACATCGCGCGAGTGTTCCTGACCGGTTCGATAGCACTGATCATCATCAGCGCGGCGGTGGTCAGCATCGGAACCGCAATCGCCTACTCCGCGATGCCGATGCTGATCATGCGATCGGTTCCGATTACCGAAACCGCGTCGGCAAACGGCCTCAATTCGCTGCTCCGCTCAGTCGGTACTTCCACGTCCAGCGCGGTGGTTGCCGCCATGCTCACTTCGATGGTCATCCCGTCCGGGCCGGGCGAGGGCCTTCCGTCGATCGACGCCTTCAAGAACATCTTCTGGCTGGCCGCCCTCGCCGCCGTGGCTGCTGCCGCTGCCGCTGCGTTCATTCCTCGCCGCGGCGCAAAACCGGAAGCGGCACTTCGCCCGGTGACCCCGGAAGGGTTCGAGCTTCCCGACGCCGCCGTGTCCGAAACGGAAATTGTGGTTGCCGGTCGTGTGATCCGGGCCGACAGCCGACCGATCCGGCAGGCCGTTGTCACCGTGATGGACATGGAGGGTCGACCGATCGACTGGAGTCGCGCCGACAACGAGGGCAACTTTTCCCTCGCCCTACCCCGGCCCGGACGGTATTTGGTAGTGACGAGTGCCGACGGCTGGTCCCCTCGGTCGCAGGTGATCGCTTTCGACAGCGCGCAATCGACGCACACCGTCGAACTCGGTGACCGCCTCACCATCTCCGGCAAGGTCGGAGTCGGCGGCCGAACAACCTCGGGAACCGTCGTCACACTCACGAAACCGACCGGCGAATTCGTCGCATCCACGGTCACCGACGGAACCGGGCACTACGGAATCGCACTTCCCACATCCGGCCGGTACATCCTGACCGCGCTGACCGAGAGCGGACACGGCACATTGGCTCGTCAGATAGCGGTCATCGCGCAGTCCACCGTCGTCGACTTCGACGTACCCGTCGATGCCGAGCCGTTGACGACAGTATGAACGCCAGTATGAGCAACCGAACGCATGGCGATCGGGTATCGAAGCGAGCGACATGAGCAGCGGCGAAGCCAGCATCCTCACAGCAGCGAAAGCCTTGTTCGCGGAACGAGGTTACGCATCGACGACCATCAAGGACATCGCGGTCGCAGCCGGCTACTCCCCTGCCCTGGTCATGAAGATCTACGGCAGCAAAGCTCGGCTGTACTCGGCTGCGATCCCGTCCGCACCTCCGATGGACGAGGATCCGAATGCCGACGCCACCGGAGACATCGGCTGTCAACTGGTCGAGAAACTTGTCGCTCGTAGAGAATCCGATGAAACCGATCCGTGGGCAATGCTCGCAGTACACGTTCACGAGGCGCCAGATCCGGCCGCCGCTCGGGCCGAGATCAAGCAACGATACGTTCACGGGATCGCGCGCCGCATCGGCGACACGGAGCCCGGTTTGGTACGCAGCCAGATCGTCGTCTCACTGCTGCTCGGACTGGCCACCGGCATGCGGACGCTCGAACTCCTCGGTGAGGATTCACTGTCGTCGGAGGATCTGATCCGGCGCTACGGAAGGCTGATTCAAATAGCCGTCGACGAAATCGAACCGGTATCCGAGCACGAATCGTTCATCAGTGACACGGTGGAGGAATGACGACTTACCGATACCTCGACGCCGACCGGAACCTCCTCGAAGAGAAAGATTTCGAAACCGAGCAGGACGCACAGGAATACCGACTCTCCGTCCTCGGTGCCGAACACATCGAGCCCACCGACGAATGATCCTGTCGAGTCCCCGATCGGTCAGGAAGACTTCGCGGCAGTGGTGAGTTCAGCGATCAAGGCTTGAACGCGCCGCTCGATTTCGTCACGGATCGGGCGAACTGCTTCAAGGCCCTGTCCGGCCGGGTCGTCGAGAACCCAGTCTCGGTAACTCTTGCCGGGGAAGATCGGGCACGTGTCGCCGCAGCCCATGGTGATGACGACATCCGAATCCTGGACGGCGTCGACAGTGAGGATCTTCGGAGACTGCGCTGAGATGTCGATACCGCGCTCTGCCATCGCCTCGACCGCTGCCGAATTGACGGTCTCGGCGGGTGCGGATCCGGCGGAACGGACCTCGATGGCGTCGCCTGCGAGATGGCTCAGGAATCCCGCGGCCATCTGAGATCGACCGGCATTGTGGACGCAGACGAACAACACCGATGGTTTGCTCATGACCTCGCTCTTTCTCGACTGGATGAAACCTCTTCGACTGCAAAGCGTTTGCGTAGTGCAAGGGAGACATAGACCAGCCCGACGAGCACCGGTACCTCGATCAGCGGGCCGACGACACCGGCAAGAGCTTGCCCCGAGGTGGCGCCGTAGGTGGCGATGGCTACCGCGATCGCGAGTTCGAAGTTGTTGCCCGCGGCGGTGAACGCCAGGGTCGTCGTGCGTTCATAGCCCAATCCGATTGCGGCGCCGAGGATGTAGCCTCCGCCCCACATGAGCGCGAAGTACGCGAGCAAGGGCAGCGCGATCCGGACGACATCCCAAGGCTGGGAGGTGATCTGTTCGCCCTGCATCGAGAAGAGCACGACGATGGTGAACAGCAGACCGTAGAGCGCCCAGGGGCTGATCTTGGGGATGAACTTGTTGTCGTACCAGTCGCGGCCTTTGGCGCGTTCGCCGAAGAAGCGGGACAGAAAACCTGCCAGCAGCGGGATACCGAGGAAGATCAGAACGGATTTGGCGATCTGCCAGGGCGAGGTGTCGATGGTGATCTGTTCGAGGCCGAGCCACCCGGGCAGGACCGAGAGGTAGAACCAACCGAGCACGGCGAACATGATCACCTGGAACACCGAATTGATGGCGACCAGCACCGCGGCGGCTTCGCGGTCTCCGCAGGCCAGGTCGTTCCAGATGATCACCATCGCGATGCAGCGAGCGAGACCGACGATGATCAAACCGGTTCGGTATTCCGGCAGGTCAGGCAGAAACAGCCAGGCGAGGGCGAACATCAGCGCCGGGCCGAGAACCCAGTTCAGGAACAGGGAGCCGGCGAGGAGTTTCTTGTCCCCGGTGACTGTGTCGAGGCGGTCGTAGCGGACCTTCGCCAGGACCGGGTACATCATGATCAGCAGACCGAGGGCGATCGGTAGCGAGATGCCGTCGATCTGCACCTTGTCCAGGGCAGTGTTCACACCGGGGATCCAGCGTCCAACCAGCAGGCCGACGACCATGGCCACGCCGATCCAGACCGCCAGATAGCGGTCGAGGGTGGAGAGTTTTCCGACGACTTCGGGGTGTTCGGTGGTGGCAGCGGTGTTGCTCATGCGGTGACCTCAGCGCAAGCGTCTGCGGCACTCACGCTCGCACCTTCTACCAGCAGAACGGCGGAAAGCTGTTGCAGCGCAGCCGGAATAACCCAGTAGTACACCCAGGTCCCGCGTCGTTCACAATCGAGCAGCCCGGCCTGGCGCAACACCTTCAGGTGATGCGAGATAGTCGGCTGAGACAAGTCGAACGAGTCGGAGATGTCGCAGACGCAGGCTTCACCACCCTCGTGACTTGCCACCAAGCTGAGCAAGCGGAGACGAACCGGATCGCCGAGGGCCTTGAACATCCGAGACAAGTCTCCGGCCCAATCCTCAGTCAACGGTTCACGAACGAGCGGGGTGCAGCAAGCCTCGGAGTCCGGCAGCTCTTGATTCGACATTCTTCGATATTGACAGATATCGAATCAACGCGCAATCGGGCATCCGGTCAGCCGGATCCCGGACTCATCCCTCGGCGATCGCCGTTCGACGCTCGAGCAGAACAGTGTCGCGCCACACGCCGTCGAGTTCGGCGATCTTCTCGCGAAGGCCGACCGTTCGAAACCCGGCCGAATGATGGAGCGAGATGGAGGCACGGTTCTCCGGGAACATCGACGTCTGCAGAGTCCAGAGTCCGTCGGCGTCGGCGGCCATGACTTGCTTGCGCAACAACGCCTTTCCGACGCCACGACCACGCATGCCGTCCGCAACGTACACGGAGTTCTCGGCAACCCCGCGGTAGCAGTCACGCTCGGAAACCGGACTCAACGCAGCCCATCCGACAACAACACCCCCGATAGTCGCCACCCATCGATGCTGCGGCAGCCACCGTTCGTGGAGATGCTCACGCGAGGGGACCTCAGCGGCAAAGGTGGCATTTCGGGTGTCGATACCCTCGCCGTAAATACGGCGAACCGCATCCCAGTCGTCGTCGATCATGGCCCGGACAGAGACATCGTCGGGCAGATCACTCGGGCAGCACGGACGCGGAGCAAGGACTCCCATCACCACATCCGCCGCCTGCGGCAAGGCAACGCAACACGTCGGACTCATCGCGACGACCGTGCTCGTCCCTTCCTTACGCATGGTCACAAAACCCACATCGGCGAGCTTGCGCAGGTGGTGCGACACCGTCGGTTGCCCGATCCCCAACGCCTCGGCGAGCGCTCCGACGGTAATACCACCGACCGCGCTCGCTACCCGGTGAAGCAATCGGACGCGCATCGGCTCGGCAAGGCAGGCGAACCACTGCGCGTAGGTATCGGCATCGCCCTGCGCGAGGACGGAAGAACGGATCTGATCCGGGTCCGAATCGCCGACTCGCACCGTCGGAGTCTGCAGCGAAGTCATCTCTCCACTATATCGACAGCTGTCGATGGTTGCCTACATTGATGATCGTCGATACAGTTCTCCGTAGATCGATAATCGTCGATGAAAGGCACGAAAATGAACCCCCTACCCGTTGTCGTGATCGGGGCCGGCCCGATCGGCCTGGCAGCCGCAGCAGAACTGCGCGAGCGCGGACTCACACCCCTTGTATTCGAGCGCGGAACCACAGCCGGTGCTGCGATCTCCGAGTGGAATCACGTTCGACTGTTCTCCCGGTGGTCCGAACTCGTCTCCCCCGCCGCGCGGCGACTCCTCGACCAGAATGGATGGAGCTCACCCGACGGGCAGACCTATCCGACCGGCCGGCAATGGCGCGAGCTCTACCTCGAACCACTCGCCTCGGCCCTCGCCGACCTGGTCCAGTTCGACACCGAGGTGATCGGCGTCGCTCGACGCGGACGTGACCTGGTCGTCGACGCCGGACGCGACAGCGAACCCCTCTCGATTCACCTGCGGCGCCGGGACGGAACCGAGGATCGGATGTTCGCCCAGGCCGTTGTGGATGCGTCCGGCACCTGGGGCACCCCCAACCCGCTCGGTGGTGAAGGTCTTCCTGCACTCGGCGAAGGCGCTGTGGGTACTGCGATCCGGTACCGGGTTCCTGATCTCGACGATCCGGCAGTGCGGGCACAGTTCGCCGGAACGCACACCGTCATCGCAGGTAGTGGCCACTCCGCGCTGACGGCGATCGTTGCGCTGTCAGGGTTGGCGGAGCAGGCTCCGAGCACCCGCATCACCTGGGCGGTCCGCCGAGGAAACATCGGCTCTGCATTCGGAGGCGGCGACGCTGACGAACTGCCCGCGCGCGGCGCCCTGGGCTTGCGTGCAAAGAAGGCCGTCGAGGATGGCCTGTTGAGAGTCGTCACCGGCTTCCGCACCGCAGAGGTGACAACTACCCCTTCGGGACAACTCATACTCGCCTCCGATGCGGGTGATCGCATCGAGAACGTGGACAACGTCATAACGCTGACCGGCTTCCGCCCCGATCTGTCCTGGCTCTCGGAAATTCGACTCGGCCTCGACCCGGTCTTACAAGCACCGGTCGAGCTTGCTCCGCTGATCGACCCGAACGTCCACTCGTGCGGCACCGTTTACCCGCATGGCGCGAAGGAGCTTCGCCATCCGGAGCCGGGGGTGTACTTGGCTGGAATGAAAAGCTACGGCCGAGCACCCACCTTCCTGGCGATGACCGGCTACGAGCAGGTTCGCAGCATCGCAGCCGAGCTCGCCGGCGATCACGAAGCAGCGGCCCGCGTCGAGTTGGTCCTTCCGGAGACCGGAGTCTGCGGCGGCGCAGGCATTTTCGACGAACCTGACACAGCAGAAACCGACACAGGGAAAGCCGAGGGCGGATGCTGCAGCGCCCCCGCTCCGAAACTGATCACGCTGTCTGCACCGTCCGGCAACACCTGCGGATAGAAACAGTCCTTGACGACGGAACCAGCCCGCCGGGCTGCCACATCCGGCCGAACAAGGCATGCTGATCGTGTGCATACATTCGAGGTCTGGGCGCCAACACCGGAATCGGTCCGGGTCGAAGTCGACGGCATCACGCACGAGATGGACCGGACCGACGACGGGTGGTGGCGCGCCGAGGTCGACTGCGACAACCGCGCTCGCTACGGCTTTGTCGTCGACGGTGAAACACTCCCGGATCCGCGTTCACCACGCCAGCCCGAAGGCGTGCATCTCCGCTCCCAACTGCACCAACTCGACGAGGCGTCCTGGACCGACTCTCAGTGGACCGGACGACAACTCCCAGGATCATCGGTCTACGAACTGCACATCGGAACGTTCACCCCCGAAGGAACATTCGACGCCGCGATCGAACGTCTCGATCACCTGGTAGACCTCGGCGTCGGCTTCGTGGAAATCATGCCGGTCAACGGCTTCAACGGAACTCACAACTGGGGCTACGACGGTGTGCTCTGGTACACGGTCCACGAGATCTACGGTGGCCCGGACGGATTGCAACGCTTGGTGAATGCGGCCCACGAACGCGGACTCGGCGTGATTCTTGACGTGGTCTACAACCACCTGGGCCCGTCGGGCAACTACCTCGAAAAGTTCGGCCCCTACATTGCCGATGGAGCGAACACCTGGGGCCGAACGATCAACATCGGCGGTCCGCAGTCGGGCGAGGTTCGCGAGTACATCATCGGGAATGCCCTGCGATGGATGCGCGATTTCCACATCGACGGTCTACGCCTCGACGCCGTCCACGCGTTGGTCGATCACACCGCAACGCACATCCTCGAGGAACTCGCCGTCCGAACGGAAACACTGTCGGCCCATCTGGGCCGACCGCTCACGTTGATTGCCGAAAGTGATCTCAACGACGCCACTCTGATCACGCCACGAGCGGCCGGCGGGTTCGGCTTGGACGCGCAGTGGGACGACGACATCCACCACACGATTCACACGGCCGTGTCCGGCGAACGCCAGGGTTATTACGCCGACTTCGGATCCTTGGAATCCCTTGCAAATACATTGCGGCGCGGTTTCTTCCACGCCGGAACGTATTCCTCGTTCCGTGGACGGGTTCACGGCCGGCCGATCGACATCACGCATCAGCCCGCCAGCGCCCTGCTCGCATACACGTGCACCCACGATCAGATCGGCAACCGCGCGATCGGGGACCGCCCGAGCGCCTATCTGACGCCAGGACAATTGGCGATCAAGGCGGCGCTGGTCCTGCTATCGCCGTACACACCGATGCTGTTCATGGGCGAGGAATGGGGAGCGACCACTCCGTTCCAGTTCTTCACCTCGCATCCGGAACCGGAACTCGGCGAGGCCACTGCCAAAGGCCGCAAAGCGGAGTTCGCGGCGCACGGCTGGAACAGTGACGACATTCCGGATCCGCAAGACCCACAGACATTTCTGCGATCGAAACTGGACTGGGACGAGCGAGACGACGAGACACGCGCTCGCGTCCTGGCCTGCTATCGCGATCTACTTGCCCTGCGCAGGAGGCGAATCGAGATCACCGACCCTTGGCTGGGGAACCTGCACGTCGACTACGACGAGGACGACCAGTGGATCACCTTGCGCCGCGGCGCATTACAGATCGTGTGCAATCTGGGAACGGACGCGGCCTCGGTTCCGGTCGGCGGAACCCCCATCCTCTGGTGGGATCCGCCGACACAGGACGAGACCGCGTCCGCAACAGTGGTGCCGGGGCACTCGTTCGTCGTACTCGAAAGCTGACTAACTCTCGAGATTCCGGTATTAACGCTTCGCGTTCTCTGGTGTACTCCGCAGCATCCGCAACACCAATGCGGCACTGACGAACAGAACCAAAGCTGTTGCACCGGCAGCAACGTGCATACCGTCGACAAACGCCGACTTCGCGGAATCGGCAAGCACCGAACCGAGTTCACCAGGTAGGTACGTTGCTTCCTGCAGGGCACCGCCGAGCGTGCCCTGTGCAGCGTGCGCCTGATCTGCTTCGAGCATCGAGGTGTCGATTCCCTTGCGGAAGATCGCCATCACCACGCTGCCCAGGATCGCCACGCCGAGCGCGATGCCGAGTTCGTACGCGGTCTCCGACACAGCGGACGCAGCGCCGGCGCGTTCGGGTTCCACCGAGCTGACCACGAGATCCGATGTCAACGTCAACGCGACACCGACACCAGCACCGGCCAGACCGAAGCCGATCACGAACATCAACGGGCCGCTGTCGACGCCGAGCGCGAGCAGCATCGCAGCACCGATACCGGCAACCGCGAGGCCCGCGCTGAGCACGTGAGACACCGACCACCGGCGAATCAACCAGGCCGCCGCAACCGCGGTGAATGCGCTGAGCAACATACCCGGGAGCATCAGCAGGCCGGCGTCGAGCGCCGAGTTACCCAGCACCAACTGCAGGTACTGCGAGCCGAAGAACAGGACACCTGCCAGCGCGAAGATCGAGAGCAGGTTGGTGATGACGGCGGTGGAGAACGACGCGTTGGCAAACAGCTTCAGATCCAACATCGGATCCTTCAGCATCCGCTGACGACGCACGAACACGTAACCCGCCGCGAGACCAACGAGGCCGATCACCAGCAACGTGATGCTGACGCCGTGCACCACGGATTCCTTGACCGCGTACACCAGCGGCAACATGGTCGCCATCGACAGACCAGCGCTGATGAGGTCGAATCGACCCGGATTGGGGTCCTTCGACTCCGGGATCAGGATCGGGCCGAGTACAACCAGCGCGATCATGACCGGAATGTTGATCAAGAAGACCGAACCCCACCAGAAGTGCTCGAGCAACCAACCACCGACCAACGGGCCGGCCGCGGTACCGCCACCGGCCATCGCGCCCCAGACACCGATCGCCTCGGTGCGCTGACGCGGGTTGACGAAGATCGTGCGGATCAGACCGAGGGTGGCCGGCATCAGCGTTGCACCGGAAATACCCTGCAGCACGCGGGCGGCAATGAGCATCTCGGGACTGACAGCGAGAGCGGCGATGATCGAGGCGAGACCGAAGCCGACTGCGCCGATCAGGAGCAGTTTTCGCCTACCGATCCGGTCGCCGAGCGTACCCATGGTGATGAGCAGACCGGCGAGCACGAACGAATAGACGTCGATGATCCACAGCAACTGCGTGCTGCTCGGCTCGAGGTCGGCGCTGATGAACGGAAGCGCAAGATCGAGCACCGTGCCGTCGACTGCGATGAGCAACACAGCAAAGGCAAGGACTATCAAGCCCGCCCAGTCACGCTTTGTCGCCCGAACCTCGTCGGGATTGATTGCAGACGTCTGATCTGCCGACACTGACATTGCTCCCCTGCGACTTTCTCTGAGTTCTTTCGAAAAGATTTCACTGAACCGTCCAGCCGGTACAGTAGGTCTACGGTAACAGTGAACCGTCCGAGCGGTAAAGTTATTTCCGGGTAGGGTCACATCACATGGCTGCCGACACTCGCGATCGAATTCTCGACGCACTGGAGAAGCTGCTGCTGGTCAGCGGCGTTGCCCAAGTCACGCTCGAAGGCGTTGCCGCCGAAGCCGGGGTTTCCAAGGGCGGACTTCTCTATCACTTCCCCAGCAAGGAAGCCCTCCTCGCGGCGATGGTCCGCAGACTCGGGGAACGCTCGGATCAGCAACTCGACGACGCCGTAGCCGGCGGTACGACGGTCACCGAGTTCTATCTGCAGATCCCCGATGCGAACGAAAGCGAAGAACTCTCACTCTTCCGGTCGATCATCGCGGCACTGAGAACAGTCGACGGACAACACGACGAAATCCAGAAAGCCGTCACACATGTGATGCGGAGCTGGGACAAGGGCCTTCAGACCGAGATCGCCGACCCTGTGCAGGCCGAGATCATCCGACTCGTCGGCGACGGCCTGTATTTGGCGGCGATGCTCGGGCTCCCCCAGCCGGATCCCGAATTGCATCGACAGGTGGTCGAGCGACTGCGGCCCTGACCGGGGGCGTCTCTTACGTCAGATAGCGGTACGCCGGGCTTCCCGGCTCGAGCCTCTCGGACTGCATCGGCGCGCGCTCCATCCGCTCGAGTAACGCCGCCAACCCGTCGGCGGAACCGAGTTCGATACCCACCAACGCGGCACCCGTCTCGCGATTGTTTCGCTTGACGTACTCGAACAGCGCGATGTCGTCGTCCGGCCCGAGCACGTCCGAGAGGAAGCGACGGAGCGCTCCCGGTTCCTGCGGAAAGTCGACCAGGAAGTAGTGCTTGAGCCCGAGGTGAACGAGCGAACGCTCGAGGATTTCGCCGTAACGAGAGACGTCGTTGTTGCCACCGGAGATCAGGCACACGACGGTCGAACCCGGCTCGAACGTCAAATTCTGAAGTGCCGCAACGGAAAGCGCTCCCGCGGGTTCGGCGATGATGCCCTCGCTCTGATACAGCTCGAGCATCGCCGTGCAGATAGCGCCCTCGTCGATCTGATTGACGACAAACGATCCCGAACCGGACCGTGTCTGAAGTTGACGAGCCACGAGCGGCAACGACGCGTGCGACACCACGGCGGCACCCAGACGTGAGACGACCTCGTAGGGAACATCGCCGATCCTCTTGACCGCTGCGCCGTCGACAAATGGATCGACGTCGGGAAGGGTCACCGGGCCCCCGGCAACAAGAGCGGCCGTCATTGACGCCGCACCGGACGGCTCGATCCCGACGATCGACGTCTTGGGCGACCGTTCGTGCAGGTAGGTGGCGATGCCCGCAATGCAACCGCCGCCGCCGACCGGCACGACGATCGTGTCGAGAGGGGCGTCCAATTGCGTGAGAATCTCCGCTGCGATGGTTCCTTGCCCTGCAGCGGTGCGCACGTCGTCGAACGGGGGAACCATGGTTGCGCCGGTTTCGGCTACGTCCTCGGCGGCCGCAGCAGCGGCGGCGTCATAGGTCTCACCGATCATGAACAGTTCGACAAACGCTCCGCCGTGGGCGCGGATGCGATCACGCTTCTGCTTGGGGGTATTTGCCGGAACGTAGATCCGACCCTTGATCTGCATCGTTCGGCACGCGAAAGCAACACCCTGCGCATGGTTACCGGCACTGGCAGTCACTACGCCGGCACCGCGTTCAGCCTCGTTGAGCTGAGCGATCAGGTTGTAAGCGCCACGAATCTTGTACGAACGAACGCCCTGGAGGTCCTCACGCTTGAGATACACGTGTGCCCCGGTCAACGCCGAAAGACGATCGCTGTACTGCAGGGGTGTCGCCGCAATGACGTGCTGAATTCGCTCGATGGCCGCGTCGATCTCCTGCGCGTCGAGCGCGGGGACGGTGGACTTCGTTACTACGACATCGGGCGAGTTAGACACCCCGCCATTTTCGCACGTCGGAGATCAACCTTCCCACCACCCCGCCCCGCATGGTCTGCGAGGCAGGGTGGCGGTAGGTCAGCCGCGCGGATCCAACTGTGAGGGACGTGGCACGTTCCGCAGATTCGACTTGGCCATCTGTACTGCCTCGCCGACGCCGCCGTTCATCACCATCTTCGACATCGCCAAAGCGAAGCCCTTCATCTGACCACCGGTGATGGTGGGCGGCAACGACAATGCCAACGGATCGGTCACCAGATCCACCAAGGCCGGACCGTCATGATCGAGCGCGGCGCGTAGGCCCGCTTCGATGTCCGCGGGATTCTCGATTCGGCGCGAGAAGATACCGAGCGCAGCAGCAACCGCCGCGTAGTCGACCGCGGGCACGTCGACCCCGAAATCCGGAAGGCCGTCGACCAGCATCTCGAGCTTGACCATTCCGAGCGTCGAGTTGTTGAACACCACGATCTTGACCGGCAACTTGTACATCGCGACGGTGACCAACTCACCGAGCAGCATCGACAATCCACCGTCGCCCGACACCGAGATGACCTGACGCCCCGGACTCGACCATGCAGCACCCATCGCATGTGGGAGCGCATTGGACATCGATCCGTGCAGCGCCGAGGAGATGAAGCGTCTCGATCCGTTCGGATTGAGATAGCGCGCCGTCCACACGTTGCACATCCCGGTGTCGGCGGTGAAGATTGCGTCGTCGGCTGCCAGATCGTCCAAGATCGAGGCCGCATACTCGGGGTGAATCGGCGTGCGCTGCTTGACCGGATCCGTGTATGCACCAACCACTTTGGTCATCAGAGTGTTGTGCTTGGCGAGCGTGTCCTCCAGGAACCCGCGGTCGGTCTTTCGATCGAGCTGCGGAATCAGTGCGCTCAAGGTGCTCGCGGCGTCGCCGTGCACAGCCAGGTCCAGGCTGGTTCGACGCCCCAACCGCTCGGCCGCGATGTCGATCTGAGCGGTACGAACGTCATCGGGCAAGAACTGATCGTAAGGAAAGTCCGTACCGATCAGGAGCAGGAGATCGGCGCCGTGGATACCGTCGTGCGCCGCACCGTAACCGAGCAATCCGGTCATCCCGACGTCGTACGGGTTGTCGTACTGGATCCATTCCTTGCCACGCAGTGAATGCCCGATGGGAGCGCCGACGGTTTCGGCCAACGCCAGAACCTCCGCGCGCGCATCTCGCACGCCCGCGCCGGCGAAGATCGCAACCTTACGCGAGCCGTTGATCACATCTGCCAACGCCTTGACGTCACCGGCATCCGGAACGACTGTCGGCCTCCGCGTTTCGACGAGCGTCGGCGGAGTGCCCTCGGCCGGGCAGTCGGCGATGTCCCCGGGAAGCACGATCACCGAGACGCCGTTTCGAGCCACCGAATGCTGAATCGCCGACTGCACCACGCGTGGTGATTGCACTGGGGTGCTGACGAGTTCGGTGTAACTCGAACATTCGATGAAGATCCGCTCGGGATGCGTCTCCTGGAAGTAACCCATACCGATCTGGGCACTCGGAATGTGCGAGGCGATCGCGAGGACCGGCGCGCCCGAACGATGAGCGTCGTACAGGCCGTTGATCAGGTGAAGGTTTCCGGGGCCGCAGGATCCGGCACACACTGCGAGTTTTCCGGTGATCTGGGCATCCGCTGCGGCCGCAAAGGCGGCTGCTTCCTCATGCCGGACGTGTATCCAATCGATTCCGCCCTTCTCGGAACCACCGGTGCGACGAACCGCATCGACGATGGGATTGAGACTGTCACCGACAATGCCGTAGATCCGACTGACACCCGCGTCAACGAGCTGCTGAACCAATTGATCTGCAACGGTTTTCGGACTCATCAGACCTCCATGACACACTCACGGGAGTCGGGATCGCCGACCCCCGGGAGTGACGATTTACTTGTGATTGATGCAGCGCTTCTTGTGGAATGCGGGGTTACTTGGGTTCGAGCACGAACACCGGAATCTCACGATCGGTCTTCGTCTGATAATCGGCGTAGTCGGGGTACGCAGCGACAGCGCGCTCCCACCAGACCGCCTTCTCGTCGCCGGTGACTTCCCGAGCAACCAGGTCGAAGACCTGCGTCGCGTCACGCAGCGTGACGTGCGGGTCGGCTTTGACGTTGTAGTACCAGACCGGATTCTTCGGGGCGCCACCGAGCGAAGCCACAACGGCATACGAACCGTCGTGCTCGACGCGCATCAGCGGCGTCTTCCTGACCTTGCCGGACTTTGCCCCGATGGTCGTGAGAACGACGACGGGCATGCCGTTCATGTCGTTTCCCTCGGTGCCACCGGAGTTCTCGATGCGTGCGACCTGATCGGCGGCCCACGACGCTGGACTGGGTTCGTACTCACCTGTGATTGGCATGTGTACCAGTGAACACCCACTCGAGCACCTTGGCCACCGAACCACGCCGACCAGGCCGGTCGCCCGCGCACTCCCCTGGTTGATCGATTAAGTGAGCTGCCGATCAATAAAGTTCGCTTGCCCGAACTCTCATCTCTGGCTACTCTGAAACCACAGCTTCGAACAGCCGTATCGGAAAGGGACGAGATGACCACCGCAGATATCTCCACTCGCGAATCACGCCCCTCCCCCGACTATTGCGTCGATCTGGCCGGAACTCGGTGGCCGCTGTACAAGATCGAAGCTCTCGTGGTCGGGTTCGTGCTGTTCGTCGTCGCCGGTGCCGTCACGCAGTCGATGCAGGTGGCCGTACTGACTGCCGCAACGGCCGCTGTAGTCACGTGGTGGGTACGGCGCGTGCACTACTCACGCACCACCTGATCACCGCACTCCCCCGAACTCCCGCGAACCACGAAGGGACCTTGCTGCATCAGCAGCAAGGTCCCTTCGTTCGGTTCAGGTCCGCTCGGCGGTCAGACCGTCAGGCAACTCGGTCCGAGCAATGCCTTCAGGTCGCCCATCAGTGCCGAGGACGGTTCGACCCGAAGGACGTCGTCGACCTTCCACAAGCTGATTTCGGTTCCGCCGATCAGTCGGACATGGACATCGGACGTCCCCGGATGCCTGGTCAACACCTGCTTGAGAGCACTGAGCTTGTCCTTGGTGCATTGCCGAAGCGGCAGCGAGACCGACAGGGGGCGCGCGACCCCGATCGCCGAAATATCAGGCACCGCAAGGTCGTTGCCGATCAGCGACATCCGATCGTCTCGGATCGAAACGCGAGCCTTGACCAACACGATGGCATCCTCGGCGATGTCCATTCCGTACACGGCGTACGCCTGCGGGAAGAACAGCACCTCGATTCCACCCACGAGATCTTCGAGCTGCACGATGCACCAGGTCAGACCGTTCTTGTTGACCCGACGGTCCACCGAGGCAATGATGCCGCCGAGAGTTACCTGGGCACCGTCCTGAACGCCGCCTTCGAGTATCGCGGCGATGGACGTGTCGGACTGCTGCCGAAGAATGTGCTCGACGCCGTTGAGCGGGTGACCGGAGACATACAGCCCCAGCATCTCTCGTTCGAGCGCCAGGCGATGCTTGGAATCCCACTCTTCGTCAGGAATCTTGACGTCGAACACCGAGGTGATCGACTCGTCCGCCTCGGCACCACCGAAGAGGTCGAACTGTCCGATCGCCTCCGCCTTCTTGGTGCTCATCACGGAATCGATGGCGTCGGCATGGACCAACATCAGGCCCTTGCGCGGATGACCCAACGAGTCGAAAGCACCGGCCTTGATGAGCGATTCGGTGACCTTCTTGTTGCAAGCCATCGCGTCGATCTTGCCGAGATAGTCGGAGAAATCGGTGAACTTCGACTTCTCGGTGCGCGCCTTGATGATCGACGCGACGACGTTGGCGCCGACGTTGCGCACCGACCCCATACCGAAACGGATGTCGTCGCCGACGGTCGCGAAGTCGACGCGTGACTCGTTGACGTCCGGCGGGAGAACGGTGATGCCCAACTTGCGGCAGTCGGCGAGATAGATCGCGGACTTGTCCTTGTCGTCACCGACGGAGGTCAGCAGACCCGCCATGTACTCGGCCGGGTAGTTCGCCTTGAGGTACGCAGTCCAGTACGACACGAGTCCGTAGCCGGCGGAGTGCGACTTGTTGAACGCGTAGCCGGCGAAGGGAAGGACCGTGTCCCACAGCGCCTTGATGGCGGCTTCGCTGAAGTTGTTGTCCAACATGCCCTGCCGGAAGCCGGCGTAGGCCTTTTCCAGCTCGGACAGCTTCTTCTTACCCATGGCGCGACGCAGCAAGTCGGCCTGGCCCAGGGTGTACCCGGCCACCTTCTGCGCCAGTTGCATGATCTGCTCCTGGTAGATGATCAGGCCGTATGTCTCCGAGAGGATCTCCGCGAGCGGCTCCTCCAGCTCGGGGTGAATCGGCTTGACGTCTTCCAAGGCGTTCTTGCGCTTGGCGTACGAGATGTGGGCGTCCACACCCATCGGTCCCGGTCGATACAGCGCCAAGGCGGCGACGATGTCGCCGAATCCGGTGGGCTGCATCAGTTTCAGCAACTCGCGCATACCGCCGCCGTCGAGCTGGAACACACCGAGAGTGTCGCCGCGGGCGAGCAGTTCGTATGTTGCCGCATCGTCCATCGGCAAAGTGTCGAGGTCGAGGTCGATGCCGCGGTTGGCTTTGATGTTCTCGAGCGTGTCGCCGATGACCGTGAGGTTTCGCAGACCGAGGAAGTCCATCTTGAGCAGGCCGATGGCTTCACACGAGGGGTAGTCCCACCCGGTGATGATTGCGCCGTCCTGGGCGCGCTTCCAGACCGGGATTGCGTCGGTGAGCGGTTCGGACGACATGATGACCGCGCAGGCGTGCACACCGGCGTTACGGATCAGCCCCTCCAGACCCACCGCAGTCTTGTAGATCTTCGCGACGTCCGGGCTGGAGTCGATGAGTGCTCGAACCTCGACGGCCTCCTTGTACCGCTCGTGCTTCGGATCGGTGATACCGGAGACAGAGATGTCCTTGGCCATGATGGGCGGCGGGAGTGCCTTGGTGATCTGATCGGCGATGGCGAAGCCCGGCTTGCCGAACTGGACGCGAGCCGAGTCCTTGATGGCAGCCTTGGTCTTGATGGTGCCGAAGGTGATGACCTGGGCGACCTTGTCGTTGCCCCACTTGTCCGTCGCGTAGCGAACCATCTCGCCGCGACGGCGATCATCGAAGTCGATATCGATATCGGGCATGGACACACGCTCGGGGTTGAGGAATCGCTCGAACAGCAACCCGTACGGGATGGGGTCGATGTTGGTGATACCCATCGCGTAGGCCACCAACGAACCGGCAGCCGATCCACGGCCGGGCCCGACACGGATCCCGACGTCCTTGGCGTGGTTGATCAGGTCGCCGACCACGAGGAAGTAGGCCGGGAAGCCCATTTCGTTGATGACGCCGATCTCGTAGTCGGCGCGGGCGAGGTACTCCTGCGGCGGTCCGCTCGGGAAGCGGCGATCGAGTCCGCGCATCACCTCGGCGCGCAGGAAGGTCTGCTGCGTGTGTCCCTCCGGGACCGGGAAGATCGGCATCCGGTCGTGGAATGCCCAGACGTCCTCGTACGACTGCACACGCTCGCCGATGGCAACGGTGTTGTCGCATGCCCCCGGTACCTCGTTGTCCCAGATGGCGCGCATCTCGGCAGCGGACTTGAGGTAGTAGCCGTCGCCGTCGAACTTGAAGCGAGTGGGGTCGGAGAGCGTCTTGCCGGTCTGAATGCAGAGCAGCGCCTCGTGATTCTCGGCGGCGTCCTTGGTGACGTAATGGCAGTCGTTGGTGGCAAGTGGCGGAATACCGAGTTGCTTGCCGATGTCGAGCAGACCCTCTCGCACACGGCGCTCGATCGAGAGACCGTGATCCATCAGTTCGAGGAAGAAGTTGTCCGGGCCCCAGATCTCCTGCCACTTCGCGGCAGCTTCGAGAGCCTCGCGATCGTGACCGAGACGAAGGCGGGTCTGGATCTCACCGGACGGGCAACCCGTGGTCGCGATGATGCCCTCGGCGTGCGCGGCGATGAGCTCCTCGTCCATCCGTGGCCATTTACCGAGCTGGCCCTCGATGGACGCGAGCGACGACAGCTTGAAGAGGTTGCGGAGTCCGGTCGCGTTCTCGGCCACCATCGTCATGTGGGTGTACGCACCGCTACCGGAGACGTCGTCGGACTTCTGGCTGCGATCGCCCCACAGAACTCGCTTGGTGTTGAAGCGAGACTCGGGTGCGATGTAGGCCTCGATGCCGATGATCGGCTTGATGCCGGCGCTCTTTGCCTCGTTGTAGAACTGGCTGGCGCCGTACATGTTTCCGTGGTCGGTCATGCCGACTGCGGTCATTTCGAGACGAGCGGCCTCCTCGAACATGGCGCCGACCTTGGCCGCACCGTCGAGCATCGAGTACTCGGTGTGATTGTGAAGATGTACGAACGAGTCAGCCACGTGCGCCTCTCTGAAGGTCTGGGAGCGAGATCGAGTGTATGCCGCGCTGCCGACACGACCGGCGACCGACGTAGCGGAATCGCCGTGCGCCGCCTCCGGTCACGTGACCGGAACCTCGGGTTCGGCGCTCGACCTCACCGAACGCCGCGAACGTCGACCGGCGACGAAGGTGTCTGTCGTGAAGATCACCAGTGCAGCCCAGATCAGAACGAAGCCGATCCAGCGTGAGGCCGGCATGTCCTCGTGCATGACGGCCACACCCCACGCCATCTGGAGCGCCGGGGTGAGGTACTGCAGCATGCCCATCGTCGCCAACGGAACTCTCTGAGCGGCGACGCCGAACAGGAGCAGCGGCAGCGCGGTGACCGGGCCGGCGGCAAGCAGCAACAGGCTGTGCCCGGTACCGCTGCTGATGAATGCACCGGCCCCGGTCAGGCCGAGAAACACGAGATAGCCGACCGCGAACGGTGCGGCAACGACTCCCTCGGCAGTCAAACTGGTTCGAGGATCGAGCGGAACCACCTTCTTGACCAACCCATAGGTGGCAAACGAGCCGGCGAGCAGCAAAGCGACGATCGGAGGTTTCCCGAAGTCGACCGTGATCACCACAACTGCCGTGGCAGCGAGAACGAGCGCGGCGATCTGGGCGGGACGCAATCGTTCGCGGAAGATCACGACGCCGAGCAGAACGGTGACCAGCGGGTTGATGAAGTACCCGAGAGCCGCCTCCACGACGCGGCCTGACACCACGGCATAGATGTACGTTCCCCAGTTCACGGCGATCGCGGCTGACGCCGCGGTCACCAGCAGCCAGGTGCGTGCGCTGATTCCGCGAAGCGATCCGAGGCGGCCGGCAAAGGCCAACACGATCAGCATCAACAGAAGGGTCCACACCACCCGGTGCGCAAGGATCTCGACCGGATCGGCGAAGTCGAGTAGTCCGAAGAATGCCGGGAACGTTCCCCACAACAGGAAAGCCGCCACACCGTAGAAGATCCCCGAGGACGAACGGGACTCAGCGCGTTCGTCCTTGTTCACAGAACCGGAGTTCACGGGACCGGTCCGTCGTCGGGGCCGGGAGCAACGACGTCCACGTACTCCGGCAGCAAGGGACGGACGGCCGCCAACCACGGCGAGGCGTCGGACGGCAACGCTTCCACTGCACGGACGTTCGAGTCATGTTCGATCGCTTCGAGTCCTTCGGGAGTAGCTCGCACCAGCACGCCCACCGCGCAGGCGCACCCGCCGGACAATCGCTTCGCCGACGCGAGCGCCACCTGTTGCTGACGATCGGTGTCGCCGCCGAGCGAGACCAGTCGCGTGGCTGCAACCCCGGGCGATCTGCGCACTGCTTCGTCGTTGTCGGGAACGGGCACCGACATGAGCGGCGTCTGGACGCGCTCGATCGGAACTCGGAACATGACCCTGGACACGCGAACGCCCGAGACCTCAGCGCCCGGCACCTGAACACTGCTGGTCGTCGTCATGACATCGTCGACGGTGAGTGCCTTCGTGAACGAGACCAACGCCCACACCGGCCCGTCGACCGACGCAACAGAATCTCGCGCTCGGTCGAGGTAGTCCGGGACAGCTTCCCCACTGTCCGGACCCAGAGTGTCCGTCCGGATCGGCGGGGTCGGCACGGGATTCGCGAACCCCACGCCCACCACCGCCGCCACACCGACCACCACCGCGACGACGGCCGGCGCGGGGGTAAGCCCGCGCGGTGTCATGAGGACCGGAGAACTTCGAGTGCGTGTTCGAGATCCTTCGGGTACTTGCTCTTGATCTCGACCCAGCGACCGTCCGCCGGATGTGCGAATCCAAGAGACACGGCGTGCAGCCACTGGCGCTCGAGGCCGAGCCTTTCGGCAAGTCGAGGGTCCGCGCCGTAAGTCAGGTCGCCGCAGCACGGATGGCGCAACGCCGAAAAGTGGACACGGATCTGGTGTGTGCGACCGGTTTCGAGGTGCACGTCCAGCAGACTCGCTGCCTGGAACGCCTCGATGGTGTCGTAGTGCGTGACGCTGGGCTTGCCGTCGGCCGTGACCGTGAATCGCCAGTCGTTCCCGTGATGGCGTCCGATGGGCGCGTCGATCGTTCCGCTGCTCGGGTCGGGGTGTCCCTGCACGAGAGCGTGGTAGCGCTTGTCGATGGTCCGCTGCTTGAAAGCGCGCTTGAGCAACGTGTACGCGCGCTCGGATGTGGCAACCACCATGACACCCGACGTTCCGACGTCCAGGCGGTGGACGATGCCCTGACGCTCGTGGGCACCGGACGTCGAGATGCGGAAACCGGCCGCGGCAAGTCCGCCGATGACGGTCGGTCCCGTCCACCCGACGCTGGCGTGCGCGGCAACTCCGACGGGCTTGTCGACTGCCACGACGTCGTCGTCGGCGTAGAGAATCTCCATTCCCTCGACCGGTGTCGCTTCGATGGTCAGGGGCCGCGGCGGTTCGGGCAGGACTACCTCGAGCCACGACCCTGCGGTCAGACGATCGGACTTGCCGACGGCCACACCGTCGACGAGTACCGAGCCTTCTTCCGCGAGTGTCGCGACCACGGTGCGCGAGAGTCCGAGAAGGCGCGCGAGGCCGGCATCGACGCGCATGGCATCGAGACCGTCGGGCACGGGCATCGAACGGGATTCCCTCACTTGGTTTCTCCCTCGGCTGCAGCCTTCGATTCGGTGAGCTTCTTGTCGTCCGCCTTGTGATCACGCAGGCGTTCACCGTTGGGTTCGAAGCCGAACAGTGTCAGGACGACGAGCAGAATCGCGCCACAGACGATCGCGGAATCCGCGATGTTGAACACCGGCCACCAGCCGACGGAGACGAAATCCACCACATGTCCGCGCATGATTCCGGGAGAGCGGAAGAATCGGTCGACGAGGTTACCCAGCGCGCCGCCGAGAACGAGGCCGAGACCGAGCGCCCACCACGGTGATCGGAGCGTGCGACCGATCTTGATCACACCGATGACCACACCGATTGCGACGAGAGTGAGGATCCACGTCATCGACGTCGCCATCGAGAACGCTGCCCCCGGATTGCGCACCATCGTGAATGTGACCACGTCACCGATGATTTCGATCGGCTGCCCCGGTTTGACCGCGGCGACTGCCCACACCTTCGTGAGAATGTCCGAGAGCAGGATGACAGCGGCGATGGCAATGAGCATGGTCAGCCGGCGGGGCTTTTCGAGCGGCGCAACCGCCAGGTCACCGTCTTCCGATTTCACGGCTTCCGGTTTCACGGTTTCGGGCTCGTCGGCCTTCGAGATTTCGGTAATCGGCTGATCCTCCGCGTTGACATCTCGGTCTGGGTGGTCTGTACTCACGCAACCATCATCCCTCATGTTCACCGCACCGGGTCACGCACTCTGCAACTGCGGCTAGCCTGGAGCGCGTGCCACTGCTGTCCACGACCGGCCGACGCGTTCCGTTCGCCCTCGCTGCCCTCGCTCTCACCACCGTTCTCACCGCTTGCGGCGACTCGGATCAACCTCCGAACACCCCGACCTCCTCGCCGAGCGAGGTCACTGTTCCGGTGACCGCCGCGACGGTCGAAGTTCTCGAGGCGGGGAGCGAGCCGCGCGAGGTTTTGCGTACGAACTTGCCTGTCGGCACCACGCAGACGGCGACGCTCGTCACCCAGGCCGTCGTGAGTCAGCAGATCGATCAACAACCGGCGCAGGATTTCTCTTCGCCGGAGATCACGATCCCGCTCTCGGCAAACGTGACCGCTGACGATCCCACCGCAGTCGTTGACCTCACGCTGTCGTCGATGACCTCGCCCGATGCAACGCTGCAGGCTGCGCTGAGCGGGGCCGACGGGTCTGCGGCCGGATTGTCGGTCACGGATTCGGGCGCCATCACCGCCCTACGGTTGAAGCCCTCCGCCAACTCGGCCAATGCTGCCCGCGCTGCAATCGAACAAGCGCTGGGCCAAGCGGTCTACCGGACCGTTGCACTCCCCGACGCTCCGGTCGGTGTCGGCGCACGTTGGGTGGTTCGGCAGCAAGTCAGCAGCGAAATCCTGCTCGATCAGACAACCACCGTCACGCTCACCGCGCGCGAGGGCAATCGGCTTTCGCTCGCGGTGGACGTATCGCAGACCCCGCAGAGCCCGGTCTGGAACCTGGCTGGTGACGCCGGAACGCTGAACATCGATCAGTACGTCATGGCCGGCTCCGGAAACCTCACCGTCGACCTCTCACTCCCCTTGCCGATCGACGGACAGATGACCGTCGGCGGCGACCAGGCATACGGCGACCCGGACAGCTCCTCGGTGATCCGGCAGACCATCTCCAACAGCATTCGGTGGGAATCGTGACACGCCGGTCGCTTCTCGCACTTGGTCTGACCGCAACGGCGGCACTGTTCGTCGTGACCGGTTGCGGCTCGGACGACTCGCCTGGTGCCGACACGACTACGCAGGTTTCCGCCCCACAGGTCGGCTTGGCGCCGTTCACGGCTGCTCCGGCCGCACCGCTGAGCGGGGCGCCTCTCGACCGTGACGGCCTGCAACGAGCCGCGCTCACCCTGTCCGAGCTACCTGCGGACTTCGACATAGTTCCCGACCCGGTCGACGACCTCGGCCTCGCACCGGCGCCGGAGAGTTCGGAGGCGGACAAGTCGAGCACCGACCCCGCCGTCTGCGCCCAGGTTCTGGCGCCGATAGCCACCCAGGCTCCCGGATCGGTCGCCGACCTCTCCGACATGTTCACCGGCCCCGATTTCACGAGCATCGATCAGGACTCTGCTTCGTACGCCGACGGCACCGCGGCAGCAGCAGCTTTCGAGAAACTTCAGACCACGCTGGCCGGGTGCGCGGAATATTCAGGAACCGATGCCGACGGAACGACAATCACCTATCGCGTCGGCGGAGCGTCGGACCCGAACGTCGGCGACGCGTCTTTCGCTTTCCGAATCATCACGGAGAGTGGCGGTTTCACCTTGGTCGCCGATGCGATCGTGGCCGCAGTCGGGACCACGTTGACCCAGGTGTCCGCAACTGCGCCGAGTCCGATCGCCCCCGACGTGCTGCACTCGATGGCATCGGCCGCCGCCGATCGCCTGCGCGCACAAACGCCCTGACAACGAGCGGATTGGTCCCGTCTCGGCCTTACGCGAATGATTCGGGACCACAGACCCTTTGACAACTGCCCGTCCACACTGAACGGTGAGAGTAGGTACGAAACAGACCAACGCGACACACTGATGTGAGGAGCCAGAGTTCATGCCGGAACCCAGAAGGTCAGATCACACCGATTACGTAGCCGTCAATCCGATCTTCTCGAGGCCTGGCGAGGATTCGGTTGCATCGAAGTACACACTCGAACCCGACGGCATGCTTCCCGAGACCGCGTATCAGATCGTCCACGACGAAACGATGCTCGACGGCAATGCGCGGCTCAATCTCGCGACGTTCGTCAGCACGTGGATGGACGATCACGCCACCAAACTGTATGCCGAGTCGTTCGACAAGAACATGATCGACAAGGACGAGTATCCGCAGACCGCCGCGATCGAAACCTATTGCTGGCGCATCCTTGCCGACCTCTGGCACTCGCCCTCCCCCAAGGACGCAATCGGCACCTCGACGATCGGTTCGTCCGAAGCCTGCATGCTCGGCGGCCTGGCGATGAAACGACGCTGGCAGCACGCACGAAAAGCCGCGGGCAAGTCCACCGAAAAGCCAAATCTCATCATGAGTTCCGCGGTCCAGGTGTGCTGGGAGAAGTTCTGCAACTACTGGGACGTCGAAGCGCGTTACGTGCCGATCAGCGAGGAACACCGCACCCTCGACGGTCACGATCTGGACAAGTATGTCGACGAGAACACCATCGGCGTCGTCGCGATCATGGGCGTCACGTACACCGGGATGTACGAGCCGGTCCTGGAAATCTCGAAGGCACTCGATGCGATCCAGGCGAAGACGGGACTCGACGTCCCCATCCACGTCGACGGCGCTTCCGGTGCGATGATCGCACCGTTCCTTCAGCCCGAACTCGAATGGGATTTCCGACTACCGCGCGTCCACTCCATCAACACCTCGGCGCACAAGTACGGGCTCGTCTACCCCGGCCTCGGCTGGGTGGTCTGGCGATCGCAGGATCTACTTCCCGACGACCTCGTCTTCAAGGTGAGCTACCTCGGCGGCAGTATGCCGACCTTCGCACTGAACTTCTCGCGTCCCGGCGCTCAGGTGATCCTGCAGTTCTACTTGTTCCTGCGTCTCGGCCACGACGGCTATCGCGCGATCCAGCAGTCCTCACAGGACGTGGCGAAATTCCTCGCCGAAGGAATCGGGAAGCTCGACGCCTTCGAATTGTGGAACGACGGTTCCGACATCCCGGTCTTCGCGTGGCGCCTCGCCGAGGGCCACACGTCCAACTGGACGCTGTACGACCTCTCGGACCGGTTGCGAGGCAAGGGCTGGTTGGTGCCGGCCTACCCCATGCCGGACGATCTCGCGGATCTGACAGTGCAGCGCATCGTGGTTCGTAACGGACTGAGCATGGACCTGGCGGCCAATCTGCTGCGCATCATCGAAGAGGAAACCGCGTTCCTCGACGAACTGGACAGCCCGATGCCGCGGCCGCGCGTCACCGAGGGATTCCATCACTGACGTCGCTTACCACGTGAAGAGCGGCCGCCCACTCCCCTTCGGGAGTCGGCGGCCGCTCTGGTGTTTCAGGTGTTACCGAGAGATCAAGCAGCGCAAGCCGGCGAGGTCAGACCTGCAACGCCGACGATCTGGCAAGCGGTGGTCTTCGAGAGCTTCCAGACGCCGTCTTCGTAGACGAACGAAGCCTGCAGGCCCTGCTGCAGCGGCTGGCCGTTGACGACGATGTTCAGCGAAGCTGCTGCCGTCTCGCTGCCCGTGTCGGTGACCGGGTCGAGGATCTCGACCTGCGCGCCGGCAGCCTTGGCGGCAGCGGCGACCTGGTTGATCAGCTCGGGATCAGCCTCGGCGCCCTGGACGAGGTTGACCTTGTCTGCGGCCGGAACGGTTTCGTCGAGTGCCTGGGCGACCTTGGCGTTGAGCTCAGGGGCGGTCGGCAACGCGACCGGCGCATCTGTCGAGTCCGAGGCCGTCGTGGTCGTCGTGGTCTTCGACGTCGTGGTGGGCGAGTCGGTCTTGTCATCCGAGCCACAAGCGGTCATCGTCAGGGCTGCTGCGATCGCCACGGCTGCAACGGTCATCTTCTGAAGCTTCAACTTCTCAGTCCTATCCATTCGGGTGTTCACATTCGAGCGTCAGTCGAACATCGTGCTTGCTCGAGGATCGTCGACAACATTACCCAACGGTAAGCGGAAAAAGTCTAAGGACATCCTCAGAGAAGGCTGTCGACCGCATCTGCTACCTCGAGCACCTCATCGGATTCGGCAAAGGTTTTGGCGATTCCCGTTCCGCTGGAACGGGTTTCGAAGCGAACGGTGACCACACCGTGCCCGGCGCCCTGCACCCAACCGTGTCCGTATTCTGGATGCTTCACGTCCAAACCGGGGTGCCAGTAGCGCTGAGGGACACGTGCTGCCACCGGAACGTCGAGTTCGGCCTCATCGAGGGCGCCCGTGAGAGTCTCGACCGGATAGCCGGGAACGTCCTGATCCAACTCGGGAAAAAGTGATCCTTGCCGAACGGTGGACAAACCGGCGAATCCCACACCGACCAGGCGAATCGGCCCCAATTCCTGTGGATCGATGACCTGTTTCTGCGCAGTCGCGATGAGGATTTGGCGGTCGATGGTGGCAAACGGCAGCGTCACGGATCGAGTCAAGATACTCATGTCGGACTTCTTGAGCTTCAGTACGACGGTGCGAGCAGCTCTTCCGTCCTTCTCCAGCCTGGAAAATGCTGCACGACCACTACTTTCGACGGCGGCGCGCAGTTGCGCCATCGTGACGATGTCTGCGGCGAACGTGGATTCCGCGCTGATCTGCTTGGATTCGGCACGCTCGGCGACCGGCCGATCGTCGATCCCCTGTGCGAGCCGATGCAACCCCGGTCCGACAGTGGTTCCGAGTATCGACGCCACCTCCGCTATGGGAGTGCGGGCAAACCCTCCGATGGTTTCGATGCCGAGACGCTTGAGCTTTTCCTCGGCAACAGGGCCGATCCCCCACAGCTTTCGCACCGGCAGTGGATCGAGCAACTCGTGCTGCATCCCGGGAGGAATCACTGCGACGCCGTCGGGCTTTGCCAGTCCCGACGCGATCTTGGCGACCTGCTTACCTGCGCCGGCCCCGATCGAAGCGACCAACCCGGTCTCGGCTTTGATCAACGCCCGCAGGTCCTCACAAAACGCGCGGACCTCGTCAGCTCCGACACCGGCCAACTCCACCGGTTCCCCGAAAGCCTCGTCCACCGACAGTTGCTCGAGGATCGGCATACGAAGGCGCAACGCGTCGAACGTGCGTTTACTGAGAACCGAGTACAGGGACATCCGTGGCGGCAATACCACCGCTCCACCACCGACCATCCGGCGTGCTTGATGCATCGGCATTGCCGATCGCGCACCGAAAACTCTCGCTTCGTAACTTGCCCCGGCCACCACCCCGCGCCCGCCCAAGCCGCCGACCAGCACCGGGCGACCTCGCAGAGTGGGACGCGTCAACTGCTCGGCGGAAGCGAAAAACGCATCCATGTCGAGATGCAGCACCCACCTACGACTTCGTGTGGGATCACCTTGATTCATCGGGCGTTACGGTTCTCTCAAAAGTAGGTGCAGAATTTACGTCCGCGCCTTCTTCTTCGGCGACTTCTTCTTCGGCAGGGGCAATACGTCGGCAGTCCGTTGAATGAAGGCGTGCAGGTGATCGAGGTCCTGCAACCGTTCCTCCGTCACCCGGTAATAATCCTTCGCTCCCGGGTACGGCGGAGCCAGATCGGCCTCTGATCCGAACTCCGTACTGACCTCGGTGGGTGTGACGAACAGAACGTCTCCGCAGATCAAGCCCACGATCTTCTCGTCGCAATACAATCCGTACTCGCCGAACATCGCCCTTGCCCGCACGTCGAGCGGTTCCAACTGCTCGAGAATGCGCGCCACGGTTTCCTTGCTCGTACTCATGAGAGCAAACTACTCCGGCACCCCGACATACAGACATTCATCGGAGAGCCGGAGTAGTCGCGTCGGTACTAGACCTTCGTGATTGCGGCGCGGATACCCTCACCGAGATCGACGGCGTCGTCTCCCGCTTCACCCACCGAGAAGGAGGTGGCCAGAACCTCACCGGCGATCAATTCGCGATGACGCTCTGCCCACTCCTTGCAGTCCTGCGGAACCTCGAGCACGACGTTGATCCGGTCCGAGACGTCCAAACCGGCGGCACGGCGCGCATCCTGCAACTGACGGATACGGTCCTTGGCCCATCCCTCGGCTTCGAGTTCCTCCGTCACAGCGGAATCGAGTACGACCAGTCCCGCACCGTCCGGCAGAGCAGCCGTCGAATCCGGCTCGGCCGCAACCAGTTTCTGCGTGTACTCCTCGGGCAGCAGTTCGATGCCCGCCGCAACCACGACGCCGTCCGCGTTCTCGGTCCAGTCGCCCGCCTTGACCGCCTTGATGACAGTCTGAACGGACTTGCCCAGACGCGGTCCTGCAGCACGCGCGTTGACCGCGATCTCGAAGCGCCCGTGCACGTCGACGTCATCGGTCAGATCGACCTTCTTGACGTTGACCTCGTCGGCGATCAGTCCGAGGAACGGACGCAGACGCTCGGCATCCGGCGCCGCAACCGTGACCTCGGGCAGCGGAAGACGAACACGCAGATTCTGCGCCTTGCGCAGGCTCAGCACCGTGGAGCACACGGTCCGGACGTCGTCCATCGCCGCTACCAGCTCGGGGTTCGCGGGGAGCTCCGACGCCTCGGGCCAATCAGCCAGGTGAACCGAGCGCTCCCCGGTCAGCCCGCGCCAGATCACCTCGGACACCAGCGGCAACAGCGGCGCAGCGAGACGCGTCACGACCTCGAGCACGGTGTGCAGGGTGTCGATCGCGTCGCGATCCTCGTCCCAGAACCGCGAACGCGACCGTCGCACATACCAGTTGGTGAGTGCGTCACAGAACAACCGAAGCTCGTCGCACGCGCCGGCGATGTCGTTGACCTCGAGGGCCTCGGTGATCACGTCGCGGGTGGTAGCGAGCTTGGCCAGGATGTACTGATCGAGGATGTTCTCCGAATCGGTACGCCACACACCGGATTCCGGCGCGTACAACTGCAGGAAGCTCCAGGCGTTCCACAGCGGGAGCAATGCCTGACGCACACCTTCGCGGATGCCCTGCTCGGTCACGATGAGGTTTCCGCCGCGCAAGATCGGCGAAGACATCAGGAACCATCGCATGGCATCGCTGCCGTCGCGGTTGAACACCTCCTTCACGTCCGGGTAGTTGCCCTTGGACTTGCTCATCTTGAGTCCGTCGTCGCCGAGCACGATGCCGTGCGCAGCAACGGTTTTGAACGCCGGACGATCGAAGAGTGCGGTGGCCAGCACGTGCAGCGTGTAGAACCAGCCGCGAGTCTGCCCGTTGTACTCGACGATGAAATCGCCCGGGAAATGGCCCTCGAACCATTCACGGTTCTCGAATGGGTAGTGCACCTGCGCGTACGGCATCGAACCGGATTCGAACCAGCAGTCGAGCACCTCGGGAACGCGGCGCATCATCGACTTCCCGGTCGGGTCGTCGGGGTTCGGGCGGACCAGGTCGTCGATCATCGGGCGATGCAGATCGGTCGGACGCACACCGAAGTCTGCCTCCAACTGATCGAGCGATCCGTAGACGTCCGTACGCGGGTACTGCGGATCGTCCGACACCCACACCGGGATCGGGCTGCCCCAGTAGCGGTTTCGGCTGATGTTCCAGTCGCGTGCACCTTCGAGCCACTTGCCGAACTGGCCGTCACGGATGTGCTCGGGCACCCACGTGATGTCCTTGTTCAGCTCGACCATGCGATCGCGGAACTTGGTGACCGCGACGAACCACGAGGGAACCGCCATGTAGATGAGCGGCTGCCCACTGCGCCAACTGTGCGGGTACGAGTGCTCGATCGTCTCGTGCCGCAGCAGCTTTCCAGCAGCCTTGAGGTCCTTGATGATGACCGGGTTGGCGTCGAAGACCATCAAGCCCTCGTACGGCGGAACCATCGAGGTGAACTTTCCACCCGGATCGAGCGGCTGCACGACCTCGATACCGTTGGCCGTGGCGACATCCATATCCTCCTCACCGAAAGCCGGTGCGAGGTGGACGATTCCGGTTCCGGAATCGGTTGTCACGTAGTCGGCCGAAAGCACGACGTGCGCGTTCGGATGTCCGAGGAAGAAGTCGAACGGCGGTATGTACGACAGTCCGACCAACTCGGCGCCCTTGTGACGGGAAACGACCTCGGGGTCCTCCCCCAGCTCACGTGCGTAATGAGCAACCCGTGCTTCCGCGAGCACGTACCGCTTTCCGTCCTCGCCGAGCACCTGGACGTAGTCGACCTCGGGATGAACCGCAGTGGCCAAGTTGGACGGCAGTGTCCACGGAGTCGTGGTCCAGATGATCGCGTTTGCGCCGTCCAATGGTGAACCCGGAGCGACCAGCGGCATGTCGACCGTGACTGCAGGATCCTGACGCATCTTGTACGCGTCGTCGAGACGAGTCTCCTGATTGGACAGCGGAGTCTGCTCGTACCAGCTGTAGGGCAGCACGCGGAAGCCCTGATAGATCAGGCCCTTGTCGTGCAGCTCCTTGAAGGCCCACATGACGGACTCCATGAAGTCGACGTCCAGGGTCTTGTAGTCGTTGTCGAAGTCGACCCAACGTGCCTGGCGGGTGACGTAGTCACGCCACTCGTCGGTGTACTTGAGCACCGAGGCCTTGCAGTACTCGTTGAACTTGGCCAGACCCATGACTTCGATCTCGGCCTTGTCCTTGATGCCGAGCTGCTTCTCCGCTTCGAGCTCTGCCGGAAGGCCGTGGCAATCCCAGCCGAAGCGTCGTTCGACCTTGCGTCCACGCATTGTCTGGAAGCGCGGCACCAGGTCCTTGACGTACCCCGTCAGCAGGTGGCCGTAGTGCGGCAAACCGTTTGCGAATGGCGGTCCGTCGTAGAAAACGAACTCTTCGCTGCCGTCCCGATTGGAAACCGACGCACGGAAGGTGTCGTCGTCGTCCCACTGTTTCAGGACTTTCTGTTCCAGTTCGGGGAACTTGACTCCGGTGTCGGCGGGGACACCGTAGTCGACTTTGGGATACCCGTTACTCGCCATGGCGATCTCCTCGTGCCAGTCGGACTCGGCACGGGGACGACGTGGCGCTTGTGCGCCGACACCGCGGTACCACCCCGTTTGCACCCCGTAGATCCGCGCTTGGATCCCGAGGTGCCACTCGATCGAGCTGTGACGGGCTCACCCGTTCGGTTCTACTGAGTTCTGGGCGCCTGAAGCGACAAGAACCGTTCTTCCGAAAGCTCCCCGGTGATTGCCGGATCACAGCCTGGTATTCGTGTTGGACAGTCTAATACTCGTCCTGGACCTTGTCGGAACTCGCCCTAGGACTTGTCGGGGCCACCCGGCGACTCGCCATGATTTCTCTGATTGTCATCGTTGGCGGTGGCTGCATCGTCGATCGACGAATTCGAGGAACTCTCGACTCGACCGTAAGGCGACGACATTCCGCTGCCCGATGCCGGGTCATCCAACGAAGGAACCGCCTTCCTGCTGGTCAGCGCACTGACCAGCAGGAGGACGGCACCTGCTACACAAATCGCGATACATGCCCACGCCCAGATCAGCGACCCTGTGGTCAGGGCGACGATCAGGAGAGCGAAACCAACTCCCGCGAGAACCAACGTCACGACCAGCACGTATCAACCTTTGTCCGGTCCGATAGCTGAGCCGACGGGGCGCTCTCGGTCAGCTGTTTCCCTTGGCGAAGGACGGGCTGTAGGAATCCTGTCCACCGTCGACCGGAACGGCCGAGCCGCGCTGTTCGAGCTCTTCGAGCTGCGATTCCAGGTAGGACTTCAGGCGCACCCGGTACTCGCGTTCGAACGTCTTGAGCTGCTCGATACGGCCCTCGAGGACCGATCGCTGCTGGTTGATGGTCGCCATGATTTCGGTGTGCTTCTTCTCGGCGTCCGCCTTGAGAGCGTCTGCCTTCTCCTGAGCCTGGCGAAGCTGGGTCTCGGAGCGAGTCTGAGCGTCGGTGAGCATCGCCTCCGACTTGTTGCGCGCATCCGCGATCATGCCGTCAGCCTTGCTGCGAGCCTCGCTCATGAGCTGCTCGGAGTTGGTGCGGGCACTGCCGAGCAGCTGCTCGGACTCGGTCTTGGCATCGTTGGTGAGGCGATCCGCCATCTCCTGAGCCAGTCCGAGGACCTTCGCGGCCTGCATGTGGGTGTCGCCACTCTGCGGCGCTGCAACGGCAGCAGCGGCGGGAACCGGCGCTGCAACAGGTGCAGGCTTGGGCGGTTCGACGACCCGAGCGGGCTCCGGCTTGGGCTGCGCTGCGACGGGTGCTGCCTGCTGAGCAGGTGCCGGCGACTTCTTGGCAGCCGCGAGCTCCTGATCCAGCTCACCTACGCGCTGGCGCAGGTCCGCATTCTCTTCGATGAGCTGCGACAGCGCCTGCTCGACGAGGTCGAGGAATGCGTCGACCTCATCCTCGTTGTAGCCACGCTTGCCGATAGGCGGCTTGCTGAACGCAACGTTGTGCACGTCAGCTGGAGTCAGTTGCGGCATGGAAGGATCCCTTCACGCGTCATTTGGCGGTCTAGCAAGCATTCAGTTGCAACACAGTCTACGTAGTGGCGAACCACTGGATGAGTTATGGCATCCATTCTGGCACACCACTCACTCGGACTGCGCTCAGCGAACAACCGACATCAGGATGATGACGATGAAAAGCAAGACCATGATGGATAGATCCAAGCGAACTCCACCGAGGTTGATCGGGGGGATCAACCTGCGGAGCAGTTTCACCGGAGGATCGGTGATCGTAAAAATGGTTTCGAGAATGACTGCGACCAATCCGGTCGGTCGCCAATCTCTGGCAAACGAACGAACGAACTCGACGATCACTCTGCCGATCAGCAACAGCCAGAAGACAACCAGCACCAGATAGATCACAGAGAGAAGCGCGTCCACACCCTCACTCTGCCTGACTTCTGCGGTGTGTCCAAAACAGACACACCGCAGCAATTCCGGAACCGGTCCGCATCGAGTCCGTCTTGTAACGGCCGGCGATGGGTCCGAATGCGGCGTCCGCCGAGACGGGCCGCCGTTCGAATGTGCTCACGTCACCCCTGCTCAGGGGCCGGACTGCGGTCGAGACCATCATTTCTGGCTGTAGAAACCCGTCTCGGCGATCCGACGGCGCTCCTCGGCGGAAACGTCGATGTCGGCCGGTGAGAGAAGAAACACTTTGGTGGCTACCTTGTCGAAAGAACCACGCAATGCGAACGCCAGGCCGGCCGCGAAATCGACCAGACGCTTCGCGTCGGCGTTGCTCATGTCGACCAGATCCATGATGACGGGAGTGCCGTCCCGGAACCGCTCACCGATCGTGCGGGCCTCTGCGTAGCTCTGCGGACGCAGTGTCGTGATCTTGGCGAGCGGGCCGCCGTCGTCGACAACCGGCGCACGTCGCGCTTCGGGTCGCTCTGCGCGCGCGTCGACCGCGAGGTTGCCACGGCTTGCAGGGCGCGGCGCCATCGCCGGGCGGCTGCTGCGGCTGGGAACGGTGTCGACGCGGGGCCGGGAATCGTAGCGATCGAACTCCGCGTCCTCTTCGTCACGACGACTGGGCGCGTAGCTCGCCTTCGAGAAGGCAGGTTCGACGAACTCGCGGTCGTCGCGCTCGGCATAGCCGTCGTGACTACGACGGGGTGCGCGGCGAGCCTGATCGGGCTCCTCCACGTATTCGTCCTCGTAGTCATCGAGGGGAACCATGCCGAAGTAAGCCTTGAACTTATGCAGGTTGCTCATTGATCGACCTTCCTTGGCGCGGCGGAATCAATCCGACTGCGACCGGTCGCAGCGGTGTGGACGGGTTGGGCGATCACCTGAGCGATCACCTCGAGATTACTGGTCGTGAGCCGAGCAGTGCGGTTCCGACACGCACGCAGGTTGATCCGTGGCGCACTGCAGCCTCCAGATCGCCGGTCATACCGGCCGAGAGTTCGGTTGCCCGGGGATGCGATTCGAGGATCAAAAGATGTGCCCTGCGGAGGATTTCGAACTGCTCGTCCGGATCTGATCCAAGCGGCGGGACGGCCATCAGTCCCGCGAATTCGAGACCTTCGGCTGATTCGATCCGCTCGGCGAGAGGCGTTAGCTCGCCCGTCGGAACTCCGCCACGCGCGGGGTCTCCGTCGAGACTTACCTGGATGAGCGCCCGGAGCGGCTCCGTGCGCTCACCGTCCGACAAAGCACTCAGCGCAGCCCGATCGAGTGCATCGGCCAGTCGCGCACTGTCCACCGAGTGAATTGCATAGGCCCACTTCGCTACCGATCGAGCTTTGTTGCGCTGCAACTGTCCGATCATGTGCCAGCGAACCGGATCATCGATCGCGCCCGTCTGTGCAGCGCCGTCGAAGTCCGCGACCTTCTCCACTGCTTCCTGCTCACGCGACTCACCGAATTCACGGCAACCCAGTTCGTACAGAATTCGAGCGTCGGACGCCGGAAAGAATTTGGTCACCGGCAGCAGTGCTACGTCGGAAACCTCGCGACCGGCGGCAAGGCAGGCGGCCGCCAATCGCGCCCTCACCGAGTCGAGTGCCGTCGATATTTCTGTCAGCCGCATTTCCGTCTCGCGCATTTCTGCCTAGACGGTTTCCTGCGCTGCGGGCGCTTCCATCCAGATCACTGCAGCTTGACGCCCGGTCAGAGATTCTCGGCGATGACTGAACAACGCGCGATCCTCGATCGTGCACCGCGGGTCCTCGGCGACACCGGACACACCCGCGGCGAGCAACTGCTTACGCAGTCCCGCACGCAGATCGAGCCCCGGCGTGCCCTTCTCGGTGCGAGTTGCACTGCCCGGCAAGTGCTTTTCCACGTCCGCGCGCATCGCAGCGGGAACCTCGTACTGGCGACCGCTCGCAGCCGGACCGAGGAAGGCGCCGATACGCGAAACGTCCGCGCCCTGACGCACCATCTCCGCGAGGACGCGCGGGACGATACCGATGCGGGCACCGATCCGTCCGGCATGAACGGCCGCGATCACACCGGCCTCCTCGTCGGAGAGCAGAACGGGAACACAATCTGCACTGAGGGTGGCGAGCGCCAGGCCGGGAACAGTGGTGACCAGAGCATCCGTCGCCGGAATCACTTCGTCGGTCGGTTCCGTCACGACAGTGACGTTGCGCGAATGGATTTGTTCCATCCACACGAGATGGTCAGGCTCGACGCCTATTTCGCGTGCCAGACGTCGGCGATTCGCATCGACGGCTGCCGGATCGTCTCCGACGTGATCGCCCAGATTGAACGACTCGTACGGTGACGCGGAAACACCACCGGCTCGGCTGGTCACGACGCGGCGAATGCGGGTGCGGGTGGTCGACTTCTCGGTACTCAAGATAAGTGTGCTCACAAACGTCGAAAGTTGTCGTCCGGCTCAGACGTGACCGGACATCCAGTCAAGAACAGGGTACCCAGAAATTCCGGGCACCCTGTTCTCGAAACTGTTTGTAGCCCTACGTCAGCGACGCATGAAGACCGGCACGTCGACGTCGTCGTCGCCCTCGTCTTCCTGGACCGGCGCATGGCGTGGGCCACCGATCGGAGGCAAGCTGCCCGAACCGGTGGTCTCGCGCGCTGCGGAAATCGGCTGCTCGCCAGCAGGTTCGGCGGCCACCGGTGACCGGCCGACCTCACCCGCGCGCCCGGCGCCGATAGCTCCACGTCCCTGCGCGGTCGACTCCACGGGACGACGAGCCGGAGCTCCTCCGTCGAATCCCGCAGCGATGACCGTCACACGAACCTCGTCACCGAGTGAATCGTCGATGACCGTTCCGAAGATGATGTTGGCGTCGATGTGGGCAGCTTCCTGCACCAGCGAAGCCGCCTCGTTGATCTCGAACAGACCCAGATCGCTACCGCCGGCGATCGACAGAAGCACGCCGCGGGCGCCTTCCATCGAAGCTTCGAGGAGCGGGGAATTGATCGCGGATTCCGCCGCCTTGATCGCGCGTCCCTCACCCCGCGAGGAACCGATTCCCATCAACGCACTACCGGCACCGGACATGACACCCTTGACGTCCGCAAAGTCGACGTTGATCAGACCCGGAGTGGTGATGAGGTCGGTGATGCCCTGGACGCCGTTAAGGAGAACCTCGTCCGCGCTGCGGAACGCGTCCATCAGGCTGACGGCCGCGTCACCCAGCTGGAGCAGGCGATCGTTGGGAATGACGATCAGCGTGTCGCAGGACTCGCGGAGCGCCTGGATTCCGGTATCCGCCTGTCCCCCACGACGCTTGCCCTCGAAAGAGAACGGTCGCGTCACGACACCGACGGTGAGTGCGCCCAGCTTCCGGGCGATGCTTGCCACGACAGGGGCACCACCGGTTCCGGTGCCACCACCCTCGCCTGCGGTCACGAACACCATGTCGGCGCCCTTGATGACCTCTTCGATCTCGTCCTTGTGATCTTCGGCTGCCTTGCGACCCACTTCCGGGTCGGCACCGGCGCCGAGGCCACGGGTCAATTCACGACCGACGTCGAGCTTGACGTCGGCGTCACTCATCAGAAGGGCTTGCGCGTCCGTGTTGACCGCGATGAACTCGACTCCCTTGAGTCCCTGTTCGATCATGCGGTTGACTGCGTTCACGCCGCCGCCGCCGATGCCGACGACCTTGATTACGGCGAGGTAGTTGTGCGGGGGCGTCATCGGCTCTCGCCTTCCGTGTCGTGTTTCACGCTGCTTGTCAGTGCTGCTGTCTTTGTTACTGCTGTTTTTGTAGCTTCATGCTCTTCGAGAACAACCCTAAACCTCAACCACAGGGTTAGAGTTATGTCAAGTATTCGATCTGAAACGAAACGCTATGCACCGTCGTCGCGTTCCGCCATTAGGCGCGCCGAGACACACCGAAGTATTTGCTGCGCACTGACGCACGGCTGCACCGTGCGCTATCGGACCGTCGGCAGATCGGGACTGGACACGTCGTACGTCTGCCCCGGTTGGGTCAACAGCGGAAGCGTGACAGCAGCCTTACGATCCGAGTGCTCGACACCGCCCCAGTTTACGACGCGACCGTCGAGCAGAGTCAGCGTGACACTCGAAATCGACCGAGCGGCAATCTCTCCCACCTGAAATCTCAGATCCGGCGGCAACACCGACAACACCTCGAGCGCGGCAAGCGTCGGCTCGTCGTTCCACCCGGGCGTCGGTGTCACCAGACGCGGAACCCCGGGCGGCGGGACGCCCATCTCGAAGTCGACGCCCTTCTCGTCCAGCAGGTGTGCACCCTCAGGTGAGTCGACGAAGACGACCGGTACCCGTTCGGTGACGGTGACGCGGATAGTCGACGGATACATGCGCTGCACACGAGCCGAGGCCACCTTCGGAATCGTCGCCACACGTGCGGCGGCGGCGCCGGTGTCTACCCGCATCAACGGCTGACCGGTCGGTACGGCCAGGAGCGAAAGGATCTGTTCCTCACTGACGGTCGTCGCACCGAGAACTTCGGTGCCCCGGACCGAGAGCACCGGAGACAACCAAGCCGTCAACGCAATTCCCACCACCAGCACGATTGCCAGCGGCGCCACGATCAGCGGTCGCTTGAACCACTTACGAGTCGGTGTGGGTTCGGGAGCCGGCTCCGTCGACCGCGTCGAGTATCGCGATTCGGTGCGAGTACTGCGCCGACGCGTACTGGTGGCTTGTCTGGCTCGAGGATCTCGACGCCCGCGCCGACTTCGTGCGTCGGGTGTCATCGCGGCGCGGGATGCGGCGCCGAACGCAAAGCATCGAGGATCTGTTTGCCGAGCATGGTCACGTCACCCGCACCCATCGTGATGACGATGTCGCCGGGGTGAGCCAACGCCGCCACCTGCTTCGGCGCCTGTGACAGATCCGGTTGATAGTGAACAGGTTTCGTGACCGACTGAGCGACCAGCGCACCACTGACGCCCGGCATCGGCTCTTCGCGCGCGCCGTAGACATCGAGAACGACAACCTCGTCGGCCAAGTCCAGCGCCTGCGCGAACTCCTCGGCAAACGCGGCGGTGCGTGAATAGAGATGAGGTTGGAAGACCACGATCACGCGTCCGGCCGCCGAATTGGTCGACGACGAATCGTCCTCCGGTCGAACCAGATCCGCCGCCGCGCCGAGAACCGCACGAACTTCGGTCGGATGGTGGGCGTAGTCGTCGAACACCCGGACACCACGCTCGCGGCCGGTGAACTGGAACCGGCGGTGTACGCCACCGAATCCGGCGAGCCCCTCGACGATCTCCTCCGTCTCGGCGCCGGCGTCACGGGCAGCCAGTAGAGCCGCAAGTGCGTTGAGCGCCATGTGACGACCCGGCACTGCCATCCGCACGGTTCGCGCGGCGCTCTCGCCCGCCAGGTGGAACTGCAGGACTCCCCCGACGTCGTGCGCATGGAAGCCCAGTAGTCGGACTCCGACCTCGACACCGTCGACAGGCTCGAAGGCGGTGCCCGCCTCCACCTCCTGCGCGTCTGCCGATCCGTAACCGAGCACCCGGATGTCCGTACGGCCCGAGGCCACGATTCGCTTCGCGAGATCCGCCGATCCCGGGTCGTCGAGGCAAGCAATCAAGAGCCCACCCGGACGCAACTTGTCGACAAAATGGTCGAACACCTTCACATACGCTTCGACACTCCCGAAATAGTCGAGGTGATCGGCCTCGATGTTGGTCACGACGATCACGTTGGGGTCGTACTGCAGCAGCGACCCGTCACTCTCGTCCGCCTCCGCGACAAAGACGTCACCGCTGCCGTGATGGGCATTCGTTCCCGCTTCGTTGAGTTCGCCGCCAACGGCAAACGAAGGGTCGAAACCACAGTGCTGCAGGGCGACCACGAGCATCGAGGTCGTCGACGTCTTGCCGTGTGTACCCGAAACCAGGAACGTGCGATTGCCCTGCATCAGTGATGCAAGGACAGCCGGCCGAAGAATCACCGGGATTCCGCGGCGAGCGGCCTCGACGAGTTCCGGGTTGTCCTTCGGGATAGCCGCGTGCGTCGTGACGACGACGGTCGGACCACCCGGCAGCAGGTCGAGAGCATCGGCGTCGTGGCCGATCCGGACCTGCGCCCCGCGTGCACGGAGCGCCAGGACTCCTCGGCTCTCCTTGGCGTCCGAACCCGAGACGAGGCCCCCGCGGGAAAGCAGAATTCGAGCGATGCCGGACATACCGGCACCGCCGATTCCGACCATGTGTACTCGCTCGAGGTGGGCGGGCAGCGCGGTCATCGGTTTCCCCTTGCGTTTTCCTGGACGGCGTTTTCCTTTGCCGCGATGTCGAGCACGATCCGTGCGATCTCGGTTGCCGCGGTGCGGTGCCCGACGTTGGCAGCACCACTGCTCATCTTGTCGAGGCGCGCGCTGTCGCTCAGCATCGGGACGACGGTACCGGCGACGAACGTCGGCGTGAGCTCGTTGTCGGAGACGATGATCGCACCGCCCGCTGCGACAACGGGTTTCGCGTTGAGTTCCTGCTCACCATTGCCGTGCGGCAACGGAACGTAGACGGCCGGTAGTCCGACCGCCGAGACCTCGGCGACCGTCATCGCGCCCGAACGACAGATAGTCGCGTCGGCTGCGGCATACGCGAGATCCATCCGCGAAAGATAGGGAACAGCCACATACGGTGCCGTCTCCGAGTACTGCTTGACTTCGAGAGAGTTCTTGGGTCCGTGTGCGTGAAGGACCGAGATCCCGGCCTTCGCCAGTTCTTCCGCTGCTCCGGACACCGCGTCGTTGAGCGACTTCGCGCCTTGCGATCCGCCGAAGACGAGCAGAACGGGACCGTCCTGAGGTAGTCCGAAGTACTCGCGAGCTTGCGAGCGGAGTCCCGCTCGATCGAAATTGGCGATCGACGCGCGAACCGGGATGCCGACGATCTCGGCGTCCTGATCGCCGCGGTTCTTCACTCCGGAACCCGGAACAGCAGCAAGCACCCGCGTCGCCAGGCGAGCACCGATCTTGTTCGCGATGCCGGCACTGGCGTTCGCCTCGTGGATGACGATCGGAATCTTGCGGCGGCGCCGAAGAACACCGCCACGTGCGGCAAGATACGCCGGAAGCGCGACGTAACCACCGAAACCGACGATCACGTCGGCGTCGACGGAATCGAGTACCTCACGGGTCTTGCGCACCGAGGCGAGGATGCGTGTCGGCAGTTTGACGAGATCCATCGTGGGCTTACGAGGAAGCGGAACCGGGGGAATGAGCTCGAGCGTGTACCCGCGAGCCGGCACCAAGGTGGTTTCGAGACCACGCGCCGTCCCGAGCGCAGTGATTCTGGTGTCGGGCGCAGCGGCCTTGACCGCGTCCGCGACAGCAAGTGCGGGTTCGATGTGACCAGCCGTGCCTCCCCCTGCCACCACTACCGACAGAGCCGATTTGTTGCCGCTCACCTACGAATTCCTCGCTCTCGAACTTCTCGTGGATCTTGTGCCCTACGTGTCGGCGCCTGCCGACGCTGACCATTCTGCCCTCCCGCGGTGCGCTTCCGTGACCCAGCGGCCGCACCTCGGTTGGAATCCGAGGAAGGGCGAGCACCTTGATCTGCCCGCTTGCGTCGATCGCCCGTCTCGATCGCGCGCCGGCCGTCGCGTCCGCGTGCCGGTTCGATCTGCCGTGCGGGCTTCGGTCGACGGATCGGCCGGCCCCCTGACGGCGGGTGGTACAGCACGGGCTTCGGCAGTCTGAGCAACTTCGAGATCTTGCCGTCCTGCCCGGAGTTCAGAGCGGCAACTGCTTCGGGCTCGTGGCGCGCTGCATTGGCGATGACACCGAACATGAACAATGTGATCGCCAAGGACGAACCGCCGGCGGAGACCAAGGGCAACTGGAGTCCGGTCACCGGCAGCAGTCCGATGACGTAACCGATGTTGATCATTGCCTGGCCGACGATCCAGGTAGTTGCAGTGGCCGACAGGAGCCGCCAGAACGGATCGATGCTGCGGGCTGCGATCCGCAATCCCGTGTAGACGAATACAGCGAACAAACCGATCACCACTGCGCAGCCGACAAATCCCAACTCTTCGCCGATGATCGCGAAGATGAAGTCGTTGTGCGCGTTGGGTAGGTAGTTCCACTTGGCGACGCTCTGACCGAGTCCGCGTCCGAAAAGGCCCCCGTCGGCGAGCGAATACAAAGCCTGCTTGGCCTGATAGTTGTTGCCCTGCAGGTCGTCGCTCTTGTTGAAGAAGGCTTGAACTCGATCGGAACGATAACCGGCCGTCATCGCCAGCACGCCCGCCACGACGACGCCCGTCACCGCGATCGAGCCGAAGAGCTTCAGTGGCAGCCCACCGAACCACAGCAGGGCCCCGACGATGATTCCCAATGCGATGGTCGTACTGAGGTTCGGTTGCGCGACGACCAGCGCGAAGACCAGCATTGCTGCGGGCACGAGCGGAATCAGGATCGACTTCACGGATCGGTCGTCCGGCCGCCGCGAAGCCAACAGATGGGCGCCCCAGATCGCCAACGCGACCTTCATGATTTCCGAGGGCTGCACCGAGAACCCGCCGACGTTGAACCAGCGACGCGCGCCCTGCGCTTCTGTGCCGATTCCCGGAATCAGGACGAGTACCAGCATGATCAGCACGACGACGAACAGCGGAAACGAATACTGCCGGAGCACTCTCGCCGGGATCCGCAGCGCGACGTAGAAGAGCACAGCTCCGAGAATCGCGAAGATCAACTGCTGGGTGAACAACGAATACGCCGAGCCACCGGACACGTACTGCTCGACGCTCGACGCCGACAGAACCATCACGAGCCCCAAGACAGTCAACATCGTGGCAATCGTCACCACCAGGTGGAACGACGCCAACGGCCGCGCCAACCAGGCACCGATTCGGGTCTTGGGACCCTTGGTCATAGCAAGTTCCCGGCTTGGCCAGGCGAATCCGTGAACGGATCGGGTAATGCGGCTACGGCGGCGGCGAAGCTGTCACCACGGTGTCCGTAGCTGGCGAACATGTCCAAGGACGCGGCGGCCGGGGCGAGTACAACTGCATCACCGGGGGACGCCAACTCGGCAGCTTCGATTACCACTGCGGCCATGACGGCATCCGCGTCGGCACCCGACGGCAGCCGGATGGTGAGAGTCGAGTTGCTGCTGTTTTCGCTCACCACTGCATCGTCCCCCGACATCACGTGCACCACGGGAACATCGGGTGCGTGTCGCGCGAGCGCGTCCTCGATCACACCAGCGTCACGCCCGAGAAGGACAGCGCCGGAGAGTCGAGGGCCGACTTCGCTCACCAATTGGTCGACGCTGGCTCCCTTGAGCAGACCGCCTGCAACCCAGACGACGCGATCGTGCGCGAGTATCGACGGTCTGGCTGCGTGCGGATTGGTGGCCTTGGAGTCGTCGATGTACACAACGGACCCGACACGGCCGACCAGCGCCCCTCGGTGTGGGCCGACCTTGTGTGCGGCCAGACCGCGTTCGACGACGTCTGCCTCGAATCCGAGTGCCCGCGCCAAGGCGGCGGCGGCCAGCGCGTCCATGACGCCTGCCGGGCCGGCGGGATCTATCGACGCTGCTTCGGCCAAGCGGACGTGATCGCCGAATGCGTTGTCCACGAGGTGTCCCGCTTCGACACCCAGTTCCCCTTCGCCCGGTTCACCCAATCTGAACCCGGTGACAATGTCTGCAGTTGCGCGAGTTCCCAGTTCGGAAGCGATCGCGTCATCGAGGCCGACCACCGCGACCTTTCCGCTCAGCGCCCGCGACTTGGCCTCGGCGTACGCGCTCATTCCGCCGTGCCAGTCGAGGTGATCCTCGGCGACGTTGAGGACCACGCCGGCATCCGGACGCACCGAAGGCGCCCAGTGCAATTGGAAGGACGACAGTTCGACAGCGAGGTACTCCACGCGCGGCGACGTCTCGGCGAGTGCGTCGAGTATCGGCAGCCCGATGTTTCCGCAGGCTCGGCCGACAACTCCGGCGGCGTCGAGAATCGAGGCCAGCATCGACGTCGTCGTGGTCTTTCCGTTCGTCCCCGTCACGACGAGCCATTTACGGGGTGTGCCGAAGTGCCCGCTGTGGTCGACGCGCCAGGAGAACTCGACGTCTCCCCAGATGGGAATCCCGTGACCGGCGGCGGCTGCAAGGATCGGTGCATCCGGCCGAAAGCCGGGACTGGTGACGACGAGCCCGTACTCGGTGATCGAATCCGGAGCATCCTCGATCGAGGTGGTGGTCACCATGCCCGCGCCGAGCTCCGCGCAGCGCTCCGCGAAGTCCAAGGTCGAATCGGCAACCGTCACGACAGCACCGAGGGCGACGAGAGGTTCGATGGTCGCTTGACCGGACACCCGCCCACCGGCGACCAGCACTCGCGTACCGCGGAGCCAGGACAGGTCGTTCTCGGAATCCGCTGAGCTGGTCATGGTTTTCAGCCTCCGAGCGCTGCGAGGTATTCGCTGTAGAAGAGTGCCAATCCGATAGCCGACGCAATAGCTGCCAACAACCAGAATCTGATGATCACCGTGGTTTCAGCCCACCCGGCGAGTTCGAAGTGGTGATGGAACGGCGCCATTCGGAAGACCCGCCGTCGGCTGGACCGGAACACCGCTACCTGGATCACCACCGACGCGGCCTCCGCGACGAACAGTGCACCGATGACCACCATCAACAGTTCCGTGCTGGTGGTGATCGACAATCCGGCGAGCATGCCGCCGAGGGCAAGAGAACCGGTGTCGCCCATGAAGATCTTGGCGGGTGCGGCATTCCACCAGAGGAAACCGATGCACGCGCCGGCGCCGGCCGCGCAGAGCACCGCGAGATCGAGCGGGTCTCGGACGTCGTAGCAACCCTTACCGGGATTCGTCTCGCACGAGTAGCGGAACTGCCAGAACGTGATGATGACGTAGGCGCCGAGAACGAAACTCATCGCTCCGGCGGCCAATCCGTCGAGGCCGTCGGTCAGGTTGACGGCATTGGACCAGGCGCTGACCAGTAGGTAGCAGAAGGCGATGAAGACCACGGAACCGAGTGAGACGGTGGCGATGTCGCGGACGTACGACAGATGAACACTGCCCGGAGTCAGCCCGTCGTCACCGCGGAACTGAAGGGCCAGGATTCCGAAGGCAATGGCAGCGACGAACTGGCCGACCAGCTTCGCTGTCTTGTTCAGTCCCAGATTGCGCTGCTTGCGGATCTTGATGAAGTCGTCGAGGAAACCGACTCCACCGAGCGCGGTGGTCAGACCGAGAACGAGTAGGCCGGACGCCGATGGCCCCTCCGCGTTGTCCATGCCGAGACCGATGAGGTGTGAGCCGAGATAGCCGGCCCAGATTCCGGTCAGGATCGCGACGCCGCCCATTGTCGGCGTGCCGCGCTTGGCCTGGTGACTGGCTGGACCTTCGGTTCGGATCTCCTGCCCGAAACCTTGTTTCGAGAACGCCTTGATCAGAATCGGCGTGAGCATGATGGAGACCGCCAGCGCGATGCCTGCGGCGAGAAGAATCTGGATCACTGCGAATCCCCGCCGTTCTCGCCATCGGTGTTCGCGTCACCGGTGTTGTCGCTGGGCGTTGCGGCCAGAATCGCTTCGGCGACCGTCCACAGTTCAACCGACTTGGACGCCTTCACCAGGACGAGATCGCCCGGTTCGAGTTCCGCTTCGAGAATGGCGATTGCCGCAGCTGCGTCGGGCACGACGACGGACTCGTCACCCCACGACCCCTCCATCACTGCTCCTTGATGCATCGCACGCGAGGTGCGGCCCGTCCCGACGACGATCAACTTGCTGACATCGAGTCTGACGGCCAGGCGACCGATCGCGTCGTGCTCGACAACTGATTCCGGTCCGAGCTCACCCATCTCTCCGAGCACAGCCCAGCTACGGCGACCGAAGTGCCGATCCGATCGCGCCATGGACACCAACGCTTTGAGCGCAGCGCGCATGGAATCGGGATTGGCGTTGTAACTGTCGTTGACGACGGTGACGCCGTCGGCGCGCTCGGTGACTTCCATCCGCCTCGCGGACGCTGCCTTCGTGCCCTCGAGGACACGTGCGATGTCTGTAACCGCGAGGCCGTTCTCGAGTGCGACGGCCGCCGCGGCCAGGGCGTTGCTCACGTGGTGTTCGCCGTGAACGGCCAGGCGAATACGTGCAGAACCCTGTGAACAGTTCAGTGTGAAGGAAGCCCTGGCCTGGTCGTCGACAACCACGTCGGTCGCCCGAACGTCGCAGTCTTCCGACTGGCCGACGAATACGATCCGGGCCTTGGTTCGACTCGCCATTGCGGCGACCATGCGGTCGTCGGCGTTGAGGACCGCAACTCCACCGTCGGCTGCCGACGGGAGTGCTTCCACCAGTTCACCTTTGGCGACCGCGATCGCTTCACGCGAACCGAACTCACCGAGATGGGCAGTGCCCACATTGAGAACTACGCCGATCTTCGGCGGCGCGATCTTCGTCAGTTCGCCGACATGACCGACCCCACGGGCCGACATCTCGAGAACGAGGAAGCGGGTCTTCTCGTCGGCGCGGAGCACTGTCCACGGCAGACCCAATTCGTTGTTGAACGACCCGGGGGGCGCAACCACCTCGCCGCACTCGCGCAGCAGCGCTGCTATCAGATCCTTGGTCGAGGTCTTGCCGGCAGAACCAGTGACACCGACCAGCGTCAGTCCACCATCGGCCGGTGTGCCATCAGTTGCCAGTTCGTCGACGACTGCTCGGGCCAGAAGGCCGAGGGCATGCAGGACCGCGGCTCCGGACCCGTCGGTGTCGTGTTCGAGCAGCATCACTGCACTGGGACCGTCGTTCGGCACCGATGGAACGACGATTGCCGGAACTCCGACCGGCCGCGCCGCGAGCACCGCCACAGCGCCCGCTGCCACCGCCGCTTCCGCGTGATCATGACCGTCGACACGCGCTCCGGGTAGGGCGAGGAAGAGCCCACCTGGAGCTACTTTGCGCGAATCGAATTCGACGGTTCCAGTCACCTGCGTCGACGAATCGTCGACGTCGTGCAGGGTTCCTCCGACGATCTCGGCGATCCGAGAGAGCGTCATCGGGATCATTGCTTGCCTCCATGTGCTGTGTTGATCGCGAATCGGCCGATCATTTCGCCCAACACCTCGCGGTCGTCGAACAGGTGTTTGACCCCGTCGATTTCTTGACCTACTTCGTGGCCTTTGCCTGCCACCAGGACGACATCTCCTGGCTGTGCCCACCGGACTGCTTGCTCGATCGCGGCGGCCCGGTCCCCCACTTCGCGAACCTCGCCGCGTTCGGATTCGGGCACGTCCATGGCGCCTTGCATCACCGAAGCGCGAATCTTCGCCGGATCCTCGGTGCGTGGGTTGTCGTCGGTGACGATCAGCAGGTCTGCGCCTCGCGCACCCGCTTCACCCATGAGTGCCCGTTTGCCGGCGTCGCGGTCACCGCCCGCACCGACCACCACGGCCACTCGGCCGGGAACCTGGTCGCGCAGCGTGGCGATCACGGCTTCGAGCGCTGCCGGCTTGTGGGCGTAGTCGACCACGGCGAGAAAGCTCTGCCCCCGGTCGATCCGCTGAACTCGCCCCGGGACGTCCACGGTCCCGAGCGCTCGAACAGCCGCGTCCGGGTCGAGTCCCGCAGCAAAACTGACGGTCAACGCCAGCGCAGCGTTGGCCACGTTGTATCGCCCGGGGAGACGAAGTGAGACTGGCCACGACTGTCCGTCCGGCCCGACCAACTCGAAGGTCTGCGAGCCGTCCTCGGCAACCTCGACTGCGCCGACCGTCCACTCGGCCTCGGCCGTCGAGGTCGAGACCGTGGTCACCGCGTCGCTCTCGTCGGTCGCGGCCAACTCGGCCATCCGTCGACCCCACACGTCGTCGACGCAGACGACGGCATGCTCGGCTCGCACCGTCGACTCAGGATCGAACAACCGAGCCTTGGCCTGGAAGTACTCCTCGAAGTCCCGATGGAAATCCAGGTGGTCCTGCGAAAGATTGGTGAACGCGCCGATGTCGAAGCGGATGCCGTCGACGCGTCCGAGAGCAAGAGCGTGACTGGAGACCTCCATGACGACGGTATCGATCCCCTGCTCTGCCATCACGGCGAACAGAGCATGCAGTTGCGGAGCTTCCGGCGTGGTCAGAGCGCTGGGCACCCGGCGGCCGTCGATTCGAGTCTCGATGGTCCCGACCAGGCCGGGCTTGCGGCCGGCTCCGGCAATCGCAGCTTCGAGCAAGTACGACGTCGTGGTCTTGCCCGATGTACCGGTAATGCCGACGACCTGCATCTTCTCCGAGGGCCGGCCGTAGATTTCCGCGGAGATCTCACCGAGCACATCCCGCGGATTCGGATGAACGAGAACTGGGACGGACCGGTCAGGCGCCTTGTCCGCGGCCTCGATCAGTTCGAGGCCGGCCTCGTCGGTCAAGATCGCGGTCGCACCGCGCCCCAGAGCGTCGACGGCGAACTGAGCGCCATGGGTCCGTGCACCGGGCAGAGCGGCGAAGAGGTCATCGGTCACGATTCCCTGCGCACGCAGGTCGACCCCCTTGACGACGACCTCCGAGGACTGTGATCCCGGTTGCCCCACCCATTCGAGGCGAGCCCCGGACAGTTCGGAGAGCGCCGTGATCGCGGTAGCAACCGGTTGTGTCGGACGCGTCCCGGGAGCGCCGTCCGAGTTCGACGATTGCAAACGATTCGGCACTGTCACTCGACTCCTGGCAATTGTCGTTGTTCTATCGCGGTCGTTGTCTATGGCGGTCGTTGTCTATGGCGGTCGCAACGCAAGCAAAGTTCGGCGCACTGCGATGAATGAGGTTACTGCGACGTTTGAGATTACCGTGTCCGGGATTCACCCGAAGACCGTGTCGAAACCGACACACCGCAATCAGTCCGCCTGCAACACCAACTTGCGACCGGGGTCCGGCGACATCGGGACACTGTCACGCTGGAGCATCCACGACGCGATGTTGTGGAACAACGGTGCCGCCGACTGACCGCCGCCGCCGTCCACGCCGCGAACCGGTGCGTCGAGCATGATTCCGATCACGAATCGAGGATTGTCCGCAGGCGCGATTCCCGCGAAGGTGATCCAGTAGTTGGAGTTGGAGTAGCACTTGCACGCGGGATCCACCTGCTGCGCGGTCCCGGTCTTTCCACTGACCTGGTATCCCTCGACGCCCGCGGCAACACCGGTTCCTCGTTGGTTGCCGGTGTCTTCCTGAGTGACCGACCGGAACATGTCCCGAACAGTCGCCGCTGTCTGGGCGCTGACCACCTCGACGCCCTCGGGCTGCGGCGTCTCGGTCCGCGTGCCGGAAGAGTCGACAGTCGACTTCACGATCCGCGGAGGAATTCGCACGCCGTCGTTGGCAATGGCCTGGTACATCCCGGTCATCTGCAGGGTTGTCATCGAGAGACCCTGCCCGATCGGCAGGTTCGCGAAGGTTCCGCCGGACCACTGGTCGCGACTCGGAACGCTGCCCGCGCTCTCGCCGGGAAGTCCGACGTCGGTGCGTTGTCCGAGGCCGAACCTGTTCAGCATGTCTGCGTAGCGATCCTCGCCCACTCGCTGAGCGAGCATCAAGGTGCCGACGTTCGAGGACTTTCCGAACACACCGGTAGAGGTGTACGGGGCCACACCGTGATCCCACGCGTCCTTGACTGTGGCACCGGACATCGTGATGCTGCCCGGGACCTGCAGAACTTCGTCCGGAGTTGTCTTACCGTCCTCGATGGCCGCTGCTGCGGTGACGATCTTGTTCACCGATCCGGGCTCGAACGGCGTACTGACCGACGGATTGCCCATTTCGGCTGTCGGCGCGTTCTTGTCAATGCCGATTGCGGGGTTGAAGGTGCTGTCGTTGGACATGGCCAACACCTGTCCCGTCTTGGAGTCCATGACCACAACCGAAGCGTTCTTTGCGCCCGACTTGTCCTTGGCGATCTGGACCTGCTGCTGAACGTAGAACTGGAGGTCCGAATCGATGGTCAGCTCGACACCCGAACCGTTGACTGCCGGTTGCTTGTCACGCCAGCTACCGGGGATCACAGCGCCGTCGGAACCGCGGTCGTACGTTTCGGATCCATCGGTTCCGGCGAGCGTGGAGTCCATCGAATCTTCGAGACCGAGCAAACCGTGCCCGTCCCAGCCGGTCGCGCCGACGAGATTCGCGGCCAGAGAGCCACCGGGGTACTCGCGGATGTCCTGACGCTCGAGGCCGACCTCCCGGAACTTGTCCGAGATCTCGGCAGCAACCGCCGGATCCACACTGCGCGCGAGGTACGTGAAAGTCTCGTTGCTGTTCATCTTCTGAAGCAGATCTTTTTCCGGAACGGTATCGCCGAGCTTGGCGTGGATTCCGGCGGCGATCTCGGCGAGGCGATCGCTCACTTCCGGCGCCTGCTTGTCACCCTCGGCTCCCTGCTCGATGCTCTTGGCGCGCGCTTCCTCGAGTTCCTTGCGTACCCGCACCGGCTGGAAAGTCAGCGCCTTGGCTTCCATGGTGAAGGCGAGGGGGTTTCCGTTGCGATCGGTTATCGAGCCACGTACAGCCGGATCGACCTGGGTCGTGGTTCGTTGATTGGCAGATTCCGCAGCCAGACTCGGCGCGTCGATTCCCTGAATCCACAAGAGCTGCAATGCCGCAACGGCGAGCGCACCACACATGGTGATACGACCGACTCGCTGACGAAACGGAAATGAGGCGGTGGCCGAGCGGCGCGGACGCCGACCGGGGTTGTTACGGGAGTTCTGACTCACCGACGTTCCTCAGGCGGAGCAGGCACCGCCGTCGTGGTGGCGGGTGCTGTCGTCGTGGGGATCACAGGAACCAATTGTTCACTCTGCGCGAGGTTTCGCGTGTTATTCGGAACGCTCGGCGTGGCTCCGGGAGCAACCGGCGTTGTGGTGCGCGGGGGTGTCGCAGTCGGTGCGGGCACCGATGTGGGCGCATCGAGCGGCGGCATAGCTCCGGCAGTCGCGGGAGTCGGCGTTCCGACGACCTCGACCGAACCGTCCGGATGAACTACCAGTCGTGCTGGGTCCTTGGCGGGGACCATGCCGAGAGCGCTTGCCTGATTTGCCAACTCCGGAGCCGAGTTACGCGACTGGAAGTCACGTTCGAGCGCTGCTTTCTGCTCGACCAAAGACTGGTTGTATGCACGTGCATCACTGAGTTGGTACGAATCCTCGGCAGCGCGAGTGGTCAGCAGCAGAGTCACCGCGAGACCGATGGACAGAAGTCCGATGACGGAGGCCACGAACGGCACTCTCCCCTTGAGCATCGCCCGAGGAGAGATAGACGGGCCGGCAGCAGCGACAGTTCCGGTCCGGCCTGCCGCCCGTGCGGTGCGCTTGTCGTATGCACGTTGCGCTGCACCGGATTTGCCCTGACGACTCATGCCCGCCTCCTGGAAATGCGTTCTGCGGCACGCAAACGCACCGGAGCTGATCGTGGGTTCTCTTCGATTTCCTGCTCTGACGCACGTTCTGCGCCACGGGTGAGAATGCGGAACTCCGGTCCCATACCCGGCAACTCGACCGGTAGTCCTTCAGGACTGGTGGACTTCGAGCGGGGAACCAACTCCGCCTTCACAACTCGATCCTCGAGCGACTGGTAGGACATGAACACCACTCGCCCACCGACTGCCAGTGCGTCGAGCCCGGCAGGAACGGCTGCACGAAGCGAATCCAACTCGGCATTGACTTCGATCCGCAGCGCTTGGAAGGTGCGCTTGGCCGGGTGTCCCCCCGTACGCCGCGTGGCTGCCGGGATTGTTCGGTACAGCAATTCGACCAGAGCTGCACTGGTGGTGAAGGGTTCACGCTCACGCTGCCGAAGGATCTCGGACGCAATCTTTCCCGCGAACCGTTCTTCGCCGTACGTGCTCAGAATGCGAGCAAGGTCGCCGTGACTGTAAGTGTTCAGGACCTCTGCCGCGGTCAGCCCGACCGTCTGATCCATCCGCATGTCGAGAGGAGCGTCGATCGAGTACGCAAAACCTCGGTCGGCTTCGTCCAACTGCATCGACGACACACCCAGATCGAAAAGGATCGCGTGAACCGACTCCGTCGACGGCAGACCTGCCTGTTCGAGCGCGTCCTCGATCCCGTCATACGTGGTGTGCACGAACGTCGTTCGGTCCGCGAATGGCGCCAGACGCTCGGAAGCGATCCGGAGTGCGTTGGTGTCGCGATCGAGACCGATGAGGTGAAGGCCCGGGTACTTGCCCAGGAAGAATTCGGAGTGGCCACCGAGCCCCAACGTCGCATCGATCATGTATGCGCCCGCTCCACCGTCACCGACGGCGGTGATGGCAGGGCCGAGAAGATCGTCGGCGCGGTGCAGAAGTACAGGGACGTGCGCGAAGCCATCGGCATCCGAGGGTTCGTTCACCTCGTGATCCACCATGATTGCTCCGGCTCCTACTTTCATGATTTCCGATGACTTTTCGAAAAGGTGCTGACTTTCCGAGAAGGCGATGACTGTTCGAGAAGGCGAATGCTTCGAGGTCCCTGCCCGAAGGAGAACCTGGCGCTGGGGAAGTGCGTCAGGGTCTTTCCGGGCAGAGGCCTCGCGGCATTCGCCGGGGGCTCTTCGCCTAGACGATCTCGCTGAGAGATTCGCCTGTTGCCTGCGAATAGTCCTCTTCGTTGTCTCCGAGATACCTCTCCCAGGCTGCTAGATCCCAGATCTCGAGGTAATCGACGGAGCCGGTCACTACGCATTCCTTGGACAGGTTTGCGTAACGCCGATGATCAGCCGAGAGGGTGATTCGCCCCTGGGCATCGGCGTGCTGTTCATCTGTGCCGGCGGCCAGAGCACGGACATACGCCCGAGCTGCCGGATCATTGCGTGGAGCTGCCGCTGCCTTTCGAGCAAGCTTGACGAACTCGTCCCGGGGGTAGATGGCGAGGCTGTGATCCTGACTCTTGGTGATCATCAATCCTCCTGCCAGTTCGTCTCGGAACTTTGCCGGCAACGTGAGCCGACCTTTGTCGTCGAGCTTCGGCGTGAAGGTACCGAGGAACACTCGACACCTCCTGCGAGCTTGCGCTGAAACCCTCCCTATCGAGCGGATCGTGCTTCAGCTCTCCGCCCGAACCCACAGTACCCCACTTTCCCCCACAAACAAGGAGCACATGGTCCCTATTCAGCATCATTTGCTGATAAATAGCAGGTCAGCGCAGGTGGGGAGACGTGGGGGAAATTTGTAACCGTGTCCCGGCCCACACCGCCGTCAGATCGACCCTTTACGCCACGATCTGTTGCTCCCCCACACAAAATCGCAGTACAAGCGCGGTTTTCGAATAGACGTGAGCGGGACGAGGTCTGGTCGTGCGTTGCAGTTCGACCAGGGTGGAGGAAAGTGGAGGGCCGAGTGGAGCGAAGTGGAGGAAGCCCGCGGGCATGCCCTGAGGCAGCAGGAGTGGCGAGTGATTCGCTCGCACGTCACTGATTCACTCGATGGATTGCCGGCGCACACGTACAA